>DATFCZ010000125.1:0-3351 GCA_035252605.1 Steroidobacteraceae bacterium
GGCACGAAGTCCATCACCGACGGCGGCAGCAGCCAGCGCTGCTCTACGTTCCACTCACGAAAGGTCTTCGCCATGCCTTTTAACCCCACAGACCCTGCTCGCGAGTGTATCGAATCCATTACTCGGACGGGCTCCTAGGCCCGGCGCCACCGCACCACTCACGGGGCGGGCTCGTACTCCGCTATTCCGTGGCCCGATTCGACGCCGCTCGATCCCAGGGTTTTCACGCGAGCGGCGCATTCCCGCACGGCCTGCGGGTCCTGGCCTGCCAGCACCGCGAGCCAGAGGATGACGAGGCTGAAGCCCGCGATGATCCACATCCCGTTGAAGAAGCCGATCACGCCTTTGCCTCCCATGGCGCCCGCCGGGCCGAAGTAGCTCACCGCCCACATGCCGGCGAGATAGGGAGCCACCCACCAGGCCTCGCGAGCGCCGAGTTCACGCAGCGGCCGGCGCACAGCGACATACCATGCGAGATACACCAGGACGTAGGCGATCACCGCGCCGAACATCCACTCGGTCACCGCATAACCCGTCCAGTAGATGATCCAGTTGGAAGAGATGAAAGCGATGGGCGCGACGATGCCGGCCGCGCGCAGCCGGAAGGGGCGCTCGGCCTCCGGGAGCACCTTGCGCAGGTAGAGCAGAATCACGGGGCCTATGCTGTAGGAGAGCACCGTGATGAGAGAGACGGCCGAGACCAGCTTCTGCCAGGAGGGGAAGGGGAAGAAGAACACCACGCCGACTACGTAGGTGACGATGAGTCCTCCCCACGGCACGCCATGGCGGTTGAGCAGCACCATGTGTCGGGGTGCGTTGCCCATCTCACCGGCGGCCATGATGATGCGCGGGCTCCCGGTGACGTAGATGAATGCGGTTCCGAGCGGCGAGATGATCGCATCCACGTAGAGGATAACGGCCCACCAGACAGCGCCCACCGCCACGGCTATGGCCGCGAGCGGGCCGAACATGCCGGTGAAGTGCAGGTTTCCCCAGCCGTTGCTGATGTCGCTCGGGTTGAGCGCCGTGATGAAGGCGATCTGCAGGCCCACGTAGATCAGCATGCCGATCAGCACGGAGCTGATCACGGCAATGGGCACGTACTTGCTCGGGTTGCGCGTCTCGCCGGCGAGGGCGATGGCCTGCTGGAAGCCAAGAAAGCTGAACACGATGCCGGCGGTGGCCACCGCGGTAAAGATGCCGCTCTTCGGTGTGCTGGCGACGTGCGCCGCCATGTTGGACGGATGAAAGGAGTACGCCATCAGGATGCCGATGGTCACGATCGGAATGACGAGCTTCCACCAGGTCGCCGCGCTATTGATGGCGAGAACCCAACGCACCGCGAGAAAATTGAGCGCCACCACCAACGCCAGCAGCAGCGCCGCCCAGGCCATGCCGACCCCGGTCATCAGCCCGTTGTGCGGATCGATCAGGCCGGGTATGTAGCTGTTGGCATAGGTGAGCACGGCGCTCACCTCCACCGGAGGCACGGTCACGAACGCGAGAAAGAGGATCCAGCTCCAGATCTTGCCGACCAGATCGCCGTGACTGACGTGAGTCATGTGCACCAGCGCGCCCGAGTTCGGAAACATGGTCGAGAGCTCGGCGAAGACGAGAGCCACGAACAGGGTGGCGACTGCACCGATGATCCAGGAGAAGACGCTCCAAGGCCCGGCCTGCACCGCGGCATGGAGCGCGCCGAAGAGCCACCCCGAGCCGATGATGCTGCCGAGACTTGCGTATAGGAGCCCAATGACCCCCGCATCGCGTCTGAGTTTCGTCGGACCTGCCATCTCGCACCCCAAGTTATGGCCTGCGCCCCCGCAGGCTGGTTGGGACGCAAGCCTAGGTGACATCCGCCGGAATGTCTAAGGGCGCGTAAAACTTTGACCGGCAATGGAAAGCGGCCTTGCCCCGGTATAATGCGAGGCTGTGTCCCAGATCCAAGCCGAAAGCCACGAATTGAATGCCCCTGAAGCGCACCTGGTGGCGCCCGCAGCCAAGCCCCGGATCATCGCACGGGCGGAGCACTCGATCTCCCGCTCCCACATCTCGCCGAATGCGCTGCGGGTGCTTTATCGGCTGAAGGACGGCGGATTTCATGCCTTCCTGGTCGGGGGCTGCGTGCGGGACCTATTGCTCGGTCTGGAGCCGAAGGACTTCGACGTAGCGACGGACGCCCTGCCCGAGCAGGTCAAGCGGCTCTTCCGCAATTGCCGGCTGGTCGGGCGACGGTTTCGCCTCGCGCACGTCTTTTTCGGCCAGGAGACCATCGAGGTCGCGACTTTCCGGGCAGCGAGCGCGCCGTCTCAGGGTGAGGAGCCGCTGGCGGATGCCGATCCCGAGGACGGCGAGGCGCCGGAGCTCGATGAGACCTCTGAGAGGCCCGCGGCCCGTCGCAACCCGGAGGAGGGCGACGACACCGAGCGCAAGTTCGATGAGACCGGGCGCATCCTGCGGGACAACGTCTACGGCACCATCGACGAGGACGTCTGGCGGCGCGATTTCACCGCCAACTCGCTCTACTACAACATCGCCGATTTCTCCATTTGGGACTATGTCGGCGGGGTGGAGGATATCGCTGCAAGGCGCCTGCGCATGATCGGCGATCCGGAGACGCGTTTTCGCGAGGATCCGGTGCGGATGCTGCGTGCGGCCCGCTTCGAGGCGAAACTCGGCTTCGAGATCGCCGCCGAGACCGCCGAGCCCATCGGACGGCTGCGGGAGCTTCTAGGCGGCGTGCCGCCGGCGCGCCTCTTCGATGAGATGTTGAAGCTCTTTCTGACCGGGCATGGCGCGCGGAGCCTGCACGTCCTGCGGCAGCGGGGGCTCCTCGCCGAGCTCCTGCCGAGCGTGGATGCGTATCTCAGCGCCCACTCGGGCGGCCTGGTCGAGCAGCTGCTGACCAAAGGTCTCGTCAATACGGATGCGCGCGCTTCGGCGGGGCGCGCGGTCACCCCGACCTTCCTGCTGGCGCTCCTTCTTTATGGACCCATCGCGCAAATCATCGAGTCGATGCCGCCCGAGCGGTGGCACGAGCTCGCGGCCATCGCGGATGCCTGCGATCGGGCGGTCCGCCAGGCGCAGACGCATCTCGCCATTCCGCGGCGCTTCTCTCTCGGGGTCGGCGAGATGTTCTCACTCCAGCCACGGCTCGAGCATCCGACCGGCCGGCGGGCGCTGCGGTTGCTGACTCATCCGCGATTTCGGGCTGCCTACGACCTGCTGCTGCTGCGCGCGGAGCTGGGTCTCGCCTCCGCCGAGATGGCGCGCTGGTGGACTCAGGTACAGGAGGTCCCGCACGAGGAGCAGGGACGGATGGCGGATGCGCTCGCCCAGGCCGCGGGGCCC
>DATFCZ010000126.1:0-39834 GCA_035252605.1 Steroidobacteraceae bacterium
GGCGCCGGCGTGCTCGGCAACAGCGCCGCAACGGCGGGCACCTCGGCAGCCGGCCGCTTGTCGCGGGCGCCGCCGGGCTCGGCGGGCTCGGGCGCCGTCGGCATGAGATAGCTCGTCTGCCGGTTCTCCGGCAGGTCGGCCTCATCGTCCCTGACGCGCCTGATCGAGTACTCCGGAGTCTGAATGTTGGGATTGGGGACGATGATGAGCTCGGCGGCGCTGCGGTCCTCGAGTGTGCGCAGCCACTCACGCTTCTCGTTGAACAGATAGGTCGCCACTTCCACCGGAAGCTGAGCAATGACCCGCGCCGTGCGGTCCTTGCGCAGCTCCTCGCCGATCAGGCGCAGCACCGCGAGCGTCATCGACTCGACACTGCGGATGCTGCCGATGCCGACGCAGCGCGGGCAGACGATGTGGCTCGACTCCCCGAGCGAGGGCCGCAGCCGCTGGCGCGACATCTCGAGCAGACCGAAGCGCGAGAGCTTGCCGATCTGAATGCGGGCGCGGTCCATCCTCACCGCATCGCGCAGCCGGTCCTCGACTTCGCGCTGGTTCTTGCTCGACTCCATGTCGATGAAGTCGATGACGATGAGCCCACCGATGTCGCGGATGCGCAACTGGCGCGCAATCTCATCCGCCGCCTCGAGATTGGTGTTGAGCGCGGTGGTCTCGATGTCGCTTCCCTTGGTCGCGCGCGCGGAGTTGATGTCGATCGAGACCAACGCCTCGGTGTAGTCGATGACGATGCTGCCGCCCGAGGGGAGCTGCACCTTGTGCGCGTAAGCGGACTCGATCTGGCTCTCGATCTGATAGCGCGTGAAGAGCGGAATGTCATCCGTGTAGAGCTTGAGGCGCCGCTGCGCCTCCGCGGGCATGAAGCGCTGCATGTATTCCTGCGCCTTCTGGAAGGCCGCAGGATCATCGACCAGCACCTCGCCGATGTCGTCGGAAAGGTAATCCCGCAAGGCGCGCGTAACCGCATCGCTCTCCCGGTAGACGAGGAAGGGGGCGGCGCGGTCCTTTGCTGCGGCGGAGATCTGCTCCCACTGCGCGTTGAGGTTGTCGAGGTCCCATTGCAGCTCCTCGACGCTGCGGCCCACGCCGGCAGTGCGCACGATTGCACCCATGCCCTCGGGGATGCGCAGCTGATTCATCACCTCGCGCATCTGGTCGCGGTCCTCGCCCTCGATGCGGCGCGAGACGCCGCCCGCGCGCGGATTATTCGGCATCAGCACGAGGAAGCGGCCGGCGAGGCTCAAGAAGGTCGTGAGCGCGGCGCCCTTGTTGCCCCGCTCCTCCTTTTCGACCTGCACGATGAGCTCCTGGCCTTCGGCGAGAAGCTCGCGGATGTTCATGCGCCCGCCCTGAGGCTGCTGGCGAAAATACTCCCGGGAGACTTCCTTCAGCGGCAGAAATCCGTGGCGCGCGGCACCGTAGTCGACGAAGCAGGCCTCGAGGGAAGGTTCAATGCGCGATATTCGCGCCTTGTAGACGTTGGCTTTCTTCTGTTCGCGTGACGGGATTTCGATACTGAGGTCGAAGAGCTTCTGTCCGTCAACCAGGGCGAGCCGCAACTCTTCCTGCTGAGTCGCATTCACGAGCATTCTTTTCATGTGCCCCTACTGTCAAATAGGAGCCGGCAAGCAGGCGGGAGGCTGCGACGCCAGAGCGTCGCGGCGGCGAAGATTCTCCACTCGGCGCACGCCCATGCTGCGCACGAGTCTCGCTATAGGCGTCGATGCCCGCCTCAATCGAGGCGGGGTACCGGAAAAGCTTCGGTGCTCTCAACCGATGTCGCGGCCCGCGGAACCCTGACTGAGGGAGTTCGACGCCGGCTGCGCGATCTTGTCGGCCCAATACGATGGCCTCTTATGGCGAGGTCCAACTAACATGCGGCGCGGTGCGCCGCCAACCATTGGCGCGTCCGATCTGAGGACGGCGGGCGGAGTATACTGCAAAGATCATTGTAGAAACAGCGCCTTACGCCGAGGTCGACGTGCCAGAGGACGATTCCCGGGCTTCCCGGGCGGAAACGGCTTCTCCGAGCCCGAGCTCGGCCCTTCAAACCCTCGGCCGGGGCCATGGCGTGAGGCACTTCGAGGTCGGGGAGGCGGATGCCGGTCAGCGGTTGGACAAGTATCTCGCTCGTCTGCTCGGCGATGTGCCCCGCAGCCGAATATTCCGCATCATCCGCCGGGGAGAGGTGCGCGTGAACGGCCACCGGGTCGGACCTGAGGCGCGCTTGAACGCCAGGGATCGGGTCCGGGTGCCGCCGCTTCGCGAGCAGGCCGAGAGCGGGCCGGCGGGTGTGCCGCGCGCTCCCCCCGCGGCTATGGTGGAAGCCGTGGGCCGAGCGATCGTTCAGGAAACCGACCGGCTGCTCGTCCTCGACAAGCCTGCCGGCATCGCAGTTCACGGCGGCAGCGGCATCAGCTTCGGGGTGATCGAGGCGCTGCGCGCGCTCAGACCCGGCGAGCCGCTCGAGCTGGCGCACCGCCTCGACCGGGACACGAGCGGGTGCCTGCTGGTGGCGCGCGATGCCGCCACTCTTCGCACCGTGCACGCACTGCTGCGCGAAGGAGCGTGCGACAAGCGGTACCTGGTTCTGCTCGCTGGCCGATGGAACCTCGGCCACAAGCGGATCGATGTGCCCCTGCGCACCGATACCCGGGTGGGGGGCGAGCGTACGGTGCGCGCGGACGCCTCCGGAAAGGCCTCGGTCAGCGAATTCCGGCCGATACAGTTTTTCGAGGCGCGCGGCGCCGGCGCGCTGTCGGCGACCCTGGTCGAGGTGGCTCTACACACGGGCCGGACTCATCAGATCCGGGTACACGCGAGCTATGCCGGCCATCCCGTGGCAGGTGACGAGAAGTACGGCGATGCAGAGTTCAATTCCCGAATGCGCGCTCTCGGGCTCACCAGGATGTTCCTGCACGCGCACAGCATGAGCTTCGAATGGCCGCAGGGTGGCACCTTCAGCGCGAGCGCGCCCCTGCCGCCGGAGCTCTCCCTGGTGCTCGATCGCCTGCCGTCGAAAAACAAGTGACAACGCGGCTCAGGGCCCCCTGCGCCTAGGGAGCAACGAAGCCGGCGCGTCTCAGGGCACCGGCAAGCCAGATCAGCGGGAGACCAATAAGGGCGGTGGGATCGCGGCTCTCGATGCTTTCGAAGAGCGAGATGCCGAGGCCCTCGACCCGGAATCCGCCGGCACAATCGAGCGGCTGCTCGCGTTCCACGTAGCGCTCGATCTCCTGCGCGCTCAGGCTGCGAAAGAACACGATGGTCGTATCGATGTGCACCAGTCGGATGCCGGCCTGCGGCGCGATCACTGCGCACCCGGTATGAAAGCGGGTGCTCGAGCCGCTCGCCGCGGTGAGCTGGGCGCGGCAGCGCGCGGCATTGCCCGGCTTCTCGAGAATCCTGCTGCCGATGGCCGCGACCTGGTCACTCCCGATCACGACGGCATCCGGTCGGCGCGCCGCAACGGCCTGCGCCTTGGCGACGGAAAGCCGCAGCGCGCGGTCCGGGGGCAGCTCCCCGGCCAGAGCGTCTTCCGTTACCTCTGGGCCCACGGCAGTGAAGGGAATGCCCAGCCGCTCGAGCAGGGTATGGCGGTAGCGCGAGGTCGAGGCGAGAATGAGCTGAGGCATCAAAGACTTAACACAAGCAGTCCGATTTTGACTTGCCGGCGGCCGATACCTATTATACGCGCCCCATGTCGCCGCCCTGGTCTCAGCCGCTCGATATCGATCGGCTCGCCCGTGGCGAGGCCGAGATCGATTTTGACGTTCCATTGGCCGAGCTGCCGCGGTTGAGATCCAAGATCGCGGGCATCGGCGGGAGCGTGCACGGCACCGTTCGCTTCGAAGAGCAGTCGGGCTTTGCCGTCGCGGAGTTGTCGCTCGCCGGCAAGGCCACGCTGCAATGCCAGCGGTGCATGCAGGCGATGGAGCTCCCGATCGACAGCACGACGGCCGTAGCGCTGATCGGCGCTGAGTCGGAGGCTCCCGAGGTACCCGAGGAGTTCGAGCCGGTGCTCGCGCGCGAGGGACGCATCAGCGCCGGCGAGCTGGTCGAGGAGGAGTTGCTGCTCGCGCTGCCGATCGTGCCGCTGCACGAGGAGCTGCGTGACTGCGCCGTGCCGCCCTCGGCGCCGATCGTCGCCGATGCGGAGCCGGAGCACGTGAGTCAGCGGCCCTTCGAGCGGCTCGGCGAGCTGCTGAGGCACAAGTAGTTAGAATATTCGTTTTTAGGCTAGAGCGCGCTTTGGGCGCACGAGGACACCATGGCTGTTCAGAAAAGTCGCAAGACGCCGTCGCGGCGCGGCATGCATCGCTCTCACGATGGACTCGCGGCCCCGGCGCTGTCGACCGATCCGCAGTCCGGAGAGACACACCTGCGCCATCGCATCACCCCGGATGGCTTCTACCGCGGCCGCCGCGTGATCGAGAAGCCTGCCGAGGCGGAAGAGCAGGAATAGCTTCGCTTCACTGACGAGCGCGCACCGCTCCGACCGTGCTGCCCATCGCCATCGACGTGATGAGCGGCGATCATCCGCCGCCCGAATACATTGCCGGTGCGCTCGCCGCGCTGCGCGAGGACCAGGGTCTGCGCGCGCTGTTGGTCGGGGATGCCGCTCTCATCGAGGCGCGGCTATCCTCGCTTTCGCAGGCGCTGCGCTCGCGCATCGAGGTCGTCCCCGCGAGCCAGGTCGTGGCCATGAGCGACAGCGCCCGCGAGGCCATCCGCCGCAAGAAAGACTCGTCCATGCGCGTCGCGGTCGAGCTCGTCAAGGAAGGCCGCGCCTGCGGTTGCGTGAGTGCCGGTAATACCGGTGCGCTGAATGCCATCGCCCATTTCGTGCTGAAGACGCTGCCGGGCGTCGAGCGGGCGGCGATCATCTCGGCCATCCCGGCCGCTCACGGCCACACTCACATGCTCGATCTCGGCGCCAACACCAAGGCGACGCCGGAACAGCTGCGGCAGTTCGCGGCCATGGGCTCGATCATCTCGCGCGATGTCTTCGGGCTCGCCTCCCCGCGGATCGGGCTTCTCAACATCGGAGAGGAGGACATCAAGGGGCACGAGGTGGTACAGGCCGCGCACGCGCTCCTCGCCACCAGCCACCTCAATTACGTGGGATTCGTCGAGGGCGACGACATCTTCTCCGGCGATGTCGATGTCGTGGTGACCGACGGTTTTACCGGTAACGTCGCCCTGAAGACCATGGAGGGCGCGGCCGGTCTGATTGCCGATCGCATGCGTCAGGAATTTCACGCCTCCTGGCTCGATCGGCTGGCCGGCCTCGCCGCCCGCCGGGTGCTGAGGAGGGTGGCGGCGAGCCTCGATCCGCGCAAATATAACGGCGCCTGCATGGTCGGCCTGACCGGTGTCGTGGTAAAAAGCCACGGCAGAGCCGACGGTCTGGCCTTCGCACGGGCGATCATCACCGCGGCTCTCGCCGCGCGTCGTGGACTGACCGCGCATATAGCACAGGCGCTCGCAGCACAGGGAGCCGATTCAGCACAGGGTTCGACAACTTGAACTATTCGCGTATCGCGGGGACAGGCTCGTACCTTCCGGAAAAAGTTCTCACGAACTTCGATCTCGAGAAGATGATGGACACGAGCGACGAATGGATTCGCGAGCGGACCGGGATCGAGCGGCGGCACATCGCCGCCGCCGGCGAGACCACGGTCGATTTGGCGGAGCGCGCCGCGCGCGCTGCCCTGGATGCGGCGGGGGTGAAGCCTGCCGATGTGGATTTCATCGCCTTCGGCACGACCACTCCCGACATGGTATTCCCCAACTGCGGCGCGCTGCTGCAGGCGCGGCTCGGTTGCCGTGGAGCGGCGGCATTCAGCCTGGAGACCGCCTGCAGCGGCTTCATGTATGCGCTCTCGATCGCCGACAAGTTCGTGCGGTTCGGCGATGCGCGCCGGGCGCTCGTGATTGGTGCCGAAACACTCTCGCGCATCACCGACTGGAGCGATCGCTCGACGGCCGTTCTGTTTGCCGATGGAGCGGGGGCCGTCGTGCTCGAGCCGGCCGATGCGCCGGGGATATTGTCGACTCACGTGCACGCCGATGGCACGTACAAGGATCTGCTTTACTGCGGCGGCGGCATCGCCGCCAGCTCCGATCCCGCCAAGGCCCGGCGCGCGATCACCATGACGGGGAGCGAGGTCTTCAAGATCGCCGTGACGACGCTCGGCCGCGCGATGGACGAGGCGCTCGCGGCCAATGGGCTCGACCGCTCGGCCGTCGACTGGCTGGTGCCGCACCAGGCGAACATGCGCATCATTCAGTCGACGGCGCGCAAGCTCGACCTGCCCATGGATCGAGTCATCACGACGGTGCAGGAGCACGGCAATACCTCCGCTGCATCCGTCCCCCTCGCCCTCGACGTCGGCGTGCGCGACGGGCGGATCAAGCGCGGGGATCTGATTCTGTTGGAAGCCTTCGGCGGCGGAGTCACCTGGGGCTCGGCCCTGATCCGCTACTGACTTTGCTCGCAGTAGACAAAGAAAAACGCCGCGCGGGTGCGCGGCGTTCTTTAAAGCACGGAAACCGCCCTTTACTTGGAGATTGACCGCTTGAACATGCGGTTGATCTTCTCGTTGGTGGCATCGACCGCCGACTGAGCGGCCTGAGCGGCAGCCAGCGCCTGGTTCGCAGTGCTCTGCGCACCGCTGGCCGCCTGGCTGGCCGACTGAGCGGCGCTCGCCGCCTGGTCTGCCGAGCTCTTGGCGGCAGCCACCTGCGATTGCAGCTGGGCAACCTGCGACTTCAGATCCGCGATATCAGACTGCATCGGCTTGAGGTCCTGGCAACCTACAAGGCCGATCACGACTGCCGCGGCAGCAGCCACCTTCACAACACTCGCGCACTTCATACAAGTCCCCTTCTGGGTTGTTGATTCGGGAGGTCCTGAGACACACGCAACGCGAAGGCGACGGGCACGCCCGCGACCGGTCTGCGCTCCACCGCCTTCGCAGCACGCAACTGCACCAAATTCGCGGCGGAAATGCAACTCCAAACGTACTTTCTTGTCTTTGACTCGCGACAGTTTGTACGCGAGGACCGAAGACGGTAGAGCTGCGATTGGCTCAACGGGGATGAGCTCGCGGCCGTTGCGCTGCGCGATCCCTGCTGCGCGCAAGCCTGGGGCAGCGCTCGCGAGGCATGCGTTGCGCTGGACGCAAGGGGTGGCTGTCAGATCGGCGGGGGCGCCTGCCGTCACCTCGTCACCACGACGCGAGTCCCGGACGAGCCCTCTTGCCATGGGCTTCAATCTGGATATAATCGCAGTGGTGTATAAATGAACAGGCAGCGCAAGATGTCCGACCTCACCCCGCGCCAAATGCAAATTTTGCGCCTCGTCCAGCGCTTCATTGCCGATACCGGCATGCCTCCCACCCGGGCGGAGATCGCCCGCGAGCTCGGCTTCAGGTCTCCCAATGCCGCCGAGGATCACCTGCGGGCGCTCGCCCGCAAGGGGGTGATCGCGCTCGTGCCGGGTGCTTCGCGGGGTATCCAGCTGAAAGACACCATCCGCGAGCAGATGGGCCTGCCACTCATCGGACGCGTCGCCGCCGGCAAGCCAATCTTCTCGGAAGAGAATTTCGAAGCCCGCCTGCAGATCGACCCGGGTCTCTTTCAGCCGCGGCCGCATTACCTTCTCAAGGTCACTGGCATGAGCATGAAAGATGCCGGCATTCTCGATGGCGATCTGGTCGCCGTCCACCGTACGGCGGAGGTGCGCAGCCGTCAGATCGTCGTCGCGCGTCTGGAGAACGAGGTCACCGTCAAGCGCTATCGTCAGGAAGGCTCCATCGTGTGGCTGCTGCCGGAGAACAGCGACTTCGAGCCGATCAAGGTGGACCTCAAGGAGCAACCTCTGCTCATCGAGGGCATCGTGGTCGGTGTGCTGCGCCGGGGGAAGTCCCACGGGCTCGTTTAATGCCCGGGACCTGCCATGTCCCGGGAGCTTTCTCGACTCCTCGAGCATCCCGCCATCTGGCGAGGTCGCAGCGCCGCTCGGACGCGCACGCTGCCTACCGGCTTTCCAGTTCTCGATGAAGGCTTGCCCGGGGGAGGCTGGCCGCAAGCCGGACTGATCGAGATTCTTCCGAGCTGCTTCGGGGCCGGGGAGCTGCCGCTGCTGCTGCCTGCCCTTGCCGCCATGACGCAGCGCCCGCAGGCTCGATGGTGCGCATGGGTGGCGCCGCCTCTGCAGCCTTTCGCCCCCGCATTCGCCGAGAGCGGTGTGGTGTTGGAGCGGATGCTCGTGGTGCAGACCCAAAGGAAGGATGCGGGCGAAAAGTCCGCACTCTGGGCTTTCGAGCAGACGCTTCGCTCCGGTACATGTGACATGGCGCTCGCCTGGCTGCGGAACGCGTTACCGCGGCAGATCCGTCGGCTGCATCTGGCGGCAGAGCGGGGCGCTACCCTCGGCGTGCTGTTTCGGCCGCGGGAGGCGGCGCGGAACTCTTCGCCGGCGGCTTTGCGGATTGCCGTAGAACCTGCCGCCCGGGGAGCGAGGGTTACGCTGCTGAAGAGCCGGGGCGGCTCGCGGTATCCCATCGAGCTTTTCTTCGGGTGAGGCGCCATGCGACACCGCAGAGCCCTCGAGCTTCCTTTCAAGGAGAGCACGACCGCCCCGACGCCGCAGCAGGGGCCTTCACTGCGATCCGGAGATTTACTCCGCCCGATCATCGGCCGCAACCATGCATCGACCCTGGTTCCCGCGGAGCTGTGGTTGGCCGTGCACCTCGGAGCACCCTCTAGCCAACCCACACCACAGGATCTCGAGCGTCTGGGCGCCCGCGTTCAACGGCTCACTCCACGGGTCAGTCTCGATCCACCTGACGGTCTGCTGCTCGAAGTAAAGGGAAGCCTGCATCTTTTCGGTGGCACGGAGGGACTGAGCCGGGAAACGGCGGGCGAGTGCTCGGGCCTCGGGATGCTCTGCACGCTGGCGATCGCACCGACACCCCTGGCTGCATTAGTTCTGGCGCGCGCCGGGCGAGCCGACTCGGGAGGCGAGCGCCCGCGCAGGAAGCGCGGGTCTCTGAGACCCGCAGCCAGCGCAGAGGTCGTCACGGACCCGGCACAGCTCATCGGCAGGCTCGCGCCCCTGCCGCTCGCCCTGCTGCGTTGGCCGCAGGACACGTTGGATCGTCTGGCGCGTGTCGGCGTGCGAACCATCGGTGAGGTGCTGCGCCTGCCGCGCGCGGGCTTCGCGCGCCGTTTCGGCACGGCTCAGCTGCTGACACTCGATCGGCTGACCGGACGGACGAGCGATCTCAAGCCTCGATTCGAGGTCCGCGCGCGTTTCCGCCGCCGTCGGGAGCTGCTCTATGAGTTGGAAAGTCATGCGGCTCTCGGCGCGGTGCTCGAGCCGCTGCTTCAGGAGCTCGGTGAATTCCTCGAGGCACGCCAGTGCGGGGTACTGGCGCTCGAGTGCCGGCTGCACCATCGCGCCGTGCCACCGAGCCGATGCGTGCTGCGGCTGGCCTCGCCGCTGGCCGATCCGATGCAGCTTGCCGCATTGCTGGGCGAGCGGCTGAGCGCACTTGTCCTGCCGGAGCCGGTGCGCGCCTGTGAGCTGCGCTCGGGACCCTTGGTGAGGCGCGTGCTGTCCTCCGGAGGACTCTGGCAGCCCGGCGAGCAGGGCGGTGGCGCTGCGGCGCAGGCTCCGCAGCTCATCGAGCGACTGCGAGCGCGGCTCGGGCCCGAGGCGGTGCATGGGCTTCGGGCCATCGAGGATCATCGGCCGGAAGCGGCGTGGACTGCGTCGGCAATCGGGGGCAGTCCCGCGCGGCCGTTCGCCGCATGCGGCGAACCCAGCCAGGATCATTCTGCAATCCGCTCTCCTCGCCGTCCGACCTGGCTGTTGCTCAAACCGCGCCTACTCAACGAGCGCGAGGGGCTGCCGTGGCGTCGGGGACCTCTGCGGTTGCTCGGCGAGGCGGAGCGGATCGAGACCGGCTGGTGGGATGGCGGAGAGGTGGCGCGCGATTACTACACCGCGGTTGATCGCCGTGGCGTACGCCTGTGGGTATTTCGCGAGCGCGAGCCGCCGCATGGGTGGTTTCTTCACGGAGTGTTTGGGTGAGCTGCGACAAAATCGCACGGAGCGATTTTGGACGGCCGCAGGCCCCGCTGGGAAACGGTGGCCCGCCGCCAGGGATGGCCATTACGCCTCCCTACGCCGAGCTTCACTGCCTGAGCAATTTCACCTTCCTGCGCGGCGCCTCGCATCCGCACGAGCTCGTGGGCCAGGCAGTCGAGCTGGGCTACGAGGCGCTTGCCATCACGGACGAGTGCTCCGTCGCCGGCGTCGTACGCGCTCACGTGGCGGCCAAGGGGCAGCAGCTCAAGCTCATCATCGGCTCGGAGCTGCGTCTGAACTGCGGGCTGAAGCTCGTGGTGCTCGCCACCGATCGGCGCGGCTACGGCCGCCTCTGTCGGCTCATCACGCGGGGCCGGCGCGCTGCGCAGAAGGGCGGATATTCACTCACACGCGCGGACCTGGAGGAGAATGGACTCGAGCACTGTCTCATTCTCTGGCTGCCCGAGCACCCGGTCTCCGAAGCGGCGCGCTGGCTCAAGGAGCGCTTCCCCGAGAGGCTCTGGATTGCCGTCGAGTTGCTGCGCGAGGGGATGGACCGCGAGCGCCTGGAGACGCTGCAAAGGATCGGTCGCAACGTCGGCTTGCCGCTGGTGGCGAGCGGTGATGTGCACATGCACGTGCGCGCCCGCCGCAGGCTTCAGGATGCGGTCACCGCGATCCGGCACAACGTGCCGATCCGCGAGGCCGGCCGCAAGCTCTATCCCAACGGTGAGCGGTATCTGCGCGAGCGCGAGCGGCTCGTGAAGCTCTATCCGCGCGAGCTGCTCGAGGAGACGGTGGCCATTGCCCGGCGCTGTGTCTTCTCACTGGAAGAGCTGCGGTACGAGTATCCGCAGGAGCTCGTGCCTGCCGGTGAGACTCCGGCCAGCCATCTGCGCAAGCTCACGGAGGCAGGAGCCCGCTGGCGCTGGCCGCAGGGCGTGCCGGAGAGTGAGCGCAAGGCCATCGAGCACGAGCTCGCCTTGATCGCGGATCTGCGCTACGAGCCTTACTTCCTCACCGTTCATGACATCGTCGCCTTTGCTCGCAGCAAGGGGATTCTGTGTCAGGGCAGGGGCTCGGCCGCCAATTCCCGCGTCTGCTACTGCCTGGGGGTAACCTCCGTCGATCCGCTGCGCGGCGCGTCGCTTCTTTTCGAGCGCTTCATCTCCCGCGAGCGCAACGAGCCGCCCGATATCGACATCGACTTCGAGCACGAGCGGCGTGAGGAAGTCATTCAGTATGTCTACGAGAAGTACGGCCGGGAGCGGGCGGCGATCGCCGCGACGGTGATCATGTACCGGCCGAGAAGCGCGCTGCGCGACCTCGGCAAGGTCTTCGGCTTGGAGCCCGAGGAGTGCGCGCGGCTCACCAAGGTCATGCAGTGGTGGGACGGAGGTCAGCTGATGCGCGAGCGGCTGCGCGAGGCGGGCTTCGATCTCGCGAGCTCGGCGCTCGCACGGCTCCTGCCCCTCGCTCAGGAGCTGGTCGCTTTCCCGGGTTTCCCGCGGCATCTGTCCCAACACGTCGGCGGCTTCGTGATCTCGGAAGGGGCGCTCGAGGAGCTCGTGCCCATCGAGAACGCGACCATGGAGGGACGCACCGTGGTGCAGTGGGACAAGGACGATCTCAACGACCTCGGCCTGCTGAAGGTCGATCTGCTCGCACTCGGGATGCTGACCGCGTTGCGCAAGTGCTTCGACCTGGTGGGCGCCTTCCGCGGCACGCGGCCTGTCCTCGGAGGCCTGCCGGCCGAGGCGGCGGAAGTCTACGAGATGATCTGCCGCGCCGACACCATCGGTGTCTTTCAGATCGAGTCGCGCGCGCAGATGGCGATGCTGCCGCGCCTGCAGCCGCGCTGCTACTACGACCTCGTCATCGAGATCGCGATCGTGCGCCCGGGTCCCATCCAGGGCGACATGGTGCACCCGTACCTCAAGCGCCGGAAGTCCGGCGAGCCGGTGAGCTATCCCAGCGGCGAGGTCGAGGGAGTGCTGAGGCGCACCCTCGGCGTGCCGATCTTTCAGGAGCAGGTGATGCAACTCGCCATCGCGGCGGCGGGCTTCACGCCGGGAGAGGCGGATGCGCTGCGCCGCGCCATGGGGGCGTGGAAGAGGAGCGGGGGGATCGAGCACTTCCGGGAGAAGCTGATCGGCGGCATGAGAGCCCGAGGCTACGCGGAGGATTTCGCGCAAAAGTTGTACCAACAGATGTTGGGATTTGGTGAGTTCGGATTCCCTGAGTCTCACAGCGCCAGCTTCGCGCTGTTGGCCTACGACTCCGCCTGGCTCAAGTGCCACGAGCCCGCCGCGTTCACGGCGGCCCTGCTCAACAGTCAGCCGATGGGCTTCTACGCGCCGGCGCAGCTCGTTCGCGATGCGCGGGCGCACGGGGTGGAGGTGCGAGCCGTGGATGTCGGTGTGAGCATGTGGGATTGCGCGCTCGAGCGCAGAGAGGATGGCCAGCCCGCGTTGCGGTTGGGGTTGCGCCTGGTGAAGGCGCTGTCGCGCCAGGGCGCGGATCGCCTCATCGAGGCTCGCCTGCAGAAGCCCTTCGCCAGCGTTCAAGACCTGGCTGCCCGGGCCGCGCTCGATCGAGGCGACCTCGAAGCGTTGGCGGCCGCCGGCGCGTTCGCCTCGCTGAGCGGCAACCGCCACCTGGCTTTCTGGGAGGTGGCGGGGACCGAGCGGCCGCTGCCATTGGCGCATGAGCCCGCCCACGAGCCCACGCCGCTTCTGCGGACTCCCACGGAGGGGGAGCGCATCGTCGCCGACTATGCTTCCCTCGGGCTCACGCTGGGCCGACATCCGCTGGCGCTGCTGCGCGGCTCGCTACAGTCGAGGCAACTGCTCAGCGCGCGCGATCTCGGCGGGATGGTGCACGGCCAGCCGGTACGCACGGCAGGCATCGTTCTGATGCGCCAGCGTCCGGGCACCGCCAGTGGAGTGACATTCGTAACGTTGGAAGATGAGACGGGGCAGGTGAACATCATCGTCTGGGAGAGAATCGGGGACGAGTACCGCCGCCCGCTGCTGGAGTCGCGACTGCTCGAGGTCCATGGCGAGCTGCAGCGCCAGGAAGGCGTCATGCATGTCGTGGCCCGCCGCCTGATCGACCGCTCGCCGCTACTCGGGGAGCTGATCACCCGTTCGCGCGATTTTCACTGAGCATCCGAGGGCTCGAGGACGAGCAGGTACGATTCGAACTTGCCGTATCGCTCCCGAAAGGACCTGGGCGCGAGCCCGCTCATCAGCCGGAAGAGCCACGCGCGCGGCATCTGCCGCTTCAGACGCCGGCTCTCCTCGGTCATCCTGCGCACCGTGTGAGCGCGCCAGCCGAGCCGCTCGAAATAAGCAGCGCCTCCCGGCGCTCCGAAATGCATCTGCACGTCGCCGGTCGCGAACGTCCTGAAATGAGACTTGAGCAACCACTCGAGCAGCTCGGGGGTGAGCACGTCGGCGATCCAACGACGGAAATTCGGCATGGAACGCAGGTCCGCCGCGAGAGCGGCAACCTCTTCCGGCCTCAGATAGATGAGCAAACCTTCCGTGACGATGAGAACCTGGCGGCTGTCCGCATTCACCCGGGTGAAAAGCCGCTGACGAGCCGCGCGGTCTCTGAGATCGAGGGCAGCTCGCTCGAGCGCACATCGGGGACGGGCGTCGGTGAGCTTGCTCTCCTTGTAGGCGATCATTTCGGGGAAATCGACTTCGATCCAACGGAGGCCCGAGGGAAGGGCAAGCCGGTACGGGCGGGTATCGAGGCCCGCGGCCAGATTGAGGACCGTATCGGCTCCATCTCGAATGGCTGCCATGATCAGCTCATCGAGGACGGCCGTGCGGGTGATGATCGACCAGGCGCTGCCCGCGCCGCGCTCGAGCTGGCCGACGATCTGCAGGCCGCGCTCACCGGCGAGCCGTTCGGCGTAGGGGTCGTGAAAGAGGGCGTCTTTGCGCTTGGACTCCCGCGCCCGATGCACCGCGACCCAGAGCGCGGTATCGGAGACGTGCGCGACGGGGCTTGGAGGGCTTTGGGTCGGCGGGCTCACGGCGCCATTCTCGACCTCGACGGCGGAAACGACAACCATTGGCCTTGCAAACTAATAAGTATGTACTTATGATTAACGCATGTTGGAATCACAGCTTTTCCAGGCCTTGTCGGACCCCACGCGCCGCGCCGTCTTCGAGCGACTCTGCCGCCGCGAAATGAGCGTGGCGGAGATCACGGCCGGGTTTGCGGTTTCGCAGCCGGCCATATCGCAACACCTGGCGAGCCTCAGGCGCGCGGGGCTGGTGCGCGAGCGGCGCGAGGGGCGCCGGGCCTACTACCGCTCGGATCCGGCCGGTCTCGAGCCGCTGGTAGGCTGGATGGAGCGTCATCGGCAATTCTGGCCGGAGCGCTTGCAGAAGTTGCGACGGGTCTTGAAGGAGATCGAACCATGACAGCGCCATCGGATCCTCCCGACTCTCTGGTTTTCGAGTGTGACTTCGAAGAACCGCCGGAGAAGGTCTGGCGCGCCTTGACGGAGCCGCGGCTGCTCGAGGCGTGGCTCACCCCGCAGGATTCTGCGCCCACGGACGGTCGCGATGGCAGCGAGCCGAACGTCCGCCCGGTCGATGCCAGCGATTACAAGATCGTGGCTGCCGAGCCGCACCGGCTGCTGCGTTATCGTTGTCGGGATCGCGAGCACGCAGCCGGCGGTGGCGGCGGCGATGAGGTCCATTCCGTAGTGACCATCGAGCTCGCTCCGCGACCGACGGGCGGCACCCATCTTCGGCTCACCCATGGGGAGTTCAGGATCGTCTCGGTGGCGCCGACTCTCATGGCCGCACGCAGCGGAACCGTCACGAGCGCACGAGGACGGACGCCGATGCTCGCCTTGCCGACGCGGTGTGGCTTGCGACGGGCGGCGTGATGAGCGCGAGCCTCGTGCCCATGGTGGTGGAGCAGTCCGCGCGCGGGGAGCGCGCGTTCGATATCTTCTCGCGCCTTCTGCGGGACCGCATCGTGTTCGTCAACGGGCAGATCGATGATGCGATGGCGGCGCTCGTGAATGCACAGCTGCTTTTTCTCGAAGCGGAGAACCCGGAGAAGCCCGTGGCGATGTACATCAACTCCCCGGGCGGCGTGGTAACGAGCGGCCTTGCGATTTACGACACCATGCAATGGATCAAGTGTCCTGTCGCCACGGTGTGCATGGGCACGGCCTACTCGATGGGCTCGTTCCTGCTGATGGCGGGCGCGCCCGGGCAGCGCATCGCGCTCCCCAACGCCAGTATCCTCGTGCACCAGCCCTCGGGTGGGTTTCAGGGAGTTGCATCCGACATCGAGAGGCACGCGCAGGACATCGTGAAGACCAAACGCCGGATCAACGAGCTTTACGCAAAGCACTGCGGCCGCACGTACGAGGAAGTGGAGCGTACGCTCGATCGGGATCACTTCATGAGCGCGGCGGAGGCCAAGGAGTGGGGCCTGGTCGATCACGTGTATTCGTCAAGGGCGGCACTGGCCGAGCGGGCATTCACTTGCGCCGGCGCGCCACCTTCTCGAGCGCCCGCTGCGTGAGGGTGCGCCGCTCGGGCGAGAACTGCTCGAGGCAGGCGCGAACATAGGGACTCAACTGCCGCTTGGCGTAGGTGAGGTAGCCCACCTGGCGCAGCTCGCGCAGCGCTTGCCCATAATCCTCGAGGATCGCCTGCGACAGAAACTGCCCGGTGTGTTTCGCCCCGACGCGAGCGGAGGCGGACAGCCGCCGCGCCCTCGAGGGCAGAGCGCGCAGGGCGGAGACCGCCAGCACGGACGAGGTTTCGAAAATCGATCGACCCTGTCGCGCCGCTTCCTGCTTGATGTCCTCCCAACGGCCGGTGATCGCCCGAGGAGCCGGCAGCCCGTGTGGCCGCACCCGGGCCGCTTCGGCGCGGACGGCGGCCCATTCCTGGCGCAGCGTGGCGACATCGAGCGGCGGCGTATTGAAGCTCTCTGCCAGGCGAGATGAGGTCCGCTCCAGGCCATCCAGCAGTTGATCCACGCTTTCGAAACGCGCGCCCTTCTCGAGCAGCCCTTCCGCTTCCAGCGCAGCGGCGATCTCCGGAATCAGGCGCCGTCCGAGACCGCTCAAGTCCGCCAACCCCGCGAGCACCCACACCGGCGAGAGCCGAAACGCCGCGATGCCGAGCAGCTCGATGACATGGCCGGCTCCGCGCCTGGCGATGAAGTCTTCCGTCTGAGGCTGCGCCGCGGGGTAGGTCCCTTCGGCGCCTCCCACCTGCTCGATGAGGTAGCGAAGCGTCACCTCCACCAGGTTTCGATAGAGATGACTGCGGCGCACGCCGCGCGGCAGCGCCACCTCGCCGGCCTCGCGCAGGAGTCCTGCGCCGAAGCCGAGCGCCGAGCGGATCACGCGTTCCGGCAGGGAGATCAGGTACGCAGGCTCGGTTCGCTCGGGCATGGCGTCGTGGAGTGGTATCCGACCGGCGAAAGTATAGAGTGACGCCGGTGAGGATCGGGTTGATCTCGGATACGCACGGCCTGCTTCGAGCGCAAGCGGTACGGGCGCTTCTGGGCGTGGAGCGGATCATCCATGCCGGAGATGTCGGCGCTCCCGAGGTGCTGGAGCGCTTGCGCGCGCTGGCACCCGTGCACGTCGTGCGCGGCAACAATGATCGAGGCGCCTGGGCGCGCCACCTACCTGCGCGGCTCACGCTCGAGCTGGGCGGCGTCCGCATCGAGGTGCTGCACGACCTCAAGGATCTCGGCGCCCAGCCGGGTGCTCACGACCCTCAGGTGGTGGTCTCGGGTCATTCGCACAAGCCCGGCGTGCTCGAGCGCAACGGCACTCTTCTTGTGAATCCCGGAAGCGCCGGACCCCGTCGCTTCAAGCTGCCCGTCACGGTCGGCCGCCTCACGGTTGCAGACGGCATGGCCAGTGCGGAAATCGTCGCTTTGATGTGATTGCGGCGATGAGTGGCAACCAACTCGCAGCTCAGCCCTTCTTCCTGCGCTGCGGTTTGCCCGGCTCCTCGCCATCCTCGCCGACGTCGTAGTCCTCGAAGTCGCTGGTGAGCTCGGCCGTGCGCTTCTCCTCGAGCAGGCGCTCGAGCCGGCGCCACGCGGGATCGCCGACGCGCTGGCCGCGCCGCTTGGCCAGGTCCAGGTCCTTGATGACCTGATCGAGATCGACGTCGCCTTCCTCAACGACGGGCTCGTCGTCCTCTTCGTTCTCGAACTCTTCCGATTCGGATTTCTCGCTCATCCGGGACACCAGGGTCCTCCAGGGATCGCGCGAAAGTTAAATCAGATTCCGTGACATCTGCAATGCCGGATTTAGTGAATCAGGTCATTCATCTGGAAGATCGGCAGCAGCATGGCAAAAACGATACCCATGACGAAAAGGCCCATCACCACGATGAGCAGCGGCCCGAGCAGGCCCACCATGGCGGCGAGGATGCCATCGAGCTCGCGCTCCTGGCTCACCGCAGCCTGTTCGAGCATCGAATCGAGCTCCCCGCTCGACTCACCGCTCGAGATCAGGTGGACGGTCATCGGCGGGAAGAGCTTACTCGTGGACAGCGAGCGCCCGATGGGCGCCCCTTCGCGCACCCGCGCGGCGGCATCCACCACCGCATCGCGCATGGGGAGATTCGTCACGACTTCCCCGGCGATGCGCATGGCCTCGAGCACCGGCACGGAGCTCGCCGAGAGAATGCTGAAGGTGCGGGTGAAGCGCGCGGTATTGAAGCCGCGGGCGAGCTTGCCGACAAGCGGCAGGCGAAGCTGCAGTCGATGGTAGCGCCGCCGCGCCTCGGGGTCGCGCAGCCAGCGCTGAAAGCCGATGAGGGCGATGACGAGGAGAATGACGACCCAGATGCCGTATGCCCTGAAGAAAGCGCTGGTGCCGATGAGAATGCGCGTCATGAGGGGCAGCTGGGCCTTGCTCGCCTCGAACACCGAGACCACCTTCGGAACCACGAACACGAGCAGGGCGGAGACGATGATGAAGCACATCACCGTGAGCACGATGGGGTAGAGCATCGCGGCCAGGATCTTCTGCCGGATCTCCTCGCGGCTTTCGGTGTAAGCGGCAAGGCGCTCGAGCACGTTGTCGAGGTGTCCGGCCTGCTCGCCGGCGGAGACGGTGGCGCGATAGATCTCGGGAAACACCCGAGGGAACTCCGCGAGGCCATCGGCCAGGGTGTGTCCTTCCATCACCTTCGAGCGGACACCGAGAATGATGCTCTGCACCCGGGGCTTTTCCGTCTGCTGCGAGACCGCGAGCAGCGACTCCTCGAGCGGCAGTCCCGCGCGCACCAGCGTGGCGAGCTGGCGGGTGAACAGCGACAGGTCGGCGGGCGAGACACGGCGGGCCAGCCCGAACGATCGTTGCCGGCGGGCCTCCTTCTGCGCCACCTCGCTCACCGTCACGGGCAGGAGCTGGCGCTCGCGCAGGAGCTGGCGGATGTGGCGCGGCGTGTCGCCTTCGAGCACACCCTTGCGCTCCTTGCCGGCGTTGTCGAGCGCGATGTATTCGAACGCGCCCATCAGGTTGCTGCCCCCGAGGCACAGGGACGTGGCCGCCGGATCGAGCGCTTCATGTCAATCCTCGCGAGTGACCCGCAGCACTTCTTCGATGGTGGTCTCGCCGCGCAGGATTCTGGCGCGGCCATCGTCGCGGATGGAAGGGGTCGTGAGCCGGGCGTGGCGCTCGAGCTCCTGCTCGCTCGCGCCGTCGTGGATCATGGTGCGCATGGTGTCATCGACGACGATCAGCTCGTAGATGCCCGAGCGGCCGCGGTAGCCCCCCATGGCATCGCGCCCCGGGCGGTAGAGCACGGGGGACGGATCCTCGGGTCCGAGATTCAGGAGCCGCCGCTCGTACTCGCCGGCCTGGAAGGGCTGCTTGGTCTCGGGGTTCAGCACCCGCACCAGGCGCTGCGCAAGCACGCCGATGAGGCTCGAGGAGAGGAGGAACGGCTCGATCCCCATATCGCGCAGGCGGGTGACGGCGCCCGCCGCGGTGTTGGTATGCAGGGTCGAGAGCACCAGATGTCCGGTGAGGCTCGCCTGCACGGCGATCTGCGCCGTCTCGAGATCGCGGATCTCCCCGATCATGACGACATCGGGGTCCTGGCGCAGGATGGCCCGGAGCCCCCGCGCAAAGGTCATCTCCACCTTGGTGTTGACTTGGGTCTGGCCGATGCCGTCGATGTAGTACTCGATCGGGTCCTCGACCGTCATGATGTTCTGGGTATTGTCGTTGAGACGCTCGAGAGCGGCATATAGCGTGGTCGTCTTGCCCGAGCCGGTCGGCCCGGTGACGAGGATGATGCCGTGGGGCTTGTGGATCAGCTCGTCGATCAGCGCCTCGGTGTTGGGGTCCATGCCGAGGGCGCTCAAGTCGAGTCGTCCCGCCTGCTTGTCGAGGATACGCAGCACCACGCGCTCGCCGTGACCGGAAGGAATGGTCGAGACGCGCACGTCCACCGCCCGGCCGGCGATCTTCAGGCTGATGCGCCCGTCCTGCGGCAGACGCTTCTCCGCGATGTCGAGCTTCGACATGACCTTGATGCGCGAGACCACGAGCGGCGCCACGGCGCGCTTCGACTGCAGCACCTCGCGCAGCACGCCATCGACCCGGAAGCGCACCACCAGTCGATTCTCGAACGGCTCCACGTGAATGTCGGAGGCGTTCTCCTTCACCGCCTGAGTGAGCACCGCGTTGATCAGGCGGATGATCGGCGCATCGTCGTCGCTGTCGAGCAGATCCGCCTGCTCCGGCAGCTCCTGCGCCAGGTGCGCAAGGTCGGTGGTCTCATCCAGTCCTTCGACCGCCTGCATGGCATCCGAGCCCGCCTCGTAGACCTGGCGCAGCAGCAGATCGAACTGCGCTTCGGGCACGCGCTCGAGCTTGACCGGTAAGCCGATGAAGCGGCGCACCTCGGCAAGCGCCAGCGGGGAGACGTGCTCCCGATAGACGCATTCGGCCTCGCCGTCGGTGATGTGCTTGATGAGCACGCCGTGGCGCTTGGCGAAGGCGAACGACAGCCGCCGCTGCGGCACGGTGCTCTGGAGCTGTTGCGGCTCGTCCAGGACTTCGGCGGCGCTCAAGGTTTGCCTCCAGCCGGCGGGGTCTGGGCCGGCGCGGCTGCGCCGCTCGGCGGTGATGACTTCGTGTCGGGTTTCTGCTGCGCCTTCGGGCTCTGCTGCGGCGCGCTCGGAGCGAGCGGGCTCGGCGAGGAGAGCGTGCCGGGCGGAGGGGGCGGCGGCAGCGGGGGCAGCCGCGGCGTGGGCTCCCCGCGCAGCAGATTCGGGAATTGCTCCGGAGCTACCGCATTCTCCTGGTCCAACATGTAGTCGTAGGTCTCGCCGGTCTTGGAGGCGGCCGCCGACTGATCGGTCATGATGGTTGGCTTGATGAAGATCATCAGATTATCGCGCGTCGCGGTGTCGTTTCGCGACTTGAAAAGATTGCCGAGGAGCGGGATGCCGCCGAGGAAAGGCACGCTGTTGTGCGATCGGTCCTGCTCGTTCGAGATCAGACCGCCGAGCACGACGATGCCGCCGTTCTCGATCAGCACGTTGGTCTGGATGCTGCGCTTGAGAGTGGTGATGTCGACCGAGGAGACCGAGTTCGGCAGCACGCTCGAGCTCTCCACCGAGATCTTCAGCATCACGGCATTGCCTTCGGCGGAGATCGTCGGCGTCACCTTGAGGATGGTGCCCACCTCCTGCTGCTGCACGGTCTGGAAGGGAGTGACCGTGCCGTTGGTGATCCCCGCCTGGCTCGAGTACTGGCCGGTGACGAACGGCACCTCCTCGACGTCCTTGAGCGTCGCTGCCTGGTTGTCCACGGTGACCGCCGAGGGGGTGGCGACCACGTTGGTGCCGCTCGTCCCCTGAAGGGCGCGGATCATGGCGGCGAAGGACTCGCCGGTGGCGGAAATGGTGCCGATACCAATGGTCGTGCCTTCGAGGAGCGAGGTGCTGAGGGCGGCCGGGTTCTTCGCCGCGCCGATGAGATCGACGATGCTCGTGCCGCCCACGGGCTCGACGAAGCCCCCGAGCGGCACCGTGTTCTTCTGCGAGTAAGCGGCCCAGTTGACGCCGAGGTCTTCGGTCTTATTCACCTGCACCTCGGCAATGATCGCCTGCACCAGCACCTCGGGCCGCCGGCGATCGAGCGAATGAACGATGTCGAGGACGGTGCGCATGAGCTTGGGCGGTGCGGTGATGATGAGCGCGTTGTTCTCCTTGTCCGCCCAGACGAGCGCGTTCTTCTCCGCCGCCGCGGTCGGATTCTTGGTGGCGGCTTCCCCGGCGCCGCCGGCACCCAGCTGCGCGAGCTCCGACATCTGCTCCTTGAGCTTCGGGGCGAGCTTGGTGGCATCGGCATAGTGCAGGAAGACCACCCGGGTGTTGCCGCCCGACTGCAACGGCGTATCGAGCTCGGCCACCAGCGCGCGGATGCGCAGCCGCTGCGCCGGATCGCCGCTGATGAGCACGCTGTTGGTGCGGTCGTCCGCCACCACCTTCAGGGCACGCCCTTCCTGCAGATTCCCGGCTCCCTGGTAGAGCGAATCGACGGTGCGCACCACATCCGCGGCCGAGGCATTCTGCAGCGCCATCACGTCGACGTCCTGGTTGCCGATCTGATCGATGCGCTGGATGATCGCCATCATCCGGTGCACGTTGCTCGCCCGGTCGGAGATGATGAGGATGTTGGAGGGCGGGTAGGCGGCAAGATCCCCGTACTGCGGGATCAGGGGGCGCAGGATCGGCACGAGCTCCGCCGCGCTCACGTTCTTGACGGCGATGACCTGGGTGACGATCTCATCCGAGCTCGAGCTCACCTGCGGGGGAAGGTCGTTCGCGGGCATCTGCCGCGCGTCGGCATCGGGAACGATCTTCATGATGTTGTTCCCCGAGGGCACGGCGATGAAGCCGTAAACCTGGAGAATGGAGAGAAACGCCTGGTAGAAGGCGGGCGGGGACATCGGCGCCGAGGAATACATCGTCACCTGCGCGCGCACCCGGGGATCGACGATGAAGCTCTTGCCCGTCGCCGCCGCGACCGCCTGGATGATCTGGGTGATGTCGGCGTCCTTGAAATTCGGCGTGATGCTCACCGCCTGCTGCACCGTCCCCTGCGCCAGACAGGCGAGCGGCGCCATGAGCAAAGCCAGGCAGCAGGCGAATGTGCGAAAGCCTCTCACTAACCTCAACCCCCGTTTGGTGGGTCCCGTCCTACGGGACACTCTGCGGCGGAGCGAACGGCATGGACCGCTGCGGCGGCGGCGGCGCGCTCATGCCATTTTGCGGCCCGGCGAGCGACTCCGCCTCCTGTTCGACAGCGGCCAGATCAAGAGTGAGATCCTGCTGCTGTCCGTTGCGTAGAACCGTGACGTGCGCCTCACTGGAGGCGCCGAGCGTACGCAGGATCTCCTCGCCCCGCGACGGGTCATTGAGCGGCGTGCCGTCGATGGCCGTCACGAGATCCCCGGGCCTGAGGCCCAATTGCAGGAACATCTCGGGGTTTCGACCCGGGTAAACGCGAAAACCCTGCTGCTTGCCGCCCGCAAACACCGGCTCCGGGCGCATGATATCGCCGATGATGCCAGGATTACGGGTCACGAGCTCGCGCATGCGCTCGATCACCGGTTGCGTCGGCGCGGCGGAAATGCTGGGCGGCGGCGGCGGAGCGCCCGCAAGCTGGCGCGGCAGCGCCAGAGCTTCGATGCGCCCGTCGCGCTCGAGCAGCACACGGTCGCTGAGCACCGCATGCAGACGGGCGCCACCCGGAATGTTGTCTCCGACCGCATACACCTTCGTTGCCGCGACACTCGGCCCGAGTATTGCGAGTCCATCGCGCGGATCATTGGCGGCGATGACACCCGTGAGCACTAGCGGCATATTCGTCTGCGGCGCATTGGCGTCACCCGCGCCCGTCTGCGCAGGCGCCACCCCGAAAAGATGGGTATTGGTGATGGCGGCGATGTCGACGGGTGAGCGCTGGACGTGCGAAGCCGCGGCAATGACGCCGGGCGAGGGGGCGCGGTCGACGCCCGCAAGATCCGTAAGGATCATCGCGGCTTGGACCCCAATGGCGAGGGCGAGCAGCCAGGTCGCCACCCGGGGGCCGCGGGTGAAGAACAGGGCGCGCCATCTCTCGGACCCCGGGAGGGCTTGGAGCCAGGACGCGGAGCTCATTGACTTGGAGAGGGCATGGGTTCGCTTCGGCCGGCCCAATCATACGGCGCTCTCGGTTGCGCTCTCAAGCGATTGTTTCTGCAAGAGTAAGAGCGGTCCATCATGGCAGGCTTGTGTTGCAGATTCGCGACCCCTATAAAGACAGCATGCCCGACCCGCACCCGACCCGTCCCGATAGCGGCATTCTCGTCGAGGAGGCGCGGCCCGAGGTCAAGCAGCCGCCGCTCTATCAGGTGGTGCTGCTCAATGACGATTACACTCCAATGGAGTTCGTGGTCGATGTGCTGGAGAAGTTCTTCAGCCTCGATCGCCCGACGGCCACGCGCATCATGCTTGAAGTTCATACGAAGGGTAAGGGTGTGTGCGGGGTCTTTACGTTCGAGATCGCGGAAACTAAGGTGGCGCAGGTGACCACGTACGCGCGCGACCATCAGCATCCGCTCATGTGTACCCTGGAAGAGGCTTGACCTACTTGAGAGTGAGTGCGAAAGCAAGTGAGTGAGCCGACCGGAGCCGCTCTCCGGGCGGCGGGATCGAATGCGGTAACTAGGCTGGCCGCACCAAGCGGCCCGGCCGACTTTGCGCCGATTAAATATGCTGTCCAACGAGCTTGAATACTGCCTTAACGACGCCTTCCACCAGGCCCGGGAAGCGCGCCACGAATATCTGACGGTCGAGCATCTGCTGCTCGCCATTCTCGATACGCCCAAGGTACGCGAAATTCTGCGCGCCTGCGGCGCCGACCTCGTCAAGCTCAAGCAGGAGCTGAAGGACCATATCGAGCAGTCGACGCCACGGGTGGAGGAGGGCGAGGAGCGGGAAGTGCAGCCGACCCTCGGTTTCCAGCGGGTGTTGCAGCGCGCGGTATTCCACGTCCAGTCGAGCGGCAAGAAGGAAGTGGGTGTCGCGAACGTGCTGGTCGCGATCTTCAGCGAGAAGCAGAGCCACGCCGTCTTTCTCCTCAACCGTCAGCACGTGACCCGCCTCGATGTGGTCAACTACATCTCTCACGGGCTCTCCAAGATCGCGGAGGAGAAGACCGACAAGGACGAGACGCAGGCGGATGTCGAGCGCGACCCGGAAGGCGGCAGCGCCCTCGAGAAGTACACCACGAATCTGAACCGCCTCGCGCAGGAGGGGCGCATCGATCCGCTCATCGGGCGCAAGCTCGAGATCGAGCGCACGATCGAGATCCTCTGCCGCCGCCGCAAGAACAATCCGCTCTATGTCGGCGAGGCCGGCGTCGGCAAGACGGCGATCGCCGAGGGGCTCGCGCGCCTCATCATCGAGGGCAAGGTGCCCGAGGTGCTCGCGGACTGCACGATCTACGCGCTCGACATGGGCGCGCTCATCGCCGGCACCAAGTATCGCGGCGATTTCGAGAAGCGCCTGAAGGGTGTCATCACGGAGCTGAAGAAGCAGCCCGGCGCCATCCTCTTCATCGACGAGATCCACACCGTGATCGGTGCCGGTGCCGCTTCGGGCGGCGTCATGGACGCCTCCAACCTCATCAAGCCGGTGCTGACCAACGGCGAGATCCGCTGCATCGGCTCGACCACCTATCAGGAGTATCGCGGCATCTTCGAGAAGGACCACGCGCTCGCGCGTCGCTTCCAGAAGATCGATGTCACCGAGCCCTCGGTCGCCGAGACGGTCGAGATCCTGATGGGCCTCAAGGCGCGGTTCGAGGAGCATCACGGCATCACTTACGCCGCCGAGGCCATGAAGGCGGCGGCGGAGCTCGCCGCCCGGCACATCAACGAGCGGCACCTGCCCGACAAGGCGATCGATGTGGTCGATGAGGCGGGGGCGCGGCAACGTCTGAAACCGATCGCCGAGCGTGAGCCGGTCATCGAAGTGCGGCACGTCGAGGACGTCGTGGCGCGCATGGCGCGCATCCCGCCGAAGAGCGTATCGACCTCCGACCGGGAGATCCTGAAGAACCTCGAGCGGAGCCTGAAGCTCGTCATCTTCGGTCAGGACCGCGCGATCGAGGCGCTCGCGGCGGCGATCAAGATGGCCCGCTCGGGCCTGGGTGATCAGCGCAAGCCCGTCGGCAGCTTCCTCTTTGCGGGCCCGACCGGCGTCGGCAAGACCGAGGTCACCCGCCAACTCGCCATTGCGATGGGCGTCGAGTTTCTGCGCTTCGACATGTCGGAATACATGGAGCGGCACACGGTCTCGCGTCTGATCGGCGCGCCGCCGGGCTACGTCGGCTTCGATCAGGGAGGGCTTCTCACCGAGGCGATCTCCAAACATCCGCATTGCGTGCTGCTGCTCGATGAGATCGAGAAAGCGCACCCCGACGTCTTCAACCTGCTGCTGCAGGTGATGGATCACGGCACTCTGACCGACAACAACGGCCGCAAGGCCGACTTCCGTCACGTCATCATCGTCATGACCACCAACGCCGGCGCGCAGGAAATGGCGCGGCCCTCGATCGGCTTCACGCACGCGGATCATGCGGCCGATGGCATGGAAGTGATTCGCCGCTCCTTCACGCCGGAGTTCCGTAACCGGCTGGATGCGGTGATTCAGTTTGCGAGCCTGGACCCGGTCACCATCGAGCGGGTGGTGGACAAGCTGGTGGTGGAAGTGGAAATGCAGCTCGAGCAGAAGGGCGTGACGATTTCCCTCGACGATGCGGCGCGCCGCTGGATCGCCGAGAAGGGTTACGACCCCAAGATGGGAGCGCGGCCCATGGCCCGCACCATCCAGGAGCACATCAAGCGGCCGCTGGCGGAGGAGCTGCTATTCGGCAGGTTGGTGGGCGGCGGTCACGTGCGGGTATCGGTTGCCGCCGACGGCTCGAAGCTCGAGCTCGATTGCATTCCGAACAAGACGCCGGAACTGACGGCGTAGATCGGCTAGCGGCCGCGGTAGATGATGCGGCCCTTGCTCAGGTCGTAGGGCGTCATTTCCACCGTGACCTGATCGCCCGTGAGGATGCGGATGTAGTTTTTCCGCATCTTGCCGGAAATGTGCGCGGTCACTACGTGGCCGTTTTTCAGCTTCACGCGGAAGGTGGTGTTGGGTAGGGTCTCCACCACCTCACCTTCCATCTGGATCGCGTCTTCTTTCGACATATTGCCCTTATCGTCTCGGGGGCGCGCATTGGAGCACAAAGGGCGCAGGTCTGCAATTTGCGCGCCGCCGGCCTCTTTCAGCCAATCCAGTGATCGACTTCGAGCGGCGCCCAGCGCTCGAGCAGCACCTGGAACTGCGCCCGCGGAATGCTGCGCGCGCCGAGGCTCGACAGATGCCGTGAAGCGAGCTGGCAGTCGATCACGGCGATGCTGTTGCGCCGGCACAGCGCTACCAGATGCGCGAGCGCCACTTTGGAGGCATCCCGAGCGCGGCTGAACATCGACTCGCCGAAAAAGACGCCGCCCAGCCGCACCCCGTAGAGGCCGCCGACGAGCTCTCCCCCGAGCCGCGCCTCGATGCTGTGGGCTCGCCCCAGCCGATGGAGCTCGAGATAGGCTTCGCGCATCTCCGGGGTGATCCAGGTGCCGAGACTATGGGGCCGGGGCGCGGCGCAGCCGTCGATCACCGCGGCGAAGTCCTCGTCCGCCGTCAGGCCGAACCCCCCGTTGCGCAGCGTTTTCGCCAGGCTCCGGCTCACCCGGAATTCCTCCGGAAAGAGCACTGTGCGCGGGTCGGGCGACCACCAGAGCACGGGCTGGCCCTGGGAGTACCAGGGGAAGATGCCGCGGCGGTAGGCGGCGAGCAGTCGGGTAGGCGAGAGATCGCCGCCTGCGGCGAGGAGGCCGGCGGGATCATCGAGCGCCTGCTCCGGCGGGGGAAACCACTCCGGAGCATCCTTGGGCGAGAGCCAGGTGATCGTCTTCACAGGCGCTTCACGCCGGTGCCTTGCGGTAGGGTACGTGCTCGCGAACCTCGGCGGCGTAGTCATCGATGGCGCCACCTTCGCGCTCGAGGTAATCGCCGATCGCTTCGCGGAAGGCGGCATCGGCAATGTGATGCGCCGACCACGTCAGAGTTGGCTCGAAACCGCGGCTCACCTTGTGCTCTCCCTGGGTGCCGGGCTCGAAGCGCCGGATGCCGCGCTCGATGCAAAACTCGATCCCCTGGTGATAACAGGTCTCGAAGTGCAGGCTGTGATAATCGGCGGCCGCCCCCCAGTAGCGCCCGTAGAGCGCCGCGGGTGACCAGAAGAAGAGCGCTGCGGCGACCGGCCTCTCGTGCTGCCGGGCGCGATGCATCGCCACTTTCACCATGAACGACTCCCCGAGGGTGCGCGCCACTTCGCTGAAGAACCCGCGGGTGAGATACGGCTCGTTTCCGTGGCGCAGGAAGGTCTGGCGGTGAAAGGCGTAGACGGTATCGAGCAGCCGTTCATCGAGCTCGCCGCCGAAGCGGGTCTGGAAGTGAATCCCGGCCTCGGCCACCCGGCGGCGCTCGCGCCGCGCCTTCTTGCGTTTCTCGGCCGTGAAGGTCTCGAGATAACTCTCGAAGCTCTGGTAGCCGCGGTTCATCCAGTGAAACTGGCAATCGCGCCGCAGCAGCCAGCCCGCGCGCGCGCAGGCCGCGCGTGCCGGCTCATCGAGAAAGAGAGCGTGGACGGACGACAGCCGCCGGCTTCCCGCTTGCGTCTCGAGCGCATTGAGTAGCCGCTTTGCCATGGCCGCGCCATCGAGCCCGGGACGTATCAACAGGCGGGGCCCGGTGGCGGGAGTGAAGGGCACCGCAACGATGAGCTTGGGGTAATAGCGCCGCGCGTGCCGTGCGTACGCCTGCGCCCAGGCAAAATCGAACACGAACTCTCCGTACGAGTGGCTCTTGATGTAGGCCGGCGCGGCCGCCGCGATTCCCGATTCGTCGCTCAGGGTGAGCGGGCAGGGCTGCCAGCCGGTGCCGGCCCCCACACAGCCGGTGTGCTCGAGAGCCGCGAGGAATTCGTGCCTCAGGAACGGGCAGTCCGTTCCGCAGAGGGCATTCCACTGGCCTGGATCGATCTCGTCGATAGTCTGATGAATGCTCGCCCGCACCGTGGTCCTCGCCTTGATCGTCGCCCTCGTCCTCGCGCCGGTGCTCGCCGGGCCGTATCAGCGCACTGGCGTCTCCAGGCTCTCGAGATAGCGGTCGGCATCGAGCGCCGCCATGCAACCCGCGCCGGCCGAGGTGATCGCCTGGCGGTACACGTGATCGGCGACATCGCCCGCGGCAAATACGCCCGCGACGCTGGTCGCAGTCGCATCCCCGTCGGTGCCGCTCCTCACCCGGATGTAGCCGTTACGCATCTCGAGCTGCCCGGAGAAGAGACCGGTGTTCGGCTCATGGCCGATCGCGACGAAGAGGCCGGAGACCGAAAGCCGCCGCGGCTCGCCGTCCTGGGTGGACTTAAGGCGCACGCCGTTCACGCCCTGATCATCTCCCAACACCTCATCCACGGTGTGGTTCCAGATGATGGATGCCTTGCCGGCGTCGACCTCGCGGAGCAAGCGGTCCTGCAGGATCTTCTCTGCCCGCAGCCGCTCGCGTCGATGGACCAAAGTCACGTGCTCGGCGATGTGCGCGAGATAAAGCGCCTCCTCGACGGCGGTGTTGCCTCCGCCGATCACGGCGACGCGCTGGCCGCGGAAGAAGAATCCGTCGCAGGTCGCGCAGGCGGACACGCCGCGGCCGCGGAATTTCTCCTCCGACGGCAGCCCGAGGTACTTGGCGGTCGCGCCGGTGGCAATGATGAGCGCATCGCAGGTATAGGTATGCGAGTCGCCCTGCAGGCGAAACGGGCGCGCGGAGAGCTCGGCCGAGTGCACGTGATCGTTCACGATTTCGGTCTTGAATCGATCCGCGTGCCGGCGCATGCGCTCCATGAGCGCCGGCCCCTGCAGTCCTTCGACATCGCCCGGCCAGTTATCGACATCGGTGGTGGTCATGAGCTGGCCGCCGGCTTCGACGCCGGTGATGAGCAGCGGGGCGCGATTGGCTCGCGCGGCATAGACCGCGGCGCTGTAGCCAGCGGGGCCGGAGCCCAGGATGATGAGTCGGCTGTGCCGGGGAGTGGCCATCGGAGTCTTCGGGTTCTACCCTGGATGGGGTCAAGTGGGATAGTAGCAAGGGCGCGCGGGTCCCTGCGGCCGGGGAGGGCCGGCGCAGGGCCACCGGCAGTGCCCGGACGGCCATTGGCGCAGCCAATAGCTTAATATCATAGTCCGTCCTCATTTTTTCATTGGAGCCGTAGGAATTGGCCGAATCGCAGGCGCAGGCGCGCCCCATCCGCTTCACCGCCACGGTCGCGCGCGGTCTGCGCGAAAGTGCCGTCATCGCCATCGGCGTGGCGGCGATCGTGTTGCTCATCGCACTCGCCACCTATAGTCCGGCGGACTCGGGCTTCTCGTTCGCGGGCTCCTCCTCCGGGGTGCACAATCGCATCGGACCGGTCGGCGCCTGGCTCGCCGACGTGCTTTTCTTCCTCCTCGGCCAGCCGGCCTTCCTGCTTCCGGCAATGCTCGGCGTCAGCGCTTGGGCGCTGCACCGAGGGGCGCGAGCCGAGCCCGCCTCCCGAATCAACTCGGTGGTGCGCGCGGGCGGCTTTCTGCTGCTCCTTGCCGCAAGCTGCGGCCTCACGACCCTGCACTGGCAGCCCGGGTCGCTGCGGGAGACGGCGGGCGGGGTCATCGGCAGTCTCATCGGTACCGGACTCGAGGAAGGCCTCGGGTTTCTCGGGGCGACGCTTCTCCTGTTGGCCGCATGGATGGCTGGGCTGTCACTCTCATTCGGGGTCTCCTGGTTCACGGTCATGGACCGGCTCGGCGCCTGGTGTTGGGGGGCGATCGGCTGGTTGCGCGAGCGGCGCGCCAGCGCGAAGGATGTTGCCCTCGGCAGGGAGCGCCGCGCGGCGCGGCGCGATTCGGTGGTGAGCGAGCAGAAGCGCGTGGCGGCTCGCATACCTCCCAAGATCGAGCCGCCGGCGCCGGTGGTGCAGAAGAGCGAGCGCGTGGAGAAGGAGCGGCAGGTGCCGCTTTTCGATCCGCCGAAGGCGGGCGAGCTGCCGCCGCTCTCGCTTCTCGATGATCCGCCGGTGCGCGAGCCGCTTTATTCCGCCGAGGCGCTCGAGGCGCTCTCCCGATTGGTGGAGATGAAGCTGAAGGATTTCGCCATCGACGTCGAAGTGGTCGCCGTGCAGCCCGGCCCGGTGGTGACGCGATTCGAGCTGCGACCGGCTCCGGGGGTGAAGGCGAGCCAGATCACGACCTTGTCCAAGGACCTGGCGCGCGCGCTTTCGGTCTTGAGCGTGCGCGTGGTGGAGGTGATCCCGGGCAAGAGCGTCATGGGACTCGAGATCGCGAACGAGAAGCGAGAGGTCGTCACCCTCGGAGAGATCATCCGCTCGAAGGCGTACGATGAGCTGCACTCCCCGATCGCGCTCGCCCTCGGCAAGGACATCGGCGGCCAGCCGTACGTCGCCGACCTGCAGCGCATGCCGCACCTGCTCATCGCCGGCACCACGGGCTCGGGCAAGTCGGTCGCCATCAATGCCATGGTGCTCTCGCTCCTCTATAAGTCTACCGCCGAGCACGTGCGGCTCATCATGATCGATCCGAAGATGCTGGAGCTCTCGGTCTACGAGGGCATCCCGCATCTGCTCGCCCCGGTGGTCACGGACATGAAGCAGGCGGCGAATGCGCTGCGCTGGTGCGTGGCCGAGATGGAGAGACGCTATCAGCTCATGGCCGCACTCGGGGTGCGCAACATCGCGGGCTTCAACCGCCGGGTGAAGGAGGCGAATGATGCCGGCAAGCCCATCCTGGATCCGGTGATGATGCAGCGGGCCGCCAACGATCCGAGCATCGATCAGCGGCAGATCCAGCCGCTGACGCCGCTCCCCTACGTGGTGGTCGTCATCGATGAGCTCGCCGACCTCATGATGATCGTCGGCAAGAAGGTCGAGGAGCTGATCGCGCGTCTCGCGCAGAAGGCCCGCGCCTCCGGCATTCACCTCGTGCTCGCCACACAGCGGCCCTCCGTGGATGTCATCACCGGGCTCATCAAGGCCAACATCCCCTGCCGCATCGCCTTCCAGGTGTCGGCGAAGGTGGACTCGCGCACCATTCTCGATCAGATGGGAGCCGAGACGCTGCTCGGCCACGGTGACATGCTCTACCTGCCTTCGGGCACATCGCTTCCGACTCGCGTGCATGGCGCCTTCGTCTCGGATCAGGAAGTTCACCGCGTGGTCGAGGCGTTGAAGACCGCGACGCCTCCCGACTACATCGACGAGGTGCTCTCGGGTCCCAGGGCGCCGATACCGGGCCTCGCCGGCGAAGAAGAGGAGGGGAGCGGCGCGATGGAGGATGCGGAACAGGATGCGCTCTACGACGAGGCCGTCAGGATCGTCATCAGCGAGCGCAAGCCGTCGATATCCTACGTACAGCGGCGGCTCAAGATCGGCTACAACCGCGCTGCGCGGCTCCTCGAGGCGATGGAGATCGCAGGTCTCGTGGGACCGCTGCAGGCGAACGGCTCACGCGAGGTGCTGGCGCCCGCGCCGGCGGAAGATTGAAGGCTCCGACATGTTGAGTCTACGCAGTGCGGCAGCGGCCGCGGGCGCGATCCTGCTCCTGCTGGCGCCGGCTGCGCCGGCCGCGATCCGCGGTCCGGCTGCCGTGCCGGCGACATCGTCGGCGCCGACGCCGCTCGATCGCTATCTCGAGCACTTGAAGACGCTGCGGGTGAGCTTTCTGCAGACCGTCGCCGATGCCCATGGCGCCGAGGTGGGCCGCTCCTCCGGCACGCTCATCGTCGAGCGGCCGGGAAAATTCCGCTGGGAGATTCATCCCGAGTCCGTGCCCGCGGGCTCGGCTGCGCCCCAGAGCGGCACGGGCGGAGCAGCCGCCGCCGAGGAGGGCGGTCAGGTCATGGTCTCCGACGGGCGCAACCTCTGGTACTTCGATCGCGACCTCGAGCAGGTCACCGTGCGGCCGGTGACGGCGGCGCTTTCGGCCACTCCGGCAATGCTGCTGTCGGGCACGGTCGACGTGCGCCAACACTTCACGGAGAAAAACGTGGGTATGCGCGAGGGCCTCGACTGGGTGTACGTCGAGCCGCGCAGCACCCAGGCGGATTTCAAGAGCTCCCTTTTCGGCTTCGACGCCAAGGGAACGCTGCAGCGGATGATTCTCGAGGACAAGCTCGGCCAGATCGTCACCATCATCTTCAAGGATGTCGAAGTCAATGTGCCCGTGCCGGCGAAGGAGCTCACCTTCACCCCGCCGCCCGGCGCGGACGTGATCGGAACCCCCGCTCAGTGAGCGCCGCCGACGCGAGCGCACCGGATCCCTCGCGGCCGCTCGCCGATCGAATGCGGCCGCAGTCGCTCGAGCAAGTGCTCGGCCAGCAGCACCTGCTCGGACCCGGCAAGCCGCTGCGTCGCGCCATCGAGTCGGGTCGGCTTCACTCGCTCATCTTCTGGGGTCCGCCGGGCACCGGCAAGACGACCCTGGCGCGGCTCATCGCAAAGCGCGCCGCGGCGCAGTTCATCCAACTCTCGGCGGTGATGGCGGGCGTGAAGGACATTCGCGCCGCGGTCGAGCGCGCGCGCGAGGCGCGCGCTGCGAGCGGCCGGCCGACGTTGCTGTTCCTCGATGAGGTGCATCGATTCAACAAGGCGCAGCAGGACACCTTTCTGCCGTATCTCGAGGACGGCACGCTGACCTTCATCGGCGCGACGACCGAGAATCCGTCCTTCGAGGTCGTGAGCGCGCTGCTCTCGCGCGCGCGCGTGTACGTACTGCGGCCGCTCACGGTGGCGGACATCGAAGCGCTGCTTCGCTCCGCATTGTCCGATCCTCAACGCGGACTCGGTAACGAGGGGATCACGGCCGAGCCGGCGGCGCTCGAGCTGATCGCCAAAGCGGCCGACGGAGACGGCCGGCGCGCCTTGAACATGCTCGAGCTCGCTGCGGGAATCGTCGGCGCCGCCGACACCGGCGCGCGGCTCCTGAGCCTCGAGCTGGCACAGGACGTCGCGAGCGGCGGCCGCCGGCGCTTCGACAAGGGGGGCGATCAGTTCTACGATCAGATCTCGGCGCTCCACAAGTCGGTGCGCGGCACCGACCCGGACGCGGCGCTCTACTGGCTCTGCCGCATGCTCGATGGCGGTTGCGATCCACTCTACATCGCGCGACGCATCGTGCGCATGGCGGTGGAGGACATCGGCATCGCCGACCCCCGAGCTTTCGCGCTGACGCTCGATGCGTGGGAGGCGTACGATCGGCTGGGCTCTCCCGAAGGGGAGTTGGCCATCGCCAATGCCGTCGTCTACCTCGCCTGTGCGCCGAAGAGCAATGCGGTGTATGTCGCGATGGGCGAGGCGATGGCCGATGTCGAGCAGTACGGCACGCTCGATGTGCCGCTGCGACTGCGCAACGCACCGACGCGCCTGATGAAAAACCTCGGCTACGGCACGGGCTATCGCTACGCGCACGATGAGCCGGAGGCGTACGCGGCCGGCGAGCGCTACCTGCCGGACGAGCTGCCCGATAGGCGATACTATCGCCCCGTGCCGCGCGGCCTCGAGCTCAAGATCGGCGAAGCGCTGGAACGACTGAGGAACAAGAGCAAATGATCGATCCGAAGCTGCTGCGCTCCGATCCCGAAGCCGTCGCTCGCAATCTGGCGCGGCGAGGATACGCACTCGATGTGCAGGCGTTGCGGGCACTCGAGGAGAGGCGCAAGACCTGGCAGGTGGAGTCGGACCGGCTGCGCGCCGAGCGCAATGCCAACGCCAAGGCGGTCGGCATGGCCAAGGGGCGCGGCGAGGATGCCGCGGCGCTGCTCGCGCGCGGCGAGGCGCTGACGGGCGAGCTCGCGACGGCAGAGCGGGAGCTGGCGGCCGTGCAGGAGGCCCTCGAGAAATGGCAGCTCGGACTGCCGAATCTGCTGCACGAGTCCGTGCCGGACGGGCGCAGCGAGGCCGATAACCGCGAGGTGCGCCGCTGGGGCGAGCCGCGCCGATTCGAGTTCGAGCCGAAGGACCACATGCGAGTGGGGGAGGGGCTGGGGGGCGTCGATTTCGAGGCAGCCGCCCGCATCTCCGGCGCGCGGTTCGTGGTGCTGCGAGGTCAGGTGTCGCGTCTGCATCGCGCGCTCGCGCAATTCATGCTCGACCTGCACACGAGCGAGCACGGCTACACGGAAGTCTACGTGCCGTATCTCGTGCAGGGCCAGGCCCTGCTCGGCACCGGACAGCTGCCGAAGTTCGAGGACGACCTCTTCAAGGTGACCGGCAAGAGCGAGGTCGCATCGCAACACGCGTTCTATCTCATCTCGACCGCGGAAGTGCCGGTCACCAACCTCGTGCGCGAGCAGATCGTTCCGGCCGAATCCCTGCCGCTGAAATACGTCTGTCACAGCCCGTGCTTTCGCTCCGAGGCGGGGGCTGCAGGCAAGGACACGCGCGGCATGATCCGCAACCACCAGTTCGACAAGGTGGAGCTGGTGCAGATCGCGCGGCCGCAGCACTCCTACGCCGCGCTCGAGCAGCTGACCGGACACGCCGAGCAAGTGTTGCAACGCCTCGAGCTCCCCTACCGTACCGTTGCGCTCTGCGCCGGCGATATCAGCGCGAGCAGCGCCAAGACCTACGATCTCGAAGTGTGGTTACCCTCGCAGCGCCGCTACCGCGAGATCTCCTCCTGCAGCAACTTCGAAGCCTTCCAGGCGCGGCGCATGCAGGCGCGCTGGCGAAATCCCGAGTCCGGCAAACCCGAGCCGGTGCACACCTTGAACGGCTCGGGGCTCGCGGTGGGGCGAGCTCTGGTGGCGGTGCTCGAGAACTATCAGAACGCCGACGGCACGGTGAGCGTGCCACAGGCACTGAGGCCCTATATGGGCGGTCTTGAGAAGCTGACGGCGTAGGAGACTCGACCTGGCGACCGCAGAGCTCAGCCGATCGCTGAAGCCGAGGCATCTCACGATGATCTCCATCGGCGGAATCATCGGTGCCGGGCTCTTCGTCGGCAGCAGCACTTCGATCGCCGCCATCGGGCCGGCCATCGTGGTGAGCTATCTCATCACCGGCACGCTGGTGCTCCTCGTCATGCGCATGCTGGGGGAGATGGCGATGAGCCTCTCCGGAGTGCACTCCTTCACGGATTTCCCGCGCGCGGCACTCGGACGCTGGGCGGGATTCGTGACCGGCTGGCTCTACTGGTACTTCTGGATGATCGTGGTGCCGTTCGAGGCGATCGCCGGCGCCAACATCCTGCACGGGTACCTGCCGCTGCCTGCGGGCGTGCTCGGTTTGATCCTGATGGCGGCCATGACCGCGGTCAACCTGATGTCGGCGCGATCCTATGGGGAGTTCGAGTTCTGGTTCTCCTCGATCAAGGTGTCCGCGATCATCGCCTTCATCGTGATCGGGGCGGCGTATGCCTTCGGCTGGACTTCGCCGCATGGGGCGACCTTCGCCAACCTGACGAGCCATGGCGGCTTCATGCCGAACGGCGCCGTGTCGGTGCTCGCCGGTGCCGTGACCGTGTTCTTCCAGCTCACCGGAGCCGAGATCATCACCGTAGCGGCCGTCGAGTCGGCGGAGCCCGCGCGCGCGGTGGCGCAGCTTACGAGCTCGATCATCGTGCGGGTCCTCACCTTTTACGTCGGCTCGATCTTCTTCATCGTCGCCATCGTACCCTGGAACAGCATCGAGGTCGGAAAGTCACCCTTCACCCGTGCTCTGCTGCAGATGCATTTCGCCTGGGCGGGGCGGGTGATGGACTTCATCGTCCTGACGGCGGTGCTCTCGTGTCTCAACTCGGCCTTCTACGTCTGCTCGCGTGTGCTCTTCGTGCTGGCCGCGCACGGCGATGCGCCGCAGGCGCTGATCCAACTCAACCGGCGGAAGGTGCCCGTGAAATCGGTGCTCCTCTGCGCGCTCGCAGGCGTCGCGGGCATCCTGGCCGCGATTGGCGCGCCGCAGCGCGTCTTCGCCTTCCTCCAGGACGGCGCCGGCGCGCTCATGGTGTTCGTCTACATGATCGTCGCCATCGCGCAGGTGAGGCTGCGGCGCGCGCGCGAGCGCGCCGCTGCCCCCGCGCCCGCGCTCACCATGTGGCTCTTCCCCTGGGCAAGCTATGCGGCCATTGCCGGCATGGCCGCCGTCATCGTGGCAATGGCTTTCACGCCCTCTCTCACCGAGGAGCTGAAAGTCAGCCTGATCTCCCTTGCCGTCGTGATCCTCGCCTATCTTGCGCTTCGCGCGCGCCGGCGCTCGCCGACCGATGCGCGGGCCTCCGCGGATTGAGCCTGGCACTTAAGTGATCGGCAACACGCTTCCCTTCGCTTCCAATCCCTGGCTCGCCGCCGGGCTGGGCGCGCTCGCCGCGGTGGTGGTGGGCCTCGTGCTGCACGCCATCTGCCTGCCGATCGTGCGACGCGTGCTCGCCTTCAGCATCCATGCATCGACGGTGGTGCAATACATCGCTCGCCCGACGCGGCTTCTGGTGCCGCTATTCGGTCTGCAGCTCGTCTGGGAGGCGCAAGGTTCTGCGCTCCCCGGCATCGGCTACCTGCGGCTCCTGACGGCGGTGCTCCTGACCTTTGCGCTCACCTGGACGGCGATCGGCGCCATCCAAGGCTTCTCCGATGCCGTCGTGCGCGCCCATCCGGTCAACATCACCGACAATCTGGCCGCGCGCCGCCTGCGCACGCAAGCCAACGTGCTCGCGCGCGTGGTGATCATGGTGGTGCTGATCATCGGGGTCGCGAGCGCGCTCATGCTCTTCCCGAGCATCCGGGAGATCGGCGCAGGGCTTCTGGCCTCTGCCGGTATCGCCGGTATCGCCGCCGGTGTCGCGGCGCGTCCGGTGCTCTCCAACCTCATCGCCGGCCTGCAGCTCGCGCTCTCGCAGCCCATCCGGCTCGACGATGTGGTCATCATCGAGGGCGAGTGGGGGCGGGTGGAGGAAATCACCTCGACTTACGTCGTCGTCAGGATCTGGGACGAGCGGCGACTGGTCGTGCCGCTACAGTGGATCATCGAGAACCCGTTTCAGAACTGGACGCGAAGCAGCGCGGAACTGCTCGGCACGGTGCTGCTCTGGGTCGACTTTCAGGTGCCGCTGGCGCCGCTACGGGCGGAGCTCGAGCGGATCTGCAAGGAGGCACCCGAGTGGGACAGGCGGCTGGCATCGTTGCAGGTCGTCGATGCGAGCGAGCGGGCCATGCAGATACGCGCGCTGGTGAGCGCGGTCGACTCGAGCCGGCAGTGGGATCTGCGCTGCCGCGTGCGCGAAGGACTCATCGCTTATCTGCAGCGCCAATACCCTGAGGCCCTGCCGCGCGCTCGCGCCGATCTCACCTGGCGCCGTTCGTCACCAGAGCCGCGAGCAGCTCGTTGACCGGCAGGGCGTCGATGCGCTCGGGCGTGGCGAAGAGAATCCTGATTCGCTCGGCCTGACGCGCCGGGAAGTGCCCCTCGACGGCGAACCGGAATCTCATCGCGAGCCGCTCGATCTCCTGCGGCCCGCGGCGCCTTGCGAGCCGAGCGAGGAATTCGGTTCCAAACCCTTGACTGCGCCTCGTGCGGGCCGCGCCCAAGAACCTCTCCATGCGATCCGCCGCCTCCTCCTCGGACGATGCCGCGGGGGCGATGCCGCGGCTCGCGGTTGCCTGACAGGCATGCCGCACCGCGAGGCTCATGGCCTCCGCGCTCGCCCACCTCATGCGCGCGCTCTGGCAGAGCGGCTCGATCTCGGCCGAGAGAGCGCCATCGAGCGCGGCGTAGCCGAGGGCGGTGACGATCTGAGCGCGCGTGCCGCCGAGCTGCGCCGCGGCGACCGCAGTCGCGGCGATGCGCGCGCAGCGCACGGCCGCAGTTCCTGGGCGGGATTCGCCGCCTGCGGGCGCGAGCACGGCCTGGATTTCGAGCGCCTTCACGGCCGCGGCGAGCAGGTCCCGTACCGTCGGAGGAGACTTGCCCTCCATGGTGGCTTTGCGGGCCAGGTAGTCGGCCGTCGCGAGCACGGCGGCGAGCGATGCGGCGCCGCACACGGACGGCAACTCGAGCCAATCCTCGCCGCCCGGTGAGCGGGCGAGCATCACGCTCAGGCAAAAGGCGGCTTGAGCGGGATCGAGCTCGAGGGAAGTGCCCGGGATTCGCGCGCCGCCCGGCATCAGGGCGCCAGGCACCAGCGGACCCACGAGCGCAGCGCACTCGGCCTCACGCAGCGACTCGAAGCCGCAGGCGAGCGCGTCGATCAGGCAGTGGCGCGCAGCGCCGAGGATCGGCTCGCTCTCGATGGCGTAGTGGGCGGCGTAGTCGGCGACGTCAACGACCAGGGACACCGCGGGATTGTCTCAGCTCTGCGGTGCCCGGACCAGCCGCACGCGCGCGACCTCCGACGGTACCCCCAATCGTTTCGGCGGTCCCCAGTAGCCGCTTCCGCGGCTCGTATAGACCCACAACCGACCCAAGCGGTGGAGGCCCGCGGTGAAGGGCTGCTGCAGCCGAACGAAGAGGTTCCAAGGCCAGAACTGGCCGCCATGCGTGTGGCCGGAGAGTTGCAGGTCGAAGCCCGCATCGGCGGCGGCGGCGGCCGTGCGTGGCTGATGCGCGAGCAGTACTCGCGGCTTCACATCGTCAGGTGCGCCGGCCGCGGCGGATTTGGGATCGCTGCGGTGTGTCGGCTCGAAATGGTGCGCGCTGTAGTCGGTTACCCCGGCGAGGAGGAGCGAGGCGCCTCCATGACTCAACACGACATGCTCGTTGAGGAGGACGTGTAAACCCAGACGGCGAAGCTCGGCGATCCACGCCGGGGCGCCGGAATAGTATTCGTGGTTGCCGGTGACGAAATACGCGCCGTGGCGCGCGCGCAGACGGCGCAGCGGCTCGACGTGCTCGGCGAGCTGCTCGACCGAGCCGTCCACCAGGTCGCCCGTGATGGCGATCAGATCGACCTCGAGGCAGTTGACCATGTCGACGATGCGGCGCAGGAAGTCCCGCTTGATGGTAGGGCCGATGTGCACATCGCTGATCTGCGCGATCGTAAATCCCTCGAGCGCCGGCGGCAGCTCCGGAAGCGGCACTGTTATCTCGACCACCCGCGGACGCCGACGGGCGTCGACGAAGCCGATGACGGTGGCGAGCACGGCGAGTAGCGGCACGGCGATGGCCGAGGCCGTTTCGAGCGTACCGGCCTCGCCGCGCGAGGCAAGCAGCACGGTGGGCCCGAGGAGCAGATCGCGAGTGAGGGTGAGTACGGCGAGCGAGGAGAAGAAGCCGCCGTCGAGCGAGCCGAGCCAGGCGAGGTTCGCCGCGAAAGCGTTGCTCTCTCTCCTTCGTGCGCGCGCGCCCGCGATGATGAGCGCGAAAGAGGCGCAAAGCGCGAGAGCGCCGAGCACGCGCCCTAGTGGACTGTAACGGCTGATGTGGCAGTGATGCGGCGCGTTGGATCGGAGTACTTCCACTTCACGGTTCGAGGCTCTTTGTTGTACTGACGGATGTAGCGCATGAGCTTTCTCTTCAGGTCTGCCACCGAGGTGAACAC
>DATFCZ010000127.1:0-3171 GCA_035252605.1 Steroidobacteraceae bacterium
CGGGACCATTGAGCTGCCCGCTGGGGTGGAGATGGTCATGCCCGGGGACAACATCAAGATGAACGTGGAGCTGATCAGCCCGATAGCGATGGAGGAGGGGCTGCGCTTTGCGATCCGCGAGGGCGGCCGCACCGTCGGCGCGGGCGTCGTCGCGAAAATCCTGAAGTAAGGGGTACGGCAATGGCCGCCAATCAAAACATCCGCATTCGGCTCAAGGCCTTCGATCACCGGCTGATCGACAATTCGGCGCGCGAGATCGTCGAGACCGCCAAGCGTACCGGCGCCACCGTGCGCGGCCCGGTGCCGCTGCCGACCAAGATGGAGCGCTTCACCGTGCTGGTCTCCCCGCATGCCGATAAGGATGCGCGCGACCAGTACGAGCTGCGCACCCACAAGCGGCTGATGGACATCCTGAACCCCACCGACAAGACGGTCGATGCGCTCATGAAGCTCGAGCTGCCGGCCGGGGTGGACGTGCAAATCAAGCTCAATTGAGCCTGATTTCATGGCGATTTGATCTTAGGTAAGGGCGCGCATATACTTCGCGCCCCTTCGCATCGGGCGAGGTTGGGGCGCTTGAGCTCCAAGACCACTCGAGAAGCTGCGCAGCCCGGGTTTTCCCAGCGGCGCGCCCCTCTCCTGTCGTCCCCGCCCGTTGCCAGGTCCGCTTAGCAGCGGACGCCGGGCCGCTCCCGGCGTTCGCGGAAAGTGTGTAGGGTCTTGCTGAAAGCGCCGTAGGCGCCTTTCAGCCGATGATCGTAGGGTCGTGCTCAAAGCGCCGCAGGCGCCTTTCAGCCGATGAACCATAGGTCTTGCTGAAAGCGCGTGCTACGCGACTTTCAGCCAATGAGGCAATCATGGCAATCGGAGTCGTCGGCCGCAAAGCGGGCATGACGCGGGTGTTCACCGATGCGGGCGAGACCGTTCCGGTCACCGTGATCGAGGTTCTGCCGAATCGCGTGACCCAGGTGAAGTCGCAGGAGAAGGACGGCTATCGGGCCGTGCAGGTCACCTACGGCACTCGCCGGCCGCAGCTCTATTCCAAGTCCGTCACCGGGCATTTTGCCAAGGCGAGCGTGGCTCCCGGGCGGGCGCTGGTGGAGTTTCGCCTCGCGGACGGCGAGAAGAGCGATTTGCAGCCCGGCGCGGAGGTCAAAGTGGACCTGTTCAAGGCGGGTGATCCGGTGGACGTCACCGGCACCACCTTGGGCAAGGGATTCGCCGGCACGATGAAGCGCCACAATTTCGGCGGCCTGCCTGCGACCCACGGCGTGTCGGTGTCGCACCGCTCGCCGGGCTCGATCGGCCAGCGCCAGACGCCGGGGCGCGTCTTCAAGGGCCGGCGCATGTCCGGCCACATGGGCGTGGTGCGCCGCACCACGGAGAACCTGAAGATCGTGCAGGTGGACGCCGAGCGCAATCTGCTCCTCATCCGCGGCGCGGTGCCTGGAGCCGAGGGTGGGCAGGTGATCGTCCGTCCGTCGCTGAAGGCGGCGCGCCGCAGCCTGCGCAAGACGGTCGCGCCGACCAAGGTCGGCTCGACGCCGTCGGCCAATCCGATGAAGCAGTCGAAGAAGTAAGTCGCCATGAAGCTCAAGATGGTCAGCGGAGCCGCCGAGCTCCAGGTGTCCGAGGCGACCTTCGGTCACGAGTTCAACGAGGCGCTCGTGCACCAGGTGGTCACCGCCTATCGCGCGGCCGGCCGCGCCGGCACCAAGGCGCAGAAGTCGCGCGCGGAAGTCAGCGGCGGCGGCCGCAAGCCCTGGAGCCAGAAAGGCACGGGCCAGGCGCGCGCGGGCTCGAACCGTTCGCCCATCTGGGTGGGCGGCGGCAAGACTTTCGCGGCCAAGCCCCGCAGCTTCGAGCAGAAGGTGAACCGCAAGATGTACCGCGGCGCGCTGCGCTCGATGCTCTCGGAGCTCGCGCGCACCGAGCGTCTGGTCGTCACCGATGCGCTCGCGCTCGAGGCGCCGAAGACGAAGCTCCTCGCCGGGCAGCTCAAGGCCTGGTCGCTCGAGAGCGTCCTCATCGTCGTCGAGGCGAGCGACGAGAAGCTCTTTCTCGCGGCGCGCAACCTGCCGCACGTCGAGGTTATCGAGGTGTCGGCGTTGAATCCGCTCTCGCTCGCGCGCCACGACAAGGTGCTGATGACCGTGGGCGCAGTGAAGCTGCTCGAGGAGCGTCTGCAGTGAACCGCGAAGAGCTCATGAGCGTTCTCATCGCCCCGCACGTGACGGAGAAGACCTCGCTCGCGATGCAGAACCACAATCAGTACACCTTCCGCGTCCGCCGCGATGCGACCAAGACCGACATCAAGAAGGCCGTTGAGCTGATGTTCGAAGTGAAGGTCGCGGGCGTGCAGGTCGTGAACGAGCCCGGCAAGTCGCGCCGCTTCGGCCGTCACTCGGGCCGCACGCAGGACTGGAAGAAGGCTTACGTGAGCCTCGTCGCTGGCCAGTCGATCGACTACGAAGCCCGGGCGCGAGGCTGATCGGGAATTCACATGGCGCTCATCAAATACAAGCCCACATCGCCCGGTACCCGCGCGGTCGTCAAGATCGACCGCTCGCACCTTTACAAGGGCGGCCCCTACCTGCCGCTCACGAGCTCGCAGGCGAAGACCGGGGCGCGCAACCACTCCGGGCGCATCACCACGCGCCATCACGGCGGCGGCTCGCGTCAGAAGTACCGTCTCATCGACTTCAAACGCGACAAGGACGGCATCGCCGGCGTCGTGGAGCGCCTCGAGTACGATCCCAACCGCACCGGTCACATCGCGCTCGTGAAGTATGCCGACGGCGAGCGCCGCTACATCCTCGCGCCCAAGGGCGTGAGTCCCGGCGATGAGGTCCGCTCCGGCGCCGACTCGCCCATCAAGGCCGGCAATGCCATGCAGCTGCGGCACATTCCGGTGGGCTCCACCGTGCACAACGTGGAGATGAAGCCGGGCAAGGGCGGTCAGCTCGCGAGGAGCGCCGGCAGCTCCGTCGCCTTCACTGCGCGCGAGGGCATTTACGCGTACCTGCGCCTGAAGTCGGGCGAGACGCGCAAGGTGCACATCGATTGCCGCGCGACCATCGGCGAGGTCGGCAACGACGAGCACAACCTGCGCAGCTACGGCAAGGCGGGCGCCAAGCGCTGGCGCGGCGTGCGCCCGACGGTGCGGGGACT
>DATFCZ010000128.1:0-148180 GCA_035252605.1 Steroidobacteraceae bacterium
GATGGAAGGATGGAGGGCGGCTCGCGGCAACCGGGGATCGGTCAGAATCTCAATCGGACTTCCGAAGAATCCGGCGCGCCGGCCTCAAAAGCACCGACGCGCCAGAAATTCTGACTGCTCCGAAAGTGCCGACCTAAATCAGTCCATGCTCGGCCATGGAGTAGAGCGTCGCACCGACGATGACGTGGTCGATGACCGCGACGTCCACCAGAGCCAGCGCATCCTTTAATCTTCGGGTGATGAACTCATCCGCGGGGCTGGGCTCCGGAACGCCCGATGAGCTGTGGTTGTGCCAGAGGATGAGCGCGGATGAGCCGTGGCGCAGAGCGGACTTGACGACCTCCCGCGGATGAACCGCAGCGCTGTCGATGGTGCCCCGAAAGAGGCGAGCGCGGTCTCCCCGCGCGAGGCCTGGACGGCAAGACCGGCGTGATAGGATTGATCGACCAGGCAATCCCGCCCCTCTCACTCTTCTCGTGAGCGTCTCGGAGCGACTCGAACCCCCGCGCCGTGGAACGAATGGAAGATTCCCTTACGTCTCGAGATTAGGTGGTATTCGCGGATGTCAACCCGCTTCATCCGAGGTCGAATGGGGTCTACACTCTGGCGTCTCCATGAGGTCAAGGTCGCATCAAGACGCCGCTACGGAGAAGGTCGTGGCTTCTGAAGAGGTGGAAGCTCAGCTCAATGAGTGGATGGTCGCGCTCTCGCCGCGACCGCACTGGAGTACGCCGGGATCGTTTTGCTCACCAGAATGCCTCAAGCTGCTGAGGCTGTTGGTGGCATGCAAGCGACGAGACCTCGTGAGGCTCCGATCGGAACCGATCAAGGCACACCGCCTGGCGGAGTATTCCTCGATTTCAGAAAAGGACGTGAGCCTGTGGCAAGTCGCGGCCAGTCGACGAGGCGCAGAAGACTTGAAGGACGAAACGTGGTCCACGTTCTGTCACCTACGCAAGTTGTTTCCGCACGGACAGTTCGAGCCACACGGAGGAGCGTTTCCCTTCTGTTACGTCGAGTCCCGGCACGGAGTCGTTGTCACGGCGGGAAATGTCGAGCCAGCGCGCATGCTCGAGTTCATGGTGGATCACGGCACGCCCCGGCTGGGAATCGCCGGACTGGAAATGGGAGCGATAGAGGGATCGAACCAGGAATACTGCCTCCCTACCGGGAAGCTCTCCCTCACTTGGGTCGAGTTTACTCCTGCGGGATTTGAGATCCTGCGCAAGTATTTCGAAGCGAGAGCGCTTGCCATGAGCGAGGCGCTCACGAAAGCTCTGGGCGGGGGCGATCCGTTTGGGCGTGCGAAGTGATGCGTACCGTGGCATTGCGCTTATCATCGCCGCAACGAATGAATCGCCGCACGTATCAGGAATCGACCGGGGAAGGAGTTCAGCATGGCGATGAGCACGTTTTACGAAACCGTAATCGGCGGTGTGACCTTTCAAGGTCTGATGAGCGCCGATGGCCCCGCCATCGCATTGGCATCCGGTCGGAGCGCTCCGCTCGGCCGTGCCATCTCGATCCGATTCGTGAGCGAGGAGCGCGACGTGGCGGAGAGGATTCCCGCCTCCGCCCGCACGCTTGAAGTCGAGACCTTGGCCGAGGTGGGTGAGAAGTCCTGGTGGGTGGTCAAATATCGCACCGAACCGAGGATAGACTTAAGGGGCCTCAGTGATGCCGATCGCCGTCAACTGGCGAGGGAATTCGGAATCGCCATAGGCGATGAGTACGAGGATCAGCGCGAAGCGCTCTTCTTTGGCTCACCTGCCTTTCGCGGGTTGTCGCGATGGGTCCACGAACATCCGAAGCAGGCACGGAACTGCTCGAGCCGGGACAGCTATCTCAGCGGCTGGTACGAGCGGGCGCTGCAGGGTTGACGAGCGCAGGGGACGCGGCTGCCGGCGACCTACGGATGGTGTGTCCGTTTTTCCATCACTGCTACGGCGCCTACCGAGAGACCCTATGATCACGATTTCAAGCGGCAGGCGCCGCGGCGCCGCGCGGCCCCGGCGGACACGGTCACGCCTTACTGACCGCACGCCTCGACGTAGCGCTCGAGCTCCACGCGCGTGATGTAGGTGCGCGCCCCGTCCTTCTGGTGCTTCAAGGCCCCGTCGTTGATCCGGTTGTAGAGCTGCGCGCGGCTCATGCGCAGAATCCGCGCCGCTTCCGACACCTCGAAACGCAGCGCCGGCAGTAGGCCCTGCGGCGTCTCTTCGCTCACTCGTTTCTCTTTCATAACCGACCTCGCCTCCGACTCGATGACATGTTGAATATCTTGACTCCATCATTCGCGCTTAAGCGGCAAATGTCATCTCGCATATCCGTTGTGTTTGACCGGAAATGGAACCAACGCCATCAAGGTGCGTTCCCCGAGACGAAGTAAACAACGAAGCTGCCGCATCCAACAGCGCGCGTGCGCGAACCGCCGCGGTCAAGCGGCCGCGAGCCAGGTCACGGAGGCAAGGCGCGCGTCAGAGATGGACGCCGATAGACGATGCCAAGAGCTCTTCCCCTACTCTCGCGGCATCAGGCCGCGGCCGATCGTCGACCGAGTATCCATCGAGCTGGCAGAATGGCGTTCGATTCGGGAGCGAGGCCGGCGGCAGAAATCATCCGACGATAAGCTCAACGGTCGTCGTGCGGCTGCGACTCGGCAGTCGGCACGAAAACAGCATGCAAAGCGTCAAGGAGGCTGGCGCGGCGGCGGCGCGCGCCGAGCGGATGTCCCGATTGCCGGGTGGATGATCACATGCGCGAGCGGCGCCCTTTTCCGATCGCGACCCGATCCCTAGTGATTCCCATTCAGCGTGGGCGGCGCGGCCTTGGAACTGTCGGGGCAGGTCGGTCGCGGCTTCCGACCTCGGGCAAGCTGACGGCGATCCCAGCTCTCTCAGTCGTCAGCGTCGGCATCGTCGCTTAAGGCTCCGCGGCGTTTATCGCGCTCTGCGAAGAAGTCGACGACGTTGCTCGGGCGTCCCTGGCGCTTGAGCCACGCGTAGAACGCTTGGGTTTCTTCCCCGCAGACGCCGCTCAGGTCCTCGCTCCAGTCGGAAGTGATGTCGGCAGCGGCCAATTCCGGCACCTCTTTGAGCCACATCGGCGCGATGAAACTGCCCTCGGCTGCCTCGAGGTCCGCCTGCAAAAGAGCATAGGCGTGTCGCTCGCCGCACACGTACTCGAGAATTTGCGCCTCGGAGTCGCCGTCGGCATCCTCCTTCGAGTACACCATCTCGATCAGCGGCGACTCCCTTTCCGTTCCGAGCTGCGTCCATTCCGCCTCGGAAAGGTCTCCGGCCTCATTGAGCGCCGAGAGCGCCGCCGCCTCCTCCGAGTGCGCCCTGACCGTGAGAACCGCCCACTGGAAGCTCGGACGCATCACGCGAACATAGTATTTCGATCTCATGACAGAGGCCTCAGTCGCGGTTGACGGAAAGACGACTCCTGTGGGATCTTTCGGCGTGGCCGACGCCGAACTCGATGAGCACGCCGAGCGATCTTAAGCGAATTATCCGCAAGCGCCAGAGGGAAACCGGCGAGTCCCATACCGCCGCGCGTGAGCACGTGATCGCTGAGCGCGCCGCCCTCCTCGGCGAGCCTGACGAGGAGCCCACTGCCGAGAAGCCCTCGAGGCTCGATGCGGCCGTGCTCAAAGTAAACCGGCAATCCGCTCGGGTGCGCGTGCTCGGGGAAGCCGGGGAGATCACGTTTCGCTCCCGGGACATCTGGCAGGTTGTGCCGGGCCATCTCGTGACGCTTTCAATCGAGAAGCGCTGGAGCTTCAAGGGCGATGATTACGCGAGCGGACGGATCGAGAATCCCCGTATCGCCATCGAGAAACTCGCTCTCACACCGCTCCCCGTGCGTGAGGAAGGACTCATAGACCTGCGTTCCGACTACGAGCCCTTCGAGAAAGGAGACCCTTACTTTACGCTCTGGCGCCAGCTGACCGAGCGTCCGCGCCGGAGCTTAGTCATGCACCCGATCGCCTGGGGTCAATTCCCGGGCGCTGGCGAGCACTATCCAACCTGCGATGCCGCAGATCTCGCGCAGGTGGGGCGCAGTGAAGAAGCGTACGAGCTCCTCATGGAGGTTTTAGGTACCGACCTTCGTTGCCTCGATGCCCACGCCTACCTCGGAAACCTCGAGTTCGATCATGCACCCGATCGGGCGATGCTGCACTACGAGATCGGGGTGCGGATCGGGGAGCTCTCGCTTGCCACGGGCTTTGATGGCGTGGTGCTCTTCGGCCACCTCTACAACCGGCCGTTTCTTCGATGCTTACACGGGTACGGCCTCTGTCTCTGGCGCCTCGGGCAGTTGCGGGAGGCCGAGCAGGTTTTCGAGCGCATGCTCTCGCTCAACCCCACCGATAATCAGGGCGTGCGCATTTGCCTAAACGACGTTCGCAAGGGCCGACGTTGGGAGGAGGCTCAGGCCGAAGAGACCCTGGGTTACGGATGAGCTCCAAGCACCCGCGCATCGGGCAGGATCTCAAGGACTGGATCAGCGCACGTAAGCGCCACCGGCTCTCGCACGCTCAGGTGCAGATGGCGCGCGAGCTCGGCATGAATCCCCGCTCACTCGGCAAGCTCGATAACGCCGACCAAGAGCCCTGGAAGCTGCCGCTGCCTCAGTTCATCGAATCTCGCTACGCCAAGCGCTTTGGCAAGGATCGACCCGAGGTCGTGCACTCCATCGAGGAGCGCGCTCGTCAGATCGAGCAGAAGAAGGCTGCGCGGCGCGAGGCCAAGCGGGTCAGGCGCGAGCAGGCCTCGTGAGCCCTCTCGCGCCGGTCCCACTCGTACCCGACGGTTCTGCACTCGTTCTTCTCTCGCGGCAGCGGGCGGCAGAGCCGCACGCGCCGAGCATCTGAAAGCCTGATTCGGTCTGACGCGCACGCGACAGAGAAGGAGTCCCCAACTCGATCCCGGTGCGGATGCGGTTGGTGAGCTACCGCGGGGCTTCTTGTAGGCGCGACGATTCCTGCAGAGGCTTTCGATCTGGGCATCTACCGGTAGAATCGGGAGCTATGAGGATCCTCCGCTACGCCGATCTCGACACCTCGGGAGTCGCCCCGCAGTACGCGCGAACCGCCGAGGCGATCGCCCGCGGTGATTTCCGCGCCGCGCAGGTGAAGAAGCTCGCGGGTTACGATGGGCTCTACCGCGCGAAGCTCGATCATGCTGATCGGCTGATCTTCACCCTGGTGAGGCACGCCGATCAGGTCTGCGCGCTGATGCTCGAGGTGATCCGCAATCACGAGTACGGCAAGTCCCGGTTCCTGCGGGGCGTCGCGATCGATGAGGCGAGGATCGCGGATGCGGAGGCTGCGCAGGCGCGCGCCGCGGCGCTACCGGTGCGGTATCTCCATGAGGAGCGGCCGGTCGTCCATTTTCTCGATAGGCCCCTCTCCTTCGATGATGCGCAGGATGCCATCTATCGGATGACCCCGCCCCTTATCATCGTAGGCGGCGCCGGCAGCGGCAAGACGGCGCTCGCGCTCGAGAAACTGAAGAGCAGCACCGGCGAGGTGCTCTACCTCACCCAGTCCGCTTACCTCGCTCGCCACGCGCGTGATCTTTACTACGCCGCCGGCTTCGAGCGCGATGATCAGGATGTCGCCTTCCTCTCCTACCGCGAGCTGATCGAGTCGATTCGCGTGCCGCAGGGGCGCGAGGCGAGCTGGCGCGAGTTCGCCGGCTGGTTCTCGCGGGTGCGGCAGGCTTACAAGGGAATCGATGCCCACCAGGCGTTCGAGGAGATCCGCGGCGTCATCGCGGCGCAGGCGGGCGGGATCCTCTCGCGCGAGGGATATCGCGCGCTCGGGCTTCGCCAGTCGATTTTCCCCGAGAGCGAGCGCGATCGACTCTATGACTTATTCGAGAAGTATCGCAGCTGGCTTGCCGACTCGAAACTCTTCGATTCGAACCTGCTCGCGCACGAGTGGCGCGCGCTCGCCACCTCGCGCTACGCCTTCGTCGTCATCGATGAGGTGCAGGACTTAACCGCCGCCCAGCTCGCCCTCGTCTTGAAAACCTTAAGCCAAGCGGGTCAGTTCCTGCTCTGCGGCGACTCGAATCAGATCGTGCACCCGAACTTCTTCGCCTGGAGCCGCGTGAAGAGCCTCTTCTGGAGCGACCCGGAGCTCGCCGGGCAAGAGGAGCTCAAGGTGCTCGCGACGAATTTCCGCAACGGCTCGCAGGTGACGCGCGTCGCGAATCAGCTGCTGAAAGTCAAGCACCGGCGCTTTGGCTCGATCGACCGGGAGAGTAACTTCCTCGTGAAGGCGGTGGGCGAGCGCACCGGAGAGGTGGCGGTGCTTGCCGATAAGGAGGCCGTAAAGCGCGAGCTCGATGCGAAGATCCGCTCATCGGCGCGGTTCGCGGTGCTCGTGATGCGCGAAGAGGACAAGGCCGAAGCCCGGGAGTACTTCTCCACACCGCTTGTCTTCTCGGTGCAGGAAGCGAAGGGGCTCGAATACGAGAGCATCGTGCTCTACCGGTTCATCTCGCTCTACCGGCGCGAGTTCACAGAGATCGCGAGCGGGGTAGCGCAGGAGGACCTTGCGACCGATGCGCTCGAGTACGCCCGCGCGCGAGAGAAGAGCGATAAGTCGCTCGAGGTCTACAAGTTCTTCGTCAACGCGCTCTATGTGGCGATGACGCGGGCGGTGGAGAATCTCTATCTCATTGAGTCCGATCTCGAGCATCCGCTCTTGAGCCTCCTTGGGCTCTCTTTAAGGGGCGACCTTGAGGTCGCCGCGCAGCGCTCGAGCGTCGAGGACTGGCAGAAGGAGGCCCGCCGGCTGGAGCTGCACGGCAAGTGCGAGCAGGCCGAGGCGATCCGGCGGACGATCCTCACGACCGTGGCACCCCCCTGGCAGATCCTCGATGAGCCGCAGCTGCGCAGCGCACTCAAAGCCGTCTTCGCCGATCGAGCCGCGGGGCAGAAGCAGAAGCAGCGCCTCTACGAGTGGGCGGCGGTGCACGATGAGCCGGTGCTCGCGATGCGACTTGCGCAAGTGGCCAACTACGGTCCGGCCTACGCATTCAAGGAGAGCCGAGCGGCGGTGGCGCGTAAGCACTGGGTCAAGTACGCCGCCAGCTACTTCAGGGACATCTTGAAGGAATGCGAGCAGTACGGTCTCGAACATCGCACGCAGGCGAATCTCACACCGCTCATGGCGGCCTGCGCGGCCGGCAACGTGCCGCTCGTCGAGGCGCTCCTTGAGCGCGGCGCGGATCCTGAGAATACCGATCATTACGGCCGCAATGCGCTGCACTGGGCGATCCGCACGGCGTATCGGGATCCGAAGTTCGCAAAGGGGCCGTTCGGTGCGCTCTATGCGAGGGTCGCGCCCGCCTGCATCGATGTAAAATCCGGCGAGCGCCTAGTGCGCATCGACCGCCACCAGTCCGAATACCTCCTCTTCCAGACACTCTGGGCGCTCCTTAAGGACCGATTCGCGTACGCGCGCCGCGGGTCGGGTGGCGCATTCGAATCAGAGTCGGTGCTGCTCGCATGGGAGCACTTCCCGGTGAGCATAGTCAGGCGCGAGCGCAATCGGCGAGGGCACATATCAGCGGTCCTCGCGCGCAACGAGGTGAGTCGCGACTACGCGTACAACCGGGCGCTCTTTGTGCGCGTGTCACATGGCTTCTATCTCTTGAATCCCGCGCTCGAGCTGCGCTACCGGGAGGGTGAGGGCGAGGTCTGGCGTCCCATGGGCTCGGCGCTCAACCTGCCGCTCGTGAAGGAATTCACGATCGAATACTACCAGGGCGCGATCGACCGGTACCTCAAGGCGGCGGGACTTGCGCCATCCCCGGCCAAGAGCTCGCGCGAGCGCCGAAAAGGACCTCGGCGGCGCGCGGCGGCGCGCGAGCCCGAGCCCGCACCAGTGGAGGAGAAGCCGGGGGAAGAGAGCACTCTCTGGGATGAACTCAACGCGCCCGGTGTGCCTAAATGGGGGACTCCACAGGCGCGCATGCGGGAGATGCTGCGCCTGCAACGCCGGATCGATGAGTTAAGGAGACGAAAGAAGGAGGAATGACCGTACCACGCACGGGGAAGTCGGGGTTGCGCACCGGTACTGTCGGAGACGTTGGCGTCGCGAGCCGCCGCGCCTGTCGCGCTCCTTCAAACCGCCGTTGATCTGCGTTCTCCGCAATCAGGAGCTCCGGAGCACATACGCGCTGCCTTTGCCTGCGAGCTGGTATCCGTGAGTCCATACCTCGGATGGCTGCCACCATTCGCCACAATTGCATCACTCCCCGAGACCGATTGCTGTTAAGACTCGCGCCAGGATCATGGCTGACAGGTCATTGCCGGGCACACGTCCCTCGTCGCTCGTGATTTCCCTTACTGATACCCACTGGGATTGCGCGCTTCGATTCACCACACCGGGAAAATGATCGCAGGTCTTCGCTGGACATGCGGTATAGAGGTTCCATGAAGACGATCGTATCTATTTTTTGCTTGCTGACTGCATGCGCGTGCATGCAGACGCACGCGAAGGTCTGGCAGCCTTCTGCCGAGCACGTGCAGATACCCATCTGGCCGGGAAAGCCGCCCGATGCGCTGCCCACGCCAGGACCGGAATACACCCTGACGGGCCACAAACTGATCGGCGGCAGACCAGTCACGGCCGTATTCAACGTGTCGCGACCCACGATGACGATCTACACTCCGCCGGGCAAGAGCACGGGCGCCGCGGTGGTGGTCTTTCCTGGCGGCGGATTCGTCGGACTGGCGATCAATCTCGAAGGCACGGATGCCTGCGGCTGGCTGACATCCATCGGGATCAGGTGTGTGCTGCTGAAGTATCGCGTACCGAGCGCGCCCTACGACTGGCATTGCAAATGCCGTCCTAACGACCTCGAGCTCTCACTGCCTTCGCTGCAGGATGCACAGCGCACGATCCGACTGGTGCGCCTGCACGCCGCGCAGTGGCACATCGACCCGACGAAGATCGGTGTGCTCGGGTTCTCTGCGGGCGGCTATCTTGTAGCCGAGATCAGCACGGACTTCAAGCGTCGCCTGTACGCGCCGGCGGACGCCGCCGACCAGGAGAGTGCCCGTCCCGATTTCGCCATGGCCATTTATCCGGGGCATCTCGCGACCGACAGGGACCTATCAAGCGATAACGACACGTTGAACCACAACGTTGCCGTCTCGCGTGCGACACCGCCGACGTTCCTGGTACAGGCGCAAGACGACCGCGTCGACGGCGTGAAACAGTCACTGGACTACTACCTTGCACTTGCGAAAGCTCACGTTCCGTCGGAACTGCACATCTACGCCAAGGGAGGCCATGGGTTTGGGCTGAGGCCGACGAACTTGCCGATCACGCGTTGGCCGAAGCTGGCCGACGCATGGTTGCGCAGCATCGGCATCATCGGGAATTGAGGACGGATCGGCGGGGCGGCATACGCAGCGGTCGAGCGCAGCCGAGTCTGTAGGTACCCAAACGCGCCGCTGTGCACGGTGAGCACCGGAGGAGGCAATCGATGAAGCGTTGGGGATGGTTCCTTGCGGTCTTGCCTCTTGCTGCTGGCGCTTCGACCGCAGCGCCATCGCGCGCCGCCGTGATGCCATCCGTTTACGTGCATTACATCGCCGCGCCGCCATTGCGCGCCGCAAGGAGAGCCTCATGCGAGGAGATCGGTAGCCAGTCCATTCCCGTGGACCGCAGCACCGAGAAGACCACGGAGCAATCGGAGTGGGCGGGAATGCGGCTGCTCACCCAGCAGATGGATTGCCGGTTCCTGGGCGGGCTTTACGCGGAGCTGCGCTACGCGGCCGTACACCATGTGCTCGGAGAGGGCGCCTGGCGATCCTGCGTGCGCCTGGCACCGGTGGGACATCTTACGACCGCCCTCGAGCTTGGGATCTACCTGCAGTGCCTACGGATGATCGAGGGCACCACGGCGTGTCAGCCGGCAAGGAAAGACCCGAGACCGTATTCCGTCTCGGGGAACGCGACAGCCTGTGCGCAGCTGCTGCGAAGGAACGACTGGTCGCAGTGGGGTGAGCCTGAATGGAGCGGCACACCCCTCAGTTTGTTCCATGAGCAGCAGCCGCAGGCTGCTGCGACTTCTTTGCGCGGGACACGGGTGCTGCAGCTGCCGACCCGGATCACGCTGCGAGGCAGAATCCGCACCGGATTTTTCCTTAACTGTTGCCTCTTCGGCATGGGATTCATAATGCCGTTTGCCTACCTGCACTTGCCGCACGCGATTACCGTGTCGGACTCGATTCTCGGTACCGTGGCGGTTCGGAATATTGAATTGGATCGCGATGTGGCGGGAGGACGGGTCGACAAACCCACGGAACTCTCCTGCGGAAGCCTTCAATCCGGAATGACCGGCCATTACGCGCTGAGCACGTATTGCTCGGGCACCCGGATTCATCGTGTGTCGTCTTCCCCAAGGATGATGTGAATTGCGGAGTTCTCTGATGGATGCGGCAGATCTCCGTGAGCCCCTTTCTGGATTCTCATCGCGAAAGGTTGTGCTGATGAACAAACGGAAGCGGATCGCGACCCTCGCCGGTCTGTGCGCTCTGGCGGAGATCGGCGCGGTTTGGCAGACCGCCGAAGCGACCCCGGCCGTCCCGCCTTCAATTTGCTCACGACTCGCTGAGCAGATGCGCCGCTCTCCCGCGCGAGTGGTAAAGGATCAGACCGTACCGAAAATGCTGCCGTGGATCGTCAGTGCATTGCCGCGTCAGCCGGAGCAGGAGCCCGTCTACCGCTTCCTGGCGCCCCACTGGCGCTTGCCCCTGCCCCCAACCATCGAATCCCTGCCCGGGACCGACCTCTTTATGGCCAGCACCATCCTCGGGTCTGGGGACTGCCTGAACGCCATGTTCTTCGAATGGAAGCCTGGAGGCCCTCCGCGCCTTACCGGTTGGCCGCCTATCTCCACTGGCGCCTGCAGTCGTCAAGGTGTGTGGGGCGGGCTCGCAATGGTCTTGGGGCAGCCTGCGTTCATAGAATACGGGTCTCTCGATCCAAACGACAGGGATGCCCTCGTCGCTATTGCTCCCTGGGACGGCAAGAACTGGGGCCGACCGTGCCCGCTGTCGATTCGATTCACGTATAGGTACGAGGTGACACAGCTGTACTGTGCAGCTGCTGAAGGGGTCTGCGACGCGGCCGGCAGGATCGCTCCGGAAGTGAAACGTCGCTTCCACGCATACTCCGTTAGCTTCATCCAAGCCTTTAATAGCGGTGTTCCCTTGCCGAAATTCCAGTTTCGCGGCGCCCTGAGCAAGAAAGATCAAATGCTTGTCGCGCTTGCGCGGCAAATCGGGATGCCCAAGCACATCGTGCCGGTAAGCGATGCGCGTCCGGCATGGCTCCGGCACTTCCATCCATTCGGCTCCGAATATTTTCCTCTGACGCTGCAGGGTACGCGGTATGTGGGCGTAGCGACGGCTACGGCAATCCCCCATACCGCGTACTTGAGACACCATTGGGTGTTCATCCTGTTTGAAGCTCCTAGCTCCAGCAGCCCACGATTGGTTACGCTGGCTATATTCGCGGTGCATCGGGAAACGAGTGGTGTGAAATCGGTTCAGGCAACGGATGAGTTCGCGTTGCCGAACGACAGCGTTCGCATTCCTATTCGCTGACGGCAGTAATTGCACTCAGACCTGCCACAAAGCGGTCATTCGAGCGGACCGCTCAGGGTTAAGACCGGGGCAAAGCGGATTGCATGGCGCGGACTCGGGAACGCATCGCGACGGCCCGCGGAGCGCCTCAAGAGTCGCAGAGTCTCGTTCGATCGAGCCGCGCCAGAACGTCTCCGAAGGGCTCAAATCCCAGGCGCTCGTAGAATGGCCTCACGTGGGCATCCGCGACGAGCAGGATCCGCCAAACCGGGAGAGAGGACAGGAGCTCCTTCATCATTCGAGTACCGACCGAATGCCCTTGGTACTCAGGATGCACCACGACGTCATAGATCGTTGCGTGGTATTCGAAATCGGTGAGGGCACGCGCTGCACCGACGAGCTTCGAACCATCCATGGCAAAGCACAGGAGATCGCTCTTCTCGAATGCCCTCCTTACCTTCTCTCCCTCGCGTCCTGAGAGGTTTGTGAGGTTGAAGAGCTCGACGAGGGCCGGCCATGCGACTGCGGCGGTATCACGTTGCAGTGTCACTGTCTCGGCGTAATGCATATCCACCGCTCCCGCGGGTTTGGCACTGTTTGCTGCTCATGCGGATTGTCTCACAGTGGCTTCATTAACGGCACATCCGCATGGATGAGGTCAAGCGGCTGCCGCGGGACTGAACTCCCGGTGAGGAGAGCTGCTTCCGGAGGAAAGCCGGGTAGGGGTAAGAAGCTGCCCGTAGTAGAATCGCTCACTATGCCGTCAGTGTTGTCGCCCGAAGATCGCGCGCTTTTGACGCGACTCGAAGAATGCCTCTGGATCGAGGCGAGCCGGTTCGATGAGCCCTTCATGCAGCGCGTCCTTGCATCGGACTTCTTCGAGTTCGGAAAATCCGGAAACATGCACACGCGCGAGGCAACCCTAACCGTCGCAGCTCACGATATTGACGCTGTCCTGCCTTTGCGGGAATTGCGGATCCGGCTTCTCGCTGAGAACACCGTCCAGCTCACATACATCAGCGACACCAAGAGGGCCGATGGCGGCCGGTTGCTCGCGCGGCGCAGCTCGATATGGTCCAAGACCTCACTCGGCTGGCAGCTGCGCTTCCACCAAGGCACGCCGGTTCCGCCGTAGGGTCACGCTGGCATCAAGGGTCCGCGTAGGAGAGCGATACGTGAATCGTAACCCTCGAGATCGCACCCCGATGACTCGGCGAGGACTGCTGCGGGCGGCCGGGACGTTGCTTGTCGGTTCCACTTTCACACCGAACGCCGGGTGGGCCGCGCGGGCAAAGCGGAAAGCGCCGGCCAGTTCGCAGTCACCGAGTGCGCTCAACGAAGCGGTCCTCTACGGAAAGCGCACGCTCCCGAGCGGGATCCGCTCCCGACTCATCGACAACAATAATGGTCTCGTGATGCACGTATTGGAAGCCGGATTCGAGGAGCCGCGGCGGCCGTGCATCGTCCTTCTGCACGGATTTCCGGAGCTCGCCTATAGCTTTAGGCACCAGTTGTTGCCGTTGGCGAGGGCGGGCTTTCACGTCATTGCTCCGGATCTTCGAGGCTACGGGCTGACTGCTCAGCGGCCCGTGTCTTTCTCGGACTCTCTTGTGCCCTACATGGTGATTGACCGGGTCACCGACGTTTTGGAGCTTGCGCGGGCGATGGGGCACGAGCAAGTGGGGTGCGTCGTGGGGCACGATTGGGGCGGGCCCACCGCAGAGTGGTGTGCGCGCCTCCGGCCGGATGTCTTCAGCTCCGTCGTCAGCATGAGCACGCCGTTCGCTGCTTCACCTTCCTTGCCATTGGGCTCCGCCGCGAAATCCGCGCCCGGGGCGCCTCACCCTGACATCGAGAAGGAGCTGGCGGCGCTGCCGCGGCCGCGCAAGCACTACACCTGGTATTACGCGAGCGCGCAAGCGAACGAGGATCTTTGGCATCCTCCCCAGGGAGTGCACGATCTCCTGCGCGCGATGTGGTACTTCAAGAGCGCCGACTGGAAGGGCAATAGGCCCTTTCCCTTGAAGTCCTGGAGCGCAACCGAGCTCGCGAAGCTGCCCGAGTATTACGTCATGGATCTTCACAAGGGGATGGCAGAGACGGTGGCGCAGCACATGCCGTCCAAGGAATACATTGCCTCATGCCGCTGGCTGAGCGAGGCCGATCTTGATGTCTACACCAAAGAGTACACGCGAACCGGTTTCCAGGGCGGATTGAACTCCTATCGCATTCTCATCGACCCGGAGTTCTCGGGCGAGGTGAAGGCCTTCTCAGGTCGGACGGTCGACGTCCCGGCCTGCTTTATCGGAGGGGCAGAGGATTGGGGAGTGCGGCAGGCGCCGGGCGCGTTCGAAAACATGGGGAAAGCCTGCACGAAACTGCTCAGGGTCGATTTGGTGCCCGGAGCAGGACATTGGGTTGCCGAAGAGGAGCCCCAACGGGTCAACGCGATCCTTCTACATTTCATTGAGCAAGCGCAGGCCGCGTGACCGCACTTCGGCGCCTCGGGAGAGAATGAGCACCGCCCGCTGTCCCCCTCTCTCGAAATCCCTCACCTTGACGCTTCCCGCTAGAATGCGGCGGGGATCGTCATGCGGAGGCTGCATGCGCTGGGCTCGCTTTGCCATGATTCTCAGCATGGTCACGCTGCAGGTTGCCTTTGCGGCGAGCCCGGGATCGCAATTTCTCTTCGGCGACATCCACTACGGCTACCAGCCACCATATATCGCCGGTCCGCATCGCCTGGTGATGCTCTCCGGGATGGGAAACGATCGCATGCGCATCGACACGGGGAATCCGGAGGCGCAGCGGTGGTTCGATTATGCACTGACCCTCGCTCGCGCATTCGAGCACGACGATGCAAAGCTTGCGTTCCGGAAAGCCGCGTCCCTCGATCCTTCCTGCTCGCTATGCGTGTGGGGCGAGGCCTACTCGCTGGGACCCACCATCAACTTTCCGGTGAGTCGGAAGCAGTCCGCGAGCGCATTGGTGCTCGCCTTGAAAGCGCAGCGACTCGCGGGTCCACGCCTTCCTGAGGAAGATCGACGATTCGAGTCGGCGATGGTCGATCGCTACACGCATGTCGATCAGAGCGGTCGCAGTGACTTGCGCTATGCGAGGGATATCGATGAGATCCTGCAGAGCGATCCAAAGAATCTCGAGCTCAACATCTTCGACGCCGAAGCATGGCTCATCATGGAGTCCCACCATGACCATTCAGGCCTCGCAAAGGTCATCGCCCGGATGAGGCCGCTGGTGCGCACCCATCCGGACTACACCGGTCTCGTGCACTTCTACATTCATGTGACAGAGGATGACGGGGTGCCGCAGCTTGCCGAGCCGTACGTCGCACGGCTCGCCGAGCTCTGCCCGAACGCGAGCCATCTGGTCCACATGCCCTCGCATACCGATTACCGGATCGGCCGATACGAGGCGGCGGCTCTCGCGAATCTAGCAGCGTTAAAGGCAGATGAGGTCTACGCCGAAAAGACTGATTTTCCGACTCCCCTCGGCGGCCTGATGTACCACTTTCATGATGTGCAGTTCGGGCTCGCTTCAGCCATGATGTCTGGGGACAGCCACATCGTGCTGCGGCTGGTCGATCAGTTCAATCGTGATTTCCCCAACCCTGCCGCTTACGGCGATCTGCCGCAGATGGTGGCCGGCTTGGCGTACGCCGCGTTCGGTCGCTTCGCGCCAGCGAGAGCCGTGTTAACTCTCCCCGCGGCGCCAGCCTCGAAGCCCTTCCTGATCGCCATGCGCCACTACGCGCGGGGCGAGGCGTTTGCGCGTCTGGGTGAGGCGGCTGCACTGCGAAATGAGGCTAGGGAAACACGCCTCGGATGGGACAAGAAAGGTACAGCGCCGAGCGGATTGTTCTTCACCACCGTTCGGATCGCGCATCTCGAGCTCACGGGACGTTCGGAATGGCTGGCGGGAGATCTGAAAGGGGCGACGACCATGTTTCGCAAGGCCGCGGATCTTGAGGATGCACGTTTTGCCCAGGACGATGACCCGCCTCGCTGGTGGTATCCGGTTCGTCGCAGCTTGGCGGCTGCCTTACTCGCGCAAGGTGACGCCAAAGCCGCGGAACGAGAAGCGGACACGGTGTTGAAGACGTGGAAACTCGATCCGATCACGCTCGCGATCCGATCCAAGGCGGAGCGTGCCGTAGAGGATCCGAGAGCTCAGACGGACTGGAACAGGGCGATTCGCCGCTGGCGCGGGGATCCGAAAGCTCTCGTTCCAGGCCCGCTGTCGTGAGTTCAACTGTCGTCGGTGGGCCCGCTGCTAGCAACGTCCGCTCCGCGCAGCTCCGAGTGGCGGCTAGCTGGCGAGTACGATGTCGCTGAAGGGTGGCAACCCGCCAGCAGCATCTCTTTGACGATCACTTAAGCAGCTGATCAAGCAATGCGGACCCGGTGTCCGTGAGGAGCCACCCGAGTACCAGGGAGTTGATGACGACGGTTGCCCAAAAGGCCACCTGAAAGCTGCTCTTTCTGGTCTTGTGGCGTAGCACTCTCTGGGCAATGACTGCACCGGGCCACCCTCCGGCTAGGGAAGCTCTGCACAGGCCACGTTAACTGACCGATACTGCGTGCAGTGGGCAGTAGCGCTCAGGGGCTGGGAAAATCGATGAAGCAGACGACCTTTGCATCGGCGGCGTGGGAGAAGAAAGGAAAGGTCACCCGCCGGGAGCGGTTTCTGGCCGAGATGGACCAGGTGATCCCCTGGGGCTCGATCCTGGCGCTGATCGAGCCGCACTACCCGAAGGCTGGCAACGGCACCCAGCCGATGCCGATGGAGCGGATGCTGCGCATCTACTTCATGCAGCAGTGGTTCAACCTCTCGGACCCTGCGATGGAGGACACGCTGTACGACTCGGAGTCGATGCGGCGCTTTGCCGGGATCGAGCTCATTGAGGATGCGGTGCCGGACGAGTCGACGATCCTGCGCTTCCGGCACGTGCTCGAGCGGCACCAGCTCACACAAAAGATCTTCGAGCTGGTTCGTGGGCTGCTGGAGCAAAAGCGGCTGCTGCTGAAGTCCGGAACCATCGTGGATGCGACCATCATCGACGCGCCGCCCTCGACCAAGAACGGGACCAAATCCCGTGACCCTGAGATGAAGCAGGGGAAAAAGAACGGCCGCGAGTGGCACTTTGGCATGAAGGCGCACGTGGGCACGGATCTGAACGGCCTGGTGCACACGTTGGTGACCACCCATGCAGGCACCTCTGACTTCAGCCAGCTGCCGAAGCTCCTGCACGGAGCGGAGCGGGAGCTGTATGGCGATCAGGCCTACTGGAGCGAGCTGCACCGCATCGCCGCCAAAGAGCACGGAGTGCGTTACCGGGTGAACCGCAGACCCAACCCGGGTCGACCGCTCTCCAAGCATCAGCGCAAACTCAACCGGCTGCGATCGGCAACTCGAGCCCGAGGCGAGCACGCCTTCAACGTGGTCAAGCGCCTCTGGGGCTTCAGCAAGGTGCGCTATCGGGGGCTGGCGAAGAACACCACACGGCTGTTTGCCGCCTTTGCCCTGGCGAACCTGTACATGGTCCGACGCCAGTTGATGCCCATACGGGAGGCGTGTCGCTGCTGAGCGGGGAATCCCGCAGAAGCGGCCTGAAAAGGCCACCTCAGAGGCTTCATCCGCACATCCGCGACCAAAAATCATGCTGATCCGATCCGATTTATCACCAACGACTGCACTCGCTACCGCCTGTGCAGAGCTTCCCTAGACCGAGGAGGAGTAGGGAGCTTTCGCTCGCCCTCCACCGGCCGTGCGGAGCAGCAGCCTTGTCGTTCCAGTAGGCCAGAAACGCTACGATGCTGATGAGGGCGTAAGCGGCAATGACAGGTTGAGGAAGACGACCCGCCAGGGTTACCGTGATGATGAAGAGAACAAACACCGACGTTACGAGCAGCGGAGCGACGCCTGATCGTGAAGCGTTCGCGCCTTGAAGCTTCGGCCGAATCGCTACCGACCACTTCACGTTGACGGCGCGGCCGCGTTTCTTGTCATGTGATGTGGAGAAACAGGGGCTCACCGCCTACAGCGGGGGTGACGAATCCGAAGCCCCGCTCGGCATTCCAATGAGTGATCTTTCCTTTTTGTCGTGCCTTGGTAGTGACAGCGCCGTTGGCCCCGTCTCGGAACATACGCTGAATCCTACTAGAGCCTATGTCGGAATGTGCGCTCGCTCGGTTTCAAGCGCAGAGTGCGCACGAGGCAGTGACGGGCCGAAATCTTCATCAGCGTCACGCTGCCTTCGTCCCTGTACAGCGCGGGAATGCTTTGCAGCCCCAGAACTGCTTACCAGCATTGGCTCCGCGCCGCGCAGTGCGCATCACCATCTCGCCGTCGCAACTGGGACAACTCGGTGCTTCAAGATCTGTCTGCGGCGCGGCAGCTATCTCACCCGGGTTCGGAATCATCGCGGCGAGTCGCTGACCATCGAGAAGCTCGATGTCCGCCCTGGCCGCAAACGCGACAGCTTCGGGCGTGAACTTTCCGGAGGTTACGACGACCCCACCGGTGGCCCCGCGTACCGCCATTACCCCCTTGAGCTCCCTGACAACGGACACCGGTACTGACCCCGCGCGCCACTGTTTGCATTGGACGAGATGAAGCGCAGTACCTTTTGTAAGAACGAGGTCGATACCTCCATCCGCACCACCGGTGATGTTCTCGGCTACCGAAAAGCCGCGTCGCCGAAACGCCTCGCCTACCAGCTGCTCGAAGGCCGGCCATGACATCTCCCGAATCCGGGCGATGCCGCCTGCCGCAGCATCGTTAAACAGCTGTGATGCCCGTGACCGTCTCCAGGCGGAAACGCCTGCGCCCAGGAGTAATGCGGGCGGGATGATGAGCTCAAAGAGCCGGGCGATGAACCCGAAGCGGCCAGCGAACGAGTGCAGCATCAGGAACGATGCGACCGCCATCGCCACGCCCCACGGCCACGGAATTTCCGCGGCCAGGAGTATCAGGTCTTCGAACAATCCTCGGCGGCGAGACACGGGCCTATGCTCTGGCGAACCGCTAAAGGCATGATGCTTAAGCGAGCTGCCGCGGTGCTGCGACGAGCTTCACCCTTCGGATATTCGCGGTGTCCGAAAGTCGACTCGCGTATCCGGTGAGGGCCAGATCGGGATCTATCGGGACGGTGGTGCGATGGATCCGGCAATATGGGTGAGCTTGTCGGCCAACTCCGCATAGGCCTTCGCAGCGCTCTCGAATATCGCCCGCGAGCACTGATACTTCGGATCCGTCGCCTGCTGCTCCGCCCGCCGGGACTCAGCCCTAAGCGCGGTGGCGGCGTAGATGAGTTCCTGCGCGGTGAGCTGGCTGCGGGGATCACGCATGCCGGGGAGCGTACCGCCAGCGGCCGAAGGACCAGCAAGCGCCGCTTTCGATTACTGTACGCTGGGCAGTCCCACCCGGCTATGCTCCCGCCTCGTATGGCGACCCGCGACAAGCTACAGGACGGCGCCGAACGCCTGCTGGCGGACATCCGCGAGATCAAGGCGGCGCTTGCCGAGGAGGATGACCCTGACGAGCAGCGGCACCTCAAGTGGCTAGTGAAGGGCATTCACCGAAAAGTCACGCGCCATCGCGTGTGGCTCGAGAGCCTGCGAGAGGACGCTCGCGCGAGCTCCGAGCTTGAGGCGCAGATCGCTCTCTTCGTGATGATCGAGCATGAGTGCAGGGCCAATGAGGAGCGAGAGCGGCCAGCGTGACGGTGTGCGTCAGGCGGGGCCTCGCAAGGCAACGCCAGGCAGCAGCCAGCGCCGGGAGGTTCGCCCGGAACTGAATCGAGCGCAGCTCCAAGATTTCGAGCTCCGGCTCAATTGCGCTCACCACATCACGGGCGGAGCGACGCGGCGGTCCAACCTCCCACTCAGGGCCCTCGGGTTTGGTCTGGATAATCGTCTACAACCGGCAGTAGACTTCATGGGGGTACCGTGCTCCTGATTGACATCTCTAGCGAACCTCAATCGAGCGGAATATCTCGCTGCTGTTGGGTGGAAACTTGCAGTCTCGCTCTGGCGGGAAAGACTGTTTCCCATGAATAGAATCGTCTTCGGAACTCTGCGCCGTCGGTGGTTGCGTACCCTGCTCGTGGGGCTCTCGACACTGATTGCATTCATGTTGCTCGGATTCTTCCTCGCTATTCGCCATGGCTTCGCCGTCGGGCCTATGCAGGTCGGGGCCGACCTGGTGCTGCTTGAGCCGGTAGGCGGAACGAGCGGATTACCGCTTGGATCGTTGTCGACGATCAGGGCTTTCCCCGGAGTGCGAACTGCGGTTGGAATCGACGGAACCGGAATGCGCTATGGTGCGGACCTGCATCCGATGACAGTCGAAGGATTGTCCCCTCATGCCTTCCTTCAGCTCTCCGGTGTGGTTCAATTGGGCGAACTCGCTCGCCCGGCAGCACAAACGTGGCTTGCGGACCCAATCGGAGCGCTTGTAAGTCAGAAGGCTGCACAGAGGTACAGCTGGGAGGTCGGACAGACCATCATCTTGCACACCCTAGGAAGCGGGCCACCGCGAGATCTCACCGTACACATCGACGGGGTACTTGCCAAGTCCAAAGGGGTGAGCCCCACGGGTGAGGTCAATTTGCACCTCGATTATTTCCGCCGTTGGTCGCACAGCGATACCGTGGGTTTCATGTTCATCCAAGTGAGGCATCCGAGGCAGGCAGACGCGGTCGCTCAGGCGATCCAGCTGAAATTCGCCAACAGCACGACGCCGGTAACCACGCAGAGCTTCAAGTCGCTGCTGCAGGGAATGGCCGAGCGCCTCGCCGATGTCAACGCCCTGACGTCCGTTGTGATCGTCGCTAGCCTGTTCGGTCTGTTTCTGATCTGCTTCAATACCCTGATTCATTCGGTATCGGAGCGACTGGGCGAATTTGCGCTCCTGAAGGCCATCGGGTTCGCTCCGCCGCGGCTGCTGTGGCTCGTGTTTCTCGAGGCCTTGCTTGTGATCGTTCCAGCCGCGGCCGCTGGCATGCTCTGCGCCCAGCTCCTCATCCATGGTGTCGCCGGAACAAAGCTGGATCTTCCCGGCATCATGCTGACACGAGCGGCCGTGGCGGAGAGCGCGTTCAGTGCGATCGGACTTGCGATCGTGTCCTCGGTGCTGCCAGCGCTGCGGATCATGCATGTCGACTGCGCCCAGACGCTGCGCAGGGGGTGAGAATGGGATTCGCGAACACCATTCGGGCGGTATTGCGGCTGACGTTTGCCGCGGTCTGCGAGTGGCCCTCGCGACCAGTCGATACATTAGTCACGGTACTCGGATTTGCCACGGTGGCCGCAATCCTGTCAGCGGTGCTCGCCATGGCGGGCGGCTATCGACACACTTTCGAAGCCGCGGCGCAGGGTGCGACGGCAGTTGTGTTGAGCGAGGGCAGCGATAGCGAATGGGGGAGTAGTGTTCCGACCGCCGCAGTCGCGCAAGCCACTCAGACACCCGGCGTGGCGCGCGCGAATGGCGTGCCGCTCATTGCGCCGGCCCTTCTGGGCAGCGTGCCGGTGCAGTACAGGCATCGGGACCTCACGGCGCGGATCACATTGCGGGGGGTATCACCCGCCATGTTCACCATCGATAAGGGGCTGCGCATCGTCCAGGGCCGGTGGTTTCGACCGGGCCTCGACGAGATCGTGGTGGGCTCGGCGGCGGAGGGCAGTTTCCGAGGACTCGAGCTGGGCAGCCGGTTGGTTGCTGAAGGCAAGATCTGGACCGTAGTCGGGCTATTCTCCGCCGGCTCTCAGTTCTTTTCCTCCGAAGCGTGGACCAGCCTGGGCTCGCTCCAGGGCGCAGAGAGGCGCCCCAACTCCTACGCGTCGCTTTACGTGCAGCTAACATCGCGCGACGCGTTCGACCCATTCGCCCGAACGCTCGAGCGAGATCCCCAACTGGCATTGCACGTAATGCGCGAGAGCGCGTACTACGCGCGCCAGGCGTCCGGGATCAGTAAATTGATTACCAGAGTGGGCGGCTTCTTCACGGCGATGATGGCCGCGGCTGCAGTGTTCGGCGCCATGAGCACTCTGCTGGTCATGGTGGAGAGCCGCCGCTTCGAGGTGGCGATGCTGCGCGCATTGGGATATCCCCACGGCATCGTGTTCACGGCGACGCTTCTCGAGGGATTGCTCCTGGGCGCCGTCGGCGGAATGGCAGGAGCCGCGGTCGCTCGCGTGAGCTTAAATGGCTATGCTGCGAGCACGTTGGGGATAGGGTCGCAGATGGCCGTAACCAGCTCGACGCCGCAGGTCTTTTTCCACTTTCTAGTCAGCGGCCCGATCATGGTCGAGGCGGTGCTGTGGGCGGTCGGCATGGGAGTATTCGGTGCACTGTATCCGGCCTTGCGAGCGGCACGCATGCCGATCGCGGCAGCCTTGAGAGACCTTTGAGCGCGGCTACCTCACTATCCGGGCAACAGAGCGAAGGATTGAGAGGTCGCGCCGGGCCCGACCTGTTTGGCAGGCATTCGCGGGAAAGAAGGCTCGCAATTTGGGCGGCGTGCAGGTTCGCGACAGCTTGGCGCAAATCGGCACCGTCAGAACTCACCTCGCCCGATGCACCAACGGCCTGCTCCGCGGCGGCGCTCCTCGCCATCTAATCCCGTCGTGTCGAGGGCTGGGCGGGAACCAAACGGGGCCTGGCAACGCAGCGCCAGGCCGCAGCCGGTGCCGGGAGGTTTGCCCGGAAATGAATCGAGCGGAGCTCCAAGATTTCCAGCCCCGGCTCGATCGCGCTCACCACCTCACGGGCGGAGCGGCGCGGCGGGCCGATGTCCCGCTCGGGGCCCTCGGTGCTTCCGATGAGACTCAGCCATCTGCCGTCTCCCTTAAGGAGCGACGCCACGCGTTTGGCGAAGCGCGCGCGGTCCTCGGCCCTGTCGAATACGTGTAGGCACCCACGGTCGAACACCAGATCGAAGGGGCCGTCGGAAATCGCGTCCTTGAGAAAATCCGCTGTCGCGAAATGACAGTGGGACGCTCCCTTGCCCGCCTTGACGCGGGCCCTCTCGATCGCGGCCGATGAGATGTCGACCCCGAGCACTGCAAGCCCCTGCCCCGCAAGCCAGAGCGCGTTCGTACCGGTGCCGCAGCCGACATCGAGCGCTCGGCCGCCTTTGAGAGGGTTCGAACGCAGGAACTCGACGAGCTGCTCGTCCGGCTCTCCGGTGTCCCACGGCGTCTCGCCTGCCTCGTATCGCTCGTCCCAATTAGGCTTCGGCATAGGCGCTGCACTCCCGCTCCGACAGGGATCAGTGACCAATGAACTTGAGTATATCGCGGATGGGACGAGGTCGTTCTCTCACCCCAATGGGAAGCGCCTGCGAGAAAGATGAGCTGACTTGCGGGAACGACGGCTCGTCTGCGAACGATCCGTTACCGCAATGGTAGACTTGCGCCTGCAGCCGCGATCTGCCGGACCTTGACATGACTGACAACAATTCGATCGCGATCCGACCGTACGCTCCGACAGACGCTTTTGAGCTCACCAATCTTTTTCGCGCCTCCGTGCGGCAGATCGCCTCGGGCGACTACTCCGCTTCGCAGCTGCGGGCGTGGGCGCCGGATGCGATCGATGAGCACCAATTCGGGCAGAGGTGTGAGCGCAAATCAACCTGGGTGGCCGAGGTGGAGGGGCGACTTGCGGGGTTCACGGATCTTCAGTCCGACGGTCATGTGGACATGCTGTACGTCCACCCGGACTTCAAGCGTCGAGGCGTCGCACGCGCACTCCTTAATCACATCGAAGAGCTGGCCCGGAGGGAGGATCTCCGTCGCCTATACACCGAGGCCAGCATTACGGCGCGAGCGGCGTTCGAGGCCATGGGATTTCGCGTCATCGTGCCGCAGACCGTCACCGTTCGTGGCGAGAGCATGACCAATTTCCGCATGGAAAAGCGGCTCGAACCGGCGGGATCGACCCCGTATTCAACGTAAGCACTGCCGTCTTGAGCGGAAGTCGCGGCTCGGGGTCTATCCCGGGAGAGGCAGCGATCGTTCCAAGCGACGATCCTGCCGCGAAGCGGGCTTCGCATTACTCAACATTCGCGCAGGCAATTGGGATTGCGGCAGGCTCGCTCGCACTTGAAGATGGCGGCGTGGAACCGATGCGCCTCATCATCGAGCAAATCCGGCGGGCACCTGAGGAAGGTCTCCTCATCGCGCGGATCCGGGCCGTGAGCCGAGAGCAAATCTCTGGGGCTCCGCGCGCCGTCCTTCGCATGAGAATCCGACTCCCCGATCCGGGCCCTGATACCAGCCGCAGGGACGTGCGACGCCTGGCGCGCGATGAAGCGCTGCGGTTTCTGGACATCGAATAGGCGTACCATCCGGCTTCGGAATCCGACGAAGATCCGTCCGCGAGGCGCTCGAACCTGGAGACTCTTTCCTCATCCTCGAGCGGTCCCGCCGGGCTCCTCTTCAATAGCTGCAACAGCCCGTGGCACTTCAGAAAATCGTGAGCGGTGGCCAGACGGGAGTGGACCGAGGCGCGCTCGAAGCCGCGCTCGCGGCCCACTTCCCGTGCGGCGGCTTCTGTCCCGCCGGGCGGGAGGCGGAGGACGGCGCGGTTCCGGCCCGCTATCCGCTCACGGCTCTCGCGCGAGGGCGGTACCCGGAGCGCACGCGAGCAAACGTGCAGACAAGCGATGGCACCGTGATTCTTTTCGACGGCAGCCGCACGGGCGGGCAGCTCACAGGCGGCACACGCCTGACGCGCATCTGCTGTCAGGATGCCCGAAAGCCGCTTCTCATCGTGGACCGCGCGAAGACCTCGGAGGCCGCTGCCGCGCCGGCGATTGTCGAGTTCGTCATAGCGAACAGCATCCACGCGCTCAACGTCGCCGGGCCCCGCTTAAGCGGCTGGCTGGAGGGATTCGACTTCGCACTGGAAGTCATCTCGCGGGTCCTCGAAGATGAGATCTGCCAAGAATCGCCGCGCGAACTCACCTCGAATCAGATGCGCCCGTAAACGTAAGCGCCTCTTTCGATGAGGTTCGCGATCGAGCCTTTGCGTTTGAGCTCATCGAGCGCCTCGGCGATGGCGATGACATCGGATCTCTCGATCATCCACCGAGCACGGTGGGTCGATAGCTCAAATCCCCCTGCGCCCCCGCACGCGGTCGCGTAACGGAACACCTCCCCGCGGACATCGCCGCGCTCAAGGGCGAGGCGGGTCACGCAGTGCAGCTCCTCGATCTCGATGAGGTCATTGGCCAGTACGCCGGAATGGTTGGCGAGCTCAATCGCGAGCCACATCGCGTGGTCACCGACACTCCCCTCAATGGCAATGCGCCCCACCCGGATCGGGGTCAGATCACGCCGGTACCCGGCCGGGAGATCCGTCTCCGGGAGAAGCGGTCGGTGCGTTACCTGCCAGTACCCACGAATGGAAAGCTGAAGGAGTGCACCGACGTAAGGACACAATGCACTTCGAAGCTGCGCATCATGCGAGCCGTCAACGCCGCGCAGACACTCCGCGAGATTTGCGCTTGCGTGCTCCGCCTGGGCTCGAGTCACCCACGCCGGCAATTGGGCGATCCACTGATCGAGAGCCTTCGGCGCCCCCTTACCATCGATCGGATGTGCGTCCCCATTTTCGTCGGGCAGCGAGTACCGACTCGCGCGTGACTTACGCGCGCTGGCTTGCTGCGGGAATCTCCATAGCGCATCACGAAAGGCGCGGACGTTTGCGATGAGGAGGTCGCGAGCGACAAAGTCGGCAGTGCAGCGTCGGTACGCCCCGGTGGCACCGGAGGCGAGAAACCTAAGGTCAGCGATCGAAGGTAAGCGGGTGGATCGGAAATCGCCGAGGAGGCGCAAGAGCGCATCGTGGCAGGTCTCCGCCCCCTTCCCCTTTTCGATTTCATCAAGTCGCTCTTCCGCGAGACGCCGGATGGCCTCCCCGGTGCTTACGCGTCCGCCGAAGTAGGGCTTCGCTTTCGATTCGACACGTTGCAGCTCGGCCTCACGAAATCGCACGGTGAAGTTTCGAAGGCCATTGAGCTTGGGGCGCATCGTTCCCCCTTCTCTGACGTCAACTATTTCTTGCATCGGCCTACCCCGCTCACCTTGTCCGCTCGATCTCCCCTGCCCTCGAGGGAGTGAGTCGCTCCTCCCGTGCTTTGTCCTCCCGTGCACGGCGGCTGCGCGGCTGCGCAATGGGCTCGCCGCGCTCGATTGCATGCGCGAGTGTCTCGCGCACGAGCTGCACGAACCGCTCGCGACTTTCGGGATTTTTGATCCTTGCTTCTGCGACTTTCCCCGCGCTATCTAACGCCCAGTAGGCGCCCAAGAGCTCGGGGTGATTGCGGATCGCCTCGCGTCGGGAGATCCGAGCGTCTCTTAAGGCTTCTGCAGCCGCCATGCGCTCATCGAACCAGTCGCGCCGCTCGATGACCCAGTGACCACGCGGGGTGTCGACGCGATTGACGGTCACGACCTCACCCTTGAGGTTGCGCTCGCGCATAACGACGGTCATCGGCGTGATGCCGTTTTCCCTGACGCCCACCGCCTCGCCCGGCTGCGGCTGGGTGTGGGAGTGCGCGATCGCGCGCTCGAGCCCCCGTCCCCACAGCGTGCGCTCGCCGCGCTCGGTGTTGAGCGTCACGAAGTACGAAGGCTCACCGCCACGCTTAAACCCGTAAGGGGCGCGACCTTGCCTGACGAGCACGCCGGTGACGAGACTATCGGTCGCAGACCGCGGTGGCTCGCTCAGCGCTCCTAAGTTCCTGCCCGCGGGCAGCGCCGCCGGCGTCGAGCTTCTACCATCCTCCCGATCCTGAACGCCGCTCTCCGCCATTCGCGTCCTCCTTACGCCCGGATGGGACCGGGCTCGCGCTCGCGAGCCTTGCGCTCGGGCACCGGATCGGGTCTATTGCGCAACCTAACGGGCTGAAGCGGCTCCCCACGCGCCACCGAATCCGCGAGCGCCTGCCGCACGAGCGCGACGAACTTCTTCTGATCTTCGGGATCCCGGATCCGCTTCGCCGCAAGCTCCGCGGCGCGAAGCTGAAGATAGGTCCCCACGAGCTCCGGGTGCTGACGCGCACCCTTACGGCGATCGACCGACGGATTTCTCAGGGCCTCCGCGGCCTCTGCACGGGATTCCAGAAATTCGCTCTTCTCGATCGCCCAGCGGTTGCGCTCGGCGCCGACTTCGCGCTCACCCGTCACCTCTCCTTTCTCATTCCGGTCCTTGCGCTGCACGGTCACGCGCTCGGCGCCCGTCCGCCGAAGCGCAATCTCATCCCCGATCTGAGGCTTGGAGAGAGATTCCCGAATCGCGCGCTCCAAGTCCTTGCCCCAGATCGTGCGCTTGCCCTCGCCCGTTTCGATCTCAACGAAATAAGACATCGGCTCCCTGGGATCGAACCGATAGCTCTCCCGCCCATGATCGATGAGCTTGCCTGTCAAGAGATCCCCCCTGCGCACCGCCGGCGATCGCTCCGAGCCCGGAGCCCGTTGTGCCAAGGGCTCCGCTTGAGCGCTCGCATCCGCACGCGGGGGCCGTTCCGAACCTCCCTCGGTAACTTCGAGCTCCATCTGCTTACCTTCATCGCGGCGCGCCTTGGCGCGAACGAGCGCGGCTCGCTCGGGCTCGGAGGCGCGGTAGCCGCGAACGTCAAGCCCCGCAAGATACCCCTGGCGCCAGGCTTCGCTTCGGAAGCGCTCGGTGCCTTCGACCGTGATCTCCCCCCACCCGCGGATCTTGGCGATCTCGATCAGGCTCCGGATCACTTCCGTATTCTCACTTGCCGTTGTCAGGCGCCGGCCGTGATCGGAAAACGCCTTCGTGCCGTCCTTGAAATAGAACCGGTGCTTCACCTCGATGAACCGGTCGCGGACCGAGTGCGGGAGCGCCCAAGTATCGCTCGCCATCGCACCGACTGAGGGCTTCGACGCCTCAGCTTCCCGGGTTCCCGATTCGGCGGGTCTCGAATCCGATTGCGGCGGGCGCGCCTCCGACGGTGGACGCGCGTTCACCGCCTCTCGGCCGCGCTCTCGAGTCGGCCAGATGGAGTTGAGCCTTTCGGGGTCGACAACCCGCCGCGGTGTCGATGATGCCACCGCTTTTGACTGCGTGCGCGCGGGAGATGCCTTGCCGCCTTGCGGCTCTCGCGTCGGACTTCCTCCGCCCTCGCTCGCTGCGCTGCCGATGCCCTCGTCCTCTTGCCTCTCGTTTGCCACGGAAGTCTCCTCTCAATTAAGAGACGCGACGAAGCTGTCGGCCGACACTTGAAGCTCGGCAGGCGACATCTCACCGTCGTGATCCGGAATGACCGTGCGGGAGAAATCCACCTCGAAATCCTCTTCCGTCAATTCATCCGCCCGATCGACATCCTCGATCGTGGCCTCATGGACGCGCGGGGTGATGTCCTCTTCGGTCTGCACCGACCCTCGCGGTGCCTCCGCCACTGATGCCTCCTGACTTTGGGCCTCGGGCGTCGGGGGCCTTCTCGCCTCATCGCGCCGCAGCATGAACGCTTCTCGCTTCAATTCGATCGCAGGAACCGTCGGCGGCTTTCGGAGGCGATCGCGGAATAGGGGGATCAGGTAATAGCGGATCTTGCGGCAAAGAATGGGAGGGGTGTCTTCGGTGAAGACGATCTCCTTGCCCCGTCCCAATGACCGCACCTCCTGGGCGAGCATGAGGGGGCGCCGTTGCTCGGTGATGCTCACCGAGCGATGTCGGGTGCCCTTGCCGCTCGAGAACTCCCACACGGGGCGCGAGTGGGTCTTCACCTTCACCGTCGTGAACCCCAACTCGCGGGAGATCTCCTCCGCATCGTCCATGTCCTTTGGCTGAAAGTAGATCCGGCCGGCGAGCGTCTTCAAAAGCGTCCGGGTGCCATCCTCCCCATACGCCTGCCGTAACTGCGCCGGGGTCTGCATGATCATGAGCGTGCGTACGTTGTAGCCCGGCAGAAATCCGCTCGCCTCCGCCAGGATCGGAATGCGCCCGATCGCCGGGAACTCATCGAGCACCATCAGCACCTGGTATCTGAGCTTGGGATTGTGCTCAGGCAGCTCATCGGTCTGAAGCGCAATCGCCTGCTGGAAGAAAAGGTTCAATAGCGGCTGCAGGCGATGCAGGTCCTTCGGCATCACCCCGAGATACACCGACATGGGCTCGGACCTGAGCCTCCTTAGATCAAAGTCACTCGCCGAGGTCGCTGCGTCCAGGACCGGATTCGCCCAGAGATCGAGCCGCGAGGTGAAGGTCTTGCGGATACTGGAGGTGGTTTGGGGCGCGAGATCAATGACATCATAAAGCGCCCGCACGCACTCCTCGGAAAGCGGCTGCTCACCGCTCATCCGCCCCTGGATGACCCGCCGCCACTTGTGCCCGAACCCCTCCTCATCATCCGCCATGCCCTGCCGTAAGATCTCCCCGATCGTCTTCGGCAGATGCTCCGTTGAGAAAAGATAGAGCGCGATGCCTAGGAAGAGCGAGCGGGCGGAAGACATCCAGAACGGGTCCGAGTTCGGCGGATCGGGGAAGAACATGTTGGCAATGAGCTGTAAGTCACTCACCAGCTGCCCTGGGGCGTGCGAGACGTAATCGAGCGGGTTCCAGCGGGCGGTGCGCCCCGTGCGCGATAAGGGATCAAAGAGATGCGTGCTCTGGCCGGCCAGGCACCGAAAGCCGGCGGTGAGTGTCCAGTTCTCCTTCTTGATATCCACACACACCACCGATCCCGGCCAGGTGAGGAGATTCGGGATCACGACCCCGACGCCCTTGCCGGCGCGCGGATGGGCCGAGAGCGCCACGCCCTGCTGACCGGGGAGCGTTAAGAGCTCACCGCCAAACGGCCCCCATCCCCCTAAGCGACCGAGGATCACTCCCTCACCGTCCAGGAGCCCGGCTTCGAGGATCTCTCTTCGGCTCGCAAAGCGCGCATCGCCGTGAAGCGAGCGCCGTCGCGGGGCGAACGCGAGGAGCGCGCAGCCTAAGACCACGGCGAGTCCCAGCGCCGAGCACACCTCAAGCCGCCGGCGTACGAAGCTCACATCCGAATACCAATAAGCATAGCGCGCGATGGTGAGCGGGCTCGCCTGACGCACATCGAGCTTCAATGCCGCTAGAAATAGGAACCCGGCGAGGTACTGCGCGGTGAGGATCGCCGCCACGCCCGTCAGCGCGACGCGTAACGCCCGCCCCGTACCGCGGCGAGAGCGCTTACGATCGGGCGGGACCCTGACGCTTTCGCTGAGGCTCGAACCAGATCTCTCGAATGAAACGCTCATGGCGCTCCACCCCAAACTGAATGACGATATCGATGAGTAGATAAAGGAGACTCTTGATGTCTTGGCGGGCAAGCTCGGCGCCCGCGCGCGATTGCTTGACCAAGAGCACCAGCTGCTCGAAGGCCAACTCGGCGCTCGCGGCATGGATGCTCGTGATCGAGCCGGGGTGACCCGAGTTGACGTTGCGCAGGTAATCGAACGCCTCCTCGGACCGAAGCTCCGCAAGGAGGATCCGATCGGGCTTCATGCGTAAGCACGATTCCAAGAGCTGCTTCGGCGTCACGCGCGATAAGCCCTGATCGTCCTTGCTGTAGAAGAGCCGCACGTGATTGGGATGTTGATCGAGCTTTAACTCCTCGGCATCCTCGATCGTGATCAGGCGCTCCTCCCGCGGAATCTCGCGGATCAGGGCCTTGGTCCAGGTCGTTTTGCCGGAGCCCGTGGGACCTGAGACGAGGATGTTCTTACGTGATTTGACGCTCAAGCGCATGAAGGTCTCGTAGTCCTTATCGTGAAGGAGCTTCACGAGCGCCTCCTCCGTCTCATCGAGCTGCTCATTCGCCGAGCGTGTGCGATGGAAGATCCCCCGCCGCGATAGCTCCTCGATGCTCCACACCTCATCCGACGGTCGGCGGATCGTGATGGCGACGGTGCCTTGCGAGGTCGCAGGCGGCAGCACCAGCTGAATGCGCTCACCGCCCGGGAGCGAGCCTGATAAAAGCGGCGAGGCTTCATCGATTCTCTGCCGGGTGGCATTGGCGACGAGTTTCGCCAGGCGCCGGCACCAGTCGTAGTCCGCGAACGGGAGCTCCCGCTTCTCCCACCCCTTCTGCGTCTCGAGGAAGGCGACCCCGGGGGAGTTGATGCAGATCTCCGTCACCTCGGGATCCTTCAAGATGGGCCTAAGCGCACGAAGGGTGAGCTCGAGCGAGGAGGACTCGGTAGCGGCGCACCGGTCAAGGGCGAGAGTGGTAGCGACCGCGGTCATCGCCCGCCTCCCGTGAAGGAGGTGGGCTGCGTGAGAGTCAGGCGATAGACCGAGCGAAAGTCGACATCGCGCGCGACCAGCACTTCAATTCTCGAGCCCTGGCGCACCGTGATGGTGGGCGGAATGTCGACCGTGCTCTTCAAGACCCCCGTCATGACATCCTCTGAAGCAGAGGGGTTCACGATCACCGCGCCATTCGTGCTCGTGGCCTCGACTCCCGCCTGCACGCCGGCATCGATGACGGAGATCAGGATCGCCGCGCCAAAGCGCTCCCAGAAGTGCGTGTGCACCTTGCCGGTGAGCCCTGAGCGTCCGAGGGAGTCGGTCCCCGGGGAATCAAGCGGCACGATGACTCCGGTCGGGGTTCGCGCCTCAATCCAGAGCACGAAGAGCCGCTTCTCACCCTGGCGCACCTCGCCGCGCGTTTCGCCCACGAGCTTTGTTCCGCGCTCCAAGAGCACGACGGTTCCATCGGCGCTCAAGGTATCGGTCGCGGTCACGCAGGTCGTCATCCCGGGGAGGGTGGAATCGATCGCCGTTTCCAACGTACAGTCGATGAAGGCGCCCTGAGGAAGCAGGAACCTCAAATCAGGCAGCACCGAAGCCTCGACTGTCGGCGTGACGGTCGGTCTAAGGAGCGCCGAGAGCGCATCCCCTGCCCCTTGAGGCGCCCCTCGTGTGGGTGCGCCTTGGGATTGATCCCAAGGCGGTGCCGCACCCTCACCCGTTGATACCGGAGCCGGCGAGCCCCCATCGGCCGCTCCGGGACCTGAGGATTCGGCAAACACGGCGCCGCCTAACTGCTCCCCGAACGGGCTGGCTTGGGTGCCGGCAGGTCTTCGGTAGCCGCCGACTTGCTGCGCGGCGGCGAGGCGTGTCAACGCGTCCGCCTGGTTCCAGGCCGCCATCGCCGCGGGGCTCGGCAAGGGCGGCGGGGGACCGAAGAGGGTACCGGCGATCATCGCTCCGGGCGTCGCCGGCGCCGACGCTTTCGCGGGTGGCGCTACCGGAGTGGGAAGCTTGAAGGAGCCTAAGGGCGGCAGTGGCGCATCGCCCGAGGCCTGAGTGCGCGCCGCATGTCGAGCCACCTCGATCGCGTGTGAGTGCCGAGTGAGGATGTGCGCGTAGTACCAGGAGAGCGCCCCCAACCCGAGCGCGCCCATCAGGCCCGCAGCCAGGAGGTTACTCACCCGCGACTGAAGCGAGCGCATCCGATTGACCGTGGCCTCGCCGCGCTCGCCCTCGACGGATCCCGAGACAAGATCTTCCGGATCCTCCGATGCATCTTGCTCCCGCAGGCCAGGATCATCCGGCATATGGGAGCTTTCCCTCGTCGCGCTCATGGGCCGACTCCTTCATCGCTGACCGGATGTTGGGTGACGCGATGCACGGCAGGCGAGACGGTGCCAGATGACAGCCGCTCCCCTCCCCCGGTGAATCCCCGGTTCACGATGCAGCCGGTGAGCTTCCCGCGCCGAAGCACGAAGCGCTTGGCGACGCGCCCCACCACGATGTCACCGCCTTGAACTGAGAAGTTGACGAGCGACTCGCTCCCATCATCGCCCTTGACAAACACGGCCGGGAGCTCGGCGCGGGCACCGAATTTCAACCAGGTACGCACCCCATCATCCCAGGCGGCAATCGGCTTCAAATCGGGATTGCCGCAGAACCAGTAATCGAAGTTCTTGAACCTCTCGCTCGAGGCCTGCGCCAGGTCCTTCGAGATCCGCCGGGCGGCGAGCGCCACCGCTTGGGCGGAAGGCTCCGCGGGATAAGTGAATTTGAGCGCAAAGATCACCTCGCCCAAGCCCGGATCCGGTGGCCCGGGCGATGCGGAATATTCGAACTCGTATTGCCTTGCACTCGTCAGAACCGTGAGGTTCGTGTGCACGTGCGCGAGGCGGGGCTTTAAAAATAAGTGATTGCCCTCGGCCTTGAACGAGAGCGCATTCATATCGCCCGCCGCAAGCCCGAGGAAGCGCTCATCCCGCGCGAACTCGATGTCCGTCTCAAAGCCCACATAGCCATTGAGTTGATAGACCTGATCGGCACTGTAGGGAGCGCTTCGAATCCGCGCATCCACCGTCCCCTTCGCCGGCACCCAGTTCGCCAGCGCGCGGGGCACGGTCACGATCGCCAGCACGATGCCGAGAACAAACGCCGTCGCCCCGGCAAATCGATGGCTTTCTCGGTCAGCCAGCGTTCTCTCCGATTGGGGATTCATGGTGTGGCTCCTCCCTTGGTGGCGCTCCCCGTCGCTGCCGCTTGCGCGCTCGAGAGCACCTCGGGCTCGCGCGTGAAACTCACGACCTTGAACCCCAAGGGGTTCCAGAGCCGCTCCTTAGGGTTAGATGAGGGCGCCCCGTAGGCGTACTCGATGCTCGCGATCCAGTGCCGCTCGGCGCCCGCCGCCCCGGTTCCCTCGCGCAGGCTCGTCAAGTAGCGCACCTGGGCGAGATTTTGGATGCCGCTTGCACGCTTGAAGAAGCTGACATCCTCGATGGACACCGTGACGGTGCTCCCATCCTTGTGGGCATTCAAGGGCGATGCGGGGTTGGAAGGGTTCCAGCGCGCGTACCAGGCTTCATTCTCCTGCGGCGTCTGGAAGGCCCCGCACTCCTCGTAGTCGCTCTCGGCGGTCGCGTAGTTGAAGCGTTCGCAGACGGTGACGTAATGAATGAGGAAATAGCGCGTGATCGCTTCATTCAAGGTCGCATGGCCCGTGTAGGTCGGTACCACATCCACGATCCCGGTCGTTCGATCGACCCGGATGAGGAACGGCTCGACGCGCTTTAACGGCATCAGGAGCATGAGCGCGGCCGTGAGAAGCACGAGAAGTAAGCACGCGATCGCGGCCACCGACCACCCGAAGCGGGCACTGCGGCTCGCCTGCCGTGCGCGATCCAAATCCCACGAGGCCGCTTCTTCGAAATAGGGCGCAAGCTCCCGATCGCGACTCATGGCGAGCCTCCGGCGCCTGCCGCGGACACCTTCTCTGATTTCGCGACGGGCTCATGAGGTGCCACCCGCTTACTCTCCCCGCCCGCCGCAATGGGTGGATCGCGCGAGAGCTTTTGCTGCGGATTGATCCGCGTCAGATGCCGATCGCACTTGACCGCCTGTGAGCTGCAGGCACTGACCAGGAAGACGCTCACGATGATCGAAGCTCGCATGGCGACTCTCTCTTTATATGGGCTCATGAGGCACGCACTGCATTCGGACCCTTCAACTTTCGCCACCCCGCCGCCAACCCGGCTCGCGTGTAGTAGCCGGCCTTGCGGCTCAAGGGATCCCAGCGTGAGGTCTCCCGGTCGAGGAGCCCGCGGCCGTACTGGCCCGTGCTGCGGAAGGAGCGACCCAACCCCCAGGCGACCACGGCACTCACGACTCCGAAGGTGGAGAGCGCAAGCCCGCTCGCCAATCCCGCCGCCATGGGCATCACCTGGCGCATGATGAGGACTGTTAAGCCCGCCGCGAGACACACCCGCACGGCTTCCGCGATCTGAATCCCCCCGCCGGCACTTGTGGCCGCTTGAGCCGCGGAGCTCACGACGGTGAGCATGAGCGCGGCTACCAGGACGGTCAGGATCGTGATGAAGGCGTAGTTCGAGAGCTGCGCGAGCCAGGCCTCGAAGAACCGTTTCGTAGAGTCAAAGAGAAGGAGCACCACGAAGAGCGGCCCCAGGGCCAAGAGGATCGAGAGCGCAATGCGCGAGAGCGCGAGCAAAAACATCGTGTAGACGGCGATGATCGAGATGATGAGATAGACGGCGATGCCGGCGATATAAAAGGAGAAGTTCCCGTGAAAGACGCCCGCCTTGGCGAGAAGAAGCCCGCCGGCATCGGCGCCGGTATTCATGATCTGATCGACGATCGTCACGGGGTCATAGGCGCCGACCACGGCGCCCGCCAACTCAGCGGGGGCATTGAAGAAGGTGTCGACGATGAGGGTCTGATAGAGCCAGAGGTGAATCGCCAGCCCAAAGATGACGCCGAGCACCGCGATGCGCTTCACTCCGGTGAGGAAGGGCTCCTGCACCTGACCCGTCAACTGGAGATACCCCCAGATCATGACGTAGATGGTCCCGAGCGTGACGATCGCCGGCTCCAACGCCTGGGCAATGACCACCGTGTTGGTCGCGATGTACTTTGAAAGGAGCGCGGTCAGCCAGGCGTTGAACTGCCCGAAAAATCCCATTGTCTTTCTCCCCTCACCTACGGCGCATGCGTGACGGATCTACCGTTGGTAGTTCAGCGGCGGGAGATTCCGGAACGAGCCGATATCGGAAATCGCCTGCTCGCGCGCCTGCTCGTCTTGAACCTCCTGCTGCGAGCGGGCGATCTCATAGAGGACACCGAGCTTTTCCTCATCGTTCTGAAGCATCGTCGACTCGGCCGAGATCCTCGCCTGGAGATCCAAAATCCCCTTCTCATCCGTTGCCGTCGGGATCGCATTGATAAGTTCTTGAAGCTGCCCGAAGCGCGTGCTCGTCGTCGAGAGCGCATCCTGGGTCATCGCCTGAAGGAGCGCGGTGGAGTTACGCTGAGATTGAAGCTCCGATTGCTCGGTAGGCGAAAGGGAGGCCATCTGCTCTCGGGTGAGCACCGCATTTTGAGCGACGAGGCTCCGGACGGAGGAGGCCAATGAGCCGTACGTGCCACCGGTCCCCGCCATGACGCCCTGAAGTTGGCTTGAGTTGCTCGGCAGGTAATTACGATTGATGCCGGAGAGAAGGAGCGACATGCCGCGATTGCCCGTGATCGCGGCATACGCGCTCTGCGCCTGGGATAACTGCTGCTGCGCGGTGTTGAGCGCTTGCTGCAGGGTCGTCACCTCCTGAATCAGCTGATTGATCGCCGCCACATCGATCACGGCCCACTGCGCTTGGGCGGCGGGCGAGAACCCTAAAGTGAGGAGCGGGGCGAGAATCAGAAGTCGGGACTGCCATCGTTTCATGGCTCACTCCTTAAAGTCTGCTATTTCAAGTCGAAGAACCATTGGATACACCTCACGCCACCCGGCGCTCGCCCATGAAGCGGGAAAGCCAGGCCGAGGGGTCATTTCCGGTCTCCTCCATGATCCGATGCAGCCGCTCGATCTCACCCGCTCTGCCTGAGAGCACGGCGAGCTCGGCATCGAAGCCTTTGAGATTTAACTGACAGGCGACGCTCTGATGTCCCTGCTTAATAAGAAACGTGCGGGCTCCGGGCTCGAGCTCCTCTTTGACCAAGTGAAACTCGCGCTCGGTAAGCCCGAAGCCCCGGGTGTATTCCTCGAGCGAGGCTTCCGGATTCGGGAAGAAGATCTTGGTCGGGGTCTGCTCGATGATGGTGCGGCTGATGCGGCTTTCGAGCACATCGGAAGCACTCTGGGTAGCAAGGCACATGACTCCATTTAACTTCCGCCAGGTCTTAGGTCCATCCTTCGCAAACTGCTCGAATGCGGGGTCTGCAAGGAGGCGCCAGAACTCATCCATCCAGCACACCAGGCGGCGCCCGTCGAGGAGTCCGCGCACGAGGTGAAAGAGATAGAGGGTCAAGGGCGCCCGTACGTCCTCGTGCTCGAGAAAATCCGTCACGTCGAACCCGATCGTCATCTTCCCGGCGAGTCCCGGCACGACCTTATCGTCGGGATTGTCAAACACCTGCGCGTACTCGCCCCGCGTGCTCTCGCACCAGCGGGAGAGGCGCGCATGGACGCCCTCCGGGTCGGTGGGATCTAAGAACTCGATGAGTCGCGAGAGCCTGCGAGCGGCAGGCTGCAGGACGAGCGTGCCTCGTAGCGCCTGCTCGAGATCCGCCTGCTCGCGGGCCGAAAGCGGCGCGGGTCCGCGCACCAGGAGCCGGAGCCAGGCTTTGAGAAACTCAAGATTGCGCCCGTTCACCGGGAGCTGAAGCGGATTGAATCCCGTGGGCTCCCCGCTCTTGAGCGCCTGGTACGTTCCGCCCAGCGCGCGCACCAGGATCTCGAGCCCGCGGTCCTTATCGAAGAGGATCTGCGTGACGCCGCGGCGCGAGAGCACCGCCGCGAGATAGGCGATGAGAACAGACTTCCCCGAACCCGTCGGTCCACAGATAAAGGTGTGCCCGGTATCACGCCGGCTTCCCCCATCGCTCTCTGTGGGGTCGGACGCATGGAGGCTAAAGTGAAACGCCGAGCGGGCGGTCGTCTCAAAGGGCGTCAGCGCATCGCCCCAGTGGTTCCCAGTGGCACGGCCTGCCGGATAGTTATGAAACGGCACCATCGCGGCGAAGTTGCGCGAGGTGATGGCGGCCTTGCGGGGCCGCATCGAGAAATTGCCCGGCAGTTGTGCCCAGAAGGCGGCTTCGAGCGCCAAATCTTCCCGCGCGACGCTCATCCCGGTATCGGCCAGGATCGAGCGCGCGAGCGCCACCCGATCGTTCAACCCCTTCAGCCGCCGCTCGCCTTGATCCTCCCCGGCCCCCTCGGGCGTCTCGGCCAGCACCTGAAGCGAAAAATGATGCTCTCCCATCACGAACTCGCTGCTCGTCAGCGCATCGAGCGCTTCGACCAACTCTTCGGCCTGCGAGATGGCGAAGTCCCCGGCGTTCGCCATCTTCACTCTCTGGCGCTGAAGGAGCGCCTGGCCGGCGCCCTTGGTCAAGAATGTGAAGGACTGCGTGAGCACGAAGGGAAAGGGCGCAGAGAGGAGGCGATCCAGCATCCCGACCGCGCTCGGGGTCGGGTACTCCTTGATCCCGAGCATCGCTCCCACCCGCGTCTCATCGGGGAGGCGATACTCGATCGCCTCGAACCCAAAAAGGAGCCGCGCGCTCGCGAGCACTTGATTCACGGGCGCGCGCGGCAGGACAACGCGCCGTGACTCGCCTGAGACGAGGTAATTCAAGAATTCCAGCAAGCGCGAATAGACGCGAGGACCCTCTCGATAGACCCCGAGCGTCTCGGGCTCGTACCGACCGAGCGAGGCGCGAAGGGTGGATCCCAGCTTCTCGCAGGCATCGAGTGCATCGCGCACCTCGAGTGCGGACTCTTCTGGTTTTGCGCGCGAGAGAAGCCGGGATGCCAAGCTCGTCGCCATCCCCGCCGCCGGGCGGTAGATAAGTGCGAGATAGAGCTCGTTCACCATGAGCGTTTCGCCGGCCAGGCGCGCGCGGTACCTGGCCTCGAGCGCTCCTGCAAATCCTTGACCCGCCGCACCCTCCTCGCCTATCCGCTCCCGGCGCCTCACCACATGGCTCCAGAGCGCCACCTGCGGGCTTGCCAGATTTCGCCAGAGGACGTTCAGGCGCTCGTGATAGGTATTGAGTTCGACATCGTCCGCGCTCTCAAAGCTCGCCCCAGCAAGCTTGAACACCTGCGCGTAATCGCCCGCCGCCGTGCGCACGATGTCATCGGCGACGAGCGCGGTGTAGGGAATGCGCTCAGCAGCGGCGAGCTCGCGCCTCATCGCGGCGTATCGAGGGACAGCGCTCATCTTTGCTCCCCGGCCGGAGTGCTCTCGCGCACCGCGACTTCGAAGGTCCGGCGCCGCCCTCTTGCATCCGGTGGATCTAAGGCGAGAGCGCTGTAGCTCACCGCCCGCCAGAGCCGGGAGTTCGAGAGCAGCGCCGGGATTCGGGTGCGCCCGAAGAGGAGCGCCAGATCAAAGAATCGGGCATCGCGCGCGCAAAGGAGCGCCGAGACCCCGTGAATCGGGAGCGCAAGCAGGAGAATCAGGAGATTCTTGGTGAGAAGAAAGGCCTCGAGCGTAAACACCAGGTTGAAGAGGAGCGCCGAATAGGTCACCCCCCAGCGCATGGGCGGTCGGGTCGCTCCGACGAAGAGCGGATCGATCGTCAATCCCTGGTTCCGAGTGCTCATGCGATTCCCTCCTCCCGACCTACACCCCGAAGAGCCCGCGCACCCACGCGACGATCTGCGGCGCGCCGAAGGAAATGGCGATACCCAAAATCGCGGCAATACACCATCCCCAGGAAATCCGGTTGGCCATCGCCATGGCGCCCAGCACCATGACGAGGATGATGGCGATGGGGGTCAACCAATCGAGGATGTTGGTCTGAAGCGCCGTGGCGCCTGTCATGAAAGGCGAGGCGGCTTGCGCGAACGCCAGGTCCGGCGCCGCGATGAGCATCAGGACGGCCGCAACGCCGATGGCGATTCGCGCTGAGACCCTCATTGTCTGATCCATCGTTCGCTCCCAACTTAATGTTTGTCTGACGGCCATAGGTAACCATGGCGAGCGATGCGCTGCCACTCGCATATCGGTTGTCTTTACACGGAAATGGGAGTGCCAAAAAACGCATTTCCGGGGTTTTGCACCGGAAATGCGAAAGCGACTTTCGGCCCTAACGGCAGAAATTTGCTGTTGCCGGAGGTCAGAAATTGGAGCAGATTCAGCGCTTAAGCAGAGTTCCGCGCCGATGTCGCCCAACGACCGTTGCCCCTCAAGAGTTGAATATTTCGCCGCACGCGATGGTGGCGGGAACATCCGTCCCGATGGTTCCATCCGCGCGATCGCACTCGGTCTTCTCGCGGGCGTCTTCTGGCTGATCTGGCAGGCGGTGCGCGCGACGCTTTTGGCGCTCCTCACTATTCTCGAGCCCATCGTCGCGCTCATCTTGAGCGCCCTCGCGCTTCTTCTTACCCTCACCGCCTTCTTCTGGAAGCTCGTCTCGAACCGCCCGGATTTCCCCTTCTTTCTCGTCCTGGGCGCGGGCCTTACGTGTTTCTTCGCACTCGCCCTCTATCGAGGCTTGATCCATGTGCTCTCGGGGCGACGATGATGAGCTTGCGACCCACCCGCTCCGTACGCGAAGCCGCATCGGCGCCGCAAGGGTCAGAAGAGATTCTGCTGCACCCCGCCCGATTTATCGCTTATCGTCCCTGCCGTCTCCTCGAGCCTCGCGAGAGAATCGCGCGGCGTGCGGTCCCTTTCGCACCATTGGCAAAGCTCTCTTGCGATGTCGGTCGGATCGATGAGAATCGCTGCATTGCACTCGCGGCAGTGCCCAAGCGTCAGTTGCCGCTCGGCGAGTGCCATGGTAAGGAGAATGAGGCGGTCCATCGTCATCGCGCACCCCGGTATGGCGATGCGAGAGAACTCGAATGCCTTGCAGAGCTGCTCACCCAACTCGAGGCAGGGGAGCCTCACTCGCGCGTTCGGCACCCGCTCCGGAGGGATCAAGCGCCAGAGAAGCACGATCCCCGCAAGCGCCGAGGCCTCGCTGTGATGCTCGGGACTCAAGAGCTTCGAGTAGGTATAAGGCGGCTTTCCTCGATGGCGCGGGAGCCTCTGCAACTCATCGCCGTAGGAGCGAAGGAGATTGCGAACCCGGTCATCGGTCTGCTGCGTGAAGGCGCGAATCCAGTACGTCCTCACCTCGTGACGGATCAAGCGATGCGCGAGCTCAATCCGGCGCATATCCCGGGCATATCGGTCTTCGGAGACACGCATGAGCGCCTCACGCTACCTGCTACGTCGCCGTCCGGCCTTCCGAGTCCTGCGGCGCTTTCTTCTGCCCTGAGTGCTCTTTCCCGCGACAGCCGGGCTCTCCTCCTCGTACCGGTAGATGCCGATCCCGATGCGGACCGTCGGCTCACCGGGCTTGGCCTTTCTCTCCTCGGTGAGCATCCTCGAATCAAAGTCGCGCAGCAATTTCATCGCCTCCGCATAGAGCGCCGCATCGATCTTCCCGCGCGCACTCACCGGAAAACGCGGATTTTCGGCAAAGCGTTCGAACCAGGTCGGCGCTTGGCTCTCAGGTTCCACATTGTGCTCGAGCGTGCGAAGGAACCCCGAAAGCCCGCGCAAGCTATGGGCATGGGTCGGCGCTCCTGTTCCCCTCAACGCCAGCGCGCGGCTCCTCGGTGCATAGCGGCTGCCGACCCTGCGCACGGCAGCGAACTTGAGGAGGTACTTAAGCACCAGCCGCACATCGAGCTTAGGATCCACGTGCTGCACAAGGGTGGCGAGTGATGGCGCGGGACCGGCCACGCTCAAACGGAGCGGCTCGCCGTCCGCATCGACATAGAGCGGATCGACGAACCAGACGGTCAGGACGTGTGAGATATCGATCAGCTCGCGCTGCGTGCCGGTGCCACTTGCGTAGGCGCTTTTGGGTATGCGCCGCCAGGCACGAGAGAGTGAACGCTCGATGGTGCCCCGGCTCACCCCGCGCCGTACGAGGACTCGCACGACCCGCTCAACCACTTCCGCCGCGAGAGCATCGATCGAGTCCTCGCGCTCACCGCTTTCACGTCGCTCGGTGTGAGCTCCTCGGGCGCTCAAGCTTCGAACGGCCCGCCTCATCTGCGTCGGCTCCGCTTGGGCGTCCGGCCACGGGCGCTTTGAGCACGACGACGTTCACGGCCTCGAGCGATGCCGGTCACCTGGGGATCCTCGAACACGTAGAACCCGATGCCGACGCGCGTGAAGCGCTTGGCTCTCTGGTAGAGCTCCTTGCGGAACATCTTCTGGTCGAGTTTCCACAGGATCTCGGGCAGTTCGGCGTTCAACGAATCGTGCAATCGAGGCAGCGCACTCACCGGGAACCGCGGGTTCATCGCCACGCGCTCGAGGAGCCGCTTCCCGGGAGGTGCCGAGACGTTATGCTCGACCGTGCGCAGCATTCCGAGCACAGCGGCGAGCGCATGTTCGAACACCGCAAGCGGCTGGCGATTGAGCGCCAGATACTTATCGGTGGGCAGATACCGCTCGCCCTGAGGCCGTACGCCCTTAAGATCAATGAGCGCCCTAACCGCCTGCGTGGCATCGACCTGCGGCAGGACCTTCCCGATCAGTTCCTTCAGAGACGGCCCCGGCCCCTCGAGCGGCAGCGCATTGGGACGTCCCTGCGCATCGACATACCGCTCATCGACGTGCCAGCGAGCGATGACGTGCGAGAGGTCAGCGACATAGGCGCTAGTGAGGGGCTCGAACGGGTGCTTGGGCTTCTTCAACTTCCGGCAGATGGCGGCAAACTGCCGCTCGAGCACTTCCGGTGTGCAGCCGATGGCAATCAGGATCCGCGCGAGGGGCTCTAAGAACTCCCGGGAGTCCGGCAGCGCAGCGCTTGCGCGCACGCCTCTTGTGGCTACGCGAGCGATTTTGCGCCGCCGGCTCATGCCGATCCTCTCCTTGTGCCTTCCATGAGCGCAGAGCCACTGCGGCGCTTGCACCGGTAAAGAACAACACCGATCGCCGATGCGACGGTAAGCAAACGTTCGGGGGCGGTCCGCCTGGCTTCTCTCATGGAACCTTAGCGCTCCGATTGGCTCGTTACCCTCGTCGCTTACGGGGCTTTTTGGACGGCTTCGGGCTCGCCCTCGGTACGGCATTTCCCTCCTCGCCATCTTCCGAGGGCGCCTCGAACACATAGATGCCGACCCCTAAGCGCATGGCGGGCGTCCCGGGGGCTGCCCGGTGCAAGGGATCATTCAGAGTGTCAAGGAGCGAGTCCGCCTGAACTCTCAAGTTGCTCTCAATGTCGCGGATCAAGACCGGAGCGTAACGGGGGTTAAGCCGCGCGTTCACGACCTGGCGCGCCAGACGCGGCCGGGTCGGCTGCTCGAGGTTGGCGACGAGCGTCGCGCAGTGCTCGGCCAACTGCTCACCGATCGCTTCGATCCCCTCCGGGTCCCAGCTCACGGTCGCGTATGTGCGGCTCACCGCCTGGATCCTCCCTTCCGGCAGTCGGCGCACGGCGCGCACTCGCAGGAGTTCCTCGAGGATGGGCGTTACGCGAAACTCACCGCTATAGCGCCGACAGAGCGCCTCGAACGATCGGCGCGGGCCCTTAAGGTGTAGCACCGCAGGCTCACCCTGCGGGTTAAGAAACTCCGAGTCCGTCCACCACCCGGAGAGCACCCGCTCGGCTCTCTGGCGATTGTGCTCTGTGGAGCGGGTGCCCGCCTCCCCTTTCGCCAGGATCGCCGTCACCTCGGGGCGATTCATGCCGGTCACGACCGCGATCCGCCCGATGTTCGGGCGCTCACCCTCTGCGGTACCGATTCGCTCGCTCGCCGCCTTCACGTAGGCGACCTTGACCAGGCTCATGAAGTCGCCCACCCCGACTCCGGCATCAAGGAGGAGCTTGACCAAGGGCTTAAGGAGCCTAAGCACCGCCGCCCGGACCGCACCCTTGAGCGACTCGCTCATGGGAGAGGGCCCATCAAATACCGCGCACGACCTCGACTCGACATCTCTGTCGCCGTTCGAAAGGACTGGACCCTGAGATTACCATAGGTGTAATCTTTTTTCTACCTTCATTGACTTCCATTCCACGCAACCCAAGTGATCGGTGTCACCGCAAGAGTCCACAATGGGCGGGAGGGAGAAACCGGCGTCGATCCAGGCGACTTCCGCCGAGAAGTCGCTCTTTCCGTTCGAGGCGATCCACGAGGTCAACGAGCGCTGCCTTGAGGTCCTCGCGCAGGTTGCGCGATCCGATGTGCATAGCGTGATGCTGCGGCCGACCCTTCGCGAGCTCCTTCGCGAGAGCTCCCCCGAAGATCGAATGCGCGCCGCAGCGCGGGCCTATCTCCTCGTCGACTTCGAATTCAGGAACCTCCCCTGGTGGGAGGCGGTGCGCAGATCTCCCGAGAAGCCCTTTCCGGGAAGCGCCGGGCGACCTTGCTTCCCCAAGCGCTCAGCAGTTGCTCTCGCTCACATGCTGCTGATAGCGGCCCGAGAGGCGATCCGGGTGGACGTCGATATCGCAAACCTCACGTTGGGCGTCGATCCTCGAGTGGCAGGGCTGCTATCGGGACTCCCTATCACGGCCATCGATCGAATCCCTGGGGCTCACTTCCGGCACATCGAGGTCCGCTGGCTCGATCGTCTCGCCCTCTGGCGATCGCTTCTGCGCTCAGGAGCGAACCCGACGTCGAGCAAAGCAAGGCAGTTCGAGGCTCATTGCCTTCAGCTGCTGGCGGGTGACCTGTTGCCCAACATGGAATTGGGCCACGACAAAGATCAGCAACCTCCGCGATCGACGCAGCGACGATAGACTCCCATAATTGCTTCCCGGAGTGCCTCGCCGCGGAAGCTTCGTCGACTCCAGGGATGGATTCTCACTGCTGGACGGGAGCACTCAGAGAGGGTCTCGACGGCCGGAACGTGCCCTTCTCCGCCCCTCGTGAGAACGGACCGGTATGGGCCGACTTCTTTCGGCGGTATTACCCTAAATACTACGGATATAGTTATGATGGCGGTTATGTGGAGGAGCATCCATTCGGACATCCGGATATACCGGGCGGAAACAATCACGACTGTCCCCATTTTGTTGCGGTGAACGGCGCCGGCGTTGAGAAGGAGTTTCCCTATCAACCTGGCTCGCCCTGAGCTTCTCGCCGATAAGGAAGCAAATCATGAATGAACCATGGCTGAGAAATGGCCCAGTGCTGAAGGACCCTTGGGACAACATCTCGGAAGAGCTACGGGGGGCGCTGCGTGAGATTGGCGAACTCGACGTCGCTAAGCAGTTTGCAAGCGTGATGGTTCCTCTTCAAGGTCTCAAGGGCTCGGAGAATGAATTCTCCTTTATGGCATATCCGGTGCCGCGGCTTGATCGAGAACAAAGAGAGAAGATGGCTGTTCGTGATTTCCGTAGCGTCACCGTTGGAGTTCGCAGTGGGCGTATTCGGATTGATTTGGACGTGTTTGGCCAAATAAATTGGTTCTACGTCTACGACCTTCCAGAGTTATACCATCAGCTGCAGAATTCGATGGCTGGGCTCCGGTGAGAGTGCGCGAGCGGAAGATGGCCGCTCGAACTTGTACCCCCGCAACTCAGCACTGGGCCAACAGTCCAATCGACAAAGAGTCACGTCTTCCTCATCTCTCTCGTCTTCGGCCGCTGAATCGCCTCCAAAGGCAGGGGCGCAGTATGGTGGACTCGAGTCACGGGCGCTCTACGTCGATAGAGCTGTGGCGGGAGGCCCAATCCTTCGTTCTTGCCGGGAGTGAGGGAGTCAAGCCCTCGAAGGCCTTTTTGATCGCGGCCTTGCGCGGTCGCATGGCGAAATTCGCAAGAGCCGGGAGGACCGTCCCGTACGTGAGACGCTGAGCAAGGCGTGTGGTCCCGCAATGATTACCGTACCATTACCGTAGCGCCCCGGTTTTACCGTACGTGTCCGAGATAACAGCTTGAATTTATAATGGAAAGGGAGGGACTCGAACCCTCGACCCCGGCATTATGAGTGCGTCGACCAAGAACCGTACATGTGCATCAGTGGTCGCCGCCCTTAACCACGCAGCAGCAAACACCAAAGCAACGGGGGTTACTCGCGCGCACGCGTCAGAGTGGTACGAAATCGGACTATTGACGGTGGAGGACAACCGTCGAGACGTTTACGTGGAGTTGGAGGATCGTAAGCGCTGGCTCGAATGCATGGGAGACGGTGACGGGCGCGATTATGTGGAGATCCACCACCTCACGGGATGCCGTCCCGGTGACCCCCGCTATTGCCTCGTCAAGCACTTCAATCCAAAGCAAAACCATCTTCATTTTCCCAAGAGCAAAACCGGGCCGCGGGATGTCCCCTTGCACACCTCCGCGGTGGCACTCTTGAAGCGCCGTGCCGCAGGCAAGAAGCCGAATGAGCTACTATTCACTCACAACGGCCGCCCATGGATTCACTATGATTGGCACGAGCTCGTTCGACTGACAGCGATAGCGGCAAAGGTTCCACGCGCGGAAGAGTGTGTCCTTTACACATTCCGACATTGCTGGATAACCGACGCCTTGACAATCATGGGGCTGTCCACCCTCGAAGTGGCACGAATTACTGGCACGAGCGTTCAGATGATCGAGAAGCACTATGGACATTTGGTGAGTGACCGTGCTCGCGAAAAAATGAACTCAATTGAGATGTGAGGGCCGTCCTTGATAGTAAAACCCTAATGATACCCGAGGAAACGACCTCGGGCCCATGAGGCGCTCGGCGAACTGAGTAGGGGGCCGGATTTATAGCCATCCGTCAGCGTCCGGAGGTGGACCTACCGTAGCCCTGGCCGGACGAACTAGCGGAAATCTGCTGCAGGGTGGTAACCCTAGCGCCCCAACCCTCCCTACTCTCCTCTCGCCTGCGCAGCCTACCGCTCCATCAGGTATCCGTGCACCCGCCAGCAGGTGACGAGATTCCGAAGAGAAGGCTTCTGCATGAGCTGAGCATGCGTCTGATAGCAAGCCTGCATCTCCGCATCCGTCGCTGCGAACGCAGCGGGTACCAGCACGATGGACGAGAGCACCAGGGAGAGCATCAATCGCCTTTTCATCGCCAGATCCTCCTTCGGACCCCGGAAAGCACGCTTGTCGCTTTGACGCCGCCCCAATCACGCTCCTTCCCTACCGGTGAACACGCGGTGGAGCGCGAGTGGTTACAGCGCAAACTCGATGACAAACGCCCTCTCATGCAGTGCTCGCCCGCAGGAAATCAGCCAATCTTGTGGATCCGTTCGATCACCGCGCCGTCGCTGTGCACGTAGAACTCGAAGTCGACCTGGTCACCTGCCTTGATGCCCTTCAACTTCTGTGAACTCGACTTAAAGGTCATGGTCATGGCAGGCCAGCCGAGCGCAGGCACGGGATGATGGGCAATCGTGATCCGGGAGCCGGTGGCATCGATCTGAACGACTTTGCCGCTTGTACGACCGATTTTCTCCTTCCGAGCGCTCGCCGCGCCAGACATCTGCATTCCCGGCATGTTCATCCCATTCTGCGGATCCGCGGCCGTCGCGGTCAGCGCAGCGAGCGAGGTCGTGACCAACAGGGCGAGGGTCGATAGTCTCTTCATGGCATTCACACCTTCGGTTATGCCCAAGCGGGCGATATGTTACCAAACGAGTTACCGTGGGGCCGCACCAAACTCCAGCGTTCCATGACGTAGCTCGCGCTGCTTGAGCAGCACGAAAAGGATCGGCACCAGGATCATGACCGCGAGCGTCGCGCTCACCATGCCGCCGACGATCGGCGCCGCGATGGGCTTCATGACGTCCGAGCCGATGCCCGTCTCCCAGAGGAGCGGCGCAAGACTCCCCAGGACCGCGAATACGGTCATGAGCACAGGCCGCAAGCGCAGGACGGCACCGTCAATGGCGGCCGCTTCAATGTCTTGCGGCGCAAGCGGGCGCCCCGCCGCCATCCGTTGTTCGAGCGCGGCGCGAAGATACACGACCATCACGACCGCCGTCTCCACCGCTATGCCAAATAGGGCGATGTAGCCCACCGCAACCGCGACGCTGAACTCATACCCGAGCAGCCACTGCAGTACAAGTCCACCGATGAGTGCGAAGAACGCCGGAAAGAAAAGCATCGCCGCCTCCGCGATGGAGTGGAAGACCATGTATAGGAGCAGAAAGATCACGAAAAGGACAACCGGCAGTATGAGCTCGAGGCGACTCTTGGCGTGCTGTTCGAGCTCGTACTCGCCCGACCAGTGATAATTGTAGCCGGCGGGCAGACGGAGCTTCTGTCGCAGCAGGCGGTCGGCGCGGGCGGCGAATCCGCCATAATCCGAGGTGCTCAGGTTGAAGTAGACGTACCCAGTGAGCTGCCCCTCCTCGTCGCGGATCATGGATGGGCCGCGGGAGAAGGAGATCGTTGCGATCTCGCCCAAGGGGATCTGCGCGCCGGTGGGGGTTGCGATGACGACCTGCTCGAGCGCGGGAATGTCGTCGCGGAAGTCGCGGTTATACCGCACGTTGACCGGATAGCGCTCGCGGCCCTCGACCGTCTCGGCAACGTTCTCCCCGCCGATGCCCGATTCGATGGCCTGCTGCACGTCCCCGACGGTCAGGCCATAGCGCGCCGCGGCGGCCCGATTGACAGCGATATTGATGTAGAAACCCTCCGCCACTCGCTCGGCGAAGACCGAGTCGACGCCGGGCTGGCCGGAAAGGAGCGCGCTCACCTCAGCGCCGATGCGCTGGATGCCCTGTAGGCTCGGGCCTTGAATCTTCATGCCGACCGGCGTCTTGATCCCCGTGAGCTCCATGTCGAGCCGATTCTCGACCGGCATGGTCCAGGTGTTAGTGAGCCCCGGGAATTGCAGCTTCGCGTCCATGGCCTCGATGAGCTTCGCGTAGGTCATTCCGACCGGCCACGCGCTGCGAGGCTTCAACATGATCGTCGTGTCGTACATGTCGAGCGGAGCGTTGTCGGTCGCACTGTCCGATCGCCCGACCGTACCGAACACGCTCTGCACCTCGGGGAAGGAGCGGATGATGCGGTCCTGCTCTTGAAGGAGCTGCGAAGCCTGAGTAATGGAGATCCCCGGTAACGCGGTCGGCATATAGAGCGCCGAACCTTCAAAGAGCGGCGGCATGAATTCGCTTCCGAGCCGAGAGGCGAGCGGGACGATCAGCGCCAGCGCGATGACGGCAAGCAGCAGGGTCGTCTTTCGGTACCTGAGGCACCGACGTAGCACGGGCAGATAAAGGGCCCGAGCCCCGCGCGAGAGGGGATTCTCTGACTCCGGTCGCAACCGCCCGCGGATGAAGAGCGGCATTAGGACCGGCACCAAGGTGATGGCGAGAATCGACGAACCCGCGATTGCGAAGGTTTTGGTCCACGCGAGCGGCCGGAAGAGCCGCCCCTCCTGAGCCTCGAGCAGGAAGACGGGAAGGAACGACACGACGATGATGAGGAGCGAGAAAAAGAGGGCAGGAGCGACCTGCTGCGCCGCCCTGAGCAGCACCTGCCGGCGTTCCTTTGCGGGCGGAGGTTCGCCGGATGAGCCCTCTCCTTCGGCGAGATGCCGGTAGCCGTTCTCGACCATGACGATGGCAGCATCGACGAGCACGCCGATCGCAAGCGCCAGGCCCCCGAGCGACATGATGTTGCTCGAGACATGAAGGAAGTACATCGGAATGAACGATGCCACGACCGCGATGGGGATCGTGAGAATCGGAATGAGCGCCGAGCGGAAGTGCCAAAGGAACAGAATGATGATGAGGCTCACGACAATCGCCTCGGCGACGAGATCGCGCTTAAGCGTGTGGATGGAGGCCTCGATGAGACCGGAGCGGTCATAGCCCGCGTGAATCTCGACCCCGGGGGGCAAGGAGCGCGCGATCTCGGCAAGCTTGGCTTTGACGCCGCGGATCACTTGAAGCGCGTTCATTCCGTAGCGCATGACGACGATGCCGCCGACCGTCTCACCCTCCCCTTGCCACTCAGCCGCCCCTTCGCGGATATCTGGACCGAACGTGACGGTGCCCAAGTCACGCACGAGCACCGGCGTGCCGTCCTTCGTCGCGACGGGCACATTGGCGAGGTCATCGAGGGAGCGGAAATAGCCAAGGCCGCGAATCATGTACTCGGCGCCCCCCATCTCGAGCAGTCTCCCCCCGACCTCGTTGGTGCTGGCCCGAACGCGATCGATGACCGTCTCGAGCGGGATGTGGTACGCTCGAAGCTTCACGGGGTCGAGCGCAACCTGGTACTGGCGCACGAAACCGCCGATCGAAGCGACCTCGGCGACGCCCGGCACGGTTTCGAGCTGATATCGCAGGTACCAGTCCTGAAGACTGCGTAGATCCGCGAGGCTGTGCCGGCCCGTACGGTCGGTGAGGACATATTCATAGACCCAGCCGGCGCCCGTGGCATCGGGACCAATCACCGGATGGACGCCTTGCGGCAGCCGCCCTTCGATTTGCTGCAAATACTCGAGCACGCGTGAGCGTGCCCAGTAGAGATCCGTACCGTCCTCGAAGACGACGAAGACGTACGAGTCCCCGAACATCGTCTGCGCTCTCACCGCTTTCACGTGCGGCGCAGCGAGCATGGTCGTGACGAGCGGATAAGTAACCTGATCCTCGATGATGTTGGGCGGCTCCCCGGCCCAGGCGGTGTGGATGATGACCTGGACATCCGAGATGTCAGGCAGCGCATCGAGGGGAATGCGGGACATCGACCACACGCCCCCAGCGACGACGAGCACAACTACCGTGAAGACGAGAAAGAGGTTCCGGGTGCACCATTCGATGACGCGCGCGATCATCTACATGCCCCCTGGCGCATCGACCGAGAGCTGCTTGGTCGCCAGCGTCTCGCCGCTCTTCTGAGCAACGAGGGTCACCTGCCAGGTCCCGCCGCTCGGAAGCCGCACCGAACCTTCGTAGGCGCCGCCGCCGCGATCGGCGAGTTGAGCGCCCACTCGTTGCGTGGCCATGCCCATTGCAGGCATCGCCGCCATGAAGAACGTTGCGGTCACTTGCGCCCCGCCGATCGGCGCTCCATTTGCACCCTCGAGCTTCACCCTTAGGCGGTTGGAGCCGCTCTGCGGCGGATTTGGGTCCGTCGAGAATTCGATGACGGTGCGCGGGCCATTCGCTGCTGCAGCGGCACCGGCCCCAGGCGGCGGTGGTGTGAAGGTCCCGAGCGCCGCCTGAAGCTGGCTCTCGGAATCGATCAAGAAGTTGGCGGAGGTGACGATGCGCTCGTTATCTTTGAGTCCCTTGAGCACGATGTACTCATTACCCACTCGAGCGCCGAGCTCGACCTGCCGCGGCTCGAGATTACCTCCCCCGTGGTCGATGAAAACGATCTGCTGTGTTCCGGTTTGGAGCACGCCACTCGCCGGAATGACTTCGTGCCGGCCCATCGGCACGCCGAGCGAGACGTTGACGAACATCCCGGGCATGAGCTTGAGGTCGGGATTCGCGAACTTCAGGCGCACGCGTGCCGTGCGGGTGGTCATGTCGATCTCGGGATAGATGAAGTCAACCCGGCCGGAGAAAGTGCGCCCCGGATAGGTATCGACGTTGAGCGTGGCGGGATCGCCAGCCTTGATGCGTCCCAAGTCGTTCTGGAAGACATGGGCGAATACCCAGATCGTGGAGAGATCGGCGATGGTATAGAGGCGAGTGCTCGGATCGGCATACTTATTCGGGAGCGCCTCACGCTCGGTCACATAGCCGGTTGCCGGGGAATCGATCTCGAGCGCCTGTTGCACCCTCCCGCTCGATTCGAGCCGTTTGATATCCCGCTCGGGAATGCCCCACTGCGCAAGGCGCTCCGCGGCAGCCTGGACAAGCGCGTCGGCGTCGCGGGTCACGTCGGGATCGGCCCTCCTGACGACTTGACGCCGGTTCTGCTCGGCCAGCAGGTACTCCCGCTCGGTCGAGACGAGATCAGGGCTGTAGATCGTAAAGAGTGGCTGGCCGCGCCTCACGTATTGGTAGGTCGAGTCAACGAAGACCTTCTGGATATAGCCCGAGAATCGCAGCTGTACATAGGCGAGCTTGGTCTCAGCGACCGCGACATTGCCCGTCGTTGTAATGCGATCGGACACGAGCCGGCTCTCGACCTTCGCGATCTTCACCCCGATGCTCTGCAGCCGCTGCGGGGAAAGCTGGACGGGTCCGAGCGCAGGCCCTGGCGCCTCGGGCGCGACGGTTGGCGAGCTCGGATCGCCAGTAGCGGCGCTCGACATGCTGGTCAGCGACTCCGCTCGCGGCGTAGAGGCTGGCGAGCGCAGGCGCCACGACCCGACCGCCACAATCGCGAGCAGAGCGAGGAGGATCGCATTCGCGGCAACTGCCAACTGAAATCCCAGCCGATAGTTCGTCATGGTTTCAACCCCGAATTCATCATCCGAGCTGCGTCTGGCCCTCAAGGAGTCGAGTCCGGCATGAGTGCGGAGCGCGACTCGAGCAGTCCGCCCCCGCTTGCTCGATCGAGCTCGGCGAGGGCGCGGAAATACTCCGACTGCATGCGGGCGAGGCCGACCTCGGTGTCGAGTCGGTGCTGCTCGGCGGTGAGCACGTTGAGAAAGTCACCGCGGCCGCTGCCGTACTCGGCGCGCGCCACGTTGAGCGCGCTTTCCGCCAGCGGCATCAGCTGGTCGCGATAGAGCGCAACGGACTGCTTTGCCTCCCGCACGGCGGCGTAATCAGCCGAGAGGTCGGCGAGGAAGGACGCCCGTTGGTCCTCCAGTGTCGAGGCGGCGCGCCGTGCCTCAGCGCGCGCGGCGTCGATATCAGCCCGGTACTTGCCCTGGTCCAATGGAACCGTGACGGAAAGTTCCACCATGGGTCGCATGGCTGGCTCCGCCCACATGTTGTTGTAGCCCGCGCTCACGCCGAATTTTGGGAAGCGGTCCTTTTGCGCAAGCCGCTGTCGCGCCTCGGCTGCGCGCTCCTCAGCCGCCAGCTCCTCGAGCTGGGGATGCGCAACCGCGCGTTGAGCCAGGATTTCTTCCGCCGGAAGAGTGGACGTCGACGGCAACTCTCCGGGCGCCGGAATCGGGGAGTGCGGACCGCGGTCGAGGAGCGCGTTCATGCGCGATTGCGCCACGGCCAGATCGCGCTGCCACTCGAGCCTCTGCTGCTCGAGCATTACCCGCTCGACATCCGCCTGCAGCACATCCTCCTGCGGCGCCTGACCGGTCGTGTACCGGATACGAGCGACGTTGCGCAACTCGGTAAGCACCGAAATGTTCTCGGTGTTGATCTCGAGCGCGCGATGAACGTACACCCAATCCGCAAATGCGCGGCGGGCAAGCGTGGCAACCCGCAGGCGCAGCGCGTCGAAATCCTCGCCTCTCGCCTCCGCATCGGCGCGGGCCACTTCTCGGCGGGCATCGAGCGTTCCCCACCACGGGAAGGACTGGCTTACCTCAACATCTCCGTTCGGCCCCCCAGTGGTCCCGAAGGTGCGCGGGGCGGCCGAGACGCTCAGCATCGGATCCTCGAGCGAGCCCGCGGGCTTCACTTCCGCGACGGCCGCGACGACCGCCTGCCGCATGGCTTCGAGGCTCGCGTTGCGAGTGAGGACCGCCTCCGTAAATACTCGAGCGGTGAGCGGTGCTTGTAGTGGCTTCTCGTCAGCGAAAGCAGACGATGACGAGAGTGGGTCGGCCACAGCAGTGGCCGCAGCAATGAAACCAATCACGAGCCCACTTACGAGGCTCATCCAACGATGAGACACGGGAGACCCCTTCCGCCAAGGCAATCACCGGAATGAACGGACACGCACGCAGGTCTTGCGAGCGAGCCCAGGGGGCGAAGAGGAGCGGGGTCTAGATTCTCAGACGCAGAGTGGCGAGATAGGTGTGTCGGCCGGGAGGGTCGAGAACTCTCGCCTCCGCCGGTCCCTGCGGTGGCGGTATCAGCTTCGCCGCGACGGGCGGTCCCGGCCAAACGAGAATGGATGAGACTGAGGAGATGGTCGGTCGGATCTCACGCGGCGAGACGTGCATGATCCGCAGCGGCTGACCGCAAGTGCAATGGCCTGACGCTGCGCATCCATACAGTCCCTCCGGCGCCATCGCATAGTCCATATGCGCGTGCAGAGCATGTTGGACTGGGGGCTGAGGCATGGCAGTTCGGTCCATGCCATCACAGCAGGGAGCGGAGCCTGACATTCCGTAAGGGCAAGCCGCGGCACGATGCGCAGCTGCAACAGCCAGCAGGGCGGTGAGCAAGACCACCAGGTAGATCAGGTTGTGCCTGGACCGTGCCATTTGCGTCCGATGCTACCCAAAATCATCACAGTGCGCCACCAGGGCAGGCGCAGCGCAACCGTGACGGACTTCCAAGATTGAGCGCTCCCGGCCGGTAGCCCGACGACCCGCGGAGCCGTCAGGACGCACTCGGCTTGCCGAGGAGGAGGTACTTGATTGACGACGCTGCAGGGAGACGCAGCGTGCCGTACGTGACGATACCGCCCGCGGCCATCAACCAGCCGCCGCAACTCTGCATCATATTCATCATGATCGCCCCCGGTTCGCGTCGGTACCGCGACGTTGCTCGAACAAGCGGCCAACGAGACGCTGCTTGCGTTCGTCGCCAGCAAGCTCGGTGTACGCCAGCGCGACGTCCGCCTGGTCGTCGGTGCCACCAGTCGCCGTAAAGTGCTCGAGATCACTGGCATTACAGCAGAGCAGGTTGGGATTCTTCTTCGCTAATCACGCACGATCCGCGTGGCCACTCTCAGGTCAACCCTAGACCACAGCGCCATTGCGAGTGCAAACGGCTATACGTAGCGTCGCGAGCCGGCTACCCAACGGCAAACGCTCATTCACGCCTCTTCGCTGGTGACGAGCCCTTACCCCGGTGTTTGATGTCGAGCGAACCGTGTCTTGCTACGTCCTCGCGTAAACAAGGGACGGGCGATCAGGATCTGCCGGCTCAGGCCTTGGAAGCGTACTTTCCCCGGATCCATTCCGGCACATACGACAAGATCACCAGCACCACCGTCGCGTTGATCACATCATTGAGCGCGTGCGGGCCCGAAATCACGCCGAGACCCACGAGTACGGCGGCCACGGCTCCCAGCCACAGCGCCGGACCCGAGATGAAGCAGTGCAACCTTGCGCAGCGCAGCGCGTTAAGAACGCACCCCGTCCCCATCCAGGCGAAGAGCGCCGCCCACAGGAAGGCGGCTTGTGCCAGCGATAGTTCGAGAAGACTCGAGGAAACGCCGATGACGATCGGCAGTGCCCACCATAGGGCGAAGGCGGACGGCCGCCGAACCCAATCTTTCGATGCGTTGGCAACGGGTAGCTCAGTCATTTTCCGCCCTCCCAGCAAGGCTTTCAGTCACCGCAGCTCCCACACGAATCTTGTCCGGCGGCGCGTGCCATCTGTATGGGTGGACAGGGCACCGAACCATAGGAACAGAACACACAGCAGTCCCCCAGCTTCGGCCGCAAAATCTCTCCGCAGCCTGAACAGAGGAAAAAAACGATGCAGGCGTCGGTCGGCATCGTCTCGGTGTGGCGGGCGCCACAGAATGGACAGGTGAGTTCGCTGTCTATAACAGGCGCTCGCGCGGTTTGGGCCAGGCTCATCGAGAGGCGCCCTCCTGATCGATGTCGCTCAACATCACCTTCACCTTGTCTGCGAACACTCGCGCATCGAGATAGGGGAACTTACTGCGCGAAAGCCCGCCCAGTTGGTCCATGAGGTAGTCCGGTGCCGGCGGAGAACCCGCATTCCAGGTCGCCCCCGGCCCATATATGAGCCAGGTATCCCAGGCGTATACCCACCGGCTGCCGTTCCAGTAGCCGAGCACGTGTGACATTTGCCGTCCGAAATCACCCGTCGGATTCCAGTAGGCGCGGGACGAGGTCGACTTGAGCAGGGCCGCGGCGCCCGCAATGTCCTTGGCCTTCCCGCCAATCACCGGCTCGTACACGACATACACCTTGACGCGCGCGTTGGCGGGCAATTTCGCGAGTAGATCATCGCCCATGTCCGCGAGCCCCCGCAGGCACACCGGACAGACCGGATCGACGAGGAACAGGAGTCGCACATCGCCCCGATCGCGATTGAAATCGCTGCGCAGCGGCTGATCGTTGGGACCGAGTACGGCGTAGCGCACATCGGCCGCAGCAGGCGCCGCTCTACCGTCGTGAGTGCAGCCGGCGCCCAGCAGCGCCCCGATCGTCAGTAGGGTCGCGCAGAGGAATTTCAGCCTCGTCATATCGACCGCCAGCTCAGGATAAGGACAAGAAGCGCGGCGCATACGAGGCCACATCGATGCAGATCACGATCAGGGCCGCGATCCACACCGCCCGGCGCAATCCCCTGCTGGTCCGCACCGGGCAGTTCTTTGCCGCCGTGGCGGGTGCTCTTCGGTAGGCATACCAGAATCCAAGCCCAATCAACGCCACAGTGACTGCAACCAAGTAGGGCTGCAGGAAGGCAAGTCGCGCCAGAAGCACCGCACCGCCGACCCCGAGCAGCGTCACCGCGAGCGGGGAGACACAACAGGCGCCAAACGCCAAGGCCGCGGCGCTCAAGCCGACCGCAGTCCCGGTGGCGCCGAGGACCTTGGATGTTTCACTCACTTTGTGGTCCCCCGGTATTCGGACCTCCGGAACCTTAAACCCTGTAGCCGCTACAGACTCAAGTGGCAGGTATGCTCTCCTGTTCACCGGCGTGCATTGCGCCCGTCCGGGTGCAAAGGTAGCCTGCCAATCGAGGCCGAAGCAGGGGCGGAAACATGGCTATACCAGTGGCGACGCATCGCGGGTATTCGATCGGAAGGCTCGCTGCCCAAAGCGGCGTGAAAGTCGAGACGATCCGCTATTACGAGCGGGTCGGCATCATGCCGCGACCGGCACGAAGTGCCTCCGGGTATCGGCACTACACGGATGAAGATTTCAAACGCCTCACTTTCATCCGCCGTGGACGCGAGCTCGCCTTCAGCCTGGAAGCACTTCGGGACCTGCTTTCTCTTGTGAACAGCCGTGCCTACACCTGTGCCGAGGGACGGGATCTTGCACTCGAGCACCTCGCCGACATCCGCGGCAAGATTGCCGACTTGAGACGTCTCGAGCGTGCAATGGCTGAGATCGCCGCTCGCTGCAGCGGCAAACGCGTCCCGGACTGCCCTCTCATCGACATTCTCTTCGCCCGAAGACCGCTTACAGCGCAGGAGGGGCCACGAAGCCACAAGGGAGCCAACCGATGATCCGCACCTGAAAATCCGGCTCGTCGCCGGACACCGGATCACCCCATATCAAACCGTATTACCGCAGCCCACAAGTTTCCGCGATACGATTGGGCGACCGATACTGGCGCTACCCTTGGGAGCCCGCCCGCGCGCCGCGGGCCGCGATGCCTAAATCGCCCCGCCATTAGACAGGTGCCGCTCCGCGCCCACTCTCTCTCGGCCCGGCAGCGGTTGAACGAACAAGCCACTTTTCAAAGTCCGCTTTGCAGAGCGGCTTGCTATGCAGGTAGCCCTGCGATTCATCGCACCCTTCTCGCGTGAGATGTTCGAGCTGCGCGTGAGTCTCGACGCCTTCGGCAACCGTTGTCATATCGAAAGCGTGCGCCAAGCCGATAATCGTCTCGACCAACGTGCAGCTGCTGCGATTCGAAGGCAGGCGGTTGGTGAACATGCGATCGATCTTCAGTGTGTCGATCGGCAGTTCCGAGAGACGTCCGAGCGAGGAAAATCCCGTTCCGAAATCATCGATAGCGACACTGAGGCCGCCAGCACGCAGCAGACGCAACGCGTGGACGCAGGATGAGGAGTCTCCCGAGAGCGCCCCTTCGGTGATTTCGATGTCAATACCCCAATCTGAATGTCCGGATAGATCGCCGACCGCATCGAGGATATCGCGCGCGATATGGCGTTGTCGCAGCTCCGGCGGCGAGATGTTGACCGCCACCCTGATCGGTGGCAGCCCCTTATGGCGCCAGTCACGACAGTCAGCGACCGCCTGCCGGACGACCCAGGCACCGGTAGCGGCCATCAGGCCGCCGGATTCGAGAAGCGGCAGGAACTCGGCCGGCGCCACCAAACCTTCTTCCGGGTCCTGCCAACGCAGGAGCGCTTCCACGCCCGCGACCTTGCCCGTGCGCAGTGAGACCTTAGGTTGGTAGAAGAGTACAAATTGCCCGTTATCGAGCGCACTACGCAGCCGCTGCTCCATGCCGACCCGGCGCGCGAGCGCCGAGTTCATCTCCATGCGGTGGTGCAGATAGCGCTCGCCCGAGATCCGGGCCGCTTTGAGTGCGGCCTCGGCGTTCTGCACCAGCTCGTTCGATTCCTGTCCGTCCTTGGGGTAACAGGCCACGCCGCACTTGACCTCGGCTTGGATCTCCTGTCCGTCAACGGTGAAGCTCTGCGCAAAAAGCCGCGTGATGTCTTCGTGCGAGCCCCCGCCTTCGGCGCCAGCACGGTCGTCAAGCGCGTTCACGCAGAGGAAGGTCCCGCCGCCTAAGTGCGCAAGCTGCTCGCTGTCGGGGAAGCGTGCCTTTAAGCGATCTGCGACGCACTGCAAGAGGCGATCCCCGGTATGCCGGCCGAAGGAGTCATTGATGACGGCGAGATGCGCGATGTCAAACACCGTGACCGCCAGAGGCGGCAGGCTTTCGGGACCGCGAGCGAGCAGGCGGCTAAGGCGCTCGCAGAAGAGCGCCCTTTTGGCAAGGCCGGTCAGCGGCTCGAAGTACGAGAGGAATTGAACCGCATCCTGCTTGTCGAGGTATTGAAGCGCGAAGGATAAGTTGGCGGCGACCTCTTCGAGCAGCAGGAGCTCATCGGAGCCGATGATGTCGTCCCGGCGGGTCCCAAAGAGAAAGGCCCCGACCGGGGTGTTATCGACCTTCAGCGGTATGCAGGCGAGCGAATGGACGCCCGCAGCGATCAGCTCATCGCGCCCCTGAATGGCGTAAGAGCTGCTCGCGATGTCCTCGCACAACAGCGCTTCACCGGTACGAATGACTCGGCCCATGAGGCTCGAATCGGCCCCTTCGCGATCGGCGATCGGAAATTCCCGGCCCGGAACCGCATTGTAATCATAGCCGGACCAAGCGACTGGGCGTGCGATGCGGGTCGCGGGATCGATCAGCGCCACCATCGACATCGAATACCCGCCGACGCTCTGCGCGAGCCGACATGCCTCGACGATGACCTCGTTGCGGTTCTGAACACGTACCAGAGCCGTATTGATTCCCGAAAGCATCTGCAGCACTCGGGTCAGGCGGGCGACCTCCGCGGTGCGCGCCTCAACCCGTTGTTCGAGCTCTCGCTCGAGCTCGCGACGTTGCCGGGAGAGTTCCAGATGGGCGCGTACCCTCGCCAGCAACTCAGGGGCGGAAAATGGCTTGATGAGGTAGTCGTCGGCGCCTGCATCCAGCCCTTCGACCGTCGCCTCCTCGCCCGCCCGCGCCGAGAGCAGGATGAGGGGAACCTGCCGTGTGCGCGGGTCCGCGCGCAGGGCCTTGAGCAACCCAAAGCCATCGAGCCGGGGCATCATCACGTCCGACACCACCAGATCAGGGGGGCTCGAAAGGGCGATCTGCAGAGCCGCTTCGCCGTCGGCCACCACCGAGACCTCATACGCAGGGCGAAGGAGCCGCGCGATGTGGCGCTGCATGTCAATGTTATCGTCGGCCAAGAGAATCCGTGCGCGCACTCCGCTCTCCTCAGGCAGCGGCTGTATAACGGTCGTATCGGACGCCGAAGGGAGCCACGAGAGGGCTTCCTTCACGTGCGCCGCCGCAGTCCGGGGTTCCGCAGCGCCATCGCCGCCGCCGCTGCCGATCTGATCTGCCGGCAGGTGTACGGTGCCCGCCTTTAGCGTAACGATGAAGCGGCTGCCCTTGCCGAGTTCGCTTTCGACCCGGATGGAACCCGAGTGTAACTGCACGAGCTCGCGCACCAGCGACAGTCCGATGCCGGTCCCCTCGTGAGTGCGTGATGCGGTGCCTTTGACGCGGTGGAAGCGCTCGAACAAGCGCGGAATCTCCTCCGCCGCGATGCCGACGCCACTGTCTTCGACCATGAGCTGTACGGCGTCATCGAGCCAGACGAGGCGAACGCTGATGCCGCCCTGGAAGGTGTGCTTGAACGCATTCGAGATGAGGTTCAGGACGATCTTCTCCCACATCTCGCAGTCGACGTACACGGCTTGCGGCAGGGGCCGACAGTCGATGGTCAGCTTGAGCCCGGTGCGCTGCGCCGCCGAATCGAAGCTGTTCGCGAGCTCGGCCGTCAGCTCGCTCAAGTTCGTCGCCCGAAAATGCGCCTGCATGCGACCGGCCTCGATGCGCGCGAAGTCAAGCAGCGCATTCACCAGTTTCAATAGGCGCAGGCCGTTGCGATGAGCGATCTCGATGCGCTCGAGTCGCGCCGGGGGCAGGCGCTCGGCGCGCTCTGCCAGCTCGTCCTCGAGCGAGCCCAACGTCAGCGTGAGCGGGGTGCGAAACTCATGACTGATGTTGCTGAAGAACGCGGTCTTGGCCACATCGAGCTCGGCGAGCTTGGCATTGGCCTCCCGAACCTCGCGCAGCGCGGCCGCGAGCTCATGGCTGCGCTGGATGACCTCGCGCTCCATGGCGCTCTGCCGGCCCCGCAGCTCCTCACCCGCCTCGCTGGCGCGTACGAGCTCGGTGACGTCCTCGACGCGGTGCAGGATGTAGAGCACATCACCTGCGGCCGAAAGCACCGGCAAGTTCTTCGGGCTCCAGTACCTCGCCTCAAAGCTCCCGTCGGGGCGGCGGATATCGTACTTCTGTACCGCCATGGCGTCCGCCTGCCGGGTTTTCAGTACGCGTTCGAGCGATGCCCGCAGGTTGTTCGTGCCCGTGGCCTCGGGGTCGTCCGGATTGTCGGGAAAGACCTCGAAGAGTCCCTTCCCCAGGATGTCGGGCGTCGTGTGAGTCGCGCGCCAGCGGGCATGGGTCGCCGCGACCATGGTGTACCGAGGGGCATCCGGCAGCAGTACCAGGAGAACGTCCGGGGATTCCTCAAACAGCAGTCGGAAGTCAAGGTCACTTTCCATGCTGTGAGCGCTCCTGATTCAGGTCGTGTGCGACGCACTTCGCTTGGGAGTATTGGCCGTCCCGCCGTGCTTATCTCCGACCCGCTCGATGACGCTCTGGGGCCGCCTTTCAAGCGGCATCGGCGTCCCGGACCAACCACCTAAACCCATCCCTCCAAGCCCACACGTCTCGCCGCATGGCTTACCCAAGCGGCGGTGTGAACCTCCATCTTCCGATGGAAACGCGCAGGCCGACTCCCGCATTTGCTTCAAGCCTTCAAGTGACCCTCGGCGGGCCTCTCATGCCGCCGGCAACGTTACTTAACGCGAACTGCTACCGATTGTCCGTGACTCTCTCCACAAAACCCCTGCCCGTTCGAGGAGTTAAGGAATAGCACTTAGGCTGTGAGGGCGCAAGAATACCGTCCACTTCGACGCTATCTAACACGCTCTCGCTTGCGGCAACGGACGAGTAACGCCGCCACGGTGAAGCTCTGGGCAAGGGCGGCGGTATGCGAACTATGGTTGCGCGGGCCTTAACCCCACGGGATTCGCCGTGGGGACCTGACGGCCTTCTCGAGGCAGTACCCAAACTGTGACACCTGCACGCCTTCATGCGGTGCGCGCGGATCATTCTCAATCCTTCGATAAGGCGACTGCACCCGGGACTATCACGTGCGGTTCAGTCCTGCACGGGGATCGTGTCCGGGAGCAGAGGCAGGGTTTAAATGCCAGGACTCCCGCCGGATACGCGCTCTGCGAGACGCGCCATCGATTTGGCGCTCATTGTCGAGCGAGACGCGGATTCACTCGCGGTGCTGCGTACTGTGCTCGAGCAGCTCGGGTGCGAGCGCATCGAGGGGGATAGCGCTGCCGAACTCTCCGCGATCCTTGCGATCCGCTCCCCGACCATCGCCCTTCTCGCGCTCGATACGATGGAGGCCGACGGCCTGGCCGCGCTCAAGCTCCTCGCCGCGCAGGGATTGCGCCCCGCGACCGTTCTCATCGGCTCAGTCCCGGACCGGGTCCTCGCGAGCGCCCGTCGCGCTGCCTACTCCATGGGTATCCCGGTCGTCGGCACCTGTACGCGCCCCTTGCACGAGGCTCATCTCGAGCAGCTCCTCCTCTCGCATATCACGACCATGCCGCTGCCCTCCCGCGAGGAGCTCGAGCAGGCCCTGAGCGAGCACGAGCTCATCCTGAAATATCAGCCGAAGGTGTCGCTTGCCGAAGGCCGGTTGCGAGTCTGCGGCGCGGAGGCGCTCGTGCGCTGGCGCCACCCGCGACGCGGAACGCTGCAGCCGCGGCATTTCCTCAGCGCCTTCGAGAACTACGAGTTGGCTGGTGCACTCACCGACTTCGTGATGACCGAGGCGATCCGCCAGGCGGGACTCTGGCGGGCATGCGGCCTCGATCTCGAGCTCGTCATCAACTTGACCCCGCGCCTGGTCCGCGATCGTGCCTTCCCGGCGCGCATGAGCAGCGTGCTAAAGGAGCATGAGGTCCCGCCGAATCGCATCGTGCTGGATTTGACCGAAGCCACCAGTGGCGATGATCGCGATCTACTGATCGATGTTTTCACCCGCCTTCGCATCCTCGGCATGGGTCTCTCACTCGATAATTTCGGTACCGGGCTGTCCTCGCTCACCGATCTCTATCGGATGCCGTTTTCCGAGATCAAGGTGGACTCGGCGCTCATCCGTGAGGCGGCCAACGAGCGCGAGGCGCAGATCATCGTCAAAGCGATTGCCGACCTCGCACATGCGCTCGGGCTCAGCGTCTGTGCCGAGGGGGTGGAGAGTCGAGCGATTCTCGAGTTCGTGCTGGCCACGCACTTCGACAGCGCGCAGGGACGGCTCTTCTGCGGGCCCGCGGATGCCTCGGACGTCGAGAAGCTTGTGGCGAACTGGCCCGCTGCGGTCCTGCCCGGCATCGGGACCTGGCAGGCCCCGGCGATGGCGTCCGAGGAAGAGCCGAGCGCCACTCGCCGCATCCGGGCGCTCAACGTACCGCTGAAGAGGTGACTTCCGGCCGCAAAATCGAGCCATTGGAGATAGAGGATGCTGCAGAAGCTTTGGCGTAGGCGAAAGGTGCAAATCCGAAGTGCTTTCCGGGGCATTTCGGTTTCTTCGTTCAATAACTGCATCGGCCTGAGAGGTCTGTCATTACTACATCCTGAGTATCGGCTGGCGGCTGGCTTGCGTTCGGGGGGTGAACTCCGGAACCACCCCGGCGCCCCAAGCCGCCAGCCGACCCTGCATGGCGAGAGGCGGCAAACCATCGCAAGTCCGTGCTCAGCTCGCCGATATGAGGGAAGCATTGCCCTCCGGCCGCATCGACCGCGAAGGGGCTGTCCTCCGTGGGACAGCATGATGCTTGGAACATTTGTCCTTGCCATCATCTTCGCCCCGGTCGCCGCCACCGGGTCGGCCAAGACGGACGCTGAATTTGCGGTCAGCGCGCAAGTCCTGCCGCGAACGACACTGCAAGTGCGCTCTACGCCCCTGGATCTCCTCATTTCGGCACGGGACGTTCGGCAAGCCTACGTCGATGTCCACGAGCCGACCCGCGTGGATGTCTCCAACAACAGCCCGCAAGGGTATGAGCTGCTCGTCACCCCGAACATGCCGGGACTTACGGGTGTGATTGTGCGGGGAGCGGGCGCGGAGGTTTCCCTCGGAGGAGAGGGCGGCGCAATCCCCGAACGAGGGCGCGTCGGCGTGCACATGGCCCTCGCCCTCCGCTATCGCTTCCTGCTCGGTCCTCGTATCGAGGCGGGACGCTATTCGTGGCCCGTGCAGCTCACCGTGCGCCCGCTCACACCGTAAGCGGCCGACGCCACGGACGTGAGTGAACGCCCTTGGTCGCGAATGGATTGCTTTCATACGGGCAGGGGCCACTGGCTCCATCCGGTTCCATCCGAGTAGCGCCCAGAACAATGAATCACGTCCCGAGCGTTCGGAGAGGCTCAAGGCCACACGTTAAGCCACGCAGCCGGCAGCGCCGATGGAGCTTGGATCGGGAGAGGGGTTGTCGCCTACGAAGCCCAGCTCCGCGCCAAACCCTGAGTACGCGCATAGCGGCTCTAATCCGGCCGCGGCCCAAAGTGCCACCCCGGGCGGAAACGGCTACGCGTTGCGTGCCGAGCCAAGTGCCCCAACGGCGAACGCTCGTTCGCGGCCTTGCGGCTACAGTGCCACCGCGCGCTCACGATCCAGGTTGTACTGCACCCACCGGCGAATGTAGACATCGCGCTCCGTAGCGGCCGGTACTTCCTCCAGAATCCTCATCGATGGCGCGATGAATTCCTGAATGTGCCACGTGCCGCTCGGCGCCCAGTAGTGGTGAGCGAGCGGCGCTAAGTTCCCTGAGCCCTTCTCGAGCCGGGCTCGCAGCTCCTCGATGACCGCGACGGGTCCCACGTGAAAGGGCTTCAAATCGACACGATAGGCGTGAATCGCCTCGTGAGGCACGGGAGCCGTACGCGAGTACGCTCGGATCGCGACGATCGCCGTCGCGTCACGAATGCTCGAGGCGGCCCACACCGCTTTGGATCGAAGCCCTGCACCTTCGGTTCGACCGATGTCGAGGCACGTCTCGGCGCCCGCGGCGGCATCGGGATCGTGTGCACGCGTGAGCCCGACAGCGACCTGCGCGAGCGTGCCCCAGTAGTACTCTGTGGGCAATGAATCACGCCCCCCATTACTCATCTGTTTCTCCGAAAACATCTGCTATCACTGCCGGCATCCGGGCCTTGGCGGGCGGCGCACCCTGTGTGACAGGAGCCGCTTTCCAGGCTCAAATCACCGCAAAAACTATAATGAAGCGCTCGGCCGCGCTGTGGCGCCATACGAAGTAATCCCTACTGCGCGTGTTCGGGGTGGTTGCGGGAGCGGCGGGCCCCTATCCGTTCGACTCAGGCGAGCCTGCCCGGTGCATCAGGCACCCCGTGTTCCTCTCGCGCTACGCCCGTCTATAGAGTGCGTTTGAGCAGCATAACCTTGATTTGCGCGATCGCCCGCGCGGGGCTCAGGTCCTTGGGACACACATCGGTGCAGTTCATGATCGTGTGGCAGCGGTAGAGGCGAAAGGGGTCTTCCAGCTGATCGAGGCGCTCGCCCGTCGCCTCATCGCGACTGTCGATGATCCAGCGGTAGGCGGCAAGCAGCGCCGCGGGCCCGAGGAATCGATCGCTGTTCCACCAATAGCTGGGGCAGGAGGTCGAACAGCAGGCGCAGAGGATGCAGGCCGCCGGGCGGTCGATCTCCTCCTGTTCCGGCTTCGATTGCAACCGCTCCCGATCGGGCGGCGCGGGCGTGCGAGTCTCAAGCCACGGCCTCACGGAAGCGTACTGGGCGTAGAAATTCGTCAGATCGGGCACGAGGTCCTTCACAACGGGCATGTGCGGTAGCGGGTAGATGCGAATCTTCTCTCCCAGAGCCTGCAGGGCCGTCGTGCACGCGAGGCGGTTGACACCGTTGATGTTCATGGCGCACGAGCCGCAGATGCCTTCGCGACAGGAGCGACGGAAGGTGAGCGACGAATCAACCTGACTCTTGATGTGGATCAGGGCATCAAGAACCATGGGACCGAAGTGATTGGGGTCGAGTCGAAAGCGATCGACCCGCGGCTTCTCACCCGAGTCCGGATCGAACCGATAGACGCGAATGTCGCATTCGGCCATAGCGGCCCCTTCGTTCAATAGGTTCGAGCCTTGGGCGGGACGGGCTCGACGTCGCGAGTGAGCGTCCTCAAGTGCACCGGGCGGTGATCGAATCGCGCTCTTCCCGGACCCTCGACCCACACGAGTGTATGCTTGAGCCAGCTCTCATCGTCGCGTTTGGGGAAGTCCTCCCGCGCATGCGCTCCTCGGCTCTCGGTGCGATGCTCGGCCGAGTGGATGGTCGCGGTGGCCTGCATCAGCAAGTTCTCGAGCTCGAGCGTCTCGATGAGATCCGTGTTGAAGATGAGCGATCGATCCTTGATGCAAACGTCGGCAAATGAGGCATAGGTCTGCGCGAGCTTGTGCATGCCTTCCCTCAAGCTCTCTGCCCTGCGAAACACGGCAGCGTCGGTCTGCATGGTCTGCTGCATCTCCAAGCGGATGGCGGCGGTGGGCCTTACGCCCTTCGCGTGACGCAGCCGCTCGAGCCGCTCGATCGCCAATTCGCCCGCGTCTTTTGCTAAGGGTCTGTGCGCGGTAGCTGGCTTCACGAGCTCGGCGCAGCGACGCGCCGCCTGGCGGCCGAAGACCACGATATCGAGCAGCGAGTTCGAGCCCAGGCGGTTCGCGCCGTGCACGGACACGCACGCCGCCTCGCCCACCGCCATGAGGCCTGCGACCACCGCATCGGGATCGCCCGCTTTGGGAGAGATCACTTCGCCGTGATAGTTGGAGGGAATCCCACCCATGTTGTAGTGAGCGGTTGGCAGTACGGGGATCGGCTGGCGCGTGACATCGACGCCCGCGAAAATCCGCGAGCTCTCGGCGATTCCGGGCAAGCGCTCATGGATCACCTCGGGACCCAAATGCTCGAGGTGCAGGTAGATGTGATCCTTGGCCGGTCCCACTCCACGGCCCTCACGGATCTCGATCGTCATGGCGCGGCTCACCACATCGCGCGAGGCAAGATCCTTGGCATTCGGCGCATAGCGCTCCATGAAGCGCTCGCCCTTGGAATTCGTGAGATACCCGCCCTCGCCCCGCACCCCCTCGGTGATGAGACACCCGGCGCCGTAGATGCCCGTGGGATGGAACTGCACGAACTCCATGTCCTGAAGCGGTAGCCCGGCCCGCAACACCATGCCGTTGCCATCGCCCGTGCACGAATGGGCCGAGGTGCACGAGAAATACGTGCGGCCGTAGCCGCCGGTTGCGAGAATCGTCATGTGCGCGCGAAAGCGATGGAGCTTGCCTTCCGTCATGTCGAGCGCCACGACACCACGGCAAACGCCCTCTTCCATGATGAGATCAATGGCGAAATACTCGACGAAGAACGTTGCGGCGCGACGGATCGCTTGCTGATACAAGGTATGCAGCATCGCATGTCCGGTGCGATCCGCCGCCGCGCAGGTGCGCTGCGCGATCCCTTCACCAAAGTGCGTGGTCATGCCGCCGAAGGGCCGCTGGTAGATATGTCCGTCCTCGGTCCGCGAGAAGGGCAGGCCGTAGTGCTCGAGCTCGATCACCGCGGCCGGTGCCTCTTTGCACATGAGCTCGATGGCATCCTGATCGCCGAGCCAATCCGAGCCCTTGATGGTGTCGTACATGTGCCAGCGCCAGTCATCCTCGCCCATGTTGCCAAGGGCGGCGCTGATGCCGCCCTGCGCGGCAACGGTGTGGCTACGCGTGGGGAAGACTTTGCTGATGCACGCCGTCGACAAGCCTGCTTCCGCAAGGCCCAGGGTCGCGCGCAAACCCGCACCGCCTGCCCCGATCACGATGACATCGTAGGTGTGGTCAATGAACGCGTGCGCCGTCATCGTGCACTCCCCACCCTCACGAAGCCCATCCAAAGGCCACTTTCAGGATGGCCAAAACGCCTGCCGCCGCGATCAGCACGTGAATGAAGGTCAGCACGATGAGCGCCGCCATCTTGGCACCGCTCCCGTGTACGTAGTCTTCCACGATGACTCGCACGCCGAGCTGCGAGTGCAAGCTCGCCGTCAGGACAAAGAGCACGAGCGCGAGTGCCGTCCAACTCCCGCTCATCCAGGCAGCCACCGTGGTGTAATTAAGGGATGGCAACGCCACGAGCGAAACCACCAACCAGAGGGCGAGCGGCACGAGCGCAACCGCCGTTAGCCGTTGCACCCACCAGTGATGAACACCCTGTTTCGCCGAGCCCGATCCGAGGGCGGTCCCGAGCGGACTGCGCAGACTCATGCCACATGCCTCCACGCGAAGAGGAGGTACCCTGATCCGAGCACCAGGACGACGACGAGAAATGCGACGACCAACGCGCTGCGCCGGGCCGCCTCGCGCTCGAGGCCGCGACCGCTATCCCATGCGAGGTGACGAATGCCCGCCACCAGATGATAGGCGAACGCAATCAGCAAAACCGGATACACGAGCGTAAAGAGACTCATCGAGAGCACGGCGCTCGCCCGTGCGTAGGCCTTGGGTCCACTTGCAAGGCTCATCAGCCAGCAGATGAGTAATAGCAGGCCGAGCGAGAGCATGAGTCCGGCGATCCGGTGCAGGAATGACAGGGTGTTGGTGTGCCGCCACCGGTAGTGAAGATAGGGCGACAGCGGTCGTGTGGGCGACACCATGTTGGTCTTCTCCCGAGGCGTTCTTAAGCGGGCGCCTCACCCATTCGCGCGAGTTCCAGGGACAACTCGCAATCGGTGAGTCGCCGAAGCGGCAACGCGAGAAGCCGTCCGATCCGCGCGTTGAGCGTGACGAATGTCTCCTCGAACGCGAGACGCTGGTCGATCGCACTGCCGGTGACTTTGGCGGGGTCGGGCATCCCCCAATGGGCCTGCACGCGCGCGGGGAGCGAGCAGTGATGGGACTCCTGCTCACAGAGCGTAATCAGTAACCGGATGGCGGGGACGTTTGCACCGACGAACTCTCTCCATGACCGTGGCTGAAGAGGCCGCCGGGCCATGCCGTGCGCGCTGAGACATTCCAGGGCGTAGGGATGAGGCGGACTCGATGGATCGGCACCGGCACTCGCCGCTCGAAGCTGCCCGCCCGCGAGGTGCTTCACGATCGCTTCCGCCATGATGGCCCCGGCATGGTTCTGCCGGCAGAGGAACAGAGCAACCCCTGGCTCTGCGCCCTGCCTGCGCAGCGTATGACCGCCGATAACGACGGCTCGCGGTAGCACACCACTGCCTCCCCGGTACGGCATGGGGTTAAGTGCATCCGAATTGGACGGCCTGAATGAAGCGCTATGATACTCTTTTGATGGATAGCCCATCAATTGTAATTGGATTTACATGATCACTGCCGCTCAGCTTCGCGCCGCACGCGCGCTTCTCGGCCTCGACCAGCGCTCACTCGCCGACGCCGCCCAGTTGTCGGTGCCCACGATTCAGCGCATGGAAGCGAGCGAAGGCATCATCCGAGGCACCGTGGATTCGCTCGTGAAGTTGGTACGAGCGCTGGATGCGGCCGGCGTCGAGCTCATCGGGGACGATGCCGTGAGCAGCGGCGGTGGGCGCGGCGTGCGCCTCAAAGCGAGCGCCGCCTCAAGAGGCGCCGAGCTCGCCCCGCCGCGCACGGCTGCCTGAGGAGTCGGACCGCAGGGAGACCTGCATTCAGGCGTCCGCCGAGAATCTTCCCGTGACGAAAGACTACCTGAACGAGGATTCGGAACTTCGATTGATCGAGGTGCCCAACCCCTTCACCGAGCCTGGAATGCTGCGACTCGTGGAACCCCCCGGAGGGGTGAGCGCCGAGCAACTGGAGCGGCTGCGTGCGGGCACTCTCGGACAGCCGTTCCTGATCGAGAACGGCACCATGCGGCACCTCTTCTTCGATACTTCCAACACGCAGAGCTCCATGCGGCTCGATGATCCGGACGTCCTGGTGAACGCCTATACCCGCAAGATGATGGCGTTCCTCTTATTCACGCCCGAGCCGCGTCAGATCCTGATGATCGGCTTGGGTGGTGGCTCGCTCGCCAAGTTCTGTTACCGCCGCCTGCCGCAGGCGCGCATCTCGGTGATCGAGATCAATGCCGACGTCATCGCCTTGCGAGAGCTCTTTGCGATCCCCGCGGACGATGAGCGCTTTGAGGTCATTCACGAGGACGGCGCCGCGTTCCTCGCGAAAGCAGGGCTGACGCCCGATGTCATCCTGATCGACGCCTTCGATGAGCTCGGCATCGCCCCTTCACTCGCCTCATCGGACTTCTACCGCAGGGCGAGTGAGTCTCTGACGGCGGACGGCGTGCTCGTCATGAATCTATGCGGAGACGTGAACCGTTATCCGATCCATGTCGAATACCTGCGTGCGGCATTTAACGGTGCGGTCCTACCGTTGCCGGTGGCGGCGGATCATAATCTGCTCCTCTTTGCGTTCAAGCGAGCGCAGCTCGCGCAGCTGCCCGACTTTCTGCAAAGCCGGGCAGCAGCTCTCGAGCAGGGATTGGGGCTCGAGTTCTTAAGATTCCTCGAGCGGCTGCGCGCTGGCCCGACGTTGGGCACCAGCCCACAGCTCTCCCCTTGACACTCAGAGGATCCCGACGACGGACTTCAAAGCCACGCCTATGAAAGTCTCAGAGATCTTTCAAGTCGAGACGACCCATGCTCCGGGAAATCTGGCGAGCGTCCTCAACGTCATCGCCGAGGCGGGGCTCATCCTCGAGCATGTCAGCACCATCCGCCGCGACCAGGACCGCACGCTCTGGGAGCTGACGGTCGAAATGGACGAGTCTGTGCATTCGGGGCTCCTCGCGCGCCTGAACGCCCTGCCCTCGGCGCGTTTCGTCGGCTGGTCCGATCGCGTCTTCGAGCGCCATCGGGGCGGCAAGATCGAGATGCGATCGCGTGTGGCGATCTCCAGCCAGCAGATCCTGCGGGACATCTACGCTCCCGGAGCCGCTCGCGTGTGCCTCGCGATCCAAGCGGCGCCCGAGAAGGCGCTCGATTTCACCTATATCGGGCGTACCGTTGCCATCGTGACCGACGGGTCCGCTACCGCCGGTTTGGGTAACATCGGACTGCGCGCGAAGTTGCCTCTGCTCGAGGGCAAGGCGGCGCTCTTTGCGAGCCTCGTAGGGATCAGCGGCATCCCGGTTCTCGTGGAAAGCGCCTCGGTTGATCATTTTGTGGAGGTCGTGTGCTCGATTGCTCCCTCCTTTGGGGCCATCCTCCTCGAGGACGTCGGAACGCCGCGCTGCTTTGAGATCGAGCAGAAGTTGCGCGCACGCTTAAGTCTCCCGGTGCTGCACGGCGATCAGCATGCGACGGCCGTCGTCACCCTCGCGGCGCTTCTCAATGCCACCCATCAGACCGGTACGACCCTGCACGAGCTGACGGTCGGTGTGGTGGGCTTGGGCGCCGCAGGCTCGGGTATCGCGCGACTCCTTCACGCGCACGGCATCAAGCAGCTGCTCGGCAATGACCTGCGCACGGAAGCCATGGGGCGGCTCGCCCAATTGCACGGTCAGCGCGAGAGTCTGGAGAAGATCCTCGCCCGCGCGGACGTCGTCATCTGCACGACTGGAGCGCAGCGATTGATTCAACCCAAACGTATACGGAAAGGCCAGATCGTATTCGCACTCTCAACGCCCGATCCGGAGATCGACCCGGCAGCAGCTCTGGCAACCGGCGCCGCCATCGCGGCGGACGGCAAGAGTATCAACAGTGTGCTGTGTTTCCCTGGGCTCTTCGATGCGGTGCTGCGCGCGAGGGCTCGCAGCTTCACTGACTCGATGCTGGTGGCCGCCGCCGGCGCGCTCGCCGCAGCCGCAGGCCCCGGCCAGCTCTTACCCGATCCATTGGACGTGACGGTTCACGAGCGTGTCTCTCAAGCGGTACAGGCGACCGTGCGGCTCGAAACGCCGCCCTCGACCACGTGACCACGGTTCCCGATCCGCCTCTAAGGTCATCATCATTTCCGGATGGGCGACCTCCCCTTCGCCAGTGAAGGCGGCACGCTCAGATCGAACGGAATCGGGCGTACCATGCTATTAGCGCTCAAAGCTATCTGAAGCTCGATTCTGACGCGCGCGGCCGAAATTCCTGGCGTGTTCGCGGAATCGCTGAATGACTGCCGAAGCAGTCAACCGCTCCTCTCTGGCGGCGATGCTGCGCCCGTTGGAATGGGCGATATGCTGTGAACCTCGGCCAGTGCCTCCGTCCCGTCGAGCAGCCAGAGCAGTCCCTGCAGCAAGTCGGTGGGCGTCGGCGGGCAGCCGCGGATCAGGAGGTCCACCGGGATGACTTTGCCGACCGCGCCCACGCAGGCGTAACTGTCTGTGAACACTCCACATCCCACCGCGCAGTCCCCCACGGCAACGACCCACTTCGGCGCAGGTGTTGCCTGATGGGTGCGTTCGAGGGCTTCGCGCATATTGAGGGTCACGGGACCGGTGACGAGCAGCACGTCGGCGTGGCGCGGCGAGGCGACGAAGCGAATACCGAAGCGCTCGACATCGTAGAAGGCGTTGCTCAGCGCGTGGATTTCCAGCTCGCAGCCATTGCACGAGCCGCTGTCCACTTCGCGAATCGCAAGACTGCGGCCAAGCCTGCGGGCGATGGCGCCGCGGAGTGCGGCACCGGCTTGCTCCAAGGTCACCGGCTGCTGGAGCAATGGCTCGGTACACGGTCTGCCGATCAAGTTCTTAGCCAGGCGTCTACGCATGGTGGATCAGGAGGTGGCGAGAGGCGATCGTTTGGCAACTGTGTGGCAAGAACTACAGATCGTTGCCCGAGTAGGCACAGTTGAATGACTTGTTGATGAGGGGGAAGTCGGCAACGATATTGCCCTCAATCGCAGCTTCCAGCAACGGCCACAGGAACCACGACGGATCGCGCAAGTGACCGCGTTCGATACGCAGTCCGGGGTCGAGCCGTACGTAGGCAAGGATGTCGCCCCTAAAACCCTCAACCAGAGCTGCGCCTTCGACGCTGGCTACCGGTGCGACGTCGCATGACACACGCAGTGGCCCCGGCGGCGGCGGTGGCGCGAGAGCGGCCTCGAGCCAGGTGCGACTCTGCTCGATCTCGAAGATCCTTACCCGAATGCGTGCATCGACGTCCCCTTCGCTTTTCGTAATGGACTTGATCGGGGCGCGGTCGTACGGGGGATAGGGGAGGCAGGTGCGCGCATCGAATGTGCGCCCGGACGCCCGACCGACGTAGCCGGGGGCGGCGAACTGCGCGGCGAGAGCGGCCGAGACGCTGCCGGAACCCACCGTCCGGTCCTGGAGCGATGCGGTATTGTCGTAGAGCTCCACGAGCTCGGGGAATTGCCGCTGCAGGCGCTGCGTCAGCGCGAGGATCGCCTGCAGGCCCGCCGGTTCCAGATCGACCGCGACGCCACCGGGGACGATGCGATCCATCATCAGCCTGTGACCGAAGGCGATGGCGCAGGCGCGCAGCGTGTGCTCGCGAAGAATCCCGCACTCCGCGTGCATCATCGAGAAGGCGGCGTCATTGCAGATCGCGCCGACGTCCCCCAGGTGGTTGGCGATGCGCTCGAGCTCAGCCATGATGGCGCGCAGCCACCGGGCGCGCGGGGGAATCTCGATCTCGAGGGCTGCCTCCACGGCGCGCGCGAAGGCAAAAGAGTAGCCCACCGTGCTGTCGCCGCAGCCGCGGGCTGCAATGCGCGCGGCATCCTCGAGGGACTTTCCGCGCAACAGCCACTCGATACCCTTGTGCGTGTAGCCCAAGCGCTCCTCGAGTCGCACCACGGTCTCGCCGCTCGCCGTGAAGCGAAAATGTCCGGGCTCGATGATCCCGGCATGCACCGGGCCGACGGGAATCTGGTGCAGATGCGGACCGACCGCCGGCAGAAACGCGTAGCGCGGCACTTCGCCGGCACCGGCCGAGATGGCCGCCAAGGGTCGACGCCGCGGCCAGCGCCCGTGATCGAGCCATGGCCTATGATCAGGCAGCCCCACGACCTCGATGCCGAACAGATCGGTGATCGCCCGTTCGAGGCGAGATGCTGGTGCGTGAAACTGCGCAAGCGAAGGAACCCTTCCGGCGCACACGGGCAGGCGCACACTCAGCACCTGCCGTGTAGAGGGTTCATAGAGCGTGCACTGTACCGCGTTATCATCTCCCCAGAGCGCGAGCAGATCGAGCTTGCCTTCGCGCAGCGCCTCACCGATCCCGCGCCACGAGTCGGCATCGGCCGTCACGAGCGGCCATCCATGATGGGTGGCAATGGCGCAATGGTTGCCGAATAGCGCCTTGAGCACGGGCTACCCCAGCTCACTGGCCACGTGGCGGAACCAGGCGATCACTGCGCCCGGCAAGTACAGGCCAGCCACCGTCACGAGCAGGAGATGCAGCGCGATCGGCACTAGACGCCAGGCGGGCAGCGAGTGCCGCCGCGTCGTGTCACCGAAGGCGAGACCGTGCAGCCGCAGCATGACCGCGCTGAATGCGATCAGCAGACCCGCCACCAGGAGGACCGCGAGCCACGGTGAGCGTGCAAAGGTGGAGGTCACGAGTAGAAATTCGCTGGTGAATACCCCGAAGGGAGGGAGCCCCGCGATCGCCAGCACCGCGAGCACCAAGAGCCACCCCAGGAGCGGCGCGCTGCGCGTGAGGCCGCGAATGTCCGCGATGCTCTGCGTGCCCTCAAGCTGCGAGGTGTAGCCGACGCCGAAGAAGATGGCGGACTTGGTCAGGCTGTGCATGGTCATCTGCAGGAGTCCCGCGAAGCTTGCAAGCGGGCCACCCAGACCGAAGGCGAGCGTGATGATGCCCATGTGCTCGATCGAGGAGTACGCAAACAGGCGCTTGATGTCGCGGCGCCGGAAGATCATGAAGCCCGCGAACAGCAGCGAGATCAGCCCCATGGTGATCATCATCGGGCCGGGGGAGAGCACGTGGGGGTTGCCGGCCATGATGAGCTTAAATCGCAGCAGCGCGAACAGCGCCACATTGAGCAGCAGCCCCGAAAGCACTGCCGAGATGGGCGTCGGACCCTCGGCATGGGCATCAGGCAGCCAGGCGTGCACTGGAACCAAGCCCACCTTGGTACCGTAGCCGAGGAGCAAGAAGACGAAGGCGAGATTCAGCAGCGAGGGATCGAAGCTGCGCGAGCTCACCGCGAGGCCGTTCCAGGCCATCGCGACGACCCCTGGACCCAGCTGCTCCTGCGCCGCAAGATAGACCAATATCGTACCGAAGAGCGCGAGCGCGATGCCGACCGAGGCCAGAATGAAGTACTTCCAAGCTGCCTCGAGCGCCGCGTTGGTACGGTACATCCCGACCATCACGACCGTGGTGAGCGTCGCCAGCTCGATCGCCACCCACATGAGGCCGATATTGTTGGAGACCAGCGCGAGATTGAGCCCCAACATCAGGAGCTGATACATGGCGTGATAGAAGCGCACGTCAGGCCCCTTCAATCTGCCCGTTTGCAGCTCGTGCGCAATGTAGCCGGCGCTGAAGACGCTGGTGCTGAACCCTACGAGCGAACCCACGACCAGGAAGACGGTGTTCAGATCGTCAACGAGCAGGTATAGCGACGGCGCTGGACGGTACGCGTAGAGCGCGACCGAACAGGCGAGCGTCAGAGCGCAGAGCGCCACGTTGATGATGGAGGCGAGCCGATAGCGTGCGATCAGCGCGAGCAGGAGCGTCCCGACGGCCGGGATGGCGAGCAGCCCGCCGAGGGCGAGTTGCCCGACAGAGAGGCTCATGTCGACTCTCCGCGCGAGAGGTCGAGCGCCTGCAGATCGACGGTGTCGAAGCGCTCGCGGATGCGGAACAGGAAAATGCCAATGACGATGAAGGCGATCAGCACCGAGAAGCCCACGGTGATCTCGACCACCAGCGGCATGCCGCGCGCGCCCGTAGCGGCGAGCACCAGGCCGTTCTCGAGCGACATGAATCCGATCACTTGGCTCACCGCATTACGCCGCGTGACCATCATCAGAAACCCGAGCAGCACGACCGACAGCGCGAATGCCAGGTCTTCCCGGACGAACGCTCCCTGTGACTGGGTCACCGGCAACATGACCATGATCGACAACCCCACCAGCGCGATGCCGAACAGCATCGTCGGTCCGACGCTGAGCGCCTGCTCGATGGTGCGATGAATATCGAGGCGCACAATGATGCGCCGAAGTGCGCCGGGAATGATCACGCCTTTAAAGAGCAGCGCGATCAGTGCGGTGATATACAGGTGCGGTGCACCCTGTAGGTAGGCCTGCCAGGCGACCGAGCATGCGAGCACGTAGGCGTGCAATGCGAAAACGTTGATGAGCGCAGACATGCGGTCCTGATACAGGAGCATGAAGCTCACCAGAACCATGGAACCGGCGAGCAGATGGGCGATGTCACCGCCCAGCGGACTCATCGCGGGACCTTCGAGACGAACAGCAGGATCGTGCCGAGCAATCCCAGCATCAGCGCGATCCCAAGAAACTCGGGCACACGGAATACGCGCATCTTCGCTATGGCGGTCTCAAAAAGTACCAGCAGGAACCCGAGCGCGGCGAGCTTCACTACATAGGCGGCGAGCCCTATGGCGTAATGCGGCAGTCCAGCTCCTGCAATGGCGGTACCCCAGGGCGTGAATACGCAGGCGATCAACGACAGGTAGAGCAGCAGCTTCAGGGCCGCTGCGAGCTCTATCACTGCCAGATGACGTCCCGAGTATTCGAGCACCATGGCCTCATGCACCATCGTGAGCTCCAGGTGCGTGGCGGGGTTGTCGACCGGAATGCGACCATTCTCGGCAACCGAGACGATGATGAGCGCCACCAGCGCGAGAGCGAGCGAGATGTTGATCCCCACCGCGGCGGTCTGCATGTAGGCGGAGATCGAGGACAGTTCCGTGGAGCCGGCGAACGAGGACAGGGTGAAGACGGCCATCAGCATCGCAGGCTCAGCGAGTGATGCGAAGAGCACCTCGCGGCTCGAGCCGATGCCGCCAAAGCTGGTGCCGACGTCAAGGCCGGCGAGCGCGAGCAGAAAGCGCGCGGTGCCGAGCAGGGCGACGATGACGATGATATCGGCCGAAGCACTGAGCGGAAGCCCGGTGGCAAAGGTCGGCACCAACGCGGCAGCCGCCCAGGTGGTGCCGAAGATGAGATAGGGTGCCGCCCGAAACAACCACGAGGCGTTATCGGCGACCACGGCTTCCTTGCGGATCAGTTTCATGAGGTCGCGGAAGGGCTGCAGGACCGGCGGGCCCTGGCGGCGCAGCAGCCGGGCGCGGATCTTGCGCGTCACGCCCGAGAGCAGCGGTGCGAGTGCCAGCACCAGCACGGCCTGAGTGAGCTGCGTGAGCCAGCCGAGCCTCATCGCCATGCCCCCACGATGATCAACAGCGCGATCAGTGCAACGAACACGACCGTCAGATATTTGCGGATGGTCAGGGACTGCAACCGGTTGAGGCGCTCGGCACTCCGCTCGACGAAGCGAATGACGGGGGCGTAGAACACCTCCCATACCGTGTCATGAAGCTCGACGCGCAGCTCGCTGGCCGTACTGTCACCGGGCGCGGCCATGACGATGCGCTCGCGCGCGCGAAATGTCACGCTGCCGAACACCCGCCGGATCGGCTGCGCGAAGCTGGTCGCGGTGTACTGCGTGGCGGGGCTCGCATCCGGGAAGCCGCAGTCCCACGGCGCAGCCCTGCGCAGTGCTCGGGCAGCGATCCGACGTACCACGAAGGCCGTCGCCCCGGCAGCAACCAAGATCATGCCGAAGACCAGTGCGCCGTCGTACGCGCTGCGCGCGGGATCGATGGGCACGATACGCAGCCACGGCTGAGCGGCCTGCGGCGCGAGCCGCGCGCCGACCAGCAGGTGTGTCAGGGGCGAGAGCACATCGATCACAAAGCCCGGCAGGATGCCGGCGAGCAGGCACAGCAGAGCGAGCAGCAGCATGGCTGCCCGCGACCAGCCGTCCGTCTCGCCCGCGGTCTCGGCTGCCCTGGAGCGTGGGCGGCCGAGGAACGTCATGCCGAACGCCTTGACAAAGCAGGCCGCCGCGAGCGCCGCCGCGCAGGCGAGCGTCGCCCCGACCGCCGGTATTACGAGTCGCGGCAACCAATGCGGCAGTTGTGGGCTCAAGAGGATCGCCTGAAAGGTCAGCCACTCGGAGACGAAGCCATTGAAGGGCGGGAGCGCCGAGATCGCGAGGCATCCGGTGAGAAACGCGATCGCCGTGACCGGCATGCGCTGAATCAGCCCCCCGAGCCGCTCCATGTCACGCTCACCGCTCCCGCCCTGCACGGCACCCGCACCCATGAACAGCAGGCTCTTGAAGAGTGAGTGATTGAACGCGTGGAAGATCGCTGCCGAGAGCGCCAGGGCGGCAGCGACCTTGAGACCGTCGGCGTTGAACGCGAGCGCCAGCCCCAGGCCGATGAAAATGATGCCGATGTTCTCGACCGTGTGATAGGCGAGCAGGCGCTTCAGATCGTGTTCCATCAACGCATACAGAACGCCGAGCAGAGTGGTAATGCCCGCGATCACCAGTACCGGAACGCTCCACCACCAGGCCGGCGGACCTGCCAGGTCGAACACCAGGCGTATGAACGCGTAGATGGCGACCTTCGTCATCAGCCCGCTCATGAGAGCCGAGACGTGACTGGGTGCCGCAGGGTGCGCGAGCGGCAACCAGGCGTGCAGCGGCACCAGACCCGCCTTGGAACCGGCCCCGATCAGGGCCAGCACCAGCACGATCGGCCCGAAACCGCGCGCGGTCGCGCTTCGGATGGCCTCGAACGTGTATTGACCCGCAGGACCGGCCAGAAGTCCAAAGGCGAGCAACAGCGCAAACGCGCCGCCGGTCGCCATGACGAGGTAGATGTGGGCGGCGCGCCGGTTCTCGGCCGAGCCGTGCTCGCTCACCACGAGCGCCCAGGACGTCACCGACATGAGCTCCCAGCCGACGAGAAACGCGTAGGCATCCTGTGCAAGCAGTACCAGATTCATGGCGGCGATGAACGCCGGGTAATACGGTAGGACCCGCCGTGGCTCGGGCGCATGCGATCCGTAGCCAATGGCAAAGCCACTCACGATCGCCGCGTCCAGGTTGATGATGAGTGCGAACGCGGCACTGAGCGGATCGAGGCCGAGAAGCGTGCGGGTCTGCGGCAGCCCAATCGGCAGCTGAACGGAATGCGTGCCGCCGCCGCCGAGCAGCGCGAGCAACGCAACTGCCGCGAGCGCCGCACAGGTGAGCGTGCAGCCGGCATAGATGAGCCGGCAGCCCAGTGGGCGGCGAGCACTATAGAATCCAAGTACCGCGAGCGCCAGCAACAATCCGACGCCGTATACCGCCAGCCGGCTCAGGTGGCCGGGACCCTCGAACCAGATCACCTGTCTTGCACCGGATCCGCGTTGCGGATCATGGCTCCTTGTACGACGCTGATACTCTGATTTGCAGGGATTATTCTAGACTGGAAAATTCGCGAACGCGCGCAAATTACTGAAAGACAAAAGCCCGACATGGCAGCTCGATGCGGTGTTGTGCGCGCGAGCCCGCAGCTTCACTGACTCGATGCCGGTGGCCGCCGCCGGCGCGCTCGCCGCTGCCGCCGGCCCCGGGCCAGTTGCCTGTTGTAAATCAATTCTCAATGCAGGGCGGTGCGGGCATCTAAGAGCTCCTCAATAGCGCCGCCTAAGCGATACCCGAGCCGCTCGAAAGCGGCGAGGCTGTCCGGGGCCTTCGAGTCGGCCGCCCGAGCGCGCAACTCGATGACCCCATACACAGCGGTGCCCGTCTGCACCGCAAACCACACCGCCGCTTGCGAGCCCACCTCGGCCACATGACGCTGCCGAGGCGGGCTCACCTTCAGAGCGGAACGGCTCGACCACAAGGGTAATCGGCTGCGCCAGACCTGACGCGCCTTCGCGAGACTCATCGAGAGCGGCCGGCGCCGCAGGTCACAAGCGAGCGGAACTGCACCGAGAGAGGCCGTACTCCAGATGGCGATCGGCCGCAAGCGCCGCGGCACGGCATCGGGCGCCCAGTACGCTGCCCACTGACAGGCGCAGGCGCGGGCGAGGAAATAAAGAACGGTATGCGCGATTTCGACCTGTTGACTCGAGGGGCGGAGCACGGAGATCGCGCGCTCGGTAGCGCCGTAGAGCTGTGCCATGCAATAGCGAATCATGAGTAGCCCGGGCGCCCGTGAGTCTCTCGTCATGATCGCCCGCCGCGCCGGGCGCTGTGGCTCGGCGCCCGCTTGGGCTCATCGGCAGGGGGCGCCCAGGGCTTGCCGGTGCGCTCGAGAATGTACTGGCGAATCAGACGGCGGACGACCTGAGAGGGTGTCGTGTCCTCCTCCGCGCACAGGCGCTCGAATACGGCCTTCTTGCGTGGATCGATGAGAATCGTCAGACGGGCACTGCGGTCTTCGAGAGGCAAGGTCGTGATCCGGCGCACTTTCGATGGTGCGACAGGGAGAAGGCATTCAATTATAATCCAAGGCGAATCCGAGTTGCACTCTCTGTGACGCTCCTGCCCGCATCACCCCTCACCGCCTGTCTGGCAATCTTGGGCCTCTGGACTCTCCTCGGCCTCGCCGGGCTCCTGCGCCCGATGAGCGTGGGACTCGTCGGTCGCACCCTCTTTCCCTTAAGCGCCTTCGGTAGCCTCGCGCTCGCGGTGATCGCGGCGGTGAGTCTCGCCGCACCGCCCGAGCACGCCCTACTGCCGATCGGACTCCCAGATCTCCCGATGCACGTGCGTCTCGATGCCTTGAGCAGCGTCTTTCTCCTTCTGCTCGCGCTCTCATCGGCGGGCATCTCGGTATTCGCCGCCGGCTATTTCCGTCGCGGCGAGGGCACGCCGCCGGGTCTCATGTGCCTGCAGTACCACCTCTTCCTCGTCAGCATGGGCTTCATCCTGCTGGCGGATGATGCCTACGCGTTCATGGTCGCCTGGGAGACCATGGCGATCTCTTCTTACTTTCTCGTCACGACGCAACACCGCATTCCCGAGATCCGAAGGGCCGGCTTTCTTTATCTACTGATCGCGCACATCGGGGCGATTTCGGTCCTCCTCACCTTCGGCCTGCTCCAGGGTGGGAGCTGGCAGTTCACGTTCGATGCCATGCGCGCGGCACACCTCACACCTCCCTGGGCAGCGGCAGCCTTTCTGCTCGCGCTCGTGGGATTCAGCGCGAAAGCGGGACTCATTCCGCTACACGTCTGGCTCCCCGAGGCACATCCGGCCGCGCCCTCTCCAGTGTCTGCGCTCATGAGCGGGGTGATGCTCAAGATGGCGGTCTACGGGATGATTCGCGTGACGTTCGATCTGCTCGGCACGCCCATCTGGTGGTGGGGTCTCGTGCCGCTCGCCGCCGGCCTCATCTCCGCACTCTACGGCGCCGTGTTTGCCGCCGTGCAAACGGACATGAAGCGTCTGCTCGCTTATTCCTCGATCGAGAACTTGGGGCTCGCCTTCACCGGTTTCGGCTTGAGTGTCGTCTTCTACGGAGCGGGGATGCGCATCCCGGCAGCGCTCGCACTCGCCGCGACGCTCTATCACTGCCTGAACCATTCCCTCATGAAGAGCTTGCTCTTCCTCGGGACCGGATCGGTGCTCCATGCGACGGGTGAGCGCAATCTCGGTCGCCTCGGCGGACTCATTCACCGCATGCCCTGGGTCGCCTGGGCCTCGCTCATCGGGGCGCTTGCGATCGCCGGCCTCCCCCCGCTCAATGGCTTCGTCTCCGAGTGGCTGTTGCTGCAGTCGTTCCTCTTCGCCGATCGCATCCCGCACGAGTTCGTGAACCTCCTGATCCCGATGTCGACCGCGCTCGTGGCACTTGCGGCCGCGCTTTCCGGCTACGTCATGGTGAAGTTCTACGGCGTGATCTTCCTCGGCCAGCCACGGGAAAAGGCGCTCGCGAGCGCGCACGACTGCGGCCGCCTCGAGCGCTTAGGTTTAGTCTGGCTCGCTCTCGGGTGCGTGGCGCTCGGGCTCGCACCCGTGCAGGTGCTCGGCGCCCTGAGTCACGTGACGCGTGAGCTCACGGGTATTTCACTCTCGCAGCAGGGCAGCCCCTGGTGGCTGCTCGCACCCGTGCCGACGCGGCAGGTGTCCTACGGTCCGCTCGTCTTCTTCCTCGCCATCGCTTTCGTCGTCGCCCTCACCATCCTCGGCGTTCGCCTCTTCTACCACCAGCGCGTGCGGCGCGGTCCCGCATGGGACTGCGGCTTTGGGGGCCTTACGCCCCGCATGCAGGACACCGCGGAAGGTTTTGGCCAGCCGATCCGCAATATCTTTCAGTCTTTCTTCTCGATTGAGCGCGAGCTCCCCACGCCGTTCGATCGGGCACCGCGCTATCGCATCGCCATCACGGATCGTATCTGGCGCGGGCTCTACCAGCCGCTCGGGCATCTGGTGCAGCGCCTCGCGGACGCCGTCGCCGTCTTGCAGCAAGGACGTATCTCGGTCTATCTCCTCTACAGCTTCGGCACGCTGATCGTGCTCCTCGCGCTGGCGCTCATCTCATGAGCATCGTGGCCCCGAGCGTCACCGAGCTCGTGACCCAGGTGCTCGAGGTCGTGGCGGCGCTGGCGGCGGCGCCCCTCTTCCTCGGTTGGGTGAATCAGTGCCGCGCGTGGCTCTCAAACCGCCGCGCGCCGAGCCTCTGGCTGCCGTACCGCAACATCCGCAAGCTCTTCGACAAGGACGCCGTGCTCGCCGAAAACGCCTCGCCGCTCTTTCGCATCGCCCCGTACATCGTCTTCGGCACCATGGTCGTGGCGGCGGGCATCATTCCCTCGATGGGTACCCGCCTGCCGCTCGTCACGGCGGCGGATGCGATCGCGCTCGTCGGCCTTTTCGCCACGGCACGCGTATTCCTGTCGCTCGCGGCGATGGACGTGGGCACGGCATTTGGCACCCTCGGCGCACGGCGCGAGATGATGGTCGGATTTCTCGCCGAGCCGGCGCTCCTCATGGTCATCTTCGTTGCCTCCATGATCTCCGCCACGACGGCGCTGCCGGCGATCTCCGAGCACCTCGCGACTCAGGCGCTCGGGCTATTCCCGAGTCTCGCCTTCACGGCGATCGCCTTCACGCTCGTGCTGCTTGCCGAGAATGCGCGCATCCCGGTCGATAACCCGGCGACCCACCTCGAGCTCACGATGATCCACGAGGCGATGCTGCTCGAGTACTCGGCGCGCCACCTGGCGCTCATGGAGTGGGCCTCGGCGCTGCGGCTCTTTAATTACGCCTGCATCGGCTTTGCCCTCTTCGTCCCCTGGGGTGTCGCGACGGGGGCGATCGGACCTATAGGCCTCGCGCTCTCGATTCCGGTGCTTGCAGCGAAGCTCGTCGCGGCGGGCGGCGGTCTTGCGCTCATAGAGACCCTCTCGGCGAAGCTTCGCGTCATGCGCGCGCCCGAGTTCCTCGCAACCGCCTTCCTCTTCGCGGTGCTGGGACTCCTTGTGCACGTCCTGCTCGGAGCATGAGCGCACACCCATGACCCACCTACCCTTCGACTTGCAGCTTCTCAATGCCTGTGCGGCACTGATGCTCCTTCTCTCCTTCGCGATGCTCTCGCAACGACGCATCGTGAGCCTGGTGGACCTCTACGCCATACAGGGAGGGGTGCTCGCCGCCGCAACGCTGCTCGTTGCCTGGCGCACCGGCGAGGGCCACCTCTACTTCTCGGCGATCCTCACCCTTGCCTTGAAGGTCGCCTTCCTTCCCTGGCTCCTGCACCGCTTGATCAGGCGTCTGCAGGTCTACTGGGATACCGAGCCGCTCCTTAATATCTCGGGCACCATGCTCATCGGGCTCGTGATCGTCGTTTTTTCATTCGCTCTTGCCGAGCCCATCACGCAGCTCGCGAACACGGCCATGCGCGATGCCATCGGGATCGCGATCGCCGTGGTGCTGCTCGCGTTTCTCATGATGATCACGCGGCGCAAGGCAATGTCGCAGGTGATCGGGTTTCTGTCGATGGAGAACGGGCTCTTCTTCGGCGCGATGAGCGCGACTTACGGCATGCCGATGGTCATCGAGCTCGGCGTCGCCCTCGATGTCCTCGTCGCGATGCTCGTGCTCGGGGTGTTCTTCTTCCAGATCCGCGAGCAGTTCGACAGCCTCGACCTGCACCATCTCGAATCGCTGAAGGAGAGCGAGTAGTGGAGCTGCTCCTGGTACTCACCTTCCCGGCCGCCGGTGCGATGGCATTCGGCTTGCTCGGCGCGCGACGCGAGGCGCCCGAGATCAACGTGGCGTTTAGCCTCGGGACCTTGCTCGCCGCTTGCGCCCTCACCGTGCGCGTCATCAACCACGGCGATGAGCTCATCGCGCACGAGCAGTTCTTCATCGATCCCTTCAATGTCTTCCTCGTGACGCTCACGGCGTTCGTCGGCTTCACGACCTCGCTCTTCTCCCGTCCCTACATGCGCGTCGAGATGGCGCACGGGCGCATCACCGCCGGGCGGCTGCGCCTCTATCACAGCATGTACCAGATGTTCATGTTCACGATGCTGCTCGCGCTCACGACCAACAACATGGGCGTCTTGTGGGTGGCGATGGAGGGGGCGACGCTCTCGACCGTGCTGCTCGTGACGCTGTATCGCACGCCGGCGAGCCTCGAGGCCGGCTGGAAGTACTTCATCCTCTGCGGCGTCGGCATCGCGCAGGCGCTCTTTGGCACGATTCTCCTTTATTTCGCCGCCGAGCGGGTGCTCGGCGCCCAAGGCGTCACGGCGCTCCTGTGGACGCATCTCGATGCGGTCAAATCCGAGCTCGAGCCCTCGGTACTCGCCCTCGCGTTCGTGTTCCTCTTGGTCGGCTACGGCACTAAGGTCGGACTCGCGCCGCTTCACAGCTGGCTGCCGGATGCGCATGCCGAGGGTCCGACCCCGATCTCCGCCGTACTCTCGGGGCTACTCCTTAACGTCGCGATCTACGCGGTCGTGCGCTGCAAGGTACTCGTCGAGGGCGCCTTCCACTCCCCGCTCCCCTCGCGGATGCTGATGGGCTTTGGGCTCCTGTCGGTCGTTCTCGGCGCGTTCTTCCTCTTCCGGCAACGCGACATCAAGCGCCTCTTCGCCTACTCCTCGATCGAGCACATGGGGATCATTACGTTTGCATTCGGCATGGGCGGACCGGTGGCGACCTTTGCCGCGCTCCTGCACATGACCGTGCACTCGCTCACCAAATCCTCGATCTTCTTCACCGTCGGACACGCCGCCCAGAAGGCCGGATCGCAGCTCATGGATGACATCCGCGGGCTCATCACGCTCTCGCCGACCGTGGGTTGGGGGCTCATGCTGGGCGCCCTTGCGATCCTCGGGCTGCCGCCTTTCGGTGTGTTCGCGAGCGAGTTTCTGATCATCACGACCGCGATGCGCGAGCAGCCCTGGGCCACTCCCATCCTGCTCATCGCTCTGGGTGTCGCGTTTGCGGCGATCTTCGGCCGTGTCCAGCCGATGGTGTTCGGCGAGACCGAGGCGAAGCGACTGCCGCATCCGCCGGCGTTGCTGCCGGTATTTGCGCATCTCGCGATCGTGCTCATCTTGGGGCTCTACGTGCCACCGTACCTGGCTCACTGGTACCAGGCCGCCGCGAGCTTCATCGGAGGACGCTGATCGTGCCGGCGAGTCAATGGTGGACGCGAGCGCGAGAGGTACCGGGGGCACCTAAAGCCCGCGGACTCGCCGTCAGCCGGGAGGAGTGGACGCAGGTTGCCGAAGATCTCGCCGCGGCCGGCGCTCGCTTGGTCTCGCTCTGGGCCGCTCGGGCTGTAGAGGCGCCCTCGAGCGCGGCGGTCTATGCAGCCTATTGGATCGAGGTGGGCCTCCTCCTCACCGAGCTGGCGCTGCCGTCGGAAGATGCGGGTGCGCGCTATCCGGGCCTCGAGACCTTCTTTCCGTGCGCGACGAGAATGCAGCGCGCGGCGTTCGATCTCTATGGAGTGCGCTCGACCGACCCGGATCAGCGGCCGTGGCTTCATCACCAGCGCGAGGGATATGACTTCGTGCGCGTGGAAGGAGAAGGTGTCCACGAGATCGCCGTCGGACCCGTGCATGCGGGCACGATCGAGCCGGGACACTTCCGATTCTCAGTGGTCGGTGAGAAGGTGCTGCGGCTCGAGGAACGATTCGGCTACGTGCACAAGGGGATCGAGAGGCGCTTCACGGAGCTCCCGATCCTTGAAGGCCATCGCCTTGCCGCGCGCGTCTCGGGCGACTCCGCGGTCGCCTTCTCATGGGCCTACTGCCAGGCACTGGAAGGGTTGGCTGGATGCCTCGTGCCGTACCGCGCCCTCTGGCTGCGCGCGCTATATCTTGAGCTCGAGCGTATCGCCAATCACTTGGGCGACTTGGGCGCGCTCGGAAACGATGCGGGATTTGCCTTCGCGCTCGCCCAGTTCTCGCGCCTGAAGGAGGAGCTGCTGCGCGAGATCGAGCGCACGCTCGGCCAGCGCTATCTCCTCGATGCGATCGTGCCGGGAGGCACTCGGCTCGATCTCTCCCCGAACGGCGCACGGGCGCTCGCCGGAAGAATTGCTTGGATCATTGGAGAGGCCGCCGATCTCCGGGCCATTTTCGAGGATCACTCGGGACTTCGCGATCGCTTCACCGGCGCGGGAATTCTATCGCCCACGCTCGCCGCAAGGCTCGGTGTCCTGGGACTCGCTGCGCGAGCGAGCGGCCAGAGCCTCGATGCGCGCATCGATCTACCCTGCAAGCCCTACGATGAGCTCCCCCCGGTCAAGGTCGTGCGTCACGAGGGCGATGTCGCCGCACGCGTCACGCTCCGGTTTGATGAGCTCGCGGAGTCGTGCCGGCTCGTGCGCTCGATCCTTACCACCTTGCCGGCCGGCCCCCACCTGGCGGCAGCGCGCATTCCGGAAAGCGGTGCGTTTGGCGTGGGATTCATCGAGGGATGGCGGGGCCCCGTGTTCGTCGCGCTGGAAGCAGGCGCGAGCGGATCGATCCGCCGCTGTCACCCGCACGATCCGTCGTGGCAGAACTGGCCGGCGATCGAGCATGCCATCCTCGGCAACATCGTTCCCGACTTCCCGCTCATCAACAAGTCATTCAACCTCTCCTACAGCGGGGCGGATCTGTAGGCGCGGCCGCCGTATGCTCAAGACGCTTCGCAAAATCGCCTCCGTCGGCCTGGTGAGTGAGCCCGCGCCGCAGCCAGAGGAGCTGCTTCGCATCCGCAGCGCGCTCGATGAGCGGATCCGCTCCGTGCTCGGGCGCGCCCTCTGCATCCGCCACGTGGATGCGGGCTCCTGCAACGGCTGTGAGCTCGAGATCCACGCCTTGAACAATCCCCTCTACAACCTCGAGGGGCTCGGTATCCGCTTCGTCGCAAGCCCACGCCATGCGGATCTCTTGCTCGTAACGGGACCGGTCGCCGCCAACATGGAGACGGCCTTACGGCGCACCTACGAGGCGACGCCGGCCCCCAAGCTCGTCGTCGCGATCGGTGACTGCGCATGCACGGGAGGCATCTTCGGCGAAAGTGCGGCACGTCCCGGGTCCGACCGGGCCTGTCGCGGCCGGATATCGAACATCATTCCGGTTGATGTGACCGTTCCCGGTTGCCCGCCGAGCCCGCCACGAATCCTCGCCGGCATCCTGACTGCCATCGCGAACTCCCGTGGGGCGATGACCCATGGCTAAGGTGGCGTCGCAGGCGGATGCTACTCCGCTCGACATCCAATCGATCCTTGAGCGGCTGCCGCATCGCTTTCCTTTTTTGCTCGTCGATCGCGTGCTCGAGCTCCGCGCGGGCGAAAGCATCATCGCGTTGAAGAACGTCACTTACAACGAGCCCTTCTTTCAGGGGCACTTTCCGGGTTGGCCGCTTATGCCTGGTGTGATGATCATCGAGGCGCTGGCGCAGGCGACCGGCATTCTCTGCTTCCTGAGCGCGAACGTCATCCCGGACGAGCGGACCCGCTTCTATTTCGTCGGCATCGACAAGGCACGCTTCCGCAAACCGGTCGCCCCGGGAGATCAACTGTTGCTCACCTCACGCCTCGAGCGCTCTTTCAAGGGCATCTGGCGCTTTTCGACCCTCGCACGAGTGGGCGAGAACGAGGTCGCGCAGGCGCACATCATGGTGGCACCGGAGACCGGCAAATGACGGACGCATGTGCGCGGCCATGCATCGTTGAGAGCGATGGCGCACGACGCCCATTCCTGCACGCGACTCGACGTCCCCATGCATCGGTCACCGCGTACACGCTCAAGATGACGGCGTTCCTGCTGTGCCTGCCTGAGCCCCTGACGATCGGGCTTGGCAGCGACTCTCTCGAAGTCACCCGAGGCTTGCCGGGCTGCGTGCCGGTCGCGGTCGCTGGCTCTCGGCTGCTTTCGTCCTCAATCTTCGCCCGGGTTGTGGGCGAGATGGAGATCCCCTCATGAGCTCGATACTCCCTCGACTTCTCATCGTCGATGACGAGATGGCCCACGTCACGGCTCTCGTGCGCATGCTCAAGAGGGAGGGCTACGCGCCGATTGGCGCTCACTCCGCGGCAGAGGCCCTGAGCGCGCTGCGCTCGAGTCATTTCGACCTCCTCATCACGGACCTTGAGATGCCCGGCATGGACGGCCTCGCCCTTCTTCATGCGGCGCAGGCGATTGACCGCAACCTCGTGAGCGTCGTGATGAGCGCCCAAGGATCCATGGACACCGCCATCGCGGCTACGAAGCGCGGCGCGCTAGATTACATTCTCAAGCCGTTTAACCTCGGCACGATCGTTCCGGTCCTATCGCGGGCGCTCGCCATGCGGCGGCTGCGTGCCCAGAATGCCGCTCTCTTGGAGCGAGTCGCCAAGCGGGGCGCGGAGCTGGAGGCAGCAAATCGGGTGCTTCGCGATGCGAGCCGCGCACTCGGTGCGCTATCAGCGAAGATGTCCCAACGGCTTTCTCGTCCGCTGCAAGAACTATCAGAACAATCATTCTTACTCTTGGGCGAGGCTAAAACCCTAACCCCGACGCAGCGGCGCGTCCTCGAAGGACTCGCACAGAGAGCCCGCGATCTCGCGGGTGAGGCGGGGGAGCTACTGCGCGAGTTTGGGATACTACAACAATAGTCTCGAGATCGCTCCCCGCACGGGAATTGTAGATCTCATCGGCTCCCCACCCGCGGCTCCCTGATCGGTTAGCGCACAATGAATGCACTGCCGTGCCCCTCGCTCTCGCTGCGCGCCTCGGTGCTCCCCCGTACAGCGTAGCCAGCCTTCCCGCCGGAGAGAGCCCGATGCCGAGGCCTCACCCGTGCGGCCATCGCCGCCCTCAGCTGCAGGAAGAGTTCAAACACACGATCAAGCATTGCGCGAGCAATGCCCGCCCCATAGTCCCGAACGCTGACCACGGAATCGGTGGCCTCGCGCACGTCTTGGTCCCCCGCTCGCTTCCGGCATGGAATGAAGCGAGATGAGTACTTGGGTCTCGGGAGTTGCGCGAGGAGGGAAAGCCACTTCGCGCGCTCGAAACCCACGCCTTGCTGACAGGCGGCGAAAATCAAGCGATGTGATGCTCGCCGCGGGGACAAGCGAGCCGATATGCCTCGATGGCGCCTGAGGATAGCGTCGCAAGAATTGCTTGCCCGCGAGCGGCTCGAGAGAAAGCCCGATGGGTTCGGCGAAGAGGACCCGGGCTTTTTCGAATCTGAGCCAGTACACCCGCTCGTCAACGCTGCGCCGGGCGGCTCCCGCCTGGCTCAGCAATTTCGATCGAGGCAAATGCGGCGCGCGCCGCTCGATCGAAGCCGCTGCCCACAGCCACCGCGCCAAGTGCCTCCAGAGACTCCAGGGAGATTTCCTGCACGTACTCATGCCCCGCAGCCATCTTTCGGCGCGCCTCGAGCAGCAGCCGATCACCCTGGCCCCCTTCCAACAGCCGAGCGGTCGCCACATAACCGTGGGGCGCTGAGAGGATCGCGATCCAACGGATGAGATCGCTCAGCGTAGCGCTCGCGTGATCCTGCTCTTCAGGCAAACAAATGTGTTCCAAATTTACCCCTCCAACCCAACAGTCAAACCGCGACCTCAACCAGCGGGCTGCGCTAGATCTGGGAGCACCTCCCCCAGACGCCAGCCTCACCATAGCAGATCTCTAGCCCACCCCAATCCAAGGTCGGCAGGTTTCTGAGCTATCGCCTTCTTGGAAGGGAGATCCGTTTAAGCCCCGTAACCACTATGGGCGACGCTGGCGGTCGCTGTTCATCTCGGCGGCCCTGACATGATCCATGAGGACGATCGCAACCGTACCGCGTCACACCACGACGCGGTCCATACGGAGATTTGCGTATGGACTGCGCGTGGCGGCTGTGCTTAGGTGCTCTCACGGAGATGTATCGTGACCGACACGCTTCGTCTACGGAGATTGCAGGAGCAGCCCTCCCACGCTGAACGACTCCTGGAGGCGGTCGTCGTGCGCGGGAAGCTCGTACCGGATGGCGCGTACCGGATTCGCGATCCCGCCTCTGCGCCAAAGGAGCTGCGACGGATCGCGAGAATAGCGAGTGGCGCCGGACGTGCCTGGTCGTGCTGGGCTCAGGGCTTCCGGCACTGGCTGTTCATTGGCGAGATGTCCTTCTCGCTGTCTCGCGAGCGGGGAGCGCCGGTGATGCTGGTTGACATCTATGATGAAGAGGGGCTGCAGGACTCAAGTTCCTGGGCGCCAGATCGCGACGGCACCTGGCAGCGCTGCGCTGACGGGCAGGCAGCGATTCAATGAGTCGCACTCATGCACGCGACGCCCCGAGCGCGCATTAGCGAGCAAACCGGACTGATTTGATCGAGCGCGGGCGTGCCAGGGGCCTGTCTCACCATACCTCTAACACCACTACTTCGCCAAGCACTCAAGCAGCTCAGTACCAACGTATGCTGCACATGAAAATCCGGTCCGCAGCGGACCACGGACGCCTTCACACGGCATGGGCACTGATTCGATCCCAGTACCGCCACTAGGAGGAGTCCGAAACCGCTGTCTTCCTCACCCCGTCGGGAGGTCGCCCGAAGGTCCTCCGTATGCCGCACCTGGCGCAAGAGTTCGCTTGCCGGAGAACGGCTGCTGCTGCCCCTGCCAGGAAACGTTTGCGCATGTCCTGTGTCTCCATCGACCAGGTCATCGGGGCCGGCAGTCTGCGTCTGCAGGCTCGACATCGACCACGCCGTCGATTTCAGTCGCGCACCTCGACCGTGCGCCGGCCCAGCAGGTTCATGCGCGTGCGGCGGATCGTCGGGGCTTCGACGACGCGGCCGCCGTCGTAGCGAAAGCGCAATGCGTCTTGCGGGCACTGCACGATGCAGGCGCCGCATTGAATGCACTGATCGGGTTTGTTGACCGCTACCTTGCGCTCTCGAGGGTTCATTTTGAGCACGTCGCGTGGACAGACTTGCACGCATTCCGCGGCACCCGTACAGCGGTCGGCAACCAGCTCGATGTGCGCCTCGTTGTGGAACGTGTTTATGTAACTTCCATACCAAGGCGTGGTTCCCGCAAGATCGATGGAAAGAATCGCCATGGCAACAATAGAAGCGAGGCAAACCGCCACCAAATGCGCTGGGCTCACCGCTCCCAAAGTCAATAGCAGGCCAATGCCGGCGAGCGCGAGCATCGCGGCGAAAATCGTGAAAGTGAGCCATCGCTTACGTCCTTGAATCGGTATCCAGGGAAGCAGGCCGAACAGACCGTACACCAACAACGCGACTGCGGCGCTGGCGACGGCCGCGGTCACCAGGCCGGCGCTGGGCACCAGAATGGGCAGCAGGAGGATCAGCATCGGCGCACACCACAAAGTCGCCATTTCCATGCGCTCCCACGCGGGAAAGCGCATGAACCGCCATCCTTTCAGGACCCCGGCTCCGCGCTCGAGGAAAGCGGGCAGGTCTTCGAGCCGCGCCGGCCCCCAGCGTGTGGCAAATCCCGTCGCGTCCGTGATACGGCGGCGCTCGACGCCCGTTGCGCTGAGCTGCGGAAGGATGATCTCCCGATGCTCGACCCGCTCTTGGATGGCCGATGTCCGGATCACCGAGATGATGTCGTGGTGGGTGAGGTAGCCGCCGCTCGCGGCACACCACACGTTGATGCCCTTGCTGTTGGCGACCAGCAGCCAAGCGTCGTGTCCGCTCAAGGCTTCCCAGATGCGGCGTACGGTGAGGGTGTAGTTGCCGGTGAGCAGTACCGGTGAGTCCGGCCCCGGTTGACCGATGCGCAGGAGTCCGGTCGGCGCGCGGTGCGGAAGAAACCCGAGCAGCCGGTCGCGAAGGTACCCGGGCAGGTCGGCGAGTCTCATGATCTCACCTTGACGGCATGGATGATGAGGAAGTTGCCTGCCCACATCCGCTGTGTGGAAGCGATCGAAAACCCGGCTGCCTGCACGCGCGGACAGAGGCCGCGGACCGGCCGCGTGGTCGTTTGAGTGAGCAGGTACGTCGCCGCTGCGACCGGCAGCCACCAGAGCCTGAACATGAGCCGCGGGAGCCAACGCGCGGGCAGAGTCTCATCGGCGATCACCAGTGCACCGCTTGCCACCAAGCACCGATGGGCGGCGCGGAGCGCATAATCCTGCTCCTCGGGGGACATCTCGCTCATCGCCAAGCAGGACACCACGGCATCAAAGCTTTGCTCCGTGAAGCGATCCTCGATCTCCGCTGCCCCGAGTTCCAGAAACTCCACGCGACCGGCGGCGGGGACGGGTTTGCTGCGCGCCACTTCCAGCATGCCCGCGTCAATATCGATACCGGTGACCCTTGCGCCGCGCGCCGCACAGACCAGCGTTACGCCCCCCGTACCGCAGCCGATATCGAGGATGCGCGCGCCGGGCGTTGCGGCCAGCGCCGAGATTCGCTCGTACGCTTCCTCGATGCGCCCGCCGGTTAGCAGGCGAATGCCCCGGTCATAACGCTCCGGCGCGGACTCCAGGACCTTCATCCAGACGAAGCTGCTCATCGCTTGCGGGCGCCGCTTCTTACGCCCGCTCCGTCGAGAAAGCTGTCGACTGCAAGGTGCGGCACATCGTCAAGCGATGGCCGCAGCCCTCCGCTACCCCAGTGCTGTACGTACAGCAGCGCCAGCGTCCCGACGAAGATCAGGGTCTGCTGATCAATGGGTCTGTCGCCCCGCACCTCGCCCCTGACGACTCCTCTAGACAGCACCGCCTCGATCTTCTGCAGGAAAGGCGCAAGGTGCGCCAGGATGAGCGGATAGGTCTTTGGCCGGAAGGACATGACCTCACGAATGACAACTTTGGTGAATGCCTCCTGCTCGCGCAGTACGTCCACATCCGCGGCAGCCAACGCCAACAACTGCTGGCGAGTGGTGCCGCGCACCTTGGCGCGCGCATAGTGGGAGACCGCGCGGCGCGCCGCCTCGGCGATCACTTCGCCAAATAGCTGCTCCTTGCTGTCGAAGTAATTGTAGAAGGTGCCCTTGGCGTAGCCGGCGGCGATCGCGATCGCATCGACGCTCGCGCGCTCCAGTCCATCGCGCGCAATGTGCTCGGCACCCGCTGCCAAGAGCTGGCCGCGAGTCTCTTCGCGGACTTTGGCATTGACGCGCGGCATGCGAATCGACCTATAATGGGTGACTAGTCACCCATTGTACGACCAGCGGCGGCGAAGCGCCAAGCCCCGGACCGGGAGACGCGCGAGCCGCCTGCGGTGCGGCGCCGGTGCGCCCATCGCAGAGTTCGGGGTGCGCAGCCGATCGGGGGGCTTGAAGCATGGGTGCCTCACTCTACCAGCCGATCAACGTCTACAAGCCCCTGGGGCCGGACATCGGCATCGTCGATGGCCCGTTGGAATACCTGACGGTGGGCAGCGTCAGGCTGCCGCTGCCGTTCACGACCAGAATGACCGTCGTTCGACTGTCAGACCGCCGCCTCTGGCTGCATTCGCCGATCAAGTTCAACGAAAGACTGGCCGCAGAACTGCAGGGGCTCGGCAGCGTCCGCTACCTTGTCTCGCCCAACCAGTTCCATTATGCGCACATTGGCGAATGGGCGACGGCGTTTCCGGGTTCCATCTGCTGGGCATCGCCGGGTGTGCGCCGGCGGGCGCGGGCCCGGCACGCGGATATTGAATTCACTCGTGATCTCGACTTCGATGCCCCCGAGGAATGGCGCGGGGAGCTCCAGCACCTGCTTGTTCCCGGCGGCTATTTCAAGGAGTTCATCTTCTTTCACGTCGCTTCGAAAACGTTGATATTGACTGACACGGTCATCAACATCGAACTGGAGAAGATTCCCGAGCCGTGGCGGACGGTCACCCGGCTGTCCGGCATGTATCACCCGCACGGACAGATATTCTTCGGTATGCGGCTGCCGCTGCTCCTCCAGCGACGCAAGGCGAAGGCGGCGATGAGACAAATCCACGCGTGGCAGCCACAGCGAATGCTGCTCGCTCATGGACGTTGCTTCGACCGGGACATCGGCCCGGCCATCCGCCGGCTATTCCCGGCCGCACTGGACAACGGCGAATAGTCAATGCGTCCGGCGCCGGCTTGACGGGCACCTCCCCGGACGCGCTAGATCGTCTGGATGCCAATCACGCAAGCTGATCTCCCGGGATCCGTTATCCCCGCATTCCGCAGTCTTACCTGGATGCACGATGGACTAATCGTGCAAATACCTGTCGCGTCCGCCAGGCGGACCGCGATGATGGCTAACCTGCTGGTTGTCGAGAGGTTATCGACTCTATGTGCGCACCGTTACCCCGCAGCACCCCGAGCACCAACGCATGCTGCACATGGGAATGACCAGGGAAATTCCGTCGCCCGAGAGACCCCAATACCGCTCACCAGAAAGGCAGTTCTTCACCACAGAACAGCCGAGGTTCCGGACAATCGGATGGAACTTGATGTGGAACCATTGTCTGGTGGTGGACGGCAAGCTCCCCTCAAGCAGATGCGCCACTCCGAACTTCGTCCCGATGCTGCGGCTGTCCTCCTTGGAATCTCTGAACTGAAATGCCGAGGTACGCCCGATCACCTTCAATTCCGGGAACTGCGCGATTGCCGTGATGAGATCATCCGATCGGAAAAGTATTGCTGGCTCACATCCCCACTCTCGTTTGCGAGCGGCAGCACCGCGATGGACGCTTCGGAGGTAGGCCCCCTTGAGAGCGGATTCACAGCTGATTGGGGACGATCCGCGCCACCGCTTCGCCAATGTTCGTCCGGGTTCCAATGCGCACCTCGGCCTGGCGCATGTATTCCTGGAAAACTTGGTAATGGACGACATGCCGAAAGGTCACTTCCCGCGCCACCGGCCAATCGGCAAAGCTCTGCTCGGCGCGCCTGACGATGTCAGCGGCCCTGATGGTCGAGTCCGAACCCAAACGACGAGTGATGACCGCTTCGTACAAGGCTGTTCCTTTCAGCTCTGGGCGCTCTCGCTGCTCCCGCCGCAACAGGTCCAGCAGCTCCCGGCTTGCTCTTTTGGCGAAACGCCGTTCCGCATGGGAGATGAACACACCGAGATTGCGCGGTAGCCAATTCATTCGACCTTCTTTCTTGCGCGCTTCGCGGAAACGAGGTTAGATGGGGTTCGGGCCGGATACTGCGGATTCCGGCATCCTTGCCGCGCCGGCATGCCGGCCCGGAAGGAGCCGCGCGGAATTCAAAATAAAGGCGAGCTCGGAAGCTACATGGATGAACGCGGCCAGGAGCGGGTTGAGCAGCCCCACAGCGGCGAGCGCGATACCGAGCGTATCCACGCCGATGGTTCCCGTAAAATTCGCCCAGATGATCCCCCGGGTGCGCCGCGCGATCGCGAGCGTCTCGGCGAACTTCGCCAGATCATTCCCGAGCAATACGACGTCGGCGCTTTCCCGTGCCACGTCAGTTCCTGAGCCCATCGCAACGCCTACCTGTGCTTCGATCAGCGCCGGCGCATCATTGATCCCGTCACCGACCATCGCGACGATGCGACCTTCGCCAGTCAGGCGCTCGATGTAGGCTCGCTTGTCTTCGGGAAGCAAATCGGCGGCCGCCTCGGTGATGCCGAGCTGGGCAGCGATAGATTCAGCCACCCCCCGGGCATCGCCGGTCAGCAACACCGTCCGCACTCCCATCCCATGGATCGCGGCAACGGCGCTGCGCGCCTCGGGTCGAATGCGATCGGCAATCTCGATCGCGCCAAGGAGGATGCCGGAGCGTGCCACATACACCTCGGACGAGCCTCGAGAGGCGCCCGCCAGAGCCCCCGGCACTGCGACGCCGTGGTCCTGCATGAGCGCCAGGTTGCCGACGAGCACCTTCTCGCCAGCGACCACCGCGTCGATGCCGCGGCCCGGCCGATAGCCGAAGTGCCCGGGCTCGGTAAGCTGCCGACTCGATGCGCGCGCATGCGCGACGATGGTTTTGCCCAATGGATGCTCGGAACGGAGTTCCGCCGCCGCGGCGGCATCGAGCAGCGCCATCGACTCGATGCTCCCGGTCGGTCGCAATGCGCGTATGTCCGGTCGCCCGAAAGTGAGCGTGCCGGTCTTGTCCAGCACGACCGTATCGATGCGGCCGAGCTGCTCGAGGTAGAGCCCACCCTTTACTATGGCGCCAATGCGAGCGGCCGTCCGATAGCTCCGAGGATCGCGAGCGGTGTGCCGGCCGCGATCCCACAAGCACCTGCGACGATGATGACCGAGATCGTCGAGCGGATGTTGTGGGTCAAGAGGTATGTAAGGAGCGCCGCCCCGAGAGCAAAGTAGACTAGATACCCGGCCAGCCGGTCCGCCAATCGCTGCACCGGGGCACGGGAGTGCTCGGCCTGCTCCACCGCCTCGATGATTTTCCCGTAGCTCGTGTCACGCCCGATGCGTTCGGCACGGATCTCCAGAGCACCCGACTGGTTGATCGAACCGGCAAATACGGTGTTACCCGGGGTCTTCTCCACCGGAAGGGACTCCCCCGTGATGCGAGACTCATCCACAAAGGAATTGCCGGCAACGACCGTTCCATCAACGGGAATGCGGCCACCCGGATTGACCAGCACGGCATCGCCGGGGGCGAGTTCCCCGGCGTCGACCTCCGATACACTGCCCGAGCGGCGAACCGCAATCGCCCGCGGAAGAAAGTCGAGCAGATCGCGGATCGCGCGACGGCCCCGCGAAACCGTCATGCCCTCGAGGACCTCGGCCACGAGGACAAAGAGCGTGATGACGAGGGCGGTGAAAAACTGGGATATCGCCCCAGCCGCCACGATAGCGATGGACATCGACAGCTCCATCGTCATCCGCCGCGCCAGCAGATTCTCGAACGCCTCCTTGAATATCGGCCAACCGCCGATTACAAGGCCGAGGACCCCGTGGTTTCACGTATGGGAACCGCTGCGATCGGTCAGCGCGATCGGGTCGATGTTGCTCGTTGCTCAGTGAAATTCCCCAATGACCATCGTGGCAATTACCGCAGATACGCACGCACGACTTCAATCAACTCGTCGGCGCCCTCTCGACGCTTCGCATCGCTTCGGATCTGCGGACTCGCGAGGTGAGTTTCGATGTGATCTTCCATCACTTCCAGCATCAGCCCGTTGATGGCGCCGCGCACGGCCGCAATCTGCTGCAGAACCTCTGCGCAGCCCCGCTCAGCCTCGAGCGCGCGCTCCAGCGCCTCGACCTGACCGCGGATGCGCCGCACTCTGGAGAGAAGTTTCGACTTTTCGCGAATGGTATGACTCATGTTCCAGTCGACGGATATACTATAGGGGGGTATTCTATCAATAGGCCATGCCATCGTATGGGATATATACGGCTTCGATTGAGGCTCGGTAGGCAGACTTCTGCCGTTCAGGGTCGGCTTAACGGGCCATCATGGCGGTCGCAGCGAAGAGCGCCCGGATATTGTGGGCACTGATGGCCAAGAAGGCGCGCTTTATGCCACAGCCCGGCAATCTGCTATGAGGTCCGAACGCGCGGCTTTCATGGTGGCCGAGCACGTCATTGTGTTCACCCAGAGGCCGGTTGTAGTGCCGCAGTCTGACACCTGAGATATCGGTAGCAACTGTAGCAACCCTTCTCAGACTAAGGGGTCGCAGATGCTGACTGACCATATCACGCGTCGCACTTAGTATCACCTGCCGCAACGCCTACCCGCACTACGTTGACAATAAGGATCGGCCCGCCTGGCCATCGCGCGATTGCTGTCAGGCCGTCCCAACCAACCTGCTAGCGGACACGCCCAGTGCCTGGCTCATCCATCGCACGGGCCAGACCCGGCGGTGGCGTGCCATGAAGGCGTACTTCACTGATGGTCTTTCGCGAAGCACGCGAGCGCCTTTTTTAACGTGTCACGCTCCGCCGTGACCTTCATCAGTTCGCGCTTCAACCGAAACAGCTCCGCTTCCTCCGGCTTCATCTTCCCTTTACCCGGAAACGGATTGTCGGGGTCGTGATCGAATTGCCTCACCCATGCCTTCAGCACGTTCAGATGAAGCCCTCGATCTCGCGCAACGCGAGCCTTAGGTATGCCGGTACGCACCAACCGGACTGCTTCGAGCTTGAACTCTCGCGGATAAGATCGGCGCCCCTGCTTCTCTTGTCTCTCCACGGAACGCCTCCGGATCCATCATCTCACCTAAAGGAGGTGTCCGGGAAACCGGGGGAAGTCCAGATTCGGCCTTGACGGCCCCAGCGTTAATCAGGTGCACCAGACGCCGGGCACGCCTCGCGGTGGACGTGCGGCGACGGGCTCGTGCTGCCGCCGTGGCCGCAGTCTACGCTCGCCGCCGCCGCGCGGTTTATGCCCGATTGTGAGTGGCGCCGCGCTCCATCGCTTTCAGCATTGGCCGGTCGGATGGCCTTCGTAGCTTATCCTACGCTATGGTAGTATATTTAACAAAACTCGTCGAACGCACCAAGAGCGGAGGACTCCATGAAACGTCTCGCAGCACTCGCCGCCTGCCTCCTTCTCGTCCTGACCCTCGGCTCAGTGCCTGCGCATGCCGCCCGCATGGGAGATTGGAGCAAGGTTGACCGGGTGCTCGGCAGGCAGGGCAAAGATCTACCCGGCGGCGTTCACAAAGTTGGCTTTCCCCGCTCTGACCTCAAGGTCACGCTCGATGGCACACCGATCAGGGCACCGCTCGCGTTCGGCTCCTGGGTGGCGCTCATGCCGGACCACGGCGGCGCCATGCTCATGGGCGATGTGGTGCTCACCGAAACGGAGATCGGCCCGGTGATGAAGCGCCTGGTCGCGGGCGGCATGGAGATCACCGCGATCCACAATCATCTGCTGCGAACCTCGATACCGATTATCTACATGCACGTGGCCGGACAGGGTGATCCCGTGCGGCTGGCCGAGACGGTCCACGCGGCGCTTGCTCTGGCGGGAACTCCGCTTACCCAAAGTCCCGCAACCAGCTCGAGCTCTGCCGCGTCACCGCTCAACCTGAAATCTCTCGAGAGAATCCTCCGCGCCAAGGGCGCGGAAAGCGGTGGGGTAGACCAGTTCAGCGTCCCGCGAGCCGATTCGATCCGCGATCACGGCACCATGGTGCCCCCCGCGATGGGTACGGCAATCGGCATCAACTTCGAGGCGGCCGGTGACGGACGCGCCGCCGCCACCGGCGACTTCGTGCTCATTTCGAGCGAAGTACAACCGGTATTGCGGGACCTCCTCGCCCATGGGATCGAGATCACCGCACTGCACACCCACATGATCGGCGATTCTCCGAAGCTTTAATTCATGCATTTCTGGGCCGTCCAGAATCCAGAGCAGCTCGCTCGTGGGTTGAGCTCTGCGCTCGACCTGATGCACGTGAAGCGCCAGACCTGAATGCGCCCCGACAAGCGCCCAGGCCGTCTGACAGCGCTCGTACGCTACTTTCTGCGCCTCGGGTTCCTGGGTTTCGGTGGGCCTGTGGCGCTCGTTGGGCAGATGGAGCGAGAGCTCGTTGGCGAGCGTGGCTGGCTGACCGCGGAGCAGATGCGCGAAGCCATCGCCGTCTGCCAGTCCTTGCCCGGACCCCTTGCGATTCAGGTCGGAATCTTCATTTCTTACCTGCGCGGAGGGTTCTGGGGCGCCTGGGCGGGAGGGTGGGCGTTCATCGCTCCGAATTTCTTCATCGTGACGGCGATCGCGGCACTTTATGCGCACTTGGGCGGATTGCGGCTCGTCACCGCGATCTTCTACGGCGTCAGTCCCGCGGTAATCGCCCTGATTCTGCATTCCTGCTGGCGCCTCGCGCGACTCGGCATGGAGGACTGGCTGCAGTGGACGCTGGCCGCCGCGTGCTTCGCGATTACCGTGCTTCTACAGGCTGAAGTTGCGGTGCTTTTCATCGGTGCCGGCCTATTTGGAACCCTCTATTACGGCAGTTTCGCCCGCAGGTCCACTTCTTCCGCAGCTTTAGCGGTTCTGCCCGCCGCTCCTGCTGTCGTCAGCGCGCCCGTCTCGGTCACCTCGGCCGCCGGCAAGCTGCTGCTCTTCTTCTTGAAAGCCGGCGCACTTACCTTCGGCAGCGGCCTGGTGATCGTGCCGTTTCTACAGGAGGGAGTCGTCCATCAATACGGGTGGCTCAGCCAGCGGGATTTCCTCATCGCAGTTGCGGTAGGCATGATCAGTCCAGGCCCAGTGGTCATCACGGCGACTTTTGTCGGCTATCTCGTTGCAGCATTCACCGGAGCGCTCGCGGCGACGATCGGAATCTTCCTGCCGTCCTTCATTCTGGTCCTCGCCGCGGCACCACTCCTTGCACGCTACCGCGCAAATCCCAACGTGCAGGGCTTTGTGAAAGGCGCCTACGCCGCGGCGATCGGGACGATCCTCGGGGCTTGCGTGCTCCTCGGCAAAGTGGCCATTGGAGACTGGATCACGGTACTCATCGGGCTCGCCTCCCTCGCCGCACTCTTTGGATGGAAGATCAGCAACCCACTCCTCATGGCGACCTCCGCGGCGATAGGGCTCGTTGCGTTCCCGCTGATGAGGCCGGCCTGGGTGTTGCTGAAATGAACGGGCGTCCCCTCCCTCGAATCGCGCTGCTCTCGCGAGACCAGCCGACGACGCGCGAGCGCCTCCAACCGCTGCTTAGCGCTTTCGATGGCCACGGGGTCGATGCCGAGCCGGTCGTCTATTGCGAGGAATGGCACGACGCGGCGCGCGCCCGGCTGCTTCACTGCGATGGGGTACTCGTCTGGGTCGATCCGATCTCGGACGGCCGGGACAGGACCCGATTGGACCCGATGCTGAGCGAAGTCGCATCGCAAGGGATCTGGGTCAGCGCTCATCCCAATGTGATCGTGAAGATGGGCACCAAGGAGGTCTTGTACCACACCCGTCGTCTCGGTTGGGGCACGGATACGCATCTTTACCGGACTTGCCTTCAGTTCGAACGCGAATTCCCACAGCGCCTCGCAGAGGAGGGCTCGCGGGTGTTGAAGCAATGCCGTGGCAATGGCGGTATCGGGACATGGCGGGTGCAGTGCAGCGCGGGTGCGAGCTCTTGCGCTGGGGGCGATCTTCTCGTGTGGGTTCAAGAGGCGACCCGGGGCAGCCTGCGGGAAGAGATGCGACTCGGTGAGTTCATGCAGCGATGTCAGACCTATTTCTCCGCACGCGGGGGTCTCATTGACCAGCGCCTCGCGACGCGAGCGTCCGAAGGCATGATTCGCTGCTATCTGGTTCACGACCGGGTGGTGGGGTTCTCGACGCAACGACCTGTCGACGGCATCTCGTTCGCCATGGCGCGCGAGAAAACGTTCTACGCGGCGTCCGAGAGCCGATTCCGCACGCTCAGGGCCGAAATGGAACATCAGTGGGTGCCGCACATGCAGCAAATCCTTGCGCTCGACACCGGCTCGCTCCCGGTGATCTGGGATGCCGACTTCTTCCTCGGTCCCCGCACCGAGCGCGGCGAGGACACGTATGTGCTCTGTGAGATCAACGTCAGCTCGGTGAGCCCCTTCCCCGACGCCGCCGTGCCGCGAATCGCCGAGGCCGCCGCTCATCGGGTGCTCGCCGCGAGCGAGGCATCACGAGATGCGTAGGTCGCCTCGCTCGTCGGGGAGCGTGTCCGGCCGTGTTGCCGGAACGTCGCAATTGCGCGAGTGCCCTGCGCGCAAGGAAACGGGGATCCCGGGTCCGCGAACCCCAGATTTGTTCGTCGTTCCAGTGTCATCAAGAGGAAAGTCCATGCAATCATCCAAAATCATTGCCACGGGCGTCAGTGTTCTTCTCGCATCGCTCGCGAGCGCGCCGGTCTTCGCTGCCAATGAAACGATTCACGTGCAGACCGTCGTCTGGGTGTCGAAGGAGAATCCGGCGCAGAAGCGGGCCGTTGCCAAGTTTGGCGAAGTGTATGGCTTCGCTCCCTCGACGATAGTGGTCACTCAGGGCGATCACGTCACACTCGACATCCGCAACCTCGAGGCCGGCGGCGACGATGGTCATACGCTGACCATTCCGGGCTACGGAATCAACGTTTCACTGCCGCCGCTATCCACGAAGACGATCTCCTTCACGGCCAGCAAGGCTGGGGTGTTCCCGTTCTACTGCGAGTTCCACAAGCCGTGGATGAGCGGCAAACTGGTGGTGCTGCCGGCCCGGGCTCGATGAGGAGCGTCCCGAGGCTGTGGGCGCTGGCCTGGAGCGTTTGCCTAGCGGTCTCCTGTGCCGCCCGGGCATCCGCTCCTGGCGTTCCCCCATCCGCACTGCCGTTGCGCCTGGCCCACCCGGACATCGTCTTGCCGGGCCGGGCGGACCGCTTCGACTACGTGACGATCGATCCGCGGCGGCAGTTGCTCTTCATCGCGCACCTCGGCTCGGGGATGGTCACGATCGCCGACCTCAAGCGTGAGCGGGTGATCGGCAATGTGACGGATGTCCCGGGCGTGCACGGCGTGCTTGCCGTTCCGGGGCTGAATGAGGTCTTTGCAACCGCCACCGACCGCAACCAGATCGACGTCATTTCCGAGTCGACCGGCAAGATCCTCGCCCGCGCGCCTGCGGGCGTCTATCCGGACGGCATGGCCTATGCGCCACCTGTGCAGAAATTATTCATCTCGGACGAGGCCGGTCAGACCGAGACGGTTATCGACACGCGCGACAACCGCCGCATTGCCACGATCCCCATGGGTGGGGAGGTGGGCAACTCCCAGTACGATCCGGTCACCGGCCAGATCCTGGTCGACGTGCAGACGCGCGACGACATCGTCGCGATCGATCCCAGCACCGACCGGATTTTGGAGCGGTATCCCCTTCCGGCGCGGTGCGACGACGATCACAGCCTGCTGCTCGATGCGCCCGCACGCCTCGGGTTCGTGGCCTGCGACGGCAACGCCAGGCTGCTGCTCCTTGACCTGCGGAACATGCAGGTCCTCTCGATCCACGAGGTCGGGCGCAGTCCCGACGTCCTCGCTTTCGATCCCGGTCTCGAAAGGCTCTACGTTGCGAGCGAGAGCGGCGTGGTGACGGTGTTGCACCTGCAGCATAGGCGTCTTCGACCGCTCGGCCGGGGCTTTCTGGCCTACGAGGCGCATTCGGTTGTCGTGGATCCACGGACGCATCTCGTTTACTTCCCATTGCAGGATGTCGGCGGCCGCGGCGTACTGCGCATCATGGCGCCTACCGATGTTTCTGCCGGTCCCGCTGGCACCGCCCCGACCGGCTCGCCGGGCGGCGCTCACAGCCGCCCTGATCGCGTGGAGCTGACGACGAGACCGTAAGTCTGGCTCTTGCCGGGTGGCTCCCCGTGGCGTTGCAGCTCCTTCCACCCTCAATCAGCGCGAATGCAAAACGCCTGCTGGTCGGCAAGGCGCTTCGCTCCGTTGCCGACGGCACCGATGTCTTGATTCTTCGTGCAGGCAATCCTCGCCCTGTGGCTGTTCGAGAGATTCGACTTATCGGTGGCTGCGGCCGCGACTCTGTTCTTCTGGACCAACCTACTGATGGCGGCATCCTACCTCGCCGCTGCCCCGATGGCCCGGCGAAACGGACTCGTGAGGACGGTGGTCTTCACGCATCTACCGTCGAGCCTTTGCCTGATTGCGATCCCATTCGTCTCGAGTCTCCGGGCCGTGGTGGCTCTACTCCTGGTCCGAAGTCTCCTCTCGCAGATGGAAGTCCCGACCCGAAGCTCCTCCGTGATGGCGGTTGTTACGCCGCCCGAACGGTCAGCCGCGGCCGGTGTCACCTCCGTGCCCTGGAGCCTTGCTTCCGCCATCAGTCCAACGATCTCCGGATACCTGCTCAGTGTCTCGAGCTTCGGTTGGCCGCCGCTCATCGGCGGAGTCCTGAAGATCGGCTATGATTTGACGTTACTCGTCATGTTCCAGCACATCCGGCCTCCGGAGGAGGCAGCGCCCGGGCCCGAACGCTCTTCGCCGCAGGTCCCGTAACTGCGAGCGGCCACAGCCCTGGTCAACTCGATCATCCGAATCCATCAAAGGTATCCGCGACGTGAAGGATGTTCAGGCAACAACCTGGCTGCTCTTGATCACCAACCTCCCCGGTCGCAATCCGACCCTGAGGATGCGGCTGTGGCGCGCGCTGAAAGCGACCGGAGCGGGACCGCTGCGCGATGGGGTGTACGTGCTGCCGGTCTCGGAAGCCTCCCAGCGCGCCTTCGAGGAGCAGGTGACTGAGATCAAGGGAGCCGGGGGCGCTGCACACATCGTGTCCTTCGAGGCCGATTCACCTGAGCAGCAAGCCACGTTCGCCACCCTGTTCGATCGCACCGCGGAATACCAGGGAGCCCATCGTGATCTGGAGACGCTGAAGCGCTCATTCCCAAGACTGAGGGAGAACGAGGCCCGCCAGCGGCTCGCTGCCCTGCGCCGGGACATCAGCGCAATCGTCGCCCGGGATTTCTTTCCTGCGGCATCGCGTGAGCAGATGGAGGGTGCGCTCGCAGATGCTGAAGTTGCGCTCAATGCCCGGTTCTCACCCGATGAGCCCCACTCGGGAGCACATCGGATCCATCGGCGTGACCCCAAGGATTACAGGGGCCGCACCTGGGCAACGCGCGAGCGCTTGTGGGTCGATCGAGTCGCCTCGGCGTGGCTCATCCGGCGATTCATCGACACCAAAGCCCGATTCCTCTGGCTCAAGCGCGCGAAGGACTGTCCGAAGCGGGCCGTGGGCTTCGACTTCGACCGTGCGGAATTCACTCACGTCGGCACCAAGGTCACCTTCGAAGTCCTGGTGGCAAGTTTCGCCCTGGAGCAGGACGAGGGGCTCACGAGGCTCGGCGCCCTCGTCCATCATCTCGACGTCGGCGGGATTCCCACTGCCGAAGGCCCCGGCTTTGCGGCAGTGATGGCGGGCGCCCGGGCGCTGCAGCCGGACGACGATGCGCTGCTTGCGGCAATGACGCCGGTGCTGGATAGCCTCTACAAGACCTATTCGAGCAGCCCGCGCGCGTAGCTCCCCGTGCGCGCAGCGCATGCGTCGGCCCGCTTGCAACTTCTCGGCGATCTCGCTGCTCTGTGTGTGCGTCGATCAGGCTCAGGCACGGCGGGCACGGCTTTGGAAATAACCCCTTGGCCGGGACGTGCTCCCGGTTCGCCGCGCGTCGGGTACACAGATGAGCGACCTTCGACATTGCGAGAAGATACTCCGAGCTGCGGTGCCTATGCACCTCGCCCGCTATCCACTGTCGCGTGCCCCGTTGCTGGTCGAACGCCCTATGGCGATACGCTCCGACCATACCGCGGGCCGTACCTGTACTATCGCTGCCGTCCCCATCGGCACGCACTTGGCCGGTCATCGGCAACCCGCTGAACCGCCGCATGGAATCGCAGCCGGCGCCCCACGAGAGACCCTGCGGGGTCATGACCAATGCCGCCCGCGGGATGGCGGGCGCCGGCAACCGCAGCAATAGGTTGCCAAATGCACCAATCGTGGGTACCTTCCCCCCCGACTGCTCGACCCTGACCTAGCCGACCATATGAGGCACCAGCATGCAGACTGCTGAGTACATTTCAGTCACGCCTGCAGACGTCCTTGGTCCCATGAGCGAGGTCGAGCGGAAGTATGCGCCGGATCGCTTATATCTGGCTGGCGATTCTGATCTCCTCAGGCTTGGCCCTCGCGTGTCGCTCGTCGGGTCACGGAAGGCCTCTCCCGAAGGACTTAGGCGCGCGCGTGGACTTGCTCGCGGCTTGGCCGAACGCGGGATTATTATTGTCAGTGGTCTTGCTGCCGGGGTGGACAGGGCGGCCCATGAGGCAGCGATCGAAGCAGGCGGAAAGACGATCGCCGTACTCGGCACGTCACTCGATCAGAGCTATCCGAAGGAGAACGCCGATCTGCAACAGCGGATCGGCCGTGAATATCTACTGGTATCGCAGTTCCCCACCGGCTACCCGGTCACCCCGAAGAGTTTCCCTATGCGCAATCGAACGATGGCGCTCTTGACCGACGCGACCGTGATCGTGGAAGCGGGCGAGAAAAGCGGCACGATCCACCAAGGTTGGGAGGCGCTCCGTCTGGGACGTGTGCTCTTCCTCATGGAGAGCCTCGTAAACGATTCCGCCCTTTCTTGGCCCGCGGAAATGATTCGCTACGGTGCCCAAGTACTCTCCCGCGCGAACCTCGATGCGGTCATCGAGAATCTCCCCTCATTCTCGACTGCGCTCAGCGTTGCTGTCGAAGCTTGATTTTGCAGCAAGCCACGTTTATTCGTCCCGTGGCCAAAGTGAGCTCTCGAAGAGTTCGCAAGTTGTAGTTCGGAACAGACTAAAGAGGGGTGACCCGTCCCTGTTGCGCCAGCTTGCGACCCGGGTCGCCAATCTCGTTGCAGAAGGCAATTTCACCGGGTTTTTCGGAAACCAAACGACCTTGGTTCCAATACCTGGCAGTGCGCCGCTAGTGCGGGGAGGCCTCTGGGTTCCATTACTGGCGGCAAATGAATTGAGAAGGGTGGGCTTGGCGCGGGACGTCTTGCCGGCAATTGCACGAGTCAGCGCGGTCACAAAATCCGCATTCGTGCAGCCGGCGCAGCGCCCCAATGTACAAGAACACTACAACTCACTGTCAGTGCAGCTTGTGAAGCCGCCGCCGCAGCGCATATTGCTGATCGACGATGTGGTGACACAGGGGTGCACCATGCTGGCTGCTGCGAGTCGGGTTGCAGAGGCTTACCCGCAGGCAGAGGTCCGCGGATTCGCATTCGTGCGGACCATGAGTGGTGTGGAACTCGAGGAAGTCGTGGGCGTGGGTAACCAAACAATGGTGTCCCCATGCGCGGGTATCATCAGGCCGCGGAATGAGAGGGCCATCCGACAACCATAGGTCGCCACGACAGGTTGAACACGCAACCAAGGCCATCCATCCGCGTCCACAACGTACTTTTCATATGGTTTTCATATTTCGAAAACCATGGACTTTTCGTAATGCGCGGAAGTGCTTGATTCTGGCGGAGAGAGAGGGATTCGAACCCTCGAAGGGCTTTTGACCCTTACACCCTTAGCAGGGGTGGGGCGGACGGCCTTCGAACTCGGGAGCCGGCTCCCCGGCAAAAAAGGGGCGGCGAGGTCGGGCCACCTGCCCTGCACCCGAACGGGAGGAATCCAGTGCCCACCTTGCGCTCACTGTCCACCCCCGTGCATACGTGCGCACCGGTATCTGCTCTTCCAATTTTCCGTACAAGATTCCGTACGGAAGGGGTGGAAACCGAATTTCTGATATAAGTTGCTGATTTATATTGTGGGTGCTGACGGGCTCGAACCGCCGACATTCGCCGTGTAAAGGCGACGCTCTACCAGCTGAGCTAAGCACCCCTCGTTCAAGAGCTCACACGTTTCGCCACGGGTCAGGGAGCGGCCCCGACCCGCTTTGCCTGCCAAGCAGCAGGACGATTCCGCGAAACCTACACGCTCTCCGCGGGCCCTCGGCGCCCGAGGCCTCAAGCCGAGCCGTCTCGGATAACGGATAAGCCTACGCGAGGCAGCGACTCAGGTACAGGGATGTACCCGGCCGCCGGAGGTGGCCGGGTCCCGTGCAAAAACCGAGCTTTTTCCCGAGACGGCGCTGGGCCGGGCACGATGCCCGGATCCAGCGCTTTAGACTAGTGAGCGGGGATGACCTGCTTCAGGCGTCGTCCATTGCGCCGGCCGCGCTTCTCTTCCTCGGCGGCAGGTCCTGCCGCGGGTGAGATTTCGGCCTGGGCCTGATTGGGTGCCGGTTGCCGCGTGAGCGCGAGCGCCAGCACTTCGTCGATCCACTTGACCGGCTTGATCTCGAGATTGCCCTTGATGTTGTCGGGAATCTCGACCAGGTCCTTCTCGTTCTCATCCGGGATCAGCACCGTCTTGATGCCGCCGCGGTGAGCCGCGAGCAACTTCTCCTTGAGGCCGCCGATCGGCAGCACCTCGCCGCGCAGCGTGATCTCGCCCGTCATCGCGACATCCGAGCGCACCGGAATCTTGGTCAGCGCCGAAACGAGCGCCGTGCACATGCCGATACCGGCGCTCGGGCCGTCTTTGGGCGTCGCGCCTTCGGGGATGTGCAGGTGCACGTCGTGCTTCTGGTAGAACTCGCCGTCGAGACCTAACACCTGGGCGCGGCTGCGAACCACGGTCATGGCCGCCTGGATCGACTCCTGCATGACCTCGCCCAACTGGCCGGTGTGCTGGAGCTTCCCCTTGCCGGGCACCACGGCAGCCTCGATGCTCAAGAGCTCCCCGCCCACCTCCGTCCAGGCAAGGCCGGTCACCTGGCCGACGCGGTTCATGTCCTCCGCCTTGCCGTAGCGGAAGCGGCGCACGCCCAGGAACTTGTCGAGATTGCGGGGCGTCACCGCCACGGAAGTCTCGTCCTTCTTGTGCAGCAGCATCTGCTTCACGGCCTTGCGGCAGATCTTGGCGATCTCGCGCTCGAGGTTGCGCACGCCCGCCTCGCGCGTGTAGTAGCGCACGATGTCGAGGAGCGCCGCGTCCGAGATCTTCAGCTCGTTTTCCTTCAGCCCGTTGCCTTTCATCTGCTTCGGCACGAGATAGCGCCGGCCGATGTTCATCTTCTCGTCCTCGGTGTACCCGGGGAGGCGAATCACCTCCATGCGATCGAGCAGCGGGGCCGGGATGTTCATGCTGTTGGCGGTGCAGACGAACATGACCTCGGACAGGTCGAGGTCGACCTCGAGGTAATGATCGTTGAAGGTCGTGTTCTGCTCCGGGTCCAGCACCTCGAGCAGCGCCGAGGAGGGGTCGCCGCGAAAGTCCATCGACATCTTGTCGACTTCATCGAGGAGGAAGAGCGGATTGTGCACGCCGGCCTTGGCCATGTTCTGCACGATCTTGCCCGGCAGCGAGCCGATGTAGGTGCGGCGGTGGCCGCGGATCTCGGCCTCATCGCGCACGCCGCCCAGGGACATGCGCACGAACTTGCGGTTGGTCGCGCGCGCGATGCTCTGACCGAGCGAGGTCTTGCCGACGCCCGGCGGACCCACGAGGCAGAGGATCGGGCCCTTGAGCTTCTCGACGCGCAACTGCACGGCAAGATACTCCACGATCCGCTCCTTCACCTTCTCGAGCCCGTAGTGGTCCTCATCGAGCACCTGCTCGGCGCGGGCGATGTCCTTTAGGATCTTGGTGCGCTTCTTCCAGGGAACCTTGACCAGCCAGTCGATGTAGTTGCGCACCACGGTGGCTTCCGCCGACATGGGCGACATCATCTTGAGCTTGTTGAGCTCTCCGGTAGCCTTCTCGCGCGCCTCCTTCGGCATGCCGGCGCGGGCGATCTTCTGCTCGAGCTCGGTAACCTCGTTACCGCCCTCGTCCATCTCGCCGAGCTCCTTCTGAATGGCCTTCATCTGCTCATTCAGGTAGTACTCACGCTGGCTCTTCTCCATCTGCGCCTTGACGCGGCCGCGGATGCGCTTCTCGATCTGCAGCACGTCCATCTCGCCCTCGATCGCGACCAGGATGTGCTCGAGGCGCTTTCTGATGTCGAGGATCTCGAGCACCTTCTGCTTCTCGGCGAGCTTGAGCGACATGTGCGCCGCCACCGTGTCGGCGAGGCGGCCGGCGTGCTCGATGCCGGCGAGGGCGGTCAGCACCTCGGGCGGAACCTTCTTGTTGAGCTTCACGTACTGCTCGAACTGCGAGATCACCGAGCGCGCGAGCACGTCCATCTCACGCTCGTCGTAGGCCTCGACGTCCGGCAGGAGCTCGAGCTCCGCGGCGTAATAGTCCCCGGCGGTCAATTTATCGATGCGCGCCCGATCGACGCCTTCGACCAGCACCTTCACCGTCCCGTCCGGCAGCTTCAGCAGCTGCAGGATGGTGGCGACGGTGCCGATGCGATAGAGATCGTCTCCCTTCGGGTCATCGACGTCGGCCTGCTTCTGGGCGACCAGCATGATGCGCTTGTCGCCGCGCATGGCCACATCGAGCGCCTGGATGGATTTCTCCCGCCCGACGAAGAGCGGAATCACCATGTGGGGATAGACGACGACGTCCCGCAGCGGCAGCACGGGGACCCCCTGGTCGCCGCCGGTCGTGGGATGGGTGGGAGCAGTAGGTTCAGACACGCTCTAGTCCTCGGTGCGATGAGGGCGGCGACGCCTCTGGTGCGCAGAAGGCCGCCACCGGATTGAAACCCATTCTAGCGGCAAATGCGGTCGCCGCTACCGGGTTTCAACTGGAGCCGACGGGCGGGTGGAAAGCTGCGGTGAAGTGTAGGGTCTTACTTGGAAACCGCTCGTCGCGGCTCATCCACGCTCGCGAGACGGCCGTCGTCGGAGCGGTAGACCACGTACGGCTGGGTCGCCCCGTCGATCACGCTCTCGTCGATCACGATCTTGGCGACGTTGCGCATCGAGGGCAGCTCGTACATGGTGTCGAGCAGCACGGTTTCAAGGATGGTGCGCAGACCGCGCGCGCCGGTCTTGCGCTGCATGGCGCGGTGGGCAACCGCTTTCAGCGCATCGTCGCGGAACTCGAGCTCCGCGCCTTCCATCTCGAAGAGCCTGCGGTACTGCTTGGTGAGCGCGTTCTTCGGGTCCGTGAGGATGGACACGAGCGCGGCCTCATCGAGCTCATCGAGCGTCGCCACGACCGGCAGACGGCCGACGAACTCCGGGATCAGGCCGTACTTGATGAGGTCCTCGGGCTCGACGTCGTGAAAGAGGTCGCTGCCGTGCGGGCGCGCATCCACCGCGCGCACGTCCGAGGTAAAGCCGATGCCGCTTTTCTGCGTGCGGTTGAGAATGATCTTCTCCAGGCCCGCGAAGGCGCCGCCGCAGATGAAGAGGATGTTGCTGGTGTCGACCTGCAGGAATTCCTGTTGCGGGTGCTTGCGTCCGCCCTGCGGCGGCACCGAGGCGATGGTCCCCTCGATGAGCTTGAGCAGGGCCTGCTGCACGCCCTCGCCCGAGACGTCGCGGGTGATCGAGGGGTTGTCGGATTTGCGCGAGATCTTGTCGATCTCGTCGATGTAAACGATGCCGGTCTGCGCCTTCTCGACGTCGTAGTCGCACTTCTGCAGCAGCTTCTGGATGATGTTCTCGACGTCCTCGCCGACGTACCCTGCCTCGGTCAGCGTCGTGGCGTCGGCGATCGTGAAGGGCACGTTGAGCAGGCGCGCCAGGGTCTCCGCGAGCAGCGTCTTGCCGCAGCCGGTGGGGCCGATGAGCAGGATATTGCTCTTGGCGATCTCGACTTCCTCCTTGGCCCGGCTCGCGCCGGTGCGGGTCTGCAGCCGCTTGTAGTGGTTGTACACCGCGACGGAGAGCACCTTCTTGGCCCGCTCCTGCCCGATCACGTACTCGTCCAGGACCTTCTTGATCTCGTGAGGCTTGGGCAGCTTGTCACGGGCCCGCTCGGCACGGTCCTCGAGCTCCTCGCGGATGATGTCGTTGCAGAGCTCGACGCACTCGTCGCAGACGAACACGGACGGGCCTGCGATGAGCTTGCGCACCTCGTGCTGGCTCTTCCCGCAGAAGGAGCAGTAGAGGAGCTTACCGTCGTCGTGCCGGCTGCGGGAATCGTCACTCATCAATGGAAACCCTCATCTGAGGCCCGTAACCTCACTGCCATGTATAGCACGGGGCGAGCCTGCTAGGCAAAGCACCCCGGCACGGCTAAGTCGTTGTACCGGTGGGCTTTGTATGACGGGTTTCACTACTTGGGCGGAATTTCGCCGCGCTTTTCCAGAACCCGGTCGATAAGTCCATACCGTACGGCCTCGTCCCAGGCCATGAATCGGTCGCGATCGGTATCCTGCTTGATGCGCTCGACGCTCTGGCCGGTATGCTTCGCCAGGATCTTGTTAAGCCGATCACGGGTCTCGAGCATCTCCTTGGCATGGATCTCCATGTCTGCCGCCTGGCCCTGAAAGCCCCCGAGGGGCTGGTGGATCATCACCCGGGCATGGGGCAGGCAGTAGCGCTTGCCGGCCGCCCCGCCCGCGAGCAGCACCGCGCCCATGCTCGCCGCCTGGCCGATGCAGATGGTGCTCACATCGGGCTTGACGAACTGCATGGTGTCGTAAATGGCGAGCCCCGAGCTCACCACCCCACCCGGGGAATTGATGTAGATCGCGATGTCCTTCTCCGGATTCTCCGATTCCAGGAAGAGCATCTGCGCGACCACGATGTTCGCCATGTAGTCATCGATCGGGCCGACCACGAAGATCAGCCGCTCCTTCAAGAGGCGCGAGTAGATGTCATAGGCGCGCTCGCCGCGGGCGGTCTGCTCGACGACGATCGGGACCAGGTTCAATGCACGTTCGTTCATGTGGCTGTCTCGCCTGACGGGTTGTCGCCTTGGGGCTCGGCACTGTTGCCGAAACCCGTGATCTCCTTGAAGCTCATCGGCACCTCGGTCACCTTGGCACGCTCGAGGATCCAGTCGATCACTTGGTCCTCGAGCACCACGGACTCGATCTGCCGCAGGGCCTCCGGGTTGTGCTGGTACGCCCGGCGCGCCTCCTCGGGATTCGGATAGCTCGCCGCCAGCTCCTCGAGGCGGGCCTGGACGCGCTGGCGGTCCAACGCGATGCCCTCCGCCTTGACGATCTGCCCCATGAGCAGACCGAGCGCGACGCGCTTGCGGGCCGGGCCTTCGAACGGCTCGCGTGGCGGCACCTTGGATGCATCGCGCACACCCATGCGTCGCGCCGCATCGATCTGCAACTGTTGGACCTGCTCTTCAACCAGCGCTCGCGGAAGGTCAATGGGGTTCTCGGCGTAGAGTGCATCGAGAACCTGTGTCCGAACTCTGTTGCGGATCACATCCGCGAGCTCCCGCTCCATGCTTTTGCGCACCTCGGCGCGCAGCGCCTCGACTCCGCCTTCTTCGACACCGAAGCCGCGGCAGAATTCCTCGTCGATCTGCGGCAGCGACTGCTCCTCGACGCTTTTCACTTTGAGCGCGAGCTCGGCGGTGTTGCCGGCCAGTGTCTTGTTGGAAAGCTCGGCCGGGAACCTCACCGTTATGGTCCGGCTCTCGCCCGCCACCGCGCCCTTCAGCCCCTCCTCGAGCTCCGGCCGCGACTGGCGCGAGCCGATGGCGATCGGCACATCCTTGCCATCGCCGCCCTCGAAGGGCTCACCGCCCATGCGCCCGGTGTAGTCCACCGTCACGCGATCGCCCTCGCGGGCGGGCCGATCGACCGCGGTGAAGATCGGGCGCTGGCGGCGCATGCTCTCGAGCATCGCATCGATGTCGCTTTCCGCCACCGTCGCGCTCGGGCGCTCGACGGCAAGGCTCACCGGCGATTTGACCTCGATCTCCGGCATCACCTCGAAGGTGGCGGCGTACTTGAGGTCCGATCCCGGCGCGATCGCAATCGGCTCGATGCGGGGGCCCGCCGCCGGTGTGAGCTTCTCCTGACTCAGCGCCTCGGCGAGCGAGCTGCGCATCAGATCGCCGACCACCTCCGCCCGCACCTGTTCACCGAACTGCTTGCGCACCACGGGCAGCGGCGCCTTGCCGGGCCGAAAGCCCTTCAGGCGCGCGGTACGGGAAATCTCTTTCAGGCGCTGCTCGACCGCCGCCGTGACAGCCAAAGCCGGAACGGCGATTTCCACGCGCCGCTCGAGGCCAGAGGTGGAGGACACTGAAACTTGCATCGAACGAATAACCTCAAAAAATCAGGGGCCGGGAATGCGAAAGGAGAGACTCGAACTCTCACGGGTTTCCCCACTGGATTCTAAGTCCAGCGCGTCTACCAGTTCCGCCACTTTCGCTGGGCAGCGGGCAGAAGACCGACAAGTATAGCGGCATCAACCCTCTTGCAGAGGCGCCCCCGGCGGGTAGCCGCCAAGAGCGCGCCGGGGCGAGGGCCGCCGTCTCGCGGACATCGAGACGCCTCGCAGCCGGCGAGTCAAGCGTGCCGCCCGGCCCGCCGGCTCCAGTCCGAGCCAACCGGATACTTTAGTACGCAATACACTACTTTATTATCGCCAGGCTGGCGAAACACACGCCGGCAGACTACATTTGTAAGGTGATCACCGGACGACGCGAAAGACAGGAGGCCGGCGGCTTTGCCGCGCGCCTGCGCCAGGTGATGAGAGCGCACGGCAGCGCGAGCGCGCTCGCCAAGGCCATCGGGCGCTCGGAGGGGGCCGTGCGCAAGTGGCTGCGCGGGCAGTCGGAGCCCAATGTCACCGATCTGCGCGCGCTCTGCGAGATGACACACACCCGCATCGAATGGCTGGCAAGCGGACAAGGGCCGCGCGAGGCGCCGGGCTTTGCGGACGAGGACTCCTCGCCCCCCGCCCGAGCCCCTCTGCGGGAGAACTCGCCCCTGCATCGCAATCCGGCCTTTGGCGCCCTCGACATGCCGCTGCTCGAGGCGGTGATGACCGCGGTCGATGAGCAGCTGCGGCTCGCGGCGCTCGACCTCTCGGCAGCCAAGCGCTCGGCGTTGATCGCTGCCGCGTATGATCTCGCGCGCGACCGTCACGGCATCGATACCGAGGCAGTGGCCCGGCTGGTGAGGCTCGCGTGTTGAGAGTCTTTCGATCCGGCTTACCGGATCGAGCGCGCCACGACCGTAGCCACCGCCAGCAGAATGAGCGCAATGACGATCGCGATGATGACGTGCCGGGCATGCGGCTTCATAAGGGTAAATCTATCATGACAGACCTCCCTCCCACCTTCCGCGGCGCGATCCGCGCACCGCGCGGCAGCCGCCTGAGCGCGAGATGCTGGCTGACCGAGGCGCCGCTACGGATGCTGATGAACAACCTCGACCCCGAGGTCGCCGAGCGTCCGGAGGATCTCGTGGTCTACGGCGGCATCGGCAAAGCGGCGCGCAACTGGGAGTGCTTCGATGCCATCGTAGCGGCGCTCAAACGCCTCGGCCCCGAGGAAACCCTGCTCATCCAGTCCGGCAAGCCGGTCGGCATCTTCACCACCCACGAGGATGCCCCGCGGGTGCTGCTCGCCAACTCCAACCTGGTGCCGCGCTGGGCGAGCTGGGAGCAGTTCAACGAGCTCGACCGCAAGGGCCTCATGATGTTCGGGCAGATGACCGCCGGGTCCTGGATCTACATCGGCAGCCAGGGAATCGTGCAGGGCACGTACGAAACCTTCGTCGAGCTGGGGCGGCGTCATTACCAGGGAAATCTGCGCGGCCGCTGGATTCTCACCGCCGGCTTGGGTGGGATGGGCGGCGCGCAGCCGCTCGCGGCCACCATGGCGGGCGCCTCGCTGCTTGCGATCGAATGCCGCCAATCGCGGATCGAGAAGCGTCTCGCGAGCCGCTATCTCGACGCCCAAGCGCGCTCGCTCGATGAGGCGCTGGCACTCATCGAGGAGAGCACCCGCACCCACAAGCCGGTCTCGGTTGCAGTCTGCGGCAACGCCGCCGAGCTCGTACCGCAGCTCCTCGCCCGCGGCGTGCGCCCCGATGCCGTCACCGATCAGACCTCAGCCCACGACCCCGTGCACGGGTATCTGCCGGCGGGCTGGAGCGTCGAGCAATGGGAGAGTCTGCAGGTGAGCGACCCCAAGCGGGTCGCGGCCGAGGCCGGCGCCTCGATGGCGGTGCACATGCGCGCGCTGGTGGAATTCCGCCGCCGCGGCATTCCGGTGTTCGACTATGGCAACAATCTTCGCCAGATGGCGAGCGAGCACGGCGTGAAAGACGCCTTCGAGGTGCCGGGGTTCGTTCCCGAGTACATCCGCCCGCTTTTCTGCCGCGGCATCGGTCCTTTCCGCTGGGCTGCGCTCTCGGGCGATCCGCGCGACATCGCGAAAACCGATGCGAAGGTGAAAGAGCTCATCCCCGACGATCCTCACCTGCATCAGTGGCTCGACATGGCGGCCTCGCGCATCGCTTTCCAGGGCCTGCCGGCGCGCATCTGCTGGGTGGGGCTCGGCCAACGGGACCGTCTGGGAGCCGCATTCAACGACATGGTGGCCTCGGGGGAGCTCTCGGCGCCGATCGTCATCGGCAGGGATCACCTCGACGGTGGCTCCGTGGCAAGCCCGAACCGCGAAACGGAGAGCATGCGCGACGGCTCGGATGCGGTCTCGGACTGGCCGATGCTGAATGCGCTGCTCAACACCGCGAGCGGCGCCACCTGGGTGTCGCTGCACCACGGCGGCGGTGTCGGCATGGGATTCTCACAGCACGCCGGCGTCGTCATCGTCTGCGACGGTAGCAAAGCCGCCGAACGACGCATCCGCCGGGTGTTGTGGAACGATCCGGCCACGGGCGTGATGCGCCACGCCGATGCCGGCTACCGGGAAGCGCTCGAGTGCGCGGCGCAGTACGGGCTGCAATTGCCCATGGCTCGACCCGGGTCGCGGCCGTCGGGCGGAGCCGCCCAGTGAGTGCAGCGCGCGCGGCGCGGGCGCCCGCGGCAATAGCCACCGACACTTTCTCCCTGGCATCGCTGCGCACCGCGTACTCGCGGCCGGTGTCGGTGAGCTTAAGCCGCGCGCAGATGGCGCGGGTGCGCCGCTCGGCGGCCGCCGTCGATCGCATGATCGCCCGCGGCGGCGCCGTGTACGGAGTCAACACCGGCTTTGGACTCCTGGCGCAGACCCGGATTCCGCCGGAGCAACTCGCCGCCCTGCAGCGCAATCTCGTGCTGTCGCATTCCGCGGGCGTGGGTCCCCGGCTGCCGGATGCGGTGGTGCGGCTCGTGTTGGTGTTGAAGATCGGCAGCCTCGCCCAGGGATTTTCCGGCATCCGGCCACAGACGCTCCTTGCCCTGGCGCGGCTCCTCGAGACCGAAACCTACCCCTGCATCCCGGCCAAGGGCTCGGTGGGCGCCTCGGGCGATCTGGCGCCGCTCGCGCATCTTGCGGCAGCACTCCTCGGCGTCGGCGAGGTGCGCTCGAAGGAGCGAGTGCTGCCGGCTGCCGAGGGGCTCGCGCGCATCGGGCTCAAGCCCCTGGAGCTGGCGCCGAAGGAGGGACTTGCGCTCCTGAACGGCACGCAGGTCTCGACCGCGCTCGCTCTTGCCGGGCTGTTCGCGATCCAGGACGTGTTCCAGGCGGCGCTCGTCGCCGGCGCCCTCTCGGTGGATGCGCTCAAAGGGAGCGACGTGCCCTTCGATGATCGGATCCACGCGCTCAGGCGCCAGCCCGGACAGCGGCGCGTCGGCCGGGCGCTCAAGCGCCTGCTCGCCGGCAGCCGCATCCGCGCCTCGCACCTCACCTGCGAGCGGGTCCAGGATCCCTATTCGCTGCGCTGCCAGCCGCAGGTGATGGGCGCCTGTCTCGATGTCATCGAGTCTGCCGCGCAGACCCTCGATCGCGAGGCCAACGCGGTGACCGACAACCCGCTGGTGTTCGCGGCCGACGAGGCGGTGCTCTCCGGCGGCAACTTCCACGCCGAGCCGGTAGCGCTCGCCGCCGATCAGCTCGCCCTCGCCGTCGCCGAGATCGGCTCCCTGAGCGAGCGGCGCACCGCGGTGTTGATCGACCCGAAGATGAGCGGCCTGCCCGCCTTCCTCGTGAAGGAAAGCGGCGTCAACTCCGGTTTCATGGTGCCGCAGGTCACCGCCGCGGCGCTCGTCGCCGAGAACAAGACGCTCGCCACGCCCGCCAGCATCGACAGCATTCCGACCTCCGCCGGCCAGGAGGATCACGTGTCGATGGCGACCCACGGCGCGCGGCGGCTGCTCGAGATGGCCGCCAATGCCGCCGGCATCATCGCCATCGAGCTGCTCGCGGCCGCGCAGGGAATCGAATTTCACCGCCCGCTGAAGAGCTCGCGAGCGCTCGAAGCGGCGCTCAAGAGCCTGCGGCGCGCGGTCCCGCGCTACGATCGCGACCGGTTCTTCGCCCCCGACATCGAGGCGGTCTCGAATCTGGTCCGCTCCGGGGCGTTCGGCGAATTCGTCGAGATCTAACGCTCGGCGAAGACCGCGACGCCGTTCGTGGTGCCCACGAACACCATTCCGTCGGCGATCGTCGGGGTGATGAACTTGTTGCCGGCGCCGAAGTGATCGCGACCGTTTGCGGCCTGGCTGCTGTTGTAAAGCTCGTGCGTCAGGTCGGTGGCGTCGTAGGCGTGCAGCACCGCCGGGTCGCTATTCTCCACCGCCCAGACGATGCCGTTGGAGGTGCCGTTGGCGGAAACGGCGGGCGTCGTTCCGGGATAGGGAAACTGCGTGGTGGTCTCCGAGGCGGTGAGGCTCCCGAGCTTCGCATCCTTGACCGCGAAGGCCGCGAGTGTGCCGCCGACACTGCCGTAGTAGATCCGGCCGTTGAAATACGCGGGCGAGGAGAAGACTCCTCCCGGAAATACGCCATCGAGCTCCTGCCAGATGCCATCGCCCGAGAGATTGAACTTACCCATCTGGTCACGGTTGACGATGTAAAGATTGCCGTCCTTGCCGGCACCGAGCACGAGGTGACGTACGACCCCGCCCGAGTCCGTCACATCGGGCAGGAGCATGAGACCGCCCGAGCCCAGGTCCTCGTCCGCCGCCGACTCGGCGATCTCGTTGGAGGGGCTGAAGTAATCCGCCACGGTAAGGCCGCCGCCCGCGGTAGAGAGCTTCAGGAACGAGTTGCCGTAATCGCCATTCTGCGGCAAGCCGTTGGGATCCAACGTGCTCTCGAAAGCACCGTTTGCCGTGAGCAGGTAGATGTTGCCGGCGGCATCGGCGGCCAACCCGCCACCGCTCATCCAGATCGAGGGCCCGGCATCGCTGTCCGCAGCGACATTGAGCGCGGCAGTCTGCGCGAGCGTGCTCTCGCTGTAGGCGACGATCCAGCCCGAATAGGGCTGCGCATCGCAGTGCGAGGTCCAGCTCGTGTAGATCGTGTGATTCTCGAGCAGGAGCGCCGCCCGCTCGGCATATTGTCCCGGCGCGAAACTCTTCTGACCGCCGGCGGCACTCGAATACGTCGGATTCACCGCCACGGGTCCGTTGAAGAGCTCAGCACCGGTAGTGATGTCGAGCGCGTGCAGACGCTGATGGTAGTTCGACGAGCTGTCCCTCGACATGGCGATCACGAATATCGCCCCGTGCGCTCCCGCGGAGCGGTCGATGACCGGTGTCGAGGTCACGCCGATCTCCGGGCTGATCTGGCCGCAGCCGCGGTTATCGCTCGGGCTCTCCCCGGGCGCGAGGAGCGAGACGTGCCAGAGCGTCGCGCCGGTCCGCGGCTCGAAGGCATAAACCGAGTCGTGCTCGGTCGCAACGTAAAGGACCTCGTGCGTGGCGCCCGCAATGGCGACCTGCCCGAGATAAAGCGGCTGCGCATCCACCTTGCCGTCGACCGAGAGCACCCGCAGGAGGCCGAAGGAGGAGGAGTTGACGTTGGCCGGGGTGAGGAGCGATTCGGTGAGATTCGCGCCCGTGCGCCCGGGGTTGTCCTGGTAGGTCACGACGTCCGTATGCGTGGTCGGCTGGGGCGGCGGCGTCGAGCCCGAGGGCCCGGGGGCAGGCGTACTGTGCGTACCCGCATTGCCACCGCCACCACAGCCGCTCAGCGCCGTCGCGATACCCAAGAGCAGCGCAATGAGGAGAGGGAGCTGTCGTTTCATAGGTCGGGGGTCCGGGGACTGGGGCGGGTTACCGGTAAAGTCGGGCGCTTTTACCGGTAGGGCTGCTTCCTTTACGGATGAGCCGCAGCGATGTTCCGCAAGGCCGCGGCCCATGCCACGCGCCGGCATTCCGTAGCCGCGCTGACGCTCGCGCAACCCCTGCTTTGAAGTCCCGAGCCGCTGCCGCCCGGCTCGAGCCCGGGCTCGACTTTGTTGGGTGTTGATCGGCAGTTGGGAGTATGATTCGCATGCGTTGATCCAACACGGAGATCTCTCTACCGCAATCACTCAAGAACAAGAGGTGTTCACGATGGCTATCACTGTCACAGACCTCAACAACCGCTGCGTCACCACCTCCACGGTGGGTTACATGGCGCTCGCCCTGACGAGCTGGATGCTCTCGATGACCGCCGCCGGATGGTACCCCCAGTACTATCTGCCCGGAACGACCCTCATGCTGCCCTTCGCGCTGCTGCTCGCGATCATCGGCATTCTCGCCTATCTGCACGGGCGCAGCCTCGACTCCATCGCCTTTTTCGCCTTCGCGGTGCTCTTCACGGCCGCGCATTCGGACATCGCGGGGATGGGCGGGACGATGGCCGCGACGCCCGCGAGTTACCTTGGTTGGTTCTGGATCGTATGGACCGTGTTCTTCGCCTACCTCTGGCTGGGCTCCTTCCGAGCCGGGCTGCCCCGGCAGCTCTTTTTCCTCGGGATCTCGCTCACCTTCCTCGCCAAGGCCCTCCATGGCTGGACGGATGCGAGGGTACTCGAGCTGATCAGCGGCTATCTCGGACTCATCAGCGCCATCATCGCCGCGATCATCTCCGCCTCGGATGTGATCGCTTTCGGGCGCGAGGCCCACAGCCCCAATGACGATCGGGTGAACCCTACCGCAGGACACGCGCGTACGGTCTGAACCGACCCGTAGTTTCGGACGCCGGGGGCCCTGCCGGCCGTGGACGGGCATCGGCATGGCCCCCTTTCCGTGCGCCGGGGGCGGATGGGGTAAACTCGCTCGACTGATCGCCCATCCCAGGATTCCATGAAGCCCAGCCCCCTCCGCCGTCGCCTCCTCGGCCTCGGCCTGCCGCTCCTTGCCCTGGCGCCCTGGACCCCTCCGGCGTGGGCCGGCACGCCCGCCGGCGCAGCTTCGCCCGCGGCGACTCGGCCCTCGGCGTCCAAGCCCTCGGATCGCCCCTCCGACCTGCCGCCGGTGCTCGCCCAGCTGATAGCGGCGGGGAAGCTTAAGGTCCTGAGTCAGTTCACGACCGAAGTGCCCGGCCTCAGGGGCTACATCGTCCGCAATCAAGACGGCACCCAGGTGGTGTACGGCGAGCGGGGGTATCTGTTCATCGGGCATCTGATCACGCCGCAGGGCGCGGATCTCACCGACAACTACCGCGAGCGTTACACGCCCAAGCCCGAGTATGCGGCGGTCGTTCGCCAGCTTGACAGCGGCGGGCATCTGATCAGCGAAGGACGCGCAAGCGCGCCTCTCCTTTACGTCTTCGCGGACCCGAACTGCAGCATCTGCTACCGCTTCTACCAGATGGCCGAGCCGCTGGTCTCATCCGGGCGGCTGCAGCTGCGGTGGGTCATGGTGGCGTTCCTACAATCGACCAGCGCCGCCAAGGCGACCGCGATCCTCTCGGCGCGCGATCCGCGCGGCGCCCTGCATGCGGACGAGGACCGTTTCGATACGGCCCACGAAGCAGGCGGCATCCCGCCCGCACGCTCCGAGGACAAGACTCTGCAAGGAATATTGCAGGCGCACCTGTCCGCCATGGACGCGGTCGGCGGCGTCGGCACCCCCACCCTCCTCTACCGCGACGACCACGGCCATTGGGCGGCCATCGTCGGGCTCCCCACGGGTGATTGGCTGTCCCAATATGCCGGCGGTGCACACCCGCCCCACCCGAGCGGCTGAGCGCCTGCGCTCTTCCCTCAGCCGTTCTCGGTGAAGCCCGGATAGAGCGTCATGCCGCCATCGACGAACACCGTGCTCCCCACCAGATAATCGGACTCGTCCGAGGCCAACCACACCGCCGTGCGCGCGATGTCCTGCGGCTCACCGATGCGCCGGTAGGGCACCAGCTCCATGAGGCTTCGATAGGCCTCGGGAGTGCTCCAGGCCGCCGTGTTGATCGGCGTGCGGATCGCCCCGGGCGCGATGCTGTTGACACGGACATGGTGCGGCGCCACTTCCTGGGCGAGACTTTTCATCAGCATCATCACGCCACCTTTGGAGGCGGCGTAATTGGCGTGGCCCGCCCAGGGGATCACCTCGTGCACGGAGCTCATGCAGATGATCTTGCCGGCGGCACAGGAGACCGAGGGAACGATGCCGCGGCGGAGGAACTCGCGCACCGCCTCGCGCGCGCAAAGGAACTGGCCGGTGAGGTTGACGCTGATCACCGCATTCCACTGCGCGAGCGTCATGTCGACGAACGGCGAGTCCTTCTGCCAGCCGGCGTTGTTGACCAGAATGTCGATGGTGCCGAGCTCGGCGAGCATCCGAGCGAACATCTCCTTCACCTGCTCCTCGTTGGAGACGTCGGCGCGGTGCGCGTAGGAGCGAACGCCGCCGCGGCGAATCTCCTCCGCAACGGCCTCGGCGCGCTCATCGCCCACCACATAGTTGACCACGACGTCGGCGCCCGCCTGTCCGAGCGCGATCGCCGTCGCCTCACCGATACCGGAGTTGGCGCCGGTCACCAGCGCTTTCTGTCCTCGTAGGAGCTGACGCGGCCGGATGGCCGGCGCGCCGCTTTGAGTCGCGGCGGGGTCGGGAGTATTGGCCATTACTGCACCTTTGACTCGACGAGCTCACTCGGCGTCGTCTTGAAGTGATCGGCACTCGGACCGCAGCGGTCGCAAGACTTGCGCCACTTGACGCATCGCCGTCGCGCGGGCAGGATTCGTGCCCGTGCGAGGTGCCCTGGAGCTTGACGCGCCAAGGGTAACACGGGAAGTCGGTGCAAGACCGACGCTGCCCCCGCAACGGTAATCGAGTTTCGGCTGATCAACGAAGCCACTGTGCCACGAGGCGCGGGAAGGCGATCAGCCCGAAGCGGTCACGCGCTTCAACTCGAGAGCCCGGAGACCGGCCTCGCACGCATGAGCCGATGGTGCCGCGGCGGGCGGCGCTGGTGACCGCTTCCGAGCCGGCTTCGCCGCCTCGCCCCCGGTTCCAGCCTGCAGCCGCGTCCCTCGGAAGGTGGCCCGCTATGGGCCATGCGCGGGTGGTGCACGTTGAGGAGCGGCGACACAAATGACAGGTCTCACGCGAGCGCGCGCCCATCGGCGCGCGGCTCTCCCCTTCGTATTCACGGCGGCAGCGGCGCTCACGGCGGCAGCCTCGCTCGGGTCAGGACCTGCGGCGGCTCAGGAAGGCCCTGACATTCTCGTCACGGCCTCGCGCGAGCCGCAGAGCCTCGATCAGGTCCTCTGGTCCTCCGATGTCCTCACCCGCGCGGACATCGAAGCAAGCCAGGCACTTTCGCTCGAGGATCTGCTCGCGGAGCTGCCCGGCGTGCAGCTCGACAACACCGGCGGCCTCGGCAAGCAGACTTCACTCTTCGTGCGCGGGATGAATGCCGATCAGAGCCTGCTGCTCGTCAACGGGGTGCGTGTCGGCTCGGCGACCAATGGACTGCCGCCCATCGAGCTGATGCCCGTCGGCCAGATCGAGCGCATCGAGATCGTGCGCGGACCGCTCTCGACCCTCTATGGCTCGGATGCGATGGGTGCCGTGATTCAGATCTTCACGAGCGATGAGGCACGGCCGGGATTCAGCCTCGATGCGAGCACGAGCGGCGGAACGTACTCGACATTCGAGGAGGCGCTGCGCCTGCACGCGGGCCTGGGCCGCGCCTGGCTCGATGCGAGCGCCGATGTGCTGCATACGGCCGGATTCGAAGCCTGCTCGGGCCCGGCCGGATCGCTCCCCGGCGACTGCTTCGGCGGCGCGCCGGATCGGGACGGCTATCTCAATCGCTCGGGCTCCTTCGCCGCCGGGGTGCAGCTCGCGCAGGGCTGGACGGCCGGCGCCGAGTCCTTCCTCACGAGCGGCCATACCGACTACGACGGCACCTACTCGGATTCGACGGAGTTCCTCGAGCGGGTGAGCTCCGCGCACCTCGACGGACACATCGCCGACGGCTGGGGCCTGCACGTGAGCGGCGGCCGCGATGTCGATGATGCGAACGACTTTCTCTCTTCCGCGCCGGTCGATCGCTACGAAACCCGCCGCGACAGCGCGAGCCTGCAGGTCGACGGCCGGATCGTGAAGCCGTTGAGCCTCATCGCGGGCTCGGATTGGGAGGGTGAGCGCATCGGCGCCTCCCAGACATTCGGCGGCTTCAGCTCCCCGATCACTTTCACCCGCTCCACACGCGACAGCACGGGCACCTTCGCCGAGTTACACGGTGCGAGCGGTGCCGTCACGGAGCTCGCCGGCGCGCGTTACGAGCACAACACGCAATACGGCGATCATCTGACCTACGACACCGGCGCGGGTTGGCATTTTCGCCGCCACTGGCGGCTGACGGCGACCTGGGGAACTGCCTTTCATGCGCCGACCTTCAACGACCTCTACTACCCGAGCTTCCCGGGCTTTCCGCCCCCGAGCAATCCCAACCTGCTGCCCGAGACCTCTCGCTCCATCGAGCTCGGCCTCGCGGCGCACTGGCGGACGCTGAGCGGCTCCTTGCGCGCCTATCAGACCGATGTCGCCCATCTCATCACCTATGCGCCACCCGACTACACTCCCTACAATCTCGCCGCGGCCAGAATCCGCGGAGCGGAGCTGAGCGGCGTCTGGCGGCACGAGCGCTGGACGATCTCGGGCGAGCTCACGGCCCTCGACCCGCGCGATCACAGCCCGGCGACGGTGGCGGCCGGCAGCTCGGGCAATCTTCTGCCGCGCCGGGCGCAAAGCAGCGCTCTTCTTGACCTTCAGCGCCGGCTCTTCGGCCGGATCGAGCTCTCGGCCAGAGGCCGCTGGGAGGGACGCCGCTTCGATGATCTCGCCAACACCGTGCCGCTCGGCGGTTATTTCCTCCTCGATCTACTCGCGGATGCGCGCGTGGGCGAGGGTTGGTCGATCGAGGCGCACCTCAAGAACGCGCTCGCCCGTCGCTACTACACCGCCGCGGCCATCGACGGCCCACCGCAGTCCGCCTACTACAACCAGCCGGGACGCGAGATCGATCTGACCCTGCGCTATCGGTTGGATGGCGCGCAACGCTGAAGGTGAAGCGGCGATCGGAGCTTCTCCCTTAAAGCCTTCCACCGCGGCTTGCGGATTTGTCCGAGAATTGCGACGATCCCCCGGTGACCGCAACCATCACACGGCGCCGGGCGTTGCTGTCTGCGGCTGCTGGAGGCGCTGCATGGATGACGCGGCGCGCGCGCGCGATCCTGCCGCAGGGCCCGCGCGCAGGCGTACGGCTGGATGCGGCCGCGCCGCTCGCCTGCCGCGAATTCGATCTCGCCGACGTCACGCTGCTCGCGGGCCCCTTCCACGACAACATGGCGCGGGATCTGAGATACCTGCTCGCGTTCGATTGCGACCGGCTGCTCGCCCCCTTCGAGCGGGTGGCGGGGCTTGCCGCCAGAGCGCCGAGTCTTGGAGGTTGGGAGAGCCGGGGTCTCGCGAGCCACTATTGCGGCCACTACCTCTCGGCCGCTTCGATGATGTATGCCCACACCCGGGAGCAGCGGCTCGCGCAGAAGATCGACTATCTGTTGCCGCGGCTCGCCGCCTGCCAGGCGGCGAATGGGCGCGACGATGCGGATTTCCGCGGCTATCTCACCGGCATTCCAAACGGCAAGGCGGCCTTCAAGGCGGCGCTGGCCGGGCACATCGACCTCGGCAAGCAGCACCATACTCTCTACAGCTTCGACCTGAACGGCATGTGGTCGCCCTGGTACACGGTGCACAAGATCATGGCCGGGCTGCGCGATGTGTATCTTCATCTCGGCCGCGGCCAGGCGAAGGACATCCTCATCGGCATGAGCGAGTGGAGCGCGCAGTTCCCGAGAAAGCTCTCGATCGGGCAGATGCAAACCATGCTGGTGAGCGAGCAGGGCGGCATGAATGAGGTGCTGGCGGATGTCTACGCCATCACGGGCGAGGAGTCTTACCGCAGCCTCGCGGCGCAGTTCAACCAGGCAGCGCAGCTCGCGCCACTCATGCGCGGCGAGGACATCCTCGATGGCGTGCACTCGAATCAGTACATCCCGCGCGTCATCGGCATGGCGAGGCAATACGAGCTCACCGGGAGCGAGGACTACCGCCAGGGCGCCGAGTTCTTCTGGCGGAACGTCGTCAGACACCGCAGCTATGTCTTTGGCGGCAACAGTAACCGCGAGAATTTCTTTCCGATCGGCGATGCGTGGCGGGAGCTTTCGGTGGGCTCGGCGGAGAGCTGCTGTACCTACAACATCCTCAAGCTCACCAACCATTATTTCTGCTGGAACGCGGACATGGAGGCCGCCGATTTCTACGAGCGCGCGCTGATCAACCACATCCTCGGCTCCCAGGATCAGGTCGAGGGCGGCGGAATGACCTACTACATGTCCATGCGCCCGGGGCACTTCAAGACGTTCTCGACCCCGTGGGACTCCTGCTGGTGCTGCGATGGCACCGGTATGGAGAACCACGCCAAGTACTCGCGCGGCATCTACTACCACGATGCCCACACGCTCTGGGTGAATCTCTATCTCGCCTCGAAGCTGCATTGGCACGAGAAAGGAATCACCCTCCGCCAGCGGACGCGCTTCCCCGAATCCAATAGCGTACGGATGGAGATCGCCTGCGCGCGCCCAACCCGAGCCACGTTGAAGCTGCGCCACCCCCACTGGTCGACGCCGGCCATGCACGTGAAGCTCAACGGCCGACCGCTCGCTCCCGGCAAGCCCGGCACCTACCTCGCGATCACCCGGCAGTGGCGCGGGGGCGATGTGCTCGAGATCGAGCTGCGCACGCCCCTTCGGATCGAGCGCATGGCCCATCACCCCTCGAAGCTCGCCATCCTCGCAGGGCCCACGGTGCTCGCGGCGGTGCTCGGCAGTGAGCAGATGTCGCCGCCCATTCCCTACGCCGGGGATGATCAGTACGCGTTTGAGAAGGTGCCGGACCCGGTTTGCGTCCCGACGCTCGCTATCCGCGGCCGGCCGGTAGCGGAGTGGGTCAGGCCCGACCCGGCGCAGCCTCTCCTCTGGCACACCCAAGGTGTCGGACGTCCTTCGGAGCTGAAGCTGGTGCCCTTTTACCGCATCGCCCACGAGCGATACGCGGTCTACTTCGATGAAGGAATTGCCGGCCCCGGCTCGGCGGGCGTGTAATCCCAGGGATTCAGTACCACGGGGGTAGTAACGTCCACCAGAGCCGATGCGGCCCCCGCGCTGACCACTCGCATGCTTTGCCAGGTGATCGGGCGTATCAGCCCTTGCCACAGATCCTGCGCCTCATCGTACTCGGCGATGGCGACGCCATTGGCGCGAAAGGTCGTTCCGGTGACCGAGAAGAGCGAGATCGGCTCGGAGATGAGGGCGTCGCGCGCGATGCCGAAGACCAGACAGCACGCGCCGGAAATGGACATACTTGGATAATAGCGCCCGCGGTGCTTCCAGGAGCCGCTCGCGAAGCACGCGATGAGGCCGTGATCGAGGTGATTCCAGAGCACCCCGCCGGTGATTCGGAAGTCGCTGGCCTCGAGCACCACTGCCGGGGTGTCGACCGGGTCATGAAAGGTAAGCTTTATCACGCCGCCCCGATTTTTTATATCCCTTGCAACCGCAGGTGCGTAGCAAGCTTCATGCCAACGTCGTCTCTGGATAGCCACAGGACGTGCCGCTGAACGGCTGGCTCGCCCTCCTTCGTGGGGTCAACGTCCTCGGCAAGAACAAGGTGCCGATGAAGGAGCTCGCGTGCGCGCTCGAGGCCGCGGGCTTCCGGTCGGTTCGAACTTACATCCAAAGCGGCAATGTGCTCTTTCGCAGCTCGAGCGATGATCCGCGCGCCCTCGCCCGTCGCATGGCGCGGCTCGTCGAGCGGAACTTCGGCTGCAAGCCGAGCGTGGTGATCGTGAGCAGAGCCGAGCTCGCCGCCGCGATCCGTGCCAATCCCTTTCCCGGAGCGCACCAGGATCACAAGGCGCTCCATTTGTACTTTCTCGATGCTCGCCCGAAATCGTCTGACATCGAGTCGCTGACGCGCCTCGATGCCGGCCGGGAAGCGTTCGCGCTCAAGGGCGGTGTTTTCTATCTCTGGACGCCGGACGGATTTGCCGATTCCGTGCTGCGCTCGAGGATCGAGCGATGTCTCGGCGTGCCGGCTACGGCGCGCAACTGGCGGACGGTGAACGAGCTGCTGAAGCTCCTGAGTTAGGTGAGCTCCTCATCAAGGTCCTCCGCGTCGAGCTCGAACACGTGATCATCGTAATCGAAGAAGTACAACGCCCTGTTGGATCGCGCCCTGATGAACTCCCGCCCCATGGCCTGGAGCTTGGCGGCGGTGGCCTCGAGGATCTCCGGTGTGGCGCGAAAGGCAATATGATCCCCGGTCCGCGCGCGTTCGACGGGCGAGCCCACGAGAACGATCCAGGTGCCGCCCAGCCTGAGGAAGGTTTCGAGATGACCCTCCGCGTCCTCGCGCTCGATCACTCGGGCGCTGAAGAGGTCGCGGAATAGCGCGGCTGTCCTTGCGGGATCTTTGACGACCAGGGCTATGTGGCTGAGCGATTCGAGCATGGCCACCTCGCTCTCCAGCGGCGCCCGCTCCTCAGCGGTTGCCGCCGAACATATCGCGCAACACCGCGCCGGCGATGCCGCCGGCAACGCCACTCTCGACGTTCCGCCCGCCCGCAGCCCCCAGGTAAGGGGCGATCGCGTGCGCAAGATTGGGTACCGTCAGGGTTTGCAGCCACACCTTGCCTGGTCCGGTCAGGCGCGCCACGAAGAGACCATCGCCGCCGAAGAGCGCATTGGCAAAGCCGCGCATGAACGCGATATCGAAATTCACGCTGTCCTGAAACATGCCGATGTGGCCCGGGTGCACCTGCAAGGTCTCGCCGGGAGCGAGATCATAGGTCACCACTTCGCCGCCGAGCTCGACCCAGGCGGTGCACGGGCCGCTCAGGCGCTGCAGGAGAAACCCATCGCCGCCAAAGATGCCCGCCCCGAGAGAGCGCTGAAATCCGGTGGTGAGCTGCAGTCCCTCGGTGCCGCAGAGAAAGCCGTGGCGGTGAATGAGATACGCATGTCCGGCCGGCACATCGACCTGCAGGATCTCGCCCGGGACCTTGGCGGCGAAGGCGATCACCCCCCGACCTGCAGGCGCCGAGTACTCGGTCATGAAGAGTCCGCCGCCTGAGAACGCGCGGCCGATGGCGCCCCAGATACCGCGCGCGCCTGCGGTGTAAGCGGTGGTGCGCATCTGCACGCCCTGGGTCATCCAGGAGAACTCGCCCGGCTCGGCGACGATACGATCGTTAGGCTCGAGACCGATCTCGAGCACGGGCATGGTGGTGCCTTTGATCTGGGTTTTCATCGCTTACTCCGCGGATAGCGCCGACGAACAAGGATAGCGCACTTGAACCGGCCCGCACTCGCCCCTACACGATCGGCACCTGGCTGACGTTGTTCTTCGGGTCCATCCAGAACGATTCATTCACGAAACGAGCGAAGATCTCGCGCGGCAGTATGGAGGTACGCTCGATCGGCTGGACCTTGGGGCGCACCGTATGCAGGCCCGGCATGCCGATCCGCGCATCGAACTCGTCCGCGTTGTACGCGAGATGGTCGAAGTCGTGATCGAACCAGGGTTCGCCGATGAACTGATAGACCGCCCGCATGGCGGCCGCCGGATTGCGCACCAGGCTTTCGTAGGTCAGCACCAGCAAATGCCCAGGGGCGTATTGGCCGTAGAAGGCATCCTTGGTGGCCTGGAAGGAGAAGCCGACCATGCCGCGCGGATCGGTCAGCGCCTCGACACGCGAGTACACCGTGGTGTTGGTATCGAACCGGAACACCTTGCTGACGCCGACCGGATGCTTGCGTACCAGCCGTTCCATGCTGTCGAGCACCCAGGATAGCTGGCGAACGCAGGCGATGACCTTGCCGCCGGGAAAGAGGGTGTCGAGCAGCTGCATCCGGCTGCACCACAGGCGGCTGGTATCGAACACAACGGCAGCGTCGGTTTCCGCCGCGTAGAAATTCTCGACCAGGCCGCGCAGCATGGCGATGCGCTGATCGTCGGAGACGTCGAACGAGAAGTCGTTCTTGGAGCTCGCCTCCGCGATCACCACCCCCATGATGTCGGCAAGCGGGCTGGTCATGCCCGCGCGAAAGCGCGGGTTCTGGCTGAGGATGGCGGCCAGGAGGGTGCTGCCCGAGCGGGGCAGCCCGGAAATGAAGTGAAACTTGCGGGCCGGCTTCGCGACAGCGGGTGCGGCAGGCATGTGAGCACTCTCCTTTGGATCGGTCACGCAGTGATCAAACGCGCCCCAGCCGGGGTGAGGGGCGTATGGTACGCGGTCCGGGCTATCTGGCGATCCGCTTCTGCGCAGCGAGCGGGATGCTCCGAGCGGCAACGTTCCATCCGCTCACCTCGAGGACCGGCGTCCGCGCTCCTTCGGTGGCGAAATGCGCGGTCAAGGTCAGCGATTCGCCGGGCCACAAGGTGACGTCGTTGTCGCTCCAGAGGATCGGCAGCACCGGATTGCCACCCGCGGATCGCTCGATCGACAGGTGCTGAAAGAACGCCACCCCCTTGGACGATGCCGGCACGGTCAGCGTGACCGTGGCGATCGCCTCTGCGCCCTCGCGCCGCACGCTTGCCCGAACCTCGCTGGTCGCGCTCGGCAAGGCTTGCAACGCGGTCAGATCCGCGTATTGGCTGACTGGCGTGAGGTACCAGTTCGAATGTGCCCAATCGAGCTTGTCGGGTTGGGTGGAGAGCCAGTAGACGTTGCGGCTGATCGGTTTGCCGGCGGCGGACAGGAGCTCGAGCTCGAGGAAGTAGGTGCGGGATGAGCCGGTGAGCGCCGGCAGGATCGTCAGTTGCCGCGCGCCGTTGCCGGCAAGATCGATCTCCTGCAGGCGCCGCTCGTAGCGCACGGCGCCATCGAGGTTCCGGACGCGGACGATCGCCTGCAAGCCATGCTCAGCGACGAGCGTATGGTTGACCAGCACGACCGCTCCTGTGTCGTATGAGTACTGGATGTGCACCGGCTCGTTGGCCTTCTTGGCGCCGAAGTAGGCGCCCGCGGGATTGAGGAAATAGTCGTAGAGATGCCAGTGCAGCGATGGCCAGGCATTGTTGAGCATCCAGTAGATCACGCCGGTGGAGGGATTGGCCGCATCCATGTGCGCGCTGAATGCCTCGAATTGCGCGCGGGCGTTGTCGTAGTTGTCGAGCTGCGCCTTGGCGAGATAGTCCGCAAGGCTCCTCGGCGAGCCATAGCGCCGGGCGAGGGCGGTGTCGAACGGCACGAGCCTCGCAAACGGCGACCAGGAAGCGGCGGCGTGATACTGCCGCGCCTGCGGGTCCTGCCACAGCGCCTGCAGCTCCTGCGGTGAAAGCATGCGAGTCAGGTCATCGAGCAGCGGGATGCTGGCGCCTGCGCTGGTTTCGGAGTTGAACCCGAATGCGCCGCCCATCCTCGTCGCATACCAATACATCGGCGGAACCCACGCGTAAGGTCCCGGCATCTTCATGCCGGAAGGCCCTGTCTCGGCGGAGCCCTGCTCCGATGCCGCCGCGATGATCGGCAGCGGCCAGTCCGCGGCATGCAGCGTATCGACGTACATTGCCGCGATCGCCGGAGGCGGTGCATTGTCGCTGCCGATCAGAAATCCGATCACGGACGGGTGGTTGCGCAGCAGGCGCGCCTCGCTCGCCATCGAGGCGGCAGCGACTTTCTCGTCCGCCGCGTTCCAGGGCTTGCCACCGGTCTTGGCCGCCGCTTCCCATTCGTCGCAGCACTCCCAGCCGGGCAGGATCATGAGCCCGTCACGATCGGCGAGGTCGTAGAAGCGCGCGTCCTCGAGCTTGCCCTCGCCGCGGATGGCGTTCAGCCCGAGATCGAGGATGTAGCTGAACTCGGCCTCCATCCGCTTGGGATCCTCGCGCAAGAACATGTCCGGGGCCCAGCCCGCGCCGCGAATGAGGACCGGCTTGCCGTTGACGACGAACCGGCGATAGCCCTGCCGGGTGAGATGAGAGCTGACGCTGCGAATGCCGAAGGTCGTGCCGGCCCGGTCAGACAGCTCACCGTCCACGGCAGCGCTCATCTGCAACCGATAGAGCGGATGGGCACCCATCCCCGCCGGCCACCAGATCTTTGGATCCCGCAGCTCGAGGCTCGGGTCGGTTTTGGGCGAGAACGACACGGTTTGGGTCTGACCGGGAGCGAGCCGGATCCTGCGCCGCAGCGCAACGCCGGCCACTACACCCGTGATGCTCGCCTCGTGCGCCACCGCATCGAGATTTCGAGCCTCCACCTTCACGGTGAGCGCGGCGCGCGTGAGATCGGGCGGCGACAACACCGGGATCACCTGTGGATAGCGCAGCTCGACCGGCCCCGTGCGCACGATATCCACGCCCCGCCACGGCCCCATGTTGTTATCCGGCGGCGTCGGGTTCCAGTCCACCCAACCGATCGACAGGCTCGTCCTCGGGTCGGCCGGATGCACGCGCAGAGCGACGATGTTGCTGCCGGCCTTCACCCAGCGTGTCACGTCGAGCTCGTGCACGGGATAGGCGCCGGCGACGGCCGTCTCGTCGGCCACCTCGTGGCCGTTCACCCAAACATCCGCGCTCGCGATCATGCCGTTGATGCGCAGCAGCGTGCGCATTCCGTGCGCTCCGTTGCCGAGGGTGAACTCGGTGCGGTACCACCAAGGGATCACGAACAGGTTGCCGCTGGAATCAGGCTCCGCTACCGCGCGCAGATTGTCGCCGTAGAACACGTTCCGGTACGTGCCGTTCTCCAGCAACCCCGCCATTACCGTCGCGCGCCCGCTCACCGGGTACCAGCCCGGGGTTGCAAAGCCGGCAGCGGAAATCTCGGCGCCGCTTTCCTGCGCTTTGGCGCTGGTCTGAATTTCCCAATGGGCCACGGCGGTCGTGGAGCCGGCCCCGCCCGTCACCCGAGTGGGCGCGAAGGCTCGGCTGGCGCGCGCCCGCGGCGCGGCCGCAAGCACCAGCGGCACGGCCGCAACCGCCAGCAGCGCCACCCGTGCCACCGTCATCGCCGCAGTCGGTTGGGCAGCGCTCCGCACCGCCTCAGTCGCTCTCGAGAGACCGATCACCACTGCCCGCGGATGCCAACCGTGTAACTGCGCTCCGAGAAGTTTGCGTGCCCCTCCTGGCTCGGCCATACGAGATAGTACCGCTGGTACTCGTTGGTGAGATTGGTGCCGTTCACGAACAGCGTGACGTACTTGTCGAACTTGTACTCGAGCGATGCATCGACGTAGCTTTGCGGCGCCTCGTACATTTCCAGACCGGCGATGCTGCCCACCTGATTCTCCACCGCTCGCTTCGAGCGGTAGTTGTAAGCCGCGCGCACCTGGAACCGCTTGCCCTGGAACCACAGGATGAAATTTCCGGATTCGGTCGAGTTGTCCTGGAACGGAATCGCGCGCCCGGCGAGATCGGTCTGCCCCGTCTTGCTGGGCGCGTACGTGGCATTGAATTCCATGCCGGTATCTGCCAGCAGTCCCGGAAGGAACGTAAACCCCTGGCGGTAGTCGAACTCCGCGCCTTGGATGCTGTTACCGGTGCCCTGAACCGGCTCGGTGATCGTGATGCAATGATGACGCACGACGCCATCCTCGTCCGGCAGGCTGCAATTCTGCACGTTGCCGTTCTCGATGAAGCTCTGTACGTTGATGCGAAACAGCTCGAGGCCGACCATGCTGACCGGGTTGATGTAGTACTCGAGCGAAGCGCCGTAATTCGTCGAGCGCCACGGATCGAGGCTCGGATTGCCGTTCGAATTGCCCGCCGCCACCTGGTACAACTGAATCGGCGGCCCGCTCGGGTTGTTCGGGTTCTTGATGTACACCAGAGAATAATTGAGTTCCAGGCCGCCGCCCCAGGTCTGAAGGTCGAGCGGCTGCATGTTCTTCGAGGCGGCGAGGCGTAGGGTCAGCTTGGGGGTCAGGTCGAGGGCGAGATTGAAATCCGGCAGCACGTCATAGTAACCGCGCCGCGTGACCTCATTGCCGATGTCTGCGGGCATCGTGCCGTACAGGCCCGGCAGGCCGGACAGATGCTGGGTGACTTCCAGGTTGGTGTGAATCACCCGCACGCCGACGTTGCCGCTGAGCGGCATGTCGCCCAACTGCTCGCCGAAGTCGGTTTGCAGATAGGCGGATGATTCCTTCATCCATACGGCCCAGGTGTTTCCCGGATCCTCCTGTGTCTCAGTGTTGGGATAGAGCGATTTCCAATACGCCAGCGGATCGTCCATGGCGTAGGGATTGACTGCCCAGAAGTTGATCCCCGACCCGAGGAGGTTATTGTATTCCTGCCAATTGTTGGCGAGCGGCGGTGGAGTCTTCGGCATCTGTAGTGCCGATATCGGGCCCGCACGGAAGTAGCCCTGCGCGTTGCCGGCGGTGCAGCCGCCACCGTTACCGTCGCCGGCCATGATCACATCGGCGCCGACATAGCGCACCAGACACCCGTTCGGGTCGCTGGCGCCGATGCCGCCGTACACCGGGACGACGAAGGTGTAGCCGAAGTTGCCGGCCGTATGGATGCTGTTGCGCACGCCGAAGTCGAGGTGCAGGCCGTGGTGCAGATCATAGTGGCCATCGAAGCGCAGCGCGGTGATCGCGGCGTCGGCGTCATAGTTGCCGGAGGATTCGATGGTCTTCATCGTCCAGCCGTTGGGGTTGGCGAAATTGGCGGCCATCGCTGCGGGCATGCTGATCGAGATATAGCGGCCGTTGAAGTTCGCGGTGATCGGCAGCGAGTCCTCGGGAATGCCGATCGGATTGAATACGCGGTTGCCGCCGAGCTGCGCCGGAAAGATGAAGGTGCCGCAGGGCACGGAATTGGGATCGACACCGGACATCAGCTGATTGGGCCAGAGGCAGCCGTCGGAATCGGAGATGTTGAGATCGGTCTCCACGAAGGACTGGCTCGCCTTCTCGCGCACGCCGCGCAGGCTTCCCTTGAAGTCGCCGCCATCGTTGAAATCCACCTCGAGATTGGCGTTCTGGGCGGTGGAGCCGCTGTTCTCGATCTGCGAGTACGATTCGACGTCACCCGGCCACTTCTCGTACACCTGGGTGGTGTAGATCTGCGAGCCGGCCCAGCCCGGGTTGGGCCCGCCGGTGGTCGGGTCCGGGGTGTTGTATTGTCCCAAACTCGAGGCTCCGGTGTTCTGCGACTGCAGCGGCACGTAGGTCGCACCCTGCCAGTCGGTGGAATTGAACTGCAGGCCGACGTTGCGGTTCCACTGTCTCTGGTGCGCGTAGAAGTAGTCGCTGGTCAACGTGAACCCATCGCCGAGGTCCATCTGGAACGAGGCATTGCCGGCCTCGCGCTTGCGCTCGATGCTCGAGTCGTAGATGCCGATGTTCTGGCTTCCCATGAACACGCCGTTCGACTTGCCGTCGCCGTTCACATCGACGCTGCCATCCGGGTTCTGCACGATCTTGGAGGGAATCGGCAAGCCGTTCCAGGGCGCCACGAAGCCGGTGTAGCCTCCATAGTTGCCGCCCGCGGAATTGAGCGGAGCGCTCTCGGCGTTCAGAACGACGCCATACTGGTCCAGGCCCTCGCTCGAGCCCGCGTTCGGGCCGCCATTCTCGGGACCGTTGCGCGTAGTGTCGGAATAGTCGCCGGAGAACAGCAACCCCCAGCGGCCATTGCCGTTGTACGAGATCAGACCGCTCGCCTCCGGTCCCGTTTTGCGGGTGGTGTCGCCGCGTTCCGCGTCGGCGGAATAGCTGTAGGTGAATCCGCGCGGCAGGTCCCAGGGCCGAAAGGTGTGTAAATCGAGCGAGCCGCTGATGCCGCTCTCGGTCTGGCCTGCGGTGGGCGACTTGATGACGTCCACCTGATTGAAGAGTGTCGCCGGCAGCGTCTCGAAGTCGGGCTGTTGCGAGGTGATCTGGTCCGGCGTGATGAACACTTCGCCGTTCAGCATGGTGCCCACTTCCGGCAGGCCGCGCACGTCCACCTGGCTTCCCTCGCCGGCATTGCGATCGATCTGCACCCCGGTGATGCGCTGCAGCGCATCCGTGATGGTCGTATCGGGCAATTGGCCGATGCTCTCCGCCGAGATGCTGTCCTGGATGTCAGGAGCCAGTCGCTTCAGCTCGATCGCGCGGATCTGCGACGCGCGCACCCCGACGACGGTGACGGTGGAGAGCTCGGCCGTCTCGCTCGGTTCCGTGCCGGCAGTGCCGTTGGCCTTCGGCCCGGGTTTCTTGGCAGGTGCCGCGGGTGTGGCCGGCACCTCTTGCGGCGTAGAAGCCGGCGCTTCGGAGTTATCCGCCGCGGCGCCCGCATGCGGCGATGCCATAGCGGATGCCGCCATCGCAGAGAGCAATGCCATGGATACGGCGATCGAGACCGGGTGCTTGCGATGTAGGTTGGACACGGGCTCTACCTCTTGATGGATATGTGCCGATATTCCGCCTGCTGCCTATTTCGAGAATGCCACTCGTGCCAGCGCCCATTGGCCCTCGCGCGGATCGCCGGTCGCGAAGATGCACAGGTCATGGATCCCGTTGCCTTTGGGCGCCGAAATCTTCCCCTCGAGCGTGCTTTGGCGCATCGCCCCCACCGCAGGCGCCAACGGCACTGTGGCGAGCAACGGTCCCGTGCACGAATCGGCATGGAGCTCGAGCTCGCCGGCCGCGCTCGACTTCGGGCGTACGACCGCATCCTTGGCCTCATCGCCGAATCGCCAGGGCAGGCGCTCCACCGTCAAAGCGACCTGCTTGATACCTTCGAGCGGCGCACGCCGCCACAGCCAGCACATGTCGCCGACATCCACCGCGTAGACCGGCCTGGGTCCCCGTGCGGGGCGAGCGCCGCCCAAGCGCATGCCCGGCTGATTTGAGCAGGATGCGAGCTCGTTGCCCTCGTGGCTGAGCAGAGTCGCGGCATCGAGCACCTGCGTGCGCGGCGCAGCGAGCTCGAAGCCCGCGGGCGTGAATGTCGCGGCGCGCAGGGTCGATGTGGCTTGCGCCGAAAGCTCCAAGGGGTGGACGTATCGCGTGGAGCTCGCAGTCGGCGCGGAGCCGTCCGTGGTGTAACGGATATCGCCTGAGTTCGTTTGATTGGAAAGCGCGATGTGCAGCATTCCCTTGTCAGCTGCACTTACGGCGACCGCCGGCGCGAATGCCGTGTCGGCATACCCGATGCCGAGCGCGCGGTAGCGCGCGAGCTCGGGCGGCAGACGCTCGAGGAAGCCGCTCCAGTCGTGTGCGCCCGCCGGCGACCATCCCAGCTCCGATAGCGCCGCGAGGCGGGGGAACAACGCATGTTGGTCGCGCGAGAAGCTCGGCATCAACTCCGTCCAGAGACACGCCTCGACGCCCAAGACACGCTTGGCTTCGGCGGCGGTTGCAGCTACCGGGATCAGGGCGGTGTCATACGCCTGGCGCAGCGTCACCATGGGAGGTTGCCCCGGCAGCTCCCCGGGAAGATCCGATTGATAGTGATCGAAGTACAGCGACCCCTGAGGGGCGAGGACCACCTCGTGGCCTTGCGTGATCGCCTCGAGGGCCACCCGCTCGCCGTTCGTGTCGTGCCAGGACATCACCACTTCCGATGCCGGAAGCGTCGCCTCCGCAACCAACTCATCGTCCCAGCCGACCGGCGTGCGCTCGTGCTCGATGAGATGGTCGGCCACCCGGCGGGTGAACCAGCCCTGCAGCTGATCCATGTTCGCGAGCCCGAGGCGCCGCATCCGGGCACCGAGCTCGGCGGACGCATTCCACTGCTGCTTATCGGCTTCATCGCCGCCGATGGAGATGTAACGCGAGGGGAAGAGTCGCATCACCTCATCGAGCACGTCATCGACGAATTGCAAGGTCCTGTCGTCGGGCTTCAGTAACCAGGGGCTGATGCCCCAGTCCGTCCACACGGACGGGCGCTTGCCGGTGACGCCGAGCCACGGATACGCGGCCACCGCCGCCTGCGAGTGTCCGGGAAGATCGATTTCCGGCACGATCGTCACGAAGCGGGCGGCGGCATAGCGCACGATGTCGCGCACCTCGGCTTCGGTATAGAAGCCGCAGTAGGGCTTGCCGGCAGCGCCGGTCAATTCGATGTCGCGGCCCACCGGCTTGCGGCAGCCGCCGATTTTCGTGAGCGCGGGATACTTGGGGACCTCGAGGCGCCAGCCCTGATCGTCGGTCAGGTGCCAGAGCAGGACGTTGAGCTTCTCGAGCGACATCCAGGCGATCAATTTCTCGATGTCCGCCACGCTTTGAAAATGCCGCGCTGAATCGAGTAGCAGCGCGCGCCACGGGAAGCGCGGCTGATCGTCGATGACCCCCGCGGGTATCTCGGCCGCGCCACCGCGGCGCCAGCCGGGCGGCGTCAGCAGCTGCCACAGAGTGACGCTGCCGTAGAACGCGCCGACGGGCGAGCGCGCGCTGATCCGGATACCGTGAGCGCCTACCACGAGTCGATAACCGCCGTCCGCTGCCACACTCGCCCGGGGATTGACGTCGAAGGTGATCGCGGGGCGCGCGGCAGCTCCCGCCCGGTGCAATTGCAACCCACGCGTGTCCGCCACCAACTGCATGAACCGATCCGCAATCGCCTGAAGTTGCCTGCGATCCGCGCCACGCACCGCGACCAGGGCGCCATCGGCAATCTCGACGACGCGCGAGCCGGCGAGGTCCGCATGGGCGGGCTGCGGCATCAGCGCCCAGATCGAGGCGGCAGGCGCCGCAGTGGCCATCCCCGTTGTCGCCAGCGACACGACGGCAAAAGGGGCGAGCCGTTTCCCGGCCCGTCGCAAGGCTTCCAGTGGTGATCTCGTGATGCGGTCAACGGGGCGTCCACCGCCATCAATGTCGTCGTGCAAACAAGCTTGTCGACCGCGATCGCGGATGGCCGCCTTCATCTGCGTATTACACGTTATTTATTCGGGCCCCTGACGAATCAATGGTGCCTCTCTCCTGATTTTGTGTCAAGCTAATGGTGTTTATCCGAAGTTTCACTATAATAGTTCGGTCTAGTGACGAATCAACTGAGGACAGCCATGCCTCCCCCGCCGACGGCCAGCGTGGCCCGCCAGTTGTCGCGACGGAATGTCTTCGAAGCCCTGCTGCATCGCAGTCCCATCTCCCGGGCAGAGCTCGCCAAGGTGACGGGACTCTCCAAACAGACGACCTCGGAAGTCATCGACGCATTCGACCAGCAGGGACTCGTTCGCCCGGTCGGTCGCACGAGCGGCAATGTCGGACGAACCGCCGTGTTGTACGAATTGAGCCCGGAAGGCGGTCACGTGCTCGGCATCGACCTGGGAGCCCGATTGACGGTCGCCCTGGCCGACATCGCAGGCAGAGTCCTCGCCGAGGCCGACGAGCCCACCGACAGCCGCGGGGGAGCCTGGGCGCTCGAGCAGATCGCCCGGCTGGCCGGGCGTCTGGCGCGTGAGCACCACACACATCCCAGCCGCATGCGCTCCATCGTGCTCGCCGCCCCGGGCGTGGTGAATCCCAAGAGCGGCGCCATCGAGATGGCACCCAACATCAGCGGCCTGGGTCTTCTCAATGTCGTCGCCCTGCTCGGTGAGAAACTCGGCAGTCCCGTTGTCATAGAAAACGACATCAATCTCGCGCTGCTCGGGGAGATATGGCATGGGTGCGCGCAAAACCTCGCCAACGTGGCCTTTCTCGCCCTCGGTACCGGCGTGGGGCTGGGACTTTATGTCGATGGCCGGCTCGTTCGCGGCGAGAACGGCGCCGCCGGCGAGATCGGCTATCTGCCGATCGGTGGCGATCCGCTACAAGCCGAGTCCCGCCTGCAGGGCTGCCTCGAGTACCAGGTCGGCGCCACCGGCATCATGCGCCGGTACCGGGAAGCCGGCGGTTCCGAGGTCGATTCCGTGCGAGAGGTCTTCGAGCGAGCGCAGGCGGGCGATCCCCTTGCCGCGGGCGTGGTCGAGGAGACGGCGCGGCTGACCGCTCTTGCCGCCGCCACGGTGATCGCAACGGTAGATCCTCAATTGATCGTGCTGGGTGGCTCGGTCGGGGCGCGGCCGGACTTCGCGGACAAGGTCGCGCGCGTACTGTTGCGGCTCGCGCCGCGGCCGGTGGAGATCCGCAGCAGCACGCTCGGCAAGCGCGCGGGCGTCGTCGGCGCCTTGTCCGTCGCCTTGCGCCGGCTCCATGACGAGCTCTTCGGCGTCGCGGAGCTCGCGGCGACTCTGCCTCTACCCCCGCCCCGCACGCGCTAGTGCATGTCCATGACACTCGAGACTGCCCATTGTTTTGCGGCGGACCTGGGTGGAACGAAGCTGGCCGCAGCCATGGCCGATGCGCGTGGCCGGATCGTGGCGGAACTGACCGAGCCCACGGACCGGCGCGGCGGCGCGCACGTGGCCGCACAGATCACCGCCTGCGCCGACAAGTTGGCGCAGGCCGTCGGAATCGAAGCCGCGCGCGTGCGTCATGTCATGGTTGGAATTCCCGGAGCGGTCGATCCTCTCACTGGCCGCGTTTCCCTGACTCCAAACATCGCGGGCCTGCAGGACTTCGATATCCTCGGCCATCTTCGCGGCCGCTTCGGGCCGCAGGTGACGATCGAGAACGACGTCAATCTCGCGATGCTCGGCGAGCAGGCGCTGGGTTGCGCCAGCCGGTGCCGCAACGCGGCCTTCCTCGCGCTCGGAACGGGAACAGGGCTCGGACTTCTGATCGACGGCAAGCTGTTTCGGGGAGCGCGCGGGTCGGCGGGCGAGATCGCGGACCTGCCCATCGGCCATGACCCCAGTGCGCAGCTCCCCTCTAACGCCGGAGCATTCGAGCTCGAGGTGGGCTCACTCGCCATCATGGATCGATACCGACGCCAAGGGGGAAGCGCGGCGGCGACGGTACGCGACATTTTCAGGCTCCTCAAGCAGGGAGACGAAGTGGCAGCGCGGGTGCTCGATACGACGGCGCGCTGGGTGGCGCTCGCCGTCGCGACGCTGCAATCACTCCTCGATCTGGAACTCATCGTCCTGGGAGGAAGCATCGGCGTGCGTCCCGAGCTCTACGAGCGGGTCGAGCAGGCCCTGCCCGCCCTCTTCTCGCGAGCTGTCGCCATCGCCCCGAGCCAACTGGGTGATCGAGCGGGGCTGATCGGCGCCGTGTGGGCCGCGGCGCAATCCCTGCGCGCGCAGGAGAAACCGTCGCAGGGCGCTGCGCCCCCCGGCACCCTGCACCCGGCCCGTGACGGCGCCGGGGGGTGGCGGCCGGGTGAGTGACAAGCCAACGCGCCTCAAACGGGCGCTCAATCGCTGGGATCTGATCCTCTACGGAGTGATCGTCATCCAGCTCACCGCGCCCATGCCGGTCTTTGGGGTTCTGAGCGGGCGGGCGCACGGCCACGTCGTCACCACCATTCTGCTCGCGATGATCGCGATGGCCTTCACGGCGATCAGTTACGGCCGCATGGCGCAGGCGTATCCGAGCGCCGGTTCGGCCTTCACCTACGTGACCCAGGAGTTCTCCCCGCTGCTGGGCTACGTGACGGGTTGGGCGATGCTCATGGACTACGTGCTCAATCCCCTCATCTCGATCATCTGGTGCAGCCGGGCGGCAATGAATTTCGCGCCGCAGATCCCTTACGCGTTGTGGGCGGTCGCATTTTTCGCGTTGTTCACCTCCGTGAACCTGGTCGGCATCAAGAGCTCGGCGCGCATCTCGGGCGCGCTGGCCGCGACTACGGGCGCGGTCGTGCTCGTGTTCATCGTCTGCGCGGGCTGGTATGTCTGGCATCACAATCACAGCTCGGCGGGATTCTTTACCCGCCCGTTCTACGATCCCAAGACTTTCCACGTTGGCGCGGTTCTCGGCGGCACCTCCATCGCCGTGCTCACGTACATAGGGTTCGATGGCATCTCGACGCTCTCGGAGGAGGTCGAGGACCCCCGCCGCAACATTCTTTTCGCGACCGTTGGAACCTGCCTCGTGGTCGGCATCCTGTCGGCGATCGAGGTCTATGCCGCGCAGCTGGTGTGGCCCACGGCTCTGCCTTTCAGGGACATCGACACCGCGTTCGTCGAGGTCGCAGCGAGAGCCGCCGGGCCCTGGCTCTTCGTGGCGATGAACCTCGCCCTTCTCATCGCCGGCATAGGATCCGGTGTCGGATCCCATTTGGGCGCGGCGAGACTCATGTACGGCATGGGCCGCAGCAATGCCCTGCCGCCGGGATTCTTCGGGGCCGTCGATCCGAAGCGGCGCATCCCGCGCAACAACGTAATTCTCGTGGGCCTGATCGCGCTCTGCGGCGCCTTTCTGCTCTCCTACGGGCTCGGAGCCGAGATACTGAATTTCGGGGCGCTGCTCGCCTACATGGGAGTCAATGCCGCCGCCCTCGCGCGCTATTACGCGCGCAGCCCCGCGAAAAGATGGCGCGACCTCTGGCCGCCCGCGGCCGGAATCCTGACCTGTCTGCTCCTCTGGCTCAACTTGAGTCTCGCCGCCAAGATGGTCGGCGTAGGCTGGATGGTCGTGGGTGTGATCATCGGCGCCGCGCGCACGCGCGGGTTCCGTCAAGGGGCGCTGCGCTTCGAAGCGAGTCCCGAGGACTGAACGGGCGACTCGGGTCAACAGGCAAGGAGCCGGACCCTTAGCGGTCCCGCGATCCCTACGAACCGGTGGGCCGGAATCAGGTCATTCAATGTGACCGCGGCGCGGCCTTTCTGATCTCCTGAGTTATTCCACCTCGCAAATGCATCGTTGCGCCGGTTATCACTCCATTGGGGCTGCGATTAAAGGTGACCTGCGCGTTCATGGTGTTCCAGAAGAACTCAGTCGGAGAAGCCGGGAAGATCTCGTATCTCGGGCCGCTTCCGTACTGTGCAAAGAGATGGCGACCAGAATGCGTTATCGACATCGACGGGGCGCCTTTCTTCCACACGTATTGTCCGACGAATGCGTCGTAGGTGCGGGGATCGACGCTTGGATCGAGTGCGAAGGCCAACCTCGGTGCGTTAATTATTTGTCCGTTGCTCTGGTATATGGCCCTAGTCACTGCGCCAGTGCGGTCTTTCAAGAACTTAATACTCATGTCCCAGACGTCGCTCATGATCCACCTCCATCGAAACTCGATGGCGGCCGTGTCGGCCTCGCGCACTGGCGTAATTTCGGCTTCCGGTTGAGGTGGAAAGGCGGCAAACAGCCGGCTGCCCCTGCGGGTCACCTGCAGTAATCCGCCTGGCATGCCGCTTCCGCCCGAACCTAAATCGTATAGACCGGTAACGGCTTCGAGGTCTCGCGCAGAGAGGTGGGCGCTCCGGATCCCGGGCAGCTGTCGCCAGTGCAAAGCGACGCCAAGCACCTGCGCCGCGATTTCCTCCGGAAGGGACTGCATCAGGTTCGTGAGTACGATCACCTCCATGTCGGCCGGCGGGTAGTACAGGTTCATCGCGTGAGCACCTGGAAAGGCGCCGTTATGCCAGGGCACGCCCGTCCCCCGGTGGTAGTAGTAAATCGCCCATCCGTAACCGTAGTCTGATTTCACGGGAGTTATCATCATACGAACGTCGGCCGCAGGGACTACACGTCCATGAAAGAATGCGTCGTCCCACCTTGCGAGGTCGCTCGCGTCACTGGCAAGCGACCCCGCCGCGGTTGCCCAACGCATCGAGAACTCAGGAAGTAACGTTTGGTGACCATTCCCTGTGATCGTATAACCCCGCGCCACGTCGCCACCTTGTGGAATCGACGTACGAATATATTCCGTCCGTTTCAGCCCCAGGGGCGCGAGGATATATTCATGGAGAAATTTCTCATACGTCTCTCCACTCACCTCCTCCATGACCATCGTAGCAGCAAGGTAGTTCGTGTTGCTGTAGTCGTATCGCGTACCCGGGCTAAACTTGAGCGGTTTATCTGAGATCAGCGCGAGCTCCTGCGAAGAGGAGATATCCAGACCGTTTGCGTTGCCGGACGAGGCATCGGAAACGAGAGGACGGAGTGCCTGTTGTAGTACAGGTTGCTCAGTGGAACTGACCAGCCCGGTCGTCTGGTCGAGTAACTCCCGGACGGTTATCTCCTTGCCATGAGGCACACTGGCGACATAGCGACTGACGGCACTATCCAGATCCAGGCGGCGCTTCGCTGATAACCACACCACGCACGCCGCTGTAAACTGCTTCGTTATCGACCCCAGCGGAAATATCGTAGAAATATCAGTGGGCTTGCCGGGAGCGCGTTCGCCGAACGCTCTTTCGTAGATTGGCTGCCCTGCGACGGCGATCGCGACCACCATTCCTGGTATGTGTTGCTTCACCATCGCCCGGGTCAAAACATTGGTGATGGACGCGCCCTGTTGCGGCGTAAGGGGTATCGGCTTCATCCGCGCTGTCGCCGCGACCGGTACCGGCAAAGCGCAACACAGAGTGGTTGCGAGAAGAGCGGTCTGTCGCGTGAAGGTTGCCATCAAAGTCCTCGACGAGCCGCGGCGAGTGCGCCGCAGCGGGGAGATGGAGTTCCTCGTGGAGCCGCGAGATTTCTTTGCATTGTCATCTCCCCGACCGCGCGGGTTTGCTGGACGTCGCTGAGCAGCTGGGCGCTGGTAATGCGACCTGTCCAGGCGAGGGAAGTTCAGGCTGGCCGGAGCTCGCATACGCCACTACGGCCTTCTCGGCAACGCTCATCGCACCCTCGTGCTCACCACTGTGCGCGAAGTGCTATCTTCAGCTCCGGAAGACCCTCACAGCCTCCAAGGACGAAGCCAACTCCGCCGCCCCGAGCCCCAAGCGCGGCTCGTGAAGCGGCCGCACTGCCGGCTGCCAGACAGGGAGCCGGCCGACCGACGCTCGCTGGCATATACAACCTGCCCTGAAGGGGACATTCCGTGGCCGATGGAGTAGTCTCCGAGGATCCGGAGAAAACAGTGCTGCGCGGGTGCAGGTTGCCCGCGGTAGCCATCTGATCTACCGCCGGGGGGTCACGACTGTGCAGAAGAGGCTTGTGGCGATTGGTCTCCTGTCGCTCTGTCTCGCAGGCTGCCATGAAGCATTCAGTGGCAAAGGATCCGACGCCGCAATTGTCGGCGCCTGGGTCGTAAAGATTCCCGATGCGCCGTTTCCGCTGCACATGTTCGTGTTTCACTCCGACGGAACCGTTGAGCAATCAAACCCGGATTCCGGCGATCCAAATACCAGCGACAGCAACCTCATGGGTGCCTGGCGGTCGGTTGGTGATGACTATCAGGGAAACCTCGTCGAGATCACGGCAGACCGAGCCACCCATAAGTTCGCCTCTCGAGGCGAAATCTCCTTTGAATTGACAGTCACTGGAAATGCGTTCGATGGTACGGCAAGCGCTACATTCTTCGACCCGAGCGGTCGTCGGATCAGAGGCCCTATTCGCGTCGGGATGAAAGGCGAACGGGTGCAGCCATAACGGTGTTCGGCCAAGTCCGGACACCCGCGGTAGGAATGTGATAGCCGTTGGCAGGGTAGAGCGCACCGAATCCGCTGGAGAGCCAGCCGAGTCCCTTCCGCTATTCACTGGAGTTTTCCATGGCAAATTTTGCTTCGGTCTGCAATTTGCTCCTTTCGGATCAATTACCGGGAACCTGGCGCCTGCTTTCGCGGATCGATGTTGACGACAAGGGAAAGGAGGTTCCGGATCCGGCTCTCGGTTCTGCGCCCGTTGCACTGCTGTTCTACGATCGGACGGGGAACTTCTCGGCACAATTCATGAATCCCGATCGGACCCAGATCTCTGCCGAAAGGTCCGCCATTGCCAAGAATAACACTCAGGCGGTTGGCGGCTACGACGCATATTTCGGCAAATATGCGGTTGACGACGCAACCGGAGTCGTCACGCAGACATTGCTTGGTTCCCTCAGCAGAGAGAATATCGGCGCAATTATTTCCCGGCGTATGATCGTAACGGGCAACTCCCTCGTCATTAAGCTTGAAACGTCAGCTTGGAACGGAACTCCCATCATTAGAACGTTGACCTGGGAGCGAATCGGCTAGAGCCGGAGGATTGCTACGACCAAGTGATTAAGAGACGCGAACCTGCTCGCCACTGCTCTGCGATGCGCGGAGAGACTCGGTGCAACCACATGTTTCATTGGCTTTTGCAGTGCGGCAGGTGCGTGCCCATGAGCGCCGACGAGTACGTCACTGCACTGAATTTGCACTGAGCGCCAACGGACCTCGGCGATGTTCGCGTGTCCGGCTAACCGGATTCCGCCTCTCGCATCCACGCGGGAACGTCGCGAGCCCCGTGCAGCACCCGCCAGACGTCGATGCGATCCGTCGTCTCGATATAGAACACGAGATGAGGGAAGCGCCTGAGCGGCCACGCCCGCAAGCCCGGCAGGTTGAGCTCTATCGCGTAGCGCGACGAGCCGCTGGCCGGGTGTCGGCCAATGTGCCGGTATGCCTGCTCCAGAGCGCCAATGAAGCCGGCAGCGACCCGATCACCCGCCTCGGTGAGGTGGTACTCGATGGTCTCGTCGACGTCACGGCTGGCCTGCTCGCGCGGGACAACCGGCTTGACGATCACCGCCGTCGGCCCGTCGCCCGACCCCTGCGCAGCCGGGCGCGGAGGCCTTTGAAGTAGGTTCCATCTGCCACGGGGCCGGATGGCGATGCCGCCCCCGCGAGCAGAAGCTCACGCAAGCGCAGCCGATCTTGATCCTTGCGGATCAGTTCGCGCACGTACTCGCTGCTGGTGCCGTAGCCTCGCTTGACCTGCTCATCGACAAAGTCCTTGAGCTCATCAGGGAGCGAGATGTTCATGGTGGTCACCGCGCAAATCTAGTACCTTTGCCAAAATTTGGCAAGGGTGGCTGCGGCAGGCAATCGCGTACGGCGGCGGGGGTCCGCTGGGCCGGAGCCCTCCAGTACTTCGCGGCGCGGCGCCGAAGCGCCCACTTGATTCGATGCCTCAAAGGGCTGTTTGAATCAACGAGCAGCCGAAAGCCTATCCTGCCACAACTTCCAACACCTCAATTGTTACTCAGGCAACCACCCTCCCTCTGACCGCCTCGCGCTACGCTGCGACGATTCATAGTCCCAACCGCTCATGTCGTCCAGGAGCCGAACCCCCGGCCGCTCCGGTAAGACTCTGGCCATTGCTCCCGAAGCGGGCGATCTGCCCAGGTTTCAATTACTAGGGATTTATGATTAAAACTACCTGGAGACTGGCCCATGGTGCCGGTAACGCTGGAACAAAAAACGCTCGAGGCGGTGCGCCATCTCGGCATCGCCCGGCCGCGCGATCTGACGCAGCTCGGCTGCGCCTCGAGTATGCGCAACGTCTCGCAAAGCGTGGGGCTCTGGTGCGCATCGGTCGCGACCTTTATGCAGGTACGGTCGCATGATATTGGAGACCCGGCAGATCTTGGCGAAGCGCCAGAGCGCATCGGCATCGCGGCGATGTATCTTGAGGTAGTCCCTCAGAGCCTCTAGCGCGATCTCCGAGCCAATCTTGTTGCGGTATTTGAAGCAGTCGACCACGGTCTTGGCGGCGGAGTAGACCCGTACCGGCACGCCATCGATCCTGTGCACCTCGACCCCTTCGGTCAGAGCGGCTCCGGAGAAGTACACCGTCCGCACCGGAAAGGGCGTCGCACGCGGCTTCCAAGCGTGATTGCGCAGTGCGAGCCAGACTTCCAGCGGTGTCCGCGTCGTGAGCCCATGGAACCGGAGCGCACTGAGCAGGCATACGACTCCTGCAGGGACGGCGCGCGCAACACCCGGACCGATGCGGCGGGAGCTCGTCCCCAGCACGGTTATGGCGCTTTACGCCATAGTCTTAATATGGCAGCATATGCCATATGAAGGCGCGCCTCGCATTCCATGACAAGCAGGTACTGTCTGATGGTTCCATTGTTGAAATGAAGATCTGGGAAGTGCCCCAATCCGTGCCGGGCAGCACACACCGCCTGAAATACAGTCTGTATTACGGGCGGCCCGGGCAGCGGCTCGTCGGTTACGACAACGAATGCGGTAGAGGCGATCACCGACACCTTGGCGACAAGCGGGAGTCATACACGTTTAGCACGCCCGAGCGGTTGATCGAAGATTTTCTGACGGACGTACGACGTCTGCGAGGTGATTGATGAGCAAGCGAATCAAGGTTCACGTCGGCACGCTTCAGGACATGGGGAAGCGCTTTGTAAGCGCATGGCATCGGCTCGAGCACGGCGAGAAGGTCCGGGAGCGACATGTCACCTTCCCAGACCTGCCGGCAATGCTCAACGCGCTGACTCCGAAGCGCCTCGAACTTCTTCGTGACGTGCATCGAGCGCCCGCACCGTCCGTGAAGGCGCTTGCCCAGCGGCTGGGACGCGACTACAAGCGTGTTCACGAGGACGTCGAGACATTGGCGGCTTCCGGGCTCCTTCAGCGCGAGAATGGCCGTGTATCGGCGCCTTACGACGCAATCACCGCCGAGATGCGCCTGTAGTCCTGCGCGTCGGAGGGCCTGATCCGACTCAATCCGGGCCATGAGCGGTCACTAGCGCATACAAATTGGATTTCCGGAACGCGGGCGGCCAGAGTGCCTGCTTGTGCAGCCGCGGTCAGTGGGGCGGCATTTCAAGATACCCTGCTCGTTCGGCGGCCATGAAATTCATCACTGTCTTACTGATGGCCCTGATTGGGCTTCCCCCGGTTTCCCGGACACCTCCTTAGGTGAGATGATGGACCCGGAGGTGTTTTCCGTCACTCACCATACCGAAGGGGCTGTACCGAAGCTGACGTTCGGAGTTGCGGTAGACTTGCACGCACCTGCATCTCATCCGAGTAGTGAGAGGGTATTAAACCCGTGTCGCAAGCAGCCTCCCAAGCCTGGGCGTTTTACCGCGACGTGGCAAGGCTGCGCACAGTTTGGACGGTTCGTGACGTGGACGGATACCCTGCGCCGGTAGTAAGTGGCGGTCGGAGGGCTCAGCCGTTTTGGTCTAGCCGCTCAAGGGCTGAAAGGATCATCGAAACCGTCACAGCATACGCGAACTTTTCCCTTGAGGAGATTTCTTGGCAGACGTTCTGCTCCGTCTGGGTGCCAGGACTAACTCGAGACGGGCTATTAGTCGGGGTTAATTGGAGTGGGAAGCGGGCTGTCGGTTACGACATGGAGCCGCTGGAATTGCAGCGAAATGTTGAGAACGTAATCGCGAATCCGCAATGATGGCGTCTCGTCCTGGCCGATCGATCATGAAGGCGGCAGGCGGCCAATTCCGGCCCCTCGCATCGCCTCCCAAATTTCCCGTTAGCGGACCCTCGGTCCGTACCGCCCGCCCGGTGAAGTTGCACCCTCAGATCGGCTGTCGATGGTCATGTATCATGGGATCGGTGGGAGAGAGACTCTGTACTTATGGCTAAAACTGCTGCTG
>DATFCZ010000129.1:0-43546 GCA_035252605.1 Steroidobacteraceae bacterium
GCCCGCGCGTCGTGTAGCCGATGCGCGCGCGGCTGGGACGCCGCCAGCGCGCGCCTGCGGTTCCCCGGCCGCGGAGCCGCCACCGGTCCGCTCGAGGATCCTCGTGTAACCCTGCTTCTCGAGAAGCGCGCGCACTTCGGCTTCCTGGAAGCTGTCCGGCACGGGCACGGGAAAGGTGAGCAGCAGCCGCGGATCGCCCGTGACGCCCGCTTCCTGAGTCCAGGCCGCCGCGCGCTCACGCAGATCGTGGTAGATGCTCTCGGCCGTGTCGCGCCGCACGGGGCGGCCGCAACACTCGCAGTAGAGCGTCGCGGTGCGCGCGAACAGCAGCTTCAGATGATCGTTGAGCTCGGTCATCGTGCCTACGGTCGAGCGCGATGTGCGCACGGGATTGGTCTGGTCGATGGCGATCGCCGGCGGAATGCCTGCGATGGCATCCACCTGCGGCTTGTCCATGCGATCGAGAAATTGCCGCGCATAGGGAGAGAACGTTTCGACGTAACGGCGCTGGCCCTCGGCGTAGAGCGTGTCGAATACGAGGGAGGACTTGCCGGAGCCTGACACGCCCGTCACCACGACGAGCTCGTTGAGCGGAATGTCGAGGTCGAGATTCTTCAGATTGTTCTGGCGCGCGCCGCGCACGAGAATGGCGTCACGAGGGGCGTCGGGCATTCCGTCACCGGTGTCGATAGGGGCTCTCGATGAAGGGGCAAGGGAGGGCGAGCGGGACCCGCTCGCGGATGCGCCAATTTTAGCGGAAATTCCGGCTGCGCGGCGGCCGGAGCTCGCCTTGCCGGGGAAATCGCCACGCCCATCCAGCGGTGCCGTTGGGCCTCTACTGGATAACTTCGGGCGCTACGGGCGGCTGGCGTACAATTTCGAAACCCAGCCAGTAAGCAAAGCGCAAAATCGCCGGCAGCGATTTTGGACGCGCAGCGGCCCCGGCGGAGCGAGGCCCTGGCAGCCCGCCGAGCAGCGCCGTCTTTGGCCGATAGAGAATCGCGAGGAATCCATGTCGCCGCAGTCCTACAGCAATGTTCTGAAGATGATCGGCCACACGCCCATCGTCGCCGTCACGCACCTCGACACCGGTCCGTGCCGGCTTTTTCTCAAGCTCGAGAACCAGAATCCCGGCGGCTCGATCAAGGATCGAGTCGGGCTCTATCTCATCGAGGCGGCCGAGCGCGATGGGCGGCTGCCTCCCGGCGGCACGCTGATCGAAGCGACGGCGGGCAACACGGGGCTGGGACTTGCGCTGGTGGCGGCGCAAAAGGGATATCGGCTGCTTCTCGTCATCCCCGACAAGATGAGCCGGGAGAAGATCTTCAACCTGAAGGCGATGGGTGCCGAGGTGGTGCTCACCCGCTCGGATGTCAGCAAGGGACACCCGGAATACTACCGCGACGTGGCGGCGCGGCTCGCGCGCGAGACGCCCAACTCCTTCTTCATCGATCAGTTCGGCAATCCTGCAAACCCACGCGCGCACGAGGAGACCACCGCGCCGGAGATCTGGGAGCAGACGGAGCACAACGTCGATGCCGTCGTGTGCGGCGTCGGCACGGGGGGAACGCTCACCGGCATTTCGCGCTACTTCGCGCGCGTCTCACCCAAGGTGGAGGTCGTGCTGGCGGATCCCGCGGGCTCGGTGCTCGCCGAGTACGTCAAGACGGGCAAGATGCCGCAGGAGCACGGCAGCTGGCTGGTGGAGGGCATCGGCGGGGACTACGTGCCGCCGGTCGCTGACTTCGAGCGCGTCAAAAAGGCCTACACCATTGCCGACGCCGAGTCTTTCAAGACCTGCCGCGAGCTTCTCGCAAAGGAGGGCATCCTCGCCGGAACCTCAACCGGCACCTTGCTCGCCGCCGCGCTGCGCTACTGCCGCGAGCAGACGCAGCCGAAGCGCGTGGTCACCTTCGTCTGCGACAGCGGCAACAAGTACCTCTCCAAGGTCTACAACGACTACTGGCTCCTGGATCAGGGCTTCCTCGAGCGCGAGCATTTCGGCGACCTGCGCGACCTGATCGCCCGTCCCTATTCGGAGCGCGCGGCGGTCACGGTGGACGCCTCCGAGCCGGTCATGACCGCCTACCGGCGCATGAAGCTCTACGATGTCTCCCAGGTTCCCGTGATGCGCAACGGACGCATCGTCGGAATCGTCGACGAGGAGGACATCCTCCTCGAGGTATTCGCCAATCCCAAACACTTCGACGAGCCGGTGACTGCCGCGATGGAGAGCCATCTCGTGACCGTTCCGGTGGACGCCCCCGTGCAGCAGCTCATGGAGATTTTCAACCGCGGGATGGTGGCGATCGTGATGAAAGGGGCAGAATTCCAGGGACTCGTTACGCGCATCGACCTGCTCAACTGGCTGCGTCGCAGAACGTGAGGACCGGATGACCAACAAGCAATCGCGCTTCGCCACCCGCGCCATCCACGGCGGACAGCATCCCGATCCGCTCACCGGGGCGGTGATGCCGCCGATCTACGCCACCTCCACCTACGTGCAGTCGAGTCCGGGCGTGCACCGGGGATACGACTACTCCCGCACCCGTAATCCCACCCGAGATGCGCTCCAGGCCGCTCTCGCCGACCTCGAGGGCGGGGCGGCGGCGTTCGCGTTCGCCTCAGGCATGGCGGCGAGCTCCACCGTGCTCGAGCTGCTGGACGCCGGCTCTCACATCATCGCGATGCACGATCTGTACGGCGGGACTTACCGACTGCTCGAGAACGTGCGCAAGCGCTCCGCGGGGCATGAGGTCTCGTTCGTCGATCTGACCCGTCCCGAGAGCCTGGAGGAGGCGCTCCGCCCCAACACGCGGCTCGTGTGGGTGGAGACCCCCACCAACCCCCTGCTGCAGCTCGTCGATCTTGCGGCGGTGGCCGCGATCGCCCGCAGGAGGGGACTCATCAGCGTTTGTGATAACACGTTCGCGACGCCTTTCGTCCAGCGTCCGCTCGAGCACGGCTTCGACCTCGTCGTGCACTCGACTACGAAGTATCTGAACGGCCACTCCGATTGCCTGGGAGGCGCGGCGATCGTGCGCGCCGACAGCGCGCTCAAGGAGCGGATCGGCTACCTGCAGAATGCGCTCGGAGCGGTCTCGAGTCCGTTCGATTCGTTCCTGACGCTGCGCGGCATCAAGACCCTGGCGCTGCGGATGGAGCGGCACTGCGCGAACGCGCTCGCCGTCGCGCAGTTTCTCGCCGGCCACCCGAAGGTCGAGCGCGTGCACTATCCGGGTCTTGCGAGCCATCCGCAGCACTCGCTCGCGCGCCGGCAGATGAAGGGCGGCTACGGCGGAATCGTGACGGCGGTGCTGCGCGGCGGCCTCGAGGAGGCGCGGCGGATGCTCGAGCGCTGCCACCTCTTCTCACTCGCGGAGAGCCTGGGCGGCGTCGAGAGCCTCATCGAGCATCCGGGACTCATGACGCATGCCTCGCTCCCCGCCGCCGTGCGTGCTTCGCTCGGTATCGGCGATGGGCTCATCCGTCTCTCGGTCGGAATCGAGGATGCGCAGGACCTGATCGAGGAGTTGGGCGAGGCGCTGGGCTAACCCGGCATCGTGAGCGGCCGTGCCCGCTCGCGCTCCAGGCGCGCCGCGTGCGCGCGCACGCGCAGCAGGTCCCGTCTGGCAAGCAGACGCACGAGCTTGCCAGTGGCCCGATCGACCACCGGCACGCGGCCGATATCGGCCGCCGCCATCCGATCGGCCAGGTGACCCACGAGCTCATCGGCGTAGCCCAAGAACGCTTCGCCGGCGTCGGTACTTTCCTCGAGCGTCTGACCCTGCGGCCAACCCTCGCGCGACCAACGCAGCACGTCGGACCGCGACACCATGCCGACGACGCGCCCGGCCTCATCGACGACCGGGTAGCTCTTGTGACGCTTGACGCCGTTCTCGGTGTCGAAGAATGCGAGCGCTTCCTCGGTCGACATCCGCGCCGGGAGCGTGTCCACCGGTTGCGTCATGATCTCGCTCACCCGCATCACCTCGAACGGGTCCACGGTGTATTCGTAGGTGAGGTGCCGGCCGCGGCGCGCGAGCCGCTCGGTGAGGATGGAACGCCGCATGATCAGGACCGTCACCGCAAACGAGGCAACGCAGGCGATGAGCACCGCCGGCATGACGCGCAGATCACCCGTCAGCTCAATGGCGAACACGGTCGCGGTGAGCGGGCAGCGTAGCGTTCCACCGAGCACCGCCGCCATGGCAACGAGCGCCCAGAACCACGGGGTTCCGACCGGCAGGATGTGAGCTTCGAGCACGCCTACGGCGCCGCCCATCATGAGAAGGGGCGCGAGGGTGCCGCCCGAGGTCCCGGAAGCGAGCGCGATCACCCAGATGATGGCCTTGACGACGAGCAGCGCGACGGCTGCATGAATCAGCACGGTGCCGTTGATCAGCGCTCCGATGTTGTCGTAACCGACACCGAGCGCCGCCGGATCGAAGAGCCCACCGACGCCGACCACGATGCCGGCGAGCGCCGGCCACCACATCCAGTGGATCGGCAGCTTCTCGAACAGCTCCTCGACCCAGTAGAGGCCACCGGTCGTGATGGCGGATTGCAGTCCCGCGACCACCCCAACTCCGGCGCAGAGCGCAAGTCCCCACCAGGGCAGCGCGGGAATGCCGCTGTGAGGAAAGAGCGGCCACGCGCCTACCAGCCAGGGACGCCACGCGATCGCCACGATGGCGGAGACGACCACGGGCACGAAGCTGCGCGGCTTCCACTCGAAAAGCATGACCTCGATGGCGAGCAGCACGGCGGCTACCGGGGTGCCGAAGATCGCCGTCATGCCGGCGGCGGCACCGGCGACGAGCAGCGTCTTGCGCTCGGCGGAGCTCAGGTGAAAGAACTGCGCGAAGAGCGAGCCGAGCGCGCCGCCCGTCATGATGATGGGGCCTTCGGCGCCGAACGGGCCGCCGGTACCGATCGCGATTGCCGAGGACAGTGGTTTCAACGCCGCCACCTTCGGCTCGATGCGGCTCTGACCGATGAGGATGGCCTCGAGCGCCTCGGGAATGCCGTGGCCGCGGATCTTCTGCGAGCCATAGCGCGCCATGAGTCCGACGATCAGCCCGCCCACGACCGGAATGAGAATCGAGGCAGGACCGAGCTTGGCGTGACTCAGGTAAGAGGTGGCCGTGGAGTAAACGTGGAAGTAGGCGAAATTGGTCACGAGCGCGATCAGCTTGAGGAGCACCCAGGCCGCGCCGGCGCCGAAGCTGCCGGTGAAGAGCGCCATCGCCGAGAGCACGAGCAGGCGTCGGTCGGCGGTGAAGTCGCGCAGGGTGTCGTGCACCCCGAGGGTGGAAACGGAGCTCTTCATGGTTTTGCGGCGATGGATGCCGAGAGGGTCCGGCGGCCCTCCATTTTATATCGTAATACGATACAATGACAGGGGAGGTTACCGATGGCCGCCGGCGCGAAAAGGCAGAGCCCGCACCCCGCCGCCCCCCACGAGATGGCGCAGCATGACTACGAGGTGCTGGCGGAATTTCGCTATTTGTTGATGCGCTTCGCGGCATTCAGCGAGCAGGCGGCCCATGCGGCGGGGCTTGCTCCCCGCCAGCACCAGGCGCTGCTCGCCATCAAAGGCTATCCGGGCGGAGGCCGCGCGACCATCGGTGATCTCGCCGCCCGGCTCGGCATTCGCCACCACAGCACCGTCGGGCTCGTCGACCGGCTGGTAAGTCACGGCTATCTGGTTCGTCACGAGGACCGAAATGACAGGCGACGGACGCTGCTGTCGCTCACCACCGCAGGCGAGCGGGCGCTCGCGCGCCTCTCGGCGGCGCACCGGCAGGAGTTGCGGCGGGTGGCGCCGCTTCTCCACTCGCTCCTCGGCCGGCTCGGTCCGGAGGAAGTCGACGGTCGAGCGTGATTGGGACGCAGCGCATTGACTGCTCCGCGTCGCAACGCGTTGGGGACACTCTTCTCAACGGGTGCGAGCCGCAGATGGTCGGCTCCCGTCGAGCTGCTCGAGTTCCTGTCACGGCCGCCGCCCGCGCTACACGAGTCTGGAAGCGGGATCATGCGTGCGCACTCGTTGTCCTTGTCGGCCGATCGCGCACTCCCGGCCAACTCCGGCCAGTCATGGGGGCAGGCCAAAATGATCCGAAGCGGACATAACCACCTCCATGCCCGCAGTAGCTCACGTGCTCAAACCCGGCAGCGCTGATGACGATACCTGATCCTTCGCGTACCCTGGCGTTGAGCTCCAGCACAACCAGCAACAGGACTGCATTGAACGACTTGAGGCATGTCCATGAACTATCCGCGCAGAACATTCCTCGCACTTTTGAGCGTACTCGTGTGGACCACCGCGGTAGCGGGTACCGTTACTGGCACACAAAGATACTACGAAGTGCATGGCGCGAAGCTGTACGTAGAGAAGTTCGGCCACGGGCCACCGATCTTATTTCTTCACGGCGGCCTGATGTTCTTCGATAACTCGTTTGCGAATCAGCGCGACTATTTCGCCGCCTATCGCACCGTGATCGGGATAGACCAGCGCAGCCATGGTCACAGCCCGGACGGCGACTGGACACTGTCGTACCAGCTCATGGCCGACGATACCGCCGCGATCATTAGGCAGCTGGGCCTAGGTGCGGTAGATGTCGTCGGAATCAGCGATGGCGGGAACATCGCCCTGCTGCTCGCGCGCGATCACCCGGATCTCGTTCGGCGAATAGTAATTTCGGGAGCAAACCTGCGCTCAGGTCTTACGCCTCAACAGGCGCAGGAGCAGCACGCCTTGCCTGCGGATGCGCTGGCCACCAAGCTGAGGAGGATCGAAGACGCGGTGCCGGAGAACTTCCGTCCCGATTACGATCGGGTCAGCCCCGACGGCCCGGACCACTGGAACACATTACTGCGCAAGGATTACTTCATGTGGATAGAGCCGGTCGTCATCGCTCCGGCCGACCTAAAGAAGATCCAGGCGCCAGTGCTCGTCATGGCCGGGGACAACGATCTCACCTCGCTGGAGGAGACGATCGAGATTTATCGTGGCCTGCCGCATGCACAGCTGATGATCGTGCCCGGCTGCAATCACGGTACCTTTCGAAATCGACCCCGGTTGGTGAATTTCGCCGTGCGCGAATTCCTCGACCCGCCAGCTCGCCCTTAAAGCGGACGCCGATTTAGCGGCAGGTCAGGGTCGCTATCCAACCATCCTCAGCTGATTGGCAGGGCCCGGCCAAGAGCCGCCCTCCGCTCGCTCGATTGGAGCCCTCCATAGCGGACATCCATTTGGCTGGGCCGACACATCGGCGCGGGCATGCGGAGTAAGCTCGTCCTGTGCAAAGTATGGCACTTTACGCCATAATGATAATATGGCACCATACGCCATATGAGGGCACGCCTCGCGTTTTATGACAAGCAGGTGCTGCCTGATGGTTCTATCGTTGAGATGAAGATCTGGGAAGTGCCCGAATCCGTACCGGGCAGCATACACCGCCTGAAATACAGTCTGTTTTACGGGCGGCCCGGGCAGCGACTCGTCGGTTACGACAACGAACGCGGCAGAGGCGATCACCGACACCTTGGCGACAAGCAGGAGTCATACACGTTTAGCACGCCCGAGCGATTGATCGAGGATTTTCTGGCGGACATACGACGTCTGCGAGGTGAGAAATGAGCAAGCGAGTCAAGGTTCACGTCGGCACGCTTCAGGACATGGGGAAGCGCTTTGTGAGCGCGTGGCATCGGCTCGAGCACGGCGAAAAGGTCCGGGAGCGACATGTCACCTTCTCAGATCTACCGGCAATGCTCAATGCGCTGACTCCGAAGCGCCTCGAACTTCTCCGTGACGTGCATCGAGCGCCTGCACCGTCCGTGAAGGCTCTTGCCCAGCGGTTGGGACGCGACTACAAGCGTGTTCACGAGGACGTTGAGACGCTGGCGGCTTCCGGTCTCCTTCAGCGCGAGGATGGCCGTGTATCGGCGCCTTACGACGCAATCACCGCTGAGATGCGCCTCTAGTCCTGCGCGTCGGAGCGCCTGATTGGACTCAGTCCGGCCATGAGCCGTCATCAGGAATATGGACCGAGATTTCTCTTTGCGGACATGCAATCGTTCATGTCTTGGCGTCAAGATCGGCCGTGAAGCCGATTCCGCGGCGCTTGGGGCCAGGCGGGTTCATCAGCTGGCGGATGGCTTCGAGAATTCCGGCAATGGCTTGGTCGTGGGTATCGAGTTTTCGCTCTAGCTCAACGAGCTTAACGGTGAGTTCCCCGTTTGCGGAAAGACTTTCTCGCAGCTTCACGAATGCGCGTACCACGTAGACGCTGATCTCCATCGCTCGCTGGCTATTAAGAACCATGGCGGCCATGATTGCGCCGTGTTCCGTGAACGCATAGGGTCGGAACCGGGGATCCCGATGCTTCTGGGAACCGGTCGCATTTTGCGACCGGTTCAGCGCCTCTACCTCGGGCCTCGAAAGCCGAAAGAGAAAGTCCTCTGGGAAGCGACCGAGGTTGCGTTTGACCTGTTCGTTGAGGCGTTTGGTCGCGACTCCGTATAACGTCGCGAGCTCGCTGTCGAGCAGCACTCGCCGTCCACGAACAATGCGGATTGCTTGACCGATGTGGTCCACCGGGAAAGATGCGGTTTCCGGCGCGGACATCTCTGCAGCATAACGGGACTCGATTGGATGCTGGCAGTCCGAATGTGATGTGTTTGCACACAAATGCAGCGAACGTCCGCTCTGCCCGTTACTGACGGGCCGCAAGGGAACTGCCGAATGACCGGAGTGGGCACAAAGTGAGCTTTCCGCTGTCGACGCTCGTATGGGCCAGCTTGAATCAGCGGTGACCCTCGAGGTGCCGCCTGACCTCGAGCGCCGCGCGCGCGCCGCTGCGCAGGGCGCCATTCACCGTGGTGGCATCGCCGCTCGTGTCGGTCGCCTCGCCGGCGAAGAAAAGAGCGCCTTCGAGCGGCGTCGCCAGAATCTCGCGTGCGCGGGCACCGCCCACCGCGACGTAGCTGTAGGCACCGCGCGCGAAGGGATCGCGCTGCCAGTCGTGGAGGTACGCGGCCTGGAGTTCCAACCTCTCGTGTTGGCGTGAGAACACCGACGCGACGCACTCGAGCGCGCGTCGGATGACTTCCGCCTCGGGAAGCTCACCCAGCCGGGCGGCGGTGGGCCCTCCCACCCAGGCGTTGAGCAGCGCCGTGCGCGCAGGCAGTGTCGTCCAGAAGGTGGGGAAGAGCTTGCCGGGCGCATGGAAGAAGGAAGCGTCGACGTAACGCCCACCCTCCTGCTCCTCCCAGAACGGCCGGCGGAAATGCAACATGACCTTGAGCACCGGGCCGGCGAGAAGCTGCTCGAGGGCGGCCTGCTTCGCCTCGAGCGGTGGCGTGAATCGAATCGCTCCCGGCTCATCCGGGGAGAGCTTCAGTACGCCGAGCGGCACCGTGACGATCAGCTTGGGCGCCGTCGTGCGGAAGGGCTCGCCGAGCCACCGGCCCACCACCTCCACCGAACGGCTGCTCCAATGGATGTCGGTAACGACGGTCTGAAGCTGCAGACGCACGCGCGCAGGATCGAAAGCGGCGCGTTGGGCCAGGAGAAGGGCGCCGTAGCCGCCGTAAGGCCGTGACTGCGATGAATCCAACATACCGCCGGCGCGCCACTCCTCGGCGACGGAGTGAAGGCTCACCCGCGCCGGGTCGGCGGCATCGAAGCCGGAAACGAAGGCCCGGGCCATCGAACGGGCCTCTTCGGAGAGAGCCCGGCCTGCCTCGCCGGTGAGGAACGATTCGAGTGACACGTCGGGTTTCGAGAGGACGTCGCCGGCCTCGAGCGCGCTGCGCACCTGTCCGAGAAGACTCTGGGTGCGCTGTTGAAGTCGTCCGTCGACGAGCGACCAGTGCTCCCCGGACGTATCGACCGCAGTCCCTCCGGCGCCGCGCAGCCACGCGTGCGTCTCCGGCGAAGCTCCGTGGATGAATTCGGCGCCGAGCTCGATCGGGGCAGGGAGCGCCGGCTCATGCCGGCTCCAGATGCGACCGCCGATGCGATCCCGCGCCTCGAGCACCAACACGGAGTGCCCGGCGCGGCCGAGCATCGCCGCGGCGGCGAGACCCGCCGCCCCGGCGCCGATCACGATGACTTCAGGTCGGTCCATTTGCGCTACTTCGACGCTCGCCGATGGGAATGATGATGCGCGCCGCCCGCCGATAGCTCCAGTAGGCCTCCGCCCAGTCGATCAGCACCACGAGGCGATTGCGAAAGCCGATCAGAAAGTAAATGTGAGCCGTGAGCCAGACCCACCAGGCAATAAGCCCGGTGAGACGAATCCGGCCGAAGTCGACGACCGCCCCCATGCGGCCGATGGTGGCAAGAGAGCCGAAGCTCCGATAGCGAAACGGGCGCAGCGGCCGGCCGGAGCGCTGCGCGAGAATGGCCGTCGCCGCGTACTGCCCCATCTGCTTTGCGGCCGGCGCGATCGCCGGCAGCGGGCCGCCGGGTACCGCCGCCAGATCACCAACGACGAAGACCTCCGGATGCCCGGGACGGCGAGCTCCGCGGTGACCCGCACGCGGCCGGCACGGTCGAGGTCAACACCCAGGCTCGCACCGAGTGGAGAGGCAGCAACACCCGCCGCCCACAACACCGTGCGCGCCGAAATCCGCTCCTCCCCGAGGCAAACGCCGAGCTCGTCTATGCCAGTTACGGCGTGGCCGGTCCGCACCGAGACACCGAGGCGCTCGAGCTGCCGCTCCGCATTGGCCGAGAGCGAGGCCGGGAAGCTCGGCAGCACGCGCGCGCCCGCCTCGATCAACAGGATTCTCGCCGAGGCCGGATCGATGTGGCGGAACTCGCGCTTGAGGGTATGGCGGGCGATCTCGGCGAGCGTACCTGCGAGCTCCACCCCCGTGGCGCCGGCGCCGATGATGAGAAAGGTGAGCCAGTCCTTCTGCTCGATCGGATCAGCGGTCGCTTCGGCGCGCTCGAAGGCGGTGAGGATGCGTGCACGGATCCGCAATCCGTCATCCAGCGTCTTGAGTCCCGGCGCGCATCTCGCCCACTCCTCGTGACCGAAGTAGGCATGCGTGCTTCCTGTGGCGACGATCAGGAAATCATACGGGTACGAAACCCCTCCCGCCTCCACGCTCCTGCCCTCGAGATCTATCCTGAGCACCTCCGCGAGCAGCACGGTGACGTTGCGTTGGCTGCGCAGGATATGCCGCAGCGGGGCCGCGATGGAGGGTGCGGCGAGGCCGGCGGTCGCTACCTGATAGAGGAGTGGCTGGAAGGTGTGGTGGTTGCAGCGGTCGATCAGAAGGATGTCGGCGGCGGCCGCACGCAGAGCGCGGACGGCGGAAAGTCCCCCGAACCCGCCACCGATGACGAGGATCTTCGGCCGTGTTTGCATTGCGAGCCCATCCGTTACGGGAGAAAGGCCTGGGTCGCAATCTTAACGCGATAGGATAATGTATGGTCGGGTGATCAGGCGAGCGATGAGTCCATGCCCGGGAATGCTGAAACCCTCCTCGAGCTGCTGGCGATTGCCCTCGGCGTGATCTGCGCCGCGTTCGGCTCGACGCACGCCCTTCTCACCAAGCCCGATCCGCGCAGCGCGCTCGGTTGGATCGCCACTTGCTGGCTCTTGCCCTTCGCCGGCACCATTCTCTACCTGCTCTTCGGCGTTAACCGGGTGCGCACCCGCGCCCGGCAGCTGCGGGCGGGCGTGACCTCGATCGGCAGCGCACCCGGTGCTGCAGCTCCCCAGGACTTTGCCAGGCAACTGACACGGATCGGTGATGCCGTCACTCTGCGGCCGAGTCTTGCGGGCAACGAGGTGGTCCCGCTGGAGAACGGCGAGAACGCGTTTCCGGTGATGCTCGAGGCGATCGCGGGCGCCGGGCATTCGATCTGGCTTTCGACCTACATCTTCGAAACCGACGCGGTCGGGCAGGAATTCATCGCCGCTCTCGCCGCCGCCGCGGTCCGCGGGGTGCAGGTGCACGTGTTGGTTGATGGAATCGGAGAATGGTACAGCTGGCCGCACGCGGTGCGCCTGCTGCGCCGTTGCGGAGTGCGCGCCGCGCGTTTCCTGCCGCCGCGCTTCGCGATGCCGGTGCTCTCCCTCAACCTGCGCAATCATCGCAAGCTCCTCATCATCGATGGCAAGATCGGGTTTGTGGGCGGCATGAACATCGGCGGCCGGGAAGTCGGCAAGGCTCACCGGCGGCGGATGGCCGACCTTCACTTCCGCGTAAAAGGACCCGCGGTGTCTCAGCTCGCGGAATGCTTCGCCGCGGACTGGCTGTTCGCGGCCGGCGAGTCGCTCCCGCCGCCGCGGGCGAGCCCGCCCGCGGGTGAGTGCGTGTGCCGCGTGATCACGGAAGGGCCGGACGAGGACAGCGACAAGCTGCTGTTCGTGATTCTCGGCGCCATCGCCGTCGCGCACCGGCAGGTGCTCATCATGACTCCTTACTTCATTCCACCGCCTGAGCTCACCGCGGCGCTGCAAACGGCGGCGTTGCGCGGCGTCGAGGTGTGTCTCGTCCTTCCTGCGCGCAGCAATCTGCGCTACGTGGATTGGGCGACGCGGCGTTGGCTGCCGCCGCTTCTCGAGCGGGGCATACAGATCTACCTGCAGCCGCCGCCGTTCTCGCACACCAAGCTGCTCGTCGTCGACGGCAGCTACGCCCAGATCGGGTCGGCCAACATCGATCCAAGGAGCCTCAAGTTGAATTTCGAGGTCGCCATGGAGGTGTATGACGAGACCGTGTGCTCGCAGCTTGCGAGCTACGTTCTTTCCGCCCGTGATCATGCGCTTCGCCTGGCCGCGGGAGCGGCCGACCGGCTGCCTTTCGCCAGCCGGATTCGCGACAGCCTGTTCTGGCTGCTCTCGCCTTACCTGTAGTGGCGAGCTCGAACGATGGACACCATCGGTGTGGTGCTCGCGATGCTGGCGGTGGTCGTCGTGAGCGGCGCGCTCGCCCGTACCATGCCGCTTCCCGTTCCGACGCCGCTCGTTCAGATCGCGCTCGGTGGCGCGCTCGCGCTGCTTTCCAGACATCCGGTACCGCTCGAGCCCGACATTTTCTTTCTGCTCTTTCTGCCGCCGCTGCTGTTCCTCGACGGCTGGAGAATTCCGAACGAGGACCTGCTGCGGGACAAGGTGACGATACTCGAGCTGGCACTCGGACTCGTGTTCTTCACCGTGATCGGCATGGGGTACTTCATCCATTGGATGATTCCGGTGATGCCGCTGCCGATCGCCTTCGCGCTGGCGGCAATCCTCTCCCCGACCGACCCGGTCGCGGTCTCGGCCATTACCGCGCGCATCGGCGTACCGCGGCGGCTGCTGCACGTTCTCGAAGGAGAGTCCCTTCTCAACGATGCATCGGGCCTCGTATGCCTGCGCTTCGCCGTGGCCGCGGCGCTGACCGGCAGCTTCACCCTTCCGGTCGCGGCGCTCACATTCCTGCGGCTCGCGGCGGCGGGCGTCGTCATCGGCGTCGGGCTTACCGCCGCCGTCATGTTCATTGTGCACGCCGTCAGCAGCCGCATCGGCGAGGACGCCAGCTCGGAAGTGCTGATCAGTCTGCTGGTACCGTTCGGCGCTTACCTGGTGGCCGAGCATGCCGGCGGCTCCGGCATCCTGGCGGCAGTCTCGGCCGGCATCACCATGAGTTACATCGAGCTATTCGGTAAGGCGCTTGCGATCACGCGCATGCAGCGCAACGTAGTCTGGAATACGGTGCAATTCGCGCTCAACGGCATCGTGTTCGTCCTCCTCGGAGAGCAGCTGCCCTCCATCCTGTTGCAGGCCATGACCACCGTCAGGCAGGCGGAGCACACCAATCCCGCATGGATCGCGATCTACGTGCTGGCCATCGTTCTTGGCCTCGCGGCGCTGCGCTTCATTTGGGTATGGACCTCTTTTCACCTGAGTGCATTCGCGCGCCGCGCCCGCGGCGAGCCGATCATCCGCCGTGCGAACGCGCGGCTCGTCGCGGCGGTATCGGTCGCCGGAGTGCGCGGGGCGGTCACCATGGCCGCCGTGCTGACGCTGCCGCTCACTCTGCGCGGCGGCGCGCCGTTCGCTGCGCGCGATCTCGCCATTCTCCTGGCAGCCGGCACCATCGTTGCCTCCCTGGTCGGGGCCTGGTTGGTTTTGCCGCGACTGTTGCGAGGCCTGGAGGTCCCCGCAGAGGCGGCCCTGGAGCAGGGTGCCGACAGGGCGCGCGTGGCGGCGGCCGAGGCCGCCATTCGTGCGATCGAGAGCCTGACGGCAAAAGCCGCGGATCCGGACGAATCGGAGCTGCGTGCGCAGGTGGCCGCGCGCATCATCGATCTTTATCGGCGCCGCATCGCGGGGCGAGCTCAAAGCGGCGAAAGTGCAGCCCGCATCCGCCGGGCGGATGCGATCGAGCGTGGCCTGCGGCTTGCCGGTCTACGCGCCGAGCGCGACAAGATCTTCGAGCTCGCCCGCGCGCAGGCGCTCTCCGATGCCACGGCCCGGCAGCTGGTTCGCAGCATCGATCTTTTGGAGGAGAGACTGAGTTGAGCGAGCCTCGCAACCCCGTCTTTACCATCGGGCACTCGAGCCGCTCGGCGGCCGAGCTCATCTGCCTGTTGCAGGAGGCGGCGGCCGACCTGGTCGCCGACGTCCGAGCCTTCCCCCGCTCGCGCACGAATCCGCAATTCAACGGACCGGTGCTGCAGGAGTCGCTCGCAGGGGCGGGGATCGCCTACCGCTATCTGCCGGCACTCGGCGGCCGGCGACGCCCCCGCGACACACCTTCGCCCAACACCTTGTGGAGGAACGAGTCGTTTCGCGCCTACGCCGACTACGCCGGCACCGGGGAGTTTCGCGCGGGACTCGAGCAGCTGTGCGCACTCACCGGCGCACACCGCTGCGCGATCATGTGCGCCGAAGCGGTCTGGTGGCGCTGTCATCGGCGGATCATCGCCGACTATCTGCTGGCGGAGGGTTTCGAGGTGGTGCACATCCTCGGACCCGGCAAGCTGACGCCGGCGACGCTCACCCCTGGGGCGCGCCGGTCAGCCGATGGGGGACTCCTCTACCCTGCGGAATCGACATCGTGACGTTAGAGGCATCGTCCAAGAGGGTCGTCTATGCCGCGCTCGGCGGTAACCTCTTGGTTGCGGCGACGAAGCTGCTCGCGGCGCTCTGGACCGGCAGCTCGGCAATGATGAGCGAAGCCGTTCATTCGCTCGTCGACAGCGGCAACGAGGTTCTTCTCCTGCACGGCCTCAAGCGGGCCACCCAGCCCCCCGATGCGCAGCACCCCCTGGGCTACGGCCGCGAGCTCTATTTCTGGAGCTTCGTCGTTGCGCTGCTGATCTTCGCGCTCGGCGCGGGCGTATCGGTGTACGAGGGGATGAGCCACCTCCGACATCCCGAGCCCATCAGCGATCCCGTGGTCAGCTACGTCGTGCTGGGGCTCGCTTTCCTCTTCGAGGGCGGCTCCTGGTTGGTTTCGTGGCGGCAATTCAGGGCCGCAAAGGGCGCCCTCGGCTACTATGAGGCGTTCCGCCGAAGCAAGGATCCGCCCTCCTTCATGGTGCTCTTCGAGGACAGTGCGGCGCTCGCCGGCCTCGCGATCGCGGGATTGGGCACGGTGGCAGCGGTGCAGCTCCATCGACCGCTTTTCGACGGGGTGGCATCGATTCTCATCGGAGTGGTGCTCGGCGCGGTGGCCTTCCTGTTGGCCCGGGAAAGCAAGAGCCTGCTGATCGGCGAGCGCGCCGACAGTAAGCTCGGCGATTCGATCATCCATGTTGCGGGCGCGGAAGCCTCCGTCACCCGGGCGAATGGTGTACTGACCCTGCAGCTGGCTCCGGATCAGATCGTCGCCGCGCTCAGTCTCGATTTCGAGGACCATCTGACCGCGGGTCAGATCGAGGACGCCGTCATCGAGATCGAACGCAAGGTACGCGAGTCACACCCGCAGGTCGTCGCGCTGTTCATCAAGCCGCAAACCCATAAGCGCTATCAGCAAGCGACGCGCAGCTACTTCGCGCGCGGCGGCACAGCCGACTCGCAGGAGGACGGCTAAGCCCGCGGTCAGGTCAGCCTTTCGGGGCCTCTTGCCCGCCACTGGAATATTCCGCGCCGGAGAGCGAAAGTGGCGGCCGGAAGCCTGAGGCCATGACCATGACTGATGCAGCACACTCGAGCGGTCCCGATCTTCGGGCCGGAATCCCGGAAAGTGCGCTGGCCGATGGCGGCATGCTGGCCGGGCACGTGGGTGAGGAGTCCGTGCTGCTCGCCCGCCGCGGCGATGAGCTGTTTGCGATCGGTGCGACCTGCACTCACTACGGCGGACCGCTCGCCGAAGGGTTGATGGCCGGCGATACGGTACGCTGCCCCTGGCATCATGCGTGCTTCAGTCTGCGCACCGGCGAAGCCCTTGCGGCGCCTGCTCTGACAGCGGTCTCCTGTTGGCGCATCGAGCGTGCGGACGGACGGATCTTCGTTCGGGAGAGAGCGCCGGTTCAGGCGCGGGGCCGCGCCTCGAAGTCGCCCTCTGCCGGCAGCGCCGCGGAGCGCATCGTGATCATCGGTGGCGGGGCGGCGGGCTTCGCCGCCGCCGAGATGCTACGCCGGGAAGGCTTTGGCGGCGCGGTCAGTCTCATCAGCGCCGATGACTCCGCGCCTTACGATCGGCCGAACCTGTCCAAGGACTATCTCGCGGGCACGGCTCCGGAGGAGTGGCTGCCGCTCAGACCCCGCGAGTTCTACGCGGACAGCGACATCGACCTGCGTCTCGACACCGAGGCAAAGCATATCGATCCGACGGGGCGGCGAGTCACGCTCGCGAGCGGCGAGGTCATTCCATTTGGCAAGCTCCTCCTGGCCACGGGAGCGGAGCCGATCCGACTGCAGTGCCCGGGCGCCGACCTGCCGCAGGTGCGCACCTTGCGCTCACTGGCCGACTGCCGCTCGATACGGGATCGGGCCCGGCCCGGCACACGGGCCGTGATCGTCGGTGCGAGCTTCATCGGCCTGGAAGCCGCGGCGGCGCTGCGCCAGCGTCAGGTGGAGGTGCACGTCGTCGCGCCGGAATCGCGGCCCATGGAGCGCGTGCTGGGTGCGGTGATGGGCGATTTCGTCCGCTCGCTGCACGAGTCTCACGGCGTCAACTTTCACCTCGGCCACACGGTCGGGCTGATCGATGAGCGAGGAGTCAGGCTGGATGACGGCGCGCGGCTCGACGCCGACCTCGTGCTCGTCGGCATCGGCGTGCGACCGCGGCTGCAACTCGCCGAAGCGGCGGGACTGGCGACCGACGGCGGCGTGCTCGTCGACGAGTACCTGGAAACGAGCGTGCGCGGGATCTTCGCGGCCGGGGATATCGCCCGCTGGCCCGCCGCCCGCGGCGGCGAGCGGCTGCGCATCGAGCATTGGGTCGTCGCCGAGCGTCAAGGCCAAGCCGCCGCGCGCAACATGTTGGGCCGCCGCGAGCGCTTCGCCGCGGTGCCCTTCTTCTGGACTCAGCAGTACGACGTCTCGATCGACTACGTCGGCCACGCGGCAAGCTGGGATGAGATAAGGCAGCAGGGCGATCCGAACGCTCGCGACGCGGCGCTTCGTTTTCGAAAGAGCGGCCGCACGCTGGCGCTCGCGACCATCTTTCGGGGCCGGGAGAGCCTCGAGGCGGAGCTCGCCCTGGAGGAGGGCCGAGCCGGATGATCCATCCGAAATCCGCAGCCGAAGTGAGGATCAAGCGAGCCTACGAGCCGCCCTCGCCTAAGGACGGTGCCCGGGTTCTCGTCGACCGGTTGTGGCCCCGAGGCCTGAAGAAGGCCGACGCCGGCATCTCGCAATGGATGAAGGAAATCGCGCCCAGCAACGAGCTGCGCAAATGGTTCGGCCACGATCCGGCGCGCTGGGAGGAGTTCCGCCGCCGCTACAAGGCGGAGCTCCGGAAAAAGCGGGAGCTCGTGGGTCAGTTGCGCGAGCTCGCCAGGGAAGGTCCGCTGACCCTTATCTACTCGGCGCACGATGAGGCGCATAACCAGGCGGTCGTGCTGCGGGAGACGCTGCTGCATTGACGCCGCTGGCGAGCGGCCCCCGAGCTCTCAGTGACCCTCATGCAGCCGTTGCAGCTGCGGCAGGATCGTCTGCAGGTAGAACGACAGGGCCGGGAGCTTGCCGACATCGATGCCGTTCTCGGACGCGTAATGCTCGATCAACGCATCGGAGTCGGATAGATAGCGACCCGGCTCGATCTCCACCGTCGGGAAGGTGGCGGCTTTGTGCAGTCCCGCCTGAAGCTTGGATTTGATCGCCTGGAAATCCGCTGCATGAGGATTACAGCGCACCAGCTCGAGCTGGTCACGGATCCCGGCCTCCGTCAGGAACAGCAGGAACTTGAACGAGAAGGGACAGCCCTCCCGCAGATAGGCCGTTGGTTTGAACGGAGCTGAGCTCATGGTGCGGCCTCCGGCGCGCCACGGCTGATTGCCGCGAGTATTCCCTGCAGGATTCGTACCGGGGTCGGGGGGCAGCCCGGAATGACCACGTCCACCGGAATGACATTCGAGACCTTGCCGCGGCACGCCGGCCGCTCGCCGAAGATGCCACCCGTACAGGCGCACTCTCCGACCGCCACCACCAGCTTCGGGTCGGGAGTCGCTTCGTACACCCGCCGCAGCGCCGATTCCATGTTGGCCGCGACGGGACCCGTCACGAGCAGAAGGTCGGCGTGACGGGGGCTCGCCACGAAGCGGATGCCGAGGCCCTCGAGGTTGTAGTAGGCATTATTCAATGTCTGGATCTCGAGCTCGCAGCCGTTGCAGGAGCCGGCATCCACGTGGCGGATGCAAAGCGCGCGGCCGAGTACCGAGCGGACTCGCTCATCGAGCGTCATGCGCAGGCGGAGCAGCTCGTCGGCTGGTGGCACCGGCTCCGAAACCATGCCGATCTCGTAGATCTTGCGCAGCGTCCTCAGCATCAGAGATCGACCCCGCTGTAGGCAAGGTTGAAGGACTTGTTGATGAGCGGGAAGTCGGCCACGATGTTGCCGAGAATCGCGTGCTCGAGCGCCGGCCAATTCTGCCACGAGGGATCGTGCGGGTGGCAACGCCGGATCGTACCGGCCGGTCCCGCCTCGAGCGCTACGAATACCGGCCCCCGCCAACCCTCGATGAGACCGGTCGCGAAGGAGCGATCCGGAGGAGCTTGAACGGAGGTCAGGTGCGGACCTGAGGGGAGCGAGGCCAGCAGGGTACCCGCAAGCCGACAGGATTCCGCGAGCTCATCGAACCTAACGGTCACCCGCGCCGCCACATCGCCTTCCTGGCGCACGACTTTCGCCGGCGTGAGTCCGTCATAGGGCGCAAAGGGGAAATCGATGCGCGCATCGAGCGCCTGGCCGCTCGCGCGGCCAGCGAGCCCGAGCACGCCGAGCCGCAAAGCGAGCTCCGCCGTCAGAACGCCGGTGCCGGTGAACCGGTCGCGCACGCCCGCGTGATCCTCGTAGATGGCGCGAAGCTCCGCGGACTCGTGCCGGATGGCTGCGATGCGCTCGGCAAGGCCTTGTAACTTTTCCGCGGAGAGGTCCACGCTCGTACCCCCCGGCACCACCGCATCGAGCAGGTAGCGATGCCCGAACGCCTGCGCGCTGGCGCGCAGCAGCTGCTCCTTGAGCCGCGAGAACTGACTGAGGCCGAATGCGAAGCCGGCATCGTTGGCCAGGGCCCCGATGTCGCCCAGGTGATTGGCGATGCGCTCGAGCTCGAGGAAGAGCGCGCGCAATGCCGCCGCGCGCGGCGGGATGAGGCATCCGGCCATGCCTTCGAGCGCCTGACAATACGCCCACGAGTGAGCCACCGCGGAGTCCCCGGCAATGCGTGCCGCGAGACGATGACCTTCGAGGAGCGGCAGCTCGGCGAAGCGTCGCTCGATGCCCTTGTGCGTGTAGCCGAGACGCTCCTCGAGCTTGAGGACCTTCTCGCCCACGACGGAGAAGCGGAAATGTCCGGGCTCGATGGTGCCTGCGTGCACCGGGCCGACGGCGATCTCGTGCACCCCCTCGCCCGAGACGCGAACGAACTCATAGCCCTCGGGCGGATGCCGCAGCCACGGGCGGCGATCGGGATCGCTCGAGCGTACGCCTGAGAGGTCAAACAGCGCGCGTTGCAGGCGCGAGGCGCAGGGAAAGAGCGCCTCGATGCCGGGATAGTCGGCGCGATCGGCCGGCGGGGTCAGGGTTTGCCGCACCGGCAGCTCGAGAATGAGCACGCCCGGGTCGGTCAGGAACGCGGCATAGACCTCCGTCGACCCCGAGGAGGGATCGCGCGCCGGCTCCGGATCGGCCGCCGCGGCGTAGATATCCTCGATCTCCAAGGTGTCGCGGCTGTCCTCCCGGTCGCAAGCTAAAGCCCACATCGCAAGCAGCCGCCCGCCGCTCGCGGCGATATCGCCGGCGCACCGGCTCCATTCCTCCGCCGTGACGCCGAGCCCGCGGGTGCGCGGCGCGCCCGGCAACTGACGGGCCTCCTGCCACCATCTCGTGAGCGGCATGGCTCAGGGCCCTCCGATGAGGTGCGCGGCAGCTCGATACCACTCGGCGAGATACGGCGGGATGTAGATTCCGAGCACGAGCACGATCGCGAGGTGCGCAAATACCGGCAGCAGCGCCGGCGCGTGCGGTAGCCGGCGCGCCGCACTCTCGCCGAACACCATCGGCTGCACGCGCCCGAAGATCGCCGCGAAGGCGACGCCGAGCGCGAGCAGCAGAATCGGGATCGACCACGGCTGCTCGCGCATCGCCGTCGTGAGGATCAGGAACTCGCTCGCGAACACGCCGAAGGGCGGCAAGCCGAGGATGGCGAGCGAGCCGAGCATCAATCCCCAGCCGATCGTCGGCGAGAGCGTGATGAGGCCGCGGATGTCGTCCATGAGCTGCGATCCGGCTTTCTGCGCCGCGTGACCGACGGTGAAGAAGATCGCGGACTTGGTGAGCGAGTGCACCGTCATGTGCAGCAGCGCGGCGAACGTGGCGACGGGCCCTGAGAGCCCGAAGGCGAAGGTGGCAAGGCCCATGTGCTCGATCGAGGAGTAGGCGAAGAGCCGCTTGATGTCGCGCTGGCGGAAGAGGAAGAACGCGGCGAGCACCACCGACAGCAGCCCAAAACCCATCAGCATCCGCGAGGGGAGCGATGAGTGGAGCGATCCTTCGACCAGTATCTTGCAACGCACGACGGCATATAAGGCGACGTTGAGCAGCAGTCCCGACAGAACGGCCGAGATCGGGGTCGGACCTTCGGCGTGCGCATCCGGCAACCAGTTGTGAAGCGGAGCGAGCCCGACCTTGGTGCCGTAGCCGACGAGGAGGAACACGAAGGCGAGGGCGAGCACCGCGGGCTCGAGCTGCGATTTGACCGCATCGAGATGCGTCCAGAGCAGCGCCGTCACGCCCTGAGCCCCGAGGACCTTCTCCGCCGCGAAGTAGAGCAGGATGGTGCCGAACAGCGCCTGCGCGATGCCGACGCCGCAGAGAATGAAGTACTTCCACCCGGCCTCGAGACTCTGCGGCGTGCGATAGAGCGTCACCAGCAGCACGGTCGACAGCGTCGCCCCCTCCATGGCCACCCAGAGCAGTCCCATGTTGTTGGTCGTGAGCGCGGCCAGCATGGTCAGCATGAAAAGCTGATACATGCTGTGATAGAGCCGCAGCCGTCCCAGCGTGACGCGCCCGTGAATCGCCTCCACCCGCATGTAGGGCCTGGAGAAGAGCGAGGTGGTCAGCCCCACGAACGCCGTCAACGCCACGAGGAAGACGTTGAAGGGGTCGATGAAGAACTGCTGCCGCCAAAGGAGCTCGGGTCCCTGACCGATGACGCGCAACGTGAGCGCACAGGCGGCGGCAAACGTGCCGAGGCTGAACGCCGCGTTGATCTCGGGAGCGTCGCGGCGCGCGCCCCAGAACGCCAGCGCGATGGCGCCGAGCGCCGGGATGCCGAGAAGAAAGGGCAGCTCGATCATTGGCGCTCGCTCAGACGCTCGAGATGGTGAAGATCCAGGCTGTCGAACTGCTCGCGGATCTGGAAGAAGAAGACGCCGAGCACGAGCACCGCGACCAGCACATCGAGCGCGACTCCGAGCTCGACCACCATCGGCATGCCGTAGGTCGCGCTCATGGCGCCGAAGAAAAGACCGTTCTCCATGGAGAGAAATCCAATGACCTGCGACATCGCCTTGCGCCGGGTGATCATCATGAGGAATGCCAGCAGCACCACGGCAACCGCGATGCCGATCGCATCTCGCATCGAGGTGCTCGCGAGATGGGTGATCGGCTGCGCGAGCCCGAAGGCGAACACGACGATCACGATCCCGGTCAACATGGTCCCCGAGATGTTGAGCAGCGGCTCGGTGTCCCAGTAGACCTCGAGCCGGCGGATCAGCCGGTGCAGCAGCCAGGGCAGGAACGCGACCTTGAGGGCGAGAGTGAGGACGGCGGAGAAGTAAAGATGCCCCTCACCGGTGCGCCAGGCAATGAGCAGCGTCGCGGCGGCGAGCACCGCGCCCTGCAGGGCGAAGAGATTGACCAGACTCACGATGCGCCGCTGCGACAGCATGGCGAACGAGAGCAGCAGCAACAAGGCTGCGCAGGCGTTGAGGAGCTGCTGATCGAGGGGAATGTGGGTCACGGTCTCAGGCGCCTCCGAGAAGGACGTGGACCAGAAGTCCGAGCACGGCGAAGAGGAATGCGGTCGCGAGAAACTCGGGCGCGCGCATGACCCGCAGCTTCGCGGAGAGGGTCTCGATGGCGGCAAGACCGCCGCCGGCCGCGGCGAGCTTCAATGCGAGCACGGGAATCGCGAGGCCGAGACCGACGGGTCCGATGTCGCGCGCGGCGATTCCCCAGGGCACGAAGAGCGCAAAGCCGATGCAGGCGTAGTTGAAGAGGCGCAACGCCGACGCCCATTCCATCAGGGCGAGATGTCGCGCCGAGTACTCGAGCAGCATCGCCTCATGAATCATCGTGAGCTCGAGATGGGTCGCCGGATTGTCGACCGGGATGCGCGCATTCTCGGCGAGCAGCACCAGCGTGAAGGCGATCGCCGTGAACGCGAGGCTCGGGTCGATCTCGAGCCGCTCGCCGGCCAGGTGCGCGGAGATCGCGGGCAGCGCCGTGGTGGCCGATATCATCGAGGCGACGAAGATGACCATCAGAAGCGCGGGTTCGGCCAGGAAGCCGACCATCATTTCGCGACGCGCCCCGAGTGAGCCGAACGCCGTGCCGACATCCATGGCGGCGAGCGACAGGAATACGCGCGCGGTCGCGAAGAGCCCGACGAGAGCGATGGCGTCCGCCGCGACGACGAGTGGCAACCGGCCGGCGAGCGAGGGAATGATGCCGGCGGCGACCACCATGGTGCCGAAAACGACATACGGAGCGATGCGAAAGAGCGCCGAGGCGTTCTCCGCGAGCACCGCATCCTTGTGAAACAACTTGCGGATGTTGCGGTAGGGCAGCAGCACACTCGGTGCGCTGCGATTGGCGAGCCAGGCGCGGCACTGATTCACCCAACCGAGGAAGAGCGGCGCCGCGGCGAGCGCCACGGCCAATTCGAGCGCCTGGGCGATGAGCGGGCCGGCTCTCATGTCGCGAGCACCACCGCGAGCAGGAAGACGAGCGTCGCGAAGCTGTAAAGGAGATATGCCGAGATGCTTCCCTGCTGCAGCAGCGTGATCGTATCGGCGACTCGCCGCACCCAGCCCGCGAGCGGCTGGTAAAGTCCCCGCCAGATGCGATCGGAGATCGCGATGCGATAACGCGGTGCCGCATCGAAGGGCGTCGGCAGCTCGCGCTCGATGGCGAAGAAGGACTGGAAGATGTTGCGGATCGGCTGACCGAAGCCTTCCGCCGTGTCCTGCATCCGCGGGCTCACTTCACCGAAGCCGCAGTCCCACGGCCGCGCCCGGCGCACGCGCTGGTGATAGAAAATCCGGACGCCGAGGACCGTGAGGACGATCACCGCCGCGCCGGCAAGCAGGAAAACGAGGGGTGAATAGGAAACGTCGCGGCCCGGCACCGGCGCGAGCAGCCACCAGGGCGCGCTTTGGGGGAGAGCAACGCCGGTCAGCTGCCGCGTGGCCGGCGCCAGCGCTGCGATGACCTGCGCCGGCGCGAGTCCCAACCCCAGGCAGAGGGCCGCGAGCCAGCCCAGGCCCAGACGCTCGAGCACGCTGCAATCGTGCGCGTGCGCCAGCGAGCTCTCGCGCGGCTGGCCGAGGAAGATGACGCCGTAGAACTTCACCATCACGTAACCGGCGAGGGCGGCGCAGAGCGCGACCATCGCGGCACCGAGCGGGATCAGGAGATTCACGAACGTGCGCGGAATCTCATCGGCGAAGAGGAATGACTGCAGCAACAGCCACTCCGAGACGAAGCCGTTGAGCGGCGGCAGACCTGCGAGAGCCAGGGCGCCGATCAGGGTCAATGCCGCCACCCACGGCATCCGGTGGATGAGACCACCCAGGCGGCCGAGGTTGCGCTGACCCGTCGCATGCAGCACCGAGCCCGTGCCGAGAAAGAGCAGGCTCTTCATCGCCGCGTGATTGAGCGAGTGGTAGAGCGTCGCGAGCAATGCGAGCGCCGCAAGCGCCGGCATGCCGGCGCCGAAGAACACCACGCCGAGTCCGAGGCCGGTGAAGAGCAGGCCGACGTTCTCGATCGAGGAGTAGGCGAGGAGGCGCTTCATGTCGGTCTGCACCGCCGCGAACACCACTCCATAGAGCGCCGTGAGCAGGCCCACCGCGAGCGGCACGAGCCCCCACCACCAGAGCGGATGGCCGAGGAGATCGAAGGTGATGCGCAGCATGCCGTACACCGCGGTTTTCAACATGACGCCGGAAAGCAGCGCCGAGACCGGCGAGGGCGCGGCCGGATGGGCTTCCGGCAGCCACACGTGCAGCGGCAGGAGTCCCGCCTTGGCGCCGAAGCCGATGAGGGCGAGGAGGAACGCGCCCGTTGCCCACGCGGGTGAGAGGTGCGCCGCGCGCATGGCGTCGAACGTGAAACGCCAGGTGCCTCCCTGCAGGATGCCGAAGGAGAGAAGGATGGCGAGCGCGCCGACGTGCGCCATCAGCAGGTAGATGAATCCGGCGCTGCGGATCTCCGGAATGCGATGCTGCGTTGTGACGAGGAAGTAGGAGGAGAGCGCCATCAGCTCCCAGCCGACCATGTAGGCATAGGCGTCGTCCGCGAGCAGCACCAGACCCATGCTCGCCAGAAACAGGTGGTATTGGAGGCACAACAGCCCCGGCGCCACCCCTTCGCTATCGCGAAAGTAGCCGGCGGAGAAGAGCGACACGCCCGCGGCGGCCGCGCCGAGGAGGAGAAGAAAGACGCTGGAGAGCGCATCGAGGCGCAGGTGAAAGGGCAGATCGGGCAGGCCGATCGGCAGCACGCCGGTCGCGGTCGCACCGATCGTCAGAGCCCAGGCGGCGGCGGCCGCGAGAGCGAGCCCGACGAGTGCGCCGAGGACGAACAGCGTGCGGCCCGCATAGCGGATGCTGCGCGGACGGGCGAGGCCGGCAAGGCCGATTGCGAGCCACGCCCCGACCAGGGCGAGGCAGACGGTGAGAGGCGATGGAAGGCTTGTGATCACGGGCTGGGAGCTGCGGCGCTGCCGCCCGGCGCCTCAAGGCGCGCGCGGCGGTATTCACCTGGCATGTGCATCGTATTATCATAGGATGTCACTTCAATGTGAAGCGCATCCACCACCTCCCCGGTTCTCGTGGCACTCGAAGACCGAACCGCCCGACTCACGATCCTGATCGATCCGCGCAAGAAGGCGGTGTTCGAGCGGCTCTGCGCCGAGGAGGACGCGACGCCTTCGCAGGTCGTCCGGCGTCTGATTCGCGCGTACATCGAGGAGCGCCAGGGTCGGCCCTGGCGGCCGGAGGAAGTCGAGTTTCCGCGCAAGCGCGTCGCCAGACGACGCTGAGCCGAGCGTCCGCGCCTCGCCCCCGGGCGTCCATAGCGTCCATAGGGAGAATCACGAATGGCCGCCGGCGGGCAAGCGCGAGATCCTTTCGCCTTATAGCCCCTATCGCCAAAGAGCGGGGAGAAGCTCATGAGCGCGTTTCCGTTCGGACCCTCATTTGCTGCCGAGCAGCGCGTGTTGGAGCAGATGCGCGGGCAACGCAGCCGCGAGAAGAAGTTCTCTCGCGCGCGCACCTCCGACCCGGTGCGGCGCCATGCCATGATCGCCGAGTCGGCCTATTATCGAGCGGAGCGGCGCGGCTTCGCGCCGGGCCATGAGCTCGATGACTGGCTGCAGGCGGAAGCAGAGATCCTCCGACTATCCTGAAGACGAGTTCGACACCGCGATCGGTCAGCCGGTGCGGCTCCAGGGCTGCGGATCGAGCGGGATTCCCGACATCGGCTCGACCCAGAGAAGGTGATCGACTACGCCTTTGACGCCCGCGGTATTCTCGGCGAGCACCCGCAATGCTTTCCGCTGCCGCTCGTCCGTGACCACGCCGAGGAGCTCGACGACGCCGTTCTCGACCTTCACATCGAAAGAGGCCCGCGGTCCCCAACTCTGCTCGGCAAGCGATGCGAGCAGGCTCCGGCGCAGCTGCGCATCGGCCACCGGCTGCGCATTCACTCGCGGCAGCAGCCGCTCGAGTGCACGCAGCAGATCCTGGCGCGTCAGGACGCCGACGAGCCGACCGTCCTCGAGCACGGGCAGCCGTTTGATGCGGCGAGACTCCATGAGGGCGGCAACCTCCGCGAGTTCGGTTTCCGGAGTCACCGAAGTGACGGGCACGGTCATGACTTCGCCGACCCTGCGGGCATGCGAGCGGGTGTACTCGCCGGCCGCGCGTCCCCCGCCCGTGAGCCATCCAACCCAGGCGGGCACTCTCGCTTGGGTCCCGAGCTCGGCTCGTCTGAGCAGGTCCCCTTCGCTCAGCATCCCGACCACGGCCCCTGTCTCATCGACGACCGGCAGACCGCTGATGCGATGCCCGATCATGAGATGCACGGCTTCCTCGATCGTCATCTCCGTCGTCGCGGTGATGGGGTGGCGTTGCATGACCTCGATTGCTTTCATGGGATGAAGATCGCAGCTGCCGATGGGAAGCTGAATCCGTATTTCTGCTGATGAGCGGGCGAATCGGTTTCTACGCGCTGGTACGTATGTCGTTGGCGTCGCATTTGACGTAACTTCACCTCATGAATGCCATTGCCATCGATCGCCGGCTGCCAAACCTGCGCGCGGCGCTGCTGCTCGGAATCCTGGTTTCGCTGCTGGGCGGCCTGCAATGCGCCGCGGCCGCGGCATCCACCTGCGAGGCGCGTGCACTGGCCGCGCACGAGGTGGTGCCGGGCGGAAGACTCGACAACTGGGAGCCGCTGAGCGAGCGCGCGGTGCTCATCTGGACCAAGCATTCCGCGCGTGCCTACCTCGTGAGCCTGGACAGGAGCCTCGAGGGCCTCGGCGCCGCCCCCGTCATCGATCTCGTGGACGGCGACCATGACGACAGCCTGAGTCCCTGCGGGCATGACGGGGTCGCAATCGCCGATGGCAACGGGACGATCGCACACATCGTCTCGATCGAGCTGCTCTCCCTCAGGCGCACCGCGGAGCTCGACCCGGGTGCGCAACGGATGGGGCCGCAGTCACTGCGGGTGTGAGCGTTAGGGACCCGAACTCCTGCCACTCGATCCCGAGGCCGCGGGCATCCACACGAACCACGTAGGCGGTAATTCGATTGCGACCGCCGCGTTGCCGGCTATCCCACCCGAGCGCGACCTGAACCCGAGTCATGACCGGCAACTTGATGCCGGTCGCCACGTATGCGCCGCTCGAGCTGGCGTTGAGCAACCGACCGAAGGCTGGAAGACCCGATCGAGTGTGTAGTTTGACGCCGACATCGAGCGTGCGGCGTGTGCCCCAGCGGTGCTCCATATCGAGCGCTCCCCGCTCAGATGCCGGGCTGGACGATCGGCAGGGTCATGAGTTGCGGGCCCCGCCGCGCGCGCGGTACGCGGCTCGCGAACGCCTTCGGCTTCACCACCAGCACATCGCAGCGCAGCTCGTCGAAGACGCGCTCGGCGGTGTTGCCGAGGACCAGACGCTTCAAGCCCGAGCGGGAAATGGCGCCCATGACCACAATCTTGGAGCCGACCTGCGCCGCTGCGCCCTGAATCGCGTCGATCGGATGCCCGGGAACGAGGTGGCGCCGTGATAGCGGAATCGAGGCGCCGTTCAGCGATCGGGCGAGCGCTTGTCGCGCATGCGTTTCCGCCTCGGTTGCAATCGCTCCGGTCGCTCCCGCGAGCACCAGGCCGGGCTCCGCGACCCCGGCGGGCAGTGGGTTGTAAGCGAAGACCACGTGAAGCGAGCCGCGCAGCGCCCGGCTGAGCCGGGTGGCGCAGCCGAGGATCTCGCGATCGAGCCTCAGGGGCTTGGAGAAGGAGTGGCTGGGGTCGATTGCCGCGAGAATCGTCGGATGCTCATACGGCCGCCGCGTCTTCACGAGCAGCACGGGCATGGGTGCGAGGCGCAGCAGCTCGAAGTCGGTGAAGCGCAGCATCCAGGCCAGGTGATGGGCAGTCGCATGACGCTCGGCCACGATCAGATCGGCGTCGAATTCCCGCGCGGCGCGGATGACCGCCTCATGTGGTGGAAAGTCCCATTCGACCCGCGAGTCCGCGCGGATGCCCTCTCTGCGCAGACGTCGCTCGAGCGTCTGCAAACGCGCTATGGCACGATCGCGTGCCGTGCGCTCGAGACTCGGCAGACTCACCCCCTCGGCCTCGGCCACGTCGATGTAGAGCGGATCCGAAAGGGCGTAAAAGAGCTGTACCCGCGCTCCGAGGGCTCGGGCGAGCTGAGTGGCCTTCCCGAGTGCGGGCAGGGACCGCGCCCAGGGATCTTTAACCGCAACCAGAATGCGCCGGATGGCGAACATGGCTCAGGGCTCCGGACCAGTGACGCGCACCATGCTCTCCGCGGGCGGGACGACCCGCCATCCGTACCTACACGTATGTGTCACCGGCGGCCTGTTCGTATTTTTGCGGATGTGCCTCGGCAGCTCCCGTGCAAGTCTCTTGCTCAGCGGCTTGCCGCCGCGGGCTTGAGGATGGGAGCACGATGATGATGAGAGCAACGATGGAAAACCGTCTCGCGCAACGCACCGCGCACGCCATCCGCGCCGCGGCGATCCGCCTGGCGCGCGAGCGGGCGGCGCAGGAGGCCGACGCCTCGCTCGCCTACGGTTGCGTCGACTGGTTTCTCTACGACGTCAAGTCGCCGCCGCAGAAGGAGGAAATAGCGGCGCTGCCCGCGGCTGCTGCGCGCGGTGCCGGGGGAGACGGCGCGTCGTCGGGTCATTGACGAGATGCAGGGTGCGTGAGAAGAAGCCGCCCGCCGGGTCGGCGCGGCCGATGTAGATGAGGCCGGAACGCGCGAGCTCGTGCGTGAACATGTCTGCGATGCGCGCGCGCGTGTCCACGTCCATGGAATCCAGCGCTTCATCGATGAGTACCCAGCGCGGTGAATGCAGCCGCAAACGCGCAAAGGTGACCGCCTGCTGCTCGTCTTCGGTCAGTACATGATCCCAACGGTTGGTCTCATCCAGCCGAGGCACCAGGCGAGAAAGACCCAGGCGCTGCAACGCCGCCGCATAGTCCTCTGCGTCGAATTGATCGACGGCCGAGGGGTAGGCCAGCGCCTCCTTCAACCTGCCGGGCGGCAGATAGGGCGTGCGCGGAATGCAGTAAAGACCTTCCCCTCGAGGCAAGAGGACCTGCCCCCCACCCCACGGCCAGAGGCCCGCAAGCGCCCGAAAGAGCAGTGTCTTGCCGACGCCGAGCTCGCCCTGGATGAGCACGTGCTCCCCGGGCTCGATCTCGAGCCGCTCATCCTCGAGTCGGATGCAACCGGACGGCGAGGCGATCTCCAGATGCTCGATGAGCAGCATCTGCGACGCTTTACCGCTGCGCTCGGGCTCGTTGACACCAAGCTGGATGCGACTTTCCGTCCGGTGCAGCGCTTCGGTGCCCATCACCGCCCGCCGGAACATCGCGACCCGCAGCAGCGTCGCCCTCCAGTCGGCGATGGTGCTGAAGTTGTCGACGAACCAGCGTAGTGACGATTGCAGCTGGGTGAAAGCCGCCGCTGCCATCATGAGACCGCCGAAAGACATATCGCCCGCGAAATAAAGCGGTGTCGCGACCAGGATTGGAACGACCAGGGTGACCCAACCATAGCCGGCGGTCACCCAGGTCAGGCGTGTCAGTCCGGTGACCAACCGCCGCATGGCGGCGAGCACCGCCGCCAGGTCGAGCTCGATGCGGCGCGCCTCGTCGGCCTCGCCGCCCGCGAGCGTGATGGCATCGATGTGCTCGTTGACGCGCACCAGGGTATAGCGCAGATCGGCCTCGCGCGCGTAGCGGGCGGCGTTATCGGGAATGAGCCGGCGACCCGTCCAGTAGGTGATGAGCGATGCGGACAAGGCGTAGAGCAAGGCCGCCCAGACCATGTATCCCGGCACGGCCCATGTGACACCGCCGATCTTAAGGGCGAAGCCGCTCGAGATCGACCACAGCACCCCGACGAAGCTGACGAGCAGGGCCGAGGCCTGCACGAGCCCGAGCACGAGGTCGCTCGAGAGCTCGGTGAGATGCCGGGCGTCCTCGTGCATGCGCTGGTCGGGATTGACCCCGATCGGGCCCGCGCTCTCCAGTTCGAACGCGCGGCGCGGTTGCATCCATCCTTCCACCAGGTCGTGCACCAATCCTTCGCGCAGCTTCACTTTCAACATCTCCCCGAGCCAGCGCTGCGCCACGTTGAGTAGGAGGAGGGAGCCGGCGATGATCGCAAACACGAGGAGCTGAACCGCGAAACCGTGGAGGTTGCGCCGCGACAGGGCATCGTAAAAGGGCTTGTTCCAACGGTTGAGACGCACCTGGCCGTAAGCGGTGAGGATTACGACGGCCGTTGCCGTCGCCGTGAGCGCCACGATGGCGTTGCGGGCCGGAGAAGCCCACAGCGCGCGGATCATCATGTCGAGTTGCGAGACGAGGCGCGCCGGCGCGGCGCCGGCCGTCTGCCCGTCCGAAGCGGCGGTGTTTGCCGAAGATTCAGCCATGCTCGATGCTCCCGAAATCGGCCGCGCGCGTTCCGCCCGATCCGCAGAAATACGCATGCGAAGCGCGCGCCAAATCCGCACGATATCATTATGAAGCTCGGGTTCCGCCGCAGTGCTCAGCGATCGAGGCTTTGGGGACCGATTCTCGTCGCCGTCCTCCTCGCCGGCTCAGGCGGATGGGCCGGGTGCCGAGCATCCAATGTCGATGTGCTCGATACGGACATCTCGCAGCTCATCGCGACCGGACAGCTCGCCGTTCGCTTGCGGGCCGACGATCACGGCGCATTGCGGGCGCTACACGCGGTGTATGGGTCACGCGATGCTCTCTTGTGGGTGGTGGATGGACATCCGACGCCGGCCGCCCTGAGCCTGCTGCAAACGCTGCAGCGCTCGGATGCCTATGGGCTCGAGCCGCAGGACTACGATGCGGAAGGTCTCTCTGCTCTTGCTGCGGCGGCGCTCGGGAACGGCGGCGCGGTTGCGACCGGTGGCCGTCTTGATCCCCGTGCGCCGACGAGCAGCGAATCGCTGGATCTGCAGCGCTGGTCCGCATTCGACCTCAATCTGTCGGCAGCGGCTCTGAAGCTCCTCTGCGACCTGCATTACGGCCGCATCGACCCGCGCGCGGCCGGCTTCGATCTCGGCACGCGGCGGCCGGACGACCTGAATCTCGCTCGCGAGCTCGTGATGCTCGCCTACTCCCGCGACATCGGCTCGCAGCTTGCCGCCGTCGAGCCGCAGTTCCTCCACTACCGGCTGCTCGAGCGGGCGTTGCCGCGCTACCGGCTGCTCGCCGCGAGCGCGGACGCGCGCAAGATCGAGCTCACGCTCGAGCGCTGGCGCTGGCTGCCCGCGTTTCGAACACCGCCCGTCATCGTCAACATCCCGGAATTTCGCCTTTTTGCCTTCCGCACGACCGCCGACCGGGCGGCCGACATCCTGCAGATGGACGTGATCGTCGGCCGCACCTTTCCGCGCACCCGCACGCCGGTGTTCGTCGCTGACATGACTTCGGTGATCTTTCGCCCGTATTGGGACGTGCCCCGCAACATCATGCTGCGCGAGGAGCTGCCGAAGATCCGCGCCAACCCGGCCTATCTCGCCGCGCAGCATCTCGAGATCGTCAGAGGCGCCATCGACGATTCGGCGATAGCGCTGCCGCCGACGCCGGCTGCGATCCAGGCGCTCGCGAGCGGAGCGGCGAGGCTCCGCCAACGCCCCGGACCCGACAACGCGCTCGGACTCATCAAGTTCGATCTGCCGAACCGTTACGATGTTTACCTGCATTCGACGCCGGCACAGCAGCTGTTCCTGCGGCAGCGCCGCGCGTTCAGCCACGGATGCATCCGCGTCAGCAATCCCGTGGGGCTTGCCGCGCTGGTATTGCGCGACACGCCGGGCGATTGGACGCCCGCCAGGATCCAGGCCGCCATGAATGGCACGCAAACCATGCGGGTGAGGCTCGCGCGCCCCATCCGGGTGATCATTCTCTACGGCACCGTGTTGGCCAAGGAGGACGGCGAGGTGCTCTTCTTCCACGATCTCTACGGACAGGATCGAAGGCTCGAGCGGCTTCTCGGGCTTGCACCGCTCGGCACACATCGTACGGAGCTGGGTCATCTTGCCAACCGCGGCTGAACGGTCACCGGGCGCGACCGCGGGCGCGGTTCACCCACTCGGACCGGATACCGGCCGTGTGGTGGCGGCGCAGGGCTCGGTTCTGGATGTCGAGTTCGAAGGCGATCTGCCGGCCATTCGCGAGGCGCTCGCGATCGACTGGGACGCGGGCGCGCCGCTCATCGCGGAAGTTCAACAGCACCTCGAGCCGCGACGCCTGCGCGCGGTGGCTCTGCAGGGCACTGCGGGATTGAAGCGTGGCACGAGTGTACGGCGGCTCGGGGGACCGGTGCGGGTGCCCGTGGGGCAGCCCGTGCTCGGACGCCTGCTCAACGTATTGGGCGATGCAACCGACCGCGGTCCGGCGTTCCCGGCCGACATCGCGCGGCGTCCGATCCACGGGTCCGCTCCCGCCCTCGATCGCCAGCCGGTCGTCCGCGATCGCTTTCACACCGGCATCAAGGCGATCGATCTGCTCGCGCCTCTCGCGCAAGGCGGCAAGGCGGCCATGTTCGGCGGCGCCGGGGTGGGCAAGACGGTGCTCATCATGGAGCTCATTCGCACGACGGTGGAGCGTCATGCCGGCATCTCGGTGTTCTCAGGGATCGGAGAGCGCTCGCGCGAAGGGCACGAGCTCCTCGATGAGCTCGCCGCTTCCGGCGTTCTCGCGCGCACGGCGCTGGTCTTCGGACAGATGAACGAGCCGCCGGGTGCCCGCTGGCGCACCGGGCTCGCGGCGCTCGCGATCGCCGAGCATTTCCGCGACGTGGAGCATCAGAACGTCCTCCTGCTCATCGACAACGTCTACCGGCTCGTGCAGGCGGGCTCGGAGGTCTCGGGCCTCCTCGGCCGACTGCCGTCGCGCGTGGGCTATCAGCCGACGCTTGCCGACGAGGTCGCGGAGCTCGAGGAGCGGATCGCCACCGTCGCGGGCACCGCCATCACCTCGATCCAGGCGGTCTACGTACCGGCCGATGACTTCACCGATCCGGCCGTCGCGGAAATCTTCAGTCATCTCGATTCCTCCATCGTGCTGTCGCGGGACATGGCGGGTGAAGGCATGTATCCGGCGATCGATCCGCTCGCCTCGAGCTCGAGTCTGCTCGACCCGAGAGTGCTGGGCGAGAAGCACTTTCAGACGGCGCAGGAGGTGCGCCGCATCATTGCGCACTATCGCGAGCTGCAGGAGGTGATCGCGCTCCTCGGCCTCGAGGAGCTCTCGGTAGCGGACCGCACCGAGGTCAAGCGGGCTCGGATGCTCATGCGCTTCCTCACTCAGCCCTTCAGAGTCACGGAGGCATTCACCGGAGCCCCGGGTCGCTCGGTGGAGCTCGAGCCGACACTGGCCGGCTGTGCGGCGATCCTGAACGGCGAGGCTGACGGCTGGGCCGAGAGCTCCCTCTACATGGTCGGCGATTTCGCCGAAGGGCGTGCGCGCGAGTCGCAATCGAAGGGGCAGCCCGCGTGAGACTCGAGATCACGACACCTTTCACGACGGTGTTGCGCACCGAAGAGGCCGTACATGTCAGGGCCGAGGATTCCTCCGGCGCTTTCGGCATCCTCGAGAATCACGCGGACTTCCTCACGGTGCTGACGGTCTCAGTGCTGACATGGCGGGATGGAGTGGGCCGTCAGCATTACGTGGCAGTGCGCGGGGGTATGTTATCGGTGCGGAACGGTCGCTCGGTGAGCATCGCGACGCCCGAAGCGGTCCCGGGAGAGGACCTGCATCGTCTGGAGACCGAGGTGCTCAGCCGTTTCCAGCGTCACCTCGATGAGGAGCGGGCCGCGCACACGGAAGCCCAGCGCCTGCACCTCGCCGCCATCCGACAGATCATGCGTCTGCTGCGCCCGGAGCCCGCTCATGCCCCGCCCGTTGGATGAGGAAGTGCGGCGCCATCGCGAGCGGCGCGATCGCGCAGAGCGCGACAGCCGGCGCTCGATCGGCCAGGACCTCGGGCTCATCGGCGTCATCGGCTGGACGGTGGTGATCCCGGCGCTGCTTGGCGCATGGGCGGGCCGCATGCTCGATCGCCGCTTTGGCAGCGGAGTGTTCTGGACACTGGGTCTGCTCGTCGCCGGCGTCGTGCTCGGCTGCGCGCTCGCCTGGCAGAGGCTGAACAAGCCATGATCACTCGCGATGCGCTGGCGAGCCTTCTACCCACCGTGGCGCCCTTCGCAGCCGCGGGCTTCGTGTTGGGAACGGCGTATTTCGCCTCGTTACGCAGAGGCGTGCGTGATGCGGTCGCGCTGCGCGCCTGGCGGCAGTACCTGCTTCTGGCCCTGACACGGGTCGCGGCGGCTGCGCTCTTTTTCGCTTTTGCGGTGCGCTGGGGCGCGCCCGCGCTCCTCGCCGCGTTCGCGGGATTTCTCGCCGCCCGGCAGCTTGCCGTCGGAGCCGTGCGGAGGCTCGCATGACGCACGCCTCGCCGCTCGCCACCGTCGTCGTCTTTCACGTAGGTCCGGTCGCCGTGACACGTCCGGTCGTCACGACGTGGGGCATCATGCTGGTGCTCACCATTGCCGCCTGGACATCGACGCGGCGGCTCGGATTGAGGCCGTCGCGCCGCCAGGCGGTACTGGAGCTGCTCGTCAGCGGTATCGAGAGCCAGATCGGTGAAGTCACGCGCAGCGACGCGCGCCCGCTGCTGCCGCTTCTCGGGACTCTCTTCATTTTTCTGCTGGCCGCGAACGTCTCGGGCCTCCTGCCCGGCGTACAGGCGCCGACCGGGCACATCGAGACGCCGGCGGCGCTGGCACTCATCGTATTTCTCGCCGTGCACGTGTTTGGCGTGCGCGCGCGCGGACTGGTCGGCTACCTCGGCAGCTTCGCGCAGCCGAAGCTCATCATGCTGCCGCTCAACGTGCTTTCGGAGATCACCCGCACCTTCTCGCTGATGGTGCGCCTCTTCGGCAACATCATGAGCGGGGAGTTCCTCATTGCGCTCGTGCTCGCGCTCGCGGGACTCTTCCTGCCGATCCCGCTCATGGCGCTCGAGCTGCTGATCGGCGTGGTGCAGGCGTACATCTTTACCGTGCTCGCCACCGTGTTCATCGGCGCCGCCGTGGCCGGCGAAACCGGCGAGCGCCCCGCAACCCCTTCATAGCCTCGGGAGAATCCCAGTGGACGCAAAGATCATCAGCATCATCGCCGCCGCCGTGGCAGTGTCCATCGGCTCGATCGGGCCGGCGCTGGCAGAGGGCCGCTCGGTGGCCGCGGCGATGGACGCCATCGCGCGCCAGCCGGAGGCTTCCGCCACCGTCTCACGTACGCTCTTCGTGGGTCTGGCAATGATCGAGACCATGGCTATCTATTGTCTGGTAATGGCGCTGATCCTGCTCTTCGCCAACCCGTATGCCTGATCGTCCCCGTATGCCTGATCGTTTCCACCTCCGTCGGCACGTGCGGGCCTGAGAGATGCGCCTCGATTGGACCACGCTCGCGCTGCAGCTCATCAACTTCGCGGTGCTGGTGTGGCTGCTGCAGCGCTTTCTGTACCGGCCCGTCCTGCGGGTGATCGATGCGCGACGGCAGGCGGCCGAGCAGCGCTATGCCGAGGCGCAGCGGACCGCCGAGCGGGCAAAGCAGCAGCTGGCGGAACTCGACGCCCAGCGGGCGGCCGTCGCCGCCGATCGCGCCGCCGCGTTGGCTGAGGCGCGGGAGCAGGCGCGGCAATTCATCGAGAGCCGGCGCACGCAGGCGGAGCGTGATGCCAAGGCCCTGTTGGATGACGCGCAGCAGAGGCTGGCGCGCGAGCGGGAGGGGCTCCTCGCCGAGGCGCGCCGCACTGCGCTCGATCTGGCGGCCGGAATGACGCGCCGCGTGCTCGCGCAGATCCCGGAATCGCTTCGCATGGAAGGCTGGCTCGAGCGCATCGATCAGCATCTGAGATCGCTTCCGGCCGCCGAGCGGGCCGAGCTGGTGGGCGAGCTTGCGGCCGGGGTCCCGTTGCGAGTCGTGTCCGCCGCGCCCATGCCGACGGAAGCCGAGCAGCGCTGGCGCACGCGCTTGCGCGGCTCGCTCGGCGCGGACGTCGCGGTCAGCTTCGAAACGAGCGCAGCGTTGATCGGCGGCGCCGAATTGCGCTTTCCGCACGCAACGCTCGGTTACAGCGTGGAGGGGGCCGTCCGCGCGCTGCAGGAGGAGGCTGCGCGGCATGACGACGCTCGCTGAGGCGTTCCAACAGTGGGCTGCCCGGAGCGGACAGCGGATCGGCCGTGCGCCGCTCGAACCGCAGCTCGAGCGCGTGGGTCGCGTCCTGCGGGCGGGCGATGGCGTATTGACCATCGAGGGTCTTCCGGACACCCGGCTCGATGAGTTGCTCGAGATCGAGGGCGGCGCCGTCGCGCAGGCCGTGGATCTCGCCGAAGGGAGCGTCGGGTGCGTGCTGTTGGCCGAGGCGGCCAAGGTCGCGGCCGGAAGCCGGGTGAAAGGCACCGGCGATGTGATGCGAGTGCCCGTCGGCACGGTGCTCCTCGGACGGGTGGTCGATGCGCTCGGCCGGCCGCTCGATGGCGGGGGCCCCATCGCGGCATCCTCGCATATGCCCATCGAGCGACCCGCGCCCGCGATCGTCGATCGCGCGCTCGTCGAGCGGTCGCTTGCAACCGGCCTTCTGGTCATCGATGCGACGCTGCCTCTCGGGCGCGGCCAGCGCGAGCTCATCATCGGCGACCGGGCGACCGGCAAGACCGCCATCGCCGTCGACACCATCATCCGCCAGCGCACGAGTGATGTCATCTGCGTGTATGCCGCCATTGGCCAGAAGGCGTCCTCGGTGGCGCGCGTGATCGATGCGGTGCGGCGCTACGGCGCGCCGGAGCGTTGTATCTTCGTCGTCGGCGAGGCGGATGCGGCGCCCGGACTGCAGTGGGTCACGCCGTATGCGGCCTGCAGCATGGCGGAGCACTTCATGGAGGCAGGCCACGATGTGCTGCTGGTGCTCGACGATCTCACCAAGCACGCGGCCGTGCACCGGGAGATTTCCCTCCTCCTGCGACGGCCGCCGGGGCGGGAAGCCTATCCGGGAGACATCTTCTACATCCACTCGCGCCTCCTCGAGCGCGCGGCAAAGCTCTCGCCCGAGCGGGGTGGAGGGTCACTCACCGCCTTGCCGATCGCGGAGACACAGGCGGGAAACCTGAGCGCGTACATTCCCACCAACCTGATCTCGATCACGGACGGCCAGATCTATCTGGATCCGCGGCTCTTCCAGGAAGATCAGAAACCCGCGGTCGACGTGGGCAAAAGCGTCTCGCGCGTGGGCGGCAAGGCGCAGGCCGCCGCCGTCAGACCGCTCGCCGAGAGTCTGCGGCTCGAATACGCGCAGTTCCTGGAGTTGGAAGTGTTCACCCGCTTCGGAACGCTGGTGGACGAGCGCACGCGCCGTGTCATCGAGCATGGACGGCGCATTCGAGCCGTCTTTACCCAACCCCAATTCGCTCCCCTCGCGGTCGGGGAGGAGGTCGCGTTGCTCGTCGCGCTCGCCGAGCGCCTCCTCGATGAGGTTCCGCTCGAGCGCATCGGCGCCTTCCGTGATCGCCTGCGCGATTGGCTTACGGCGCAACACCCGGAAGTGCTCGAGCTCGACGATCACTCGCCGGCGCTGTCGAAGGAAGCGCGCGCGCGCCTCGGCGAAGCTCTCGCGGCGCTGGCGAAGACTGTCGCGGCCGAGATGTCATCGGCTGACGCCGTTCCCAGCGGTCCGGGGGGCGGGTGATGCGACTCGCCGACATCGAGCGGCACGTGGCGAGCATGGAAGAGCTGCAGCGGATCGTCGGCGCCATGCGCGCCATCGCCAGCATGCGGATGCAGGAGGCCGTGCGGGCGCTGACGAGCGTGCGTGAGTACGGCGCCGCGCTCGCCGACGCCCTCCACGATGCGCTCGCCATTGCGGGCGAGGGGGCTCGCCTCCCCGGCGGCGATGGGCATACCGATTCAACACGCCCGCCCGCGGGGAAGCACACTCGTCGCGCGATCGTGCTCTTCGCGAGCGAGCACGGCTTCGTCGGCGGCTTCAATCAGCGTCTGCTCGAAGCCGTGGAACAGCAGCTGAGCGACGCGGATAGGCTGATCATCGTCGGTACCCGCGGCGCCGCGTTGGCGGCCGAGCGGGGACACGTTGCCGCATGGTCGCATCCGCTCGCGACCCGCCTCGCGGGCATCGCCGAGACCGTGCGCGTACTCGAGGAGGCGCTGCTGCCTCGCATCTCGCGCGAGGAGATCGTGCGCGCGGAGGTGGTCTTCGGTCGCTACACCCGCAGTGGCGAGCTCGACATCGAACGCCAGCGGCTCTTTCCGCTCGAGCTCGCGCCCGCGAGCGGCCAGCGGCGCGGACTTCCGCCGCTGCACGATTTGCCCATCCCGGAGCTGCTCGAGAGGTTGACCGCCGAGTACATGTTGGCCGAGCTCACCGAGGCCGCGATCGAGGCACTTGCCGCGGAGAATGCCGCGCGGTTCGCCGCCATGGAGTCCGCCCGCGACAACGTCGGGCGCAAGCTCGAGACCCTTCGCCTGGATGTCTCCCGCGCGCGCCAGGAGGAGATCACCACCGAGCTGCTCGATCTGATCACCGGCGAGCAGGCGGTCCGCTGAGGGGGTCGGATGGTGGATCCAGTGAGCGCATCGCTACCCCCTGTCCTCGAAGGGCTCCTCCACCCCTGCGCCTATCCCCATCCATCCGACGAGGTCGAACTCGTCACGACTCACATCTCATGGGTGCTGCTCGCCGGTGATTACGCCTACAAGATCAAGCGTCCGGTCCGCTATTCCTTCATCGATCTCACCTCCCCGCAGCGCCGCCGGTTCCTTTGCGAGGAGGAGCTGCGTCTTAACCGGCGGTTCGCGCCGGAGCTTTACCTTGAGGTCTGTACGGTCGTCCTGGCGGAGGGCGTGGCGCGGATGAAGGTTCCGGAGTCGGCGAGCGCGGCGGATGCGGGGCGCGATGCGGAGGTGATTCTCGAGTACGCCGTGCGAATGCGCCGCTTCTCCCGTGCGCAGGAACTGGATCGGCTGCTCGACAGCCACCGCATCGAGCCGCACGAGCTCGAGACCTTTGGTCGCGGGCTCGCGCAGATACATGGCCGGCTGTCGGCGGCATCCGCCGCCTCCTCCTGGGGCAGACCCGAGGCAATTCAGGCGCAGTTCCTGCGCAACCTGCTCGAGTGCGCGCACGCCGCCTCCGTGTTCGGCTCATCCGGCGAGGTACTGGCGCTGCGCTCTGCGCTGCAGGCGAGATCGGAAGCCTGCGCGCCATGGCTGGCCGAGCGCCGGCGCACCGGCAGGATCCGCGAGTGCCACGGCGACCTGCACAGCCGGAACATCGTGCGCGTCGGGGACCGACTGGTCGCCTTCGACTGTCTCGAGTACGAGCCCGCTTGGCGCTGGATCGACACGGCCGACGAGATCGCCTTCCTCACGAGCGATCTCAAGGCTCGCGAACGGCCCTCGCACGCGCACGCATTCCGTGGCGGCTATCTTGCCGAGAGCGGCGACTATCAGGCTTGCCGCGGGCTCGGCCTCTACGAGGCGCATCGCGCCCTGGTGCGCGCGAAAGTCGCGTCAGTGTCAGCCGCCGAGAGCGGGGAGTCCGATGCGAGGGACGCCCTGCGACGGGAGCACCTGCGGCTGGTCAAGTTCGCGGGCGGGGCGCTCGCGCCGAAGACGCCGTGCCTTGTATTGATGAGCGGTCTTTCCGGCTCCGGCAAGACCTGGCTTGCGCGCCAGCTCGCGGAACACCTATCGGCCGTGCACATCCGTTCCGATGTGGAGCGCAAGCGGCGCGCGGGCCTGCGCGAGCTCGCGCGCTCGAATTCTCGGCTGGGCGAGGATCTCTACTCGGCGGAGGCGACTGTGGCCCTCTACGCCGGGCTCGCGCAGGCGGCGGAGGACGTGTTGGCCGGTGGTATTCCCGCCATCGTGGATGCGACCTTTCTCGAGCGCGCGCAGCGCGTGCGTTTCGCCGAGCTCGCCGCCCGATGGGGCACGCCGATAGAGCTTATCTGGTGCGAGGCTCCTGAGCCGGTTCTGCGGGCGCGCATCCTCGAGCGCAGCCAGGCAGCGCGCGATCCCTCCGAAGCGGACCTCGGTGTGCTCGCGTGGCAGTCGGCGCGCGCCGAGCCACCGACCGCCGATGAGGGAATTCACGTGATCCGCATCGATACCCTGCGGCCGGATGCCCTCGCTCTGGCTCTGCGGAGCATCGAAGATCCATCTACACGGCCCAATCAGCCCTGACGGGGCGGTGCCAGCTCCGGCTCGACGTCCATCACCATCCGGACGAGCTCGGCGAGCGAGGCAGCGCCGCTCTTTTCCATGACCCGCGCCCGGTGGATCTCGACGGTACGCTGGCTGACACCGAGCTCGTGAGCCATGATCTTGTTGGGCTTGCCTCGGGCCATCAGCGCCAACACTTCCCGCTCGCGCGGCGTCAGCGAGTCGAGGCGGCCGCGAATGGCCTTGTGCTCTTCGAGCGAGGCGCGCGCCTTCGCATCCTTGGCGAGCGCTCGTCGGACGCGCTCGATCAGGTCCTCGTCCCGGAACGGTTTCTGCAGGAAATCGTGAGCGCCGTGCTGCATGGCCTCCACGGCCATCGGGATATCGCCATGGCCGGTGATGAAGATCACCGGGATGATCGCGCCGCGAAGGTTCAACTCCTGCTGCAGCTCAAGGCCGTTCATCCCGGGCATGCGTACGTCGAGGACCAGGCATCCCGGCTGGGCGGCGTCGTAGGACGCGAGGAACTCCTGCGCCGAGCCGAAGGCGCGGCTCTCGAGGCCCGCGGAGCGCAGAAGAAAACGTAGCGAGCCGCGGACCGACTCATCGTCATCGACCACGAACACGGTGGGCGGGGATTTCTTCGCCATCACGGGCAGGCTCCTCGAACCGACCTGCATAGGGGTAAGCGAATCATCCGGGTGCGGGCAACTTGCTGTCAACCGAGCGGCGTATGGATAAATACGCATAGCGCGGCCGCAGTGGCCTCTCTACAAAAGTCAGAATGAGCAGCCGCAATCTGCAGTATCTCTTCAATCCCCGCTCGATAGCCCTCATCGGAGCCTCCGACCGTCCCCATAGCATCGGGCGCACGGTGATGCGGAACCTGCTGCGGGGCGGCTTTCGCGGACCGGTCTGGCCGGTGAACCTTCGCCATGCCACGGTGGCCCAACGCGAGGCCTATCGCACGGTCGAGAATCTCCCGGCCGCGCCCGATCTCGCGGTGATCTGTACGCCCGCCCCGAGCATACCGGGTCTCATCTCCGCCCTCGGCTGCCGCGGAACGCGCGCCGCGGTCGTGATCAGCGCGGGACTCGAGCAGCCGGCCGCCACCGGTGGAAGCCTCACCGACGCGATGTTGCAGGCCGCGCGGCCGTTCCAACTGCGGATCCTAGGCCCCAACTGCATCGGCCTCCTGGCGCCGCGGATCGGCCTCGATGCGAGCTTCGCGCACGTCGGCGCGAGCCCGGGAACTCTTGCCTTCGTGGCCCAGTCCGGAGCGCTCACCACGGCGCTCCTCGACTGGGCCCACGGCCGGCACGTCGGGTTCTCGCATTTCATCTCGCTCGGCAACGCCGCCGACATCGACTTCGGCGATCTCCTCGATTACCTGGGTCGCGACCCCGGCACACGCGCCATCCTGCTCTACGCGGAGTCGATCTCCTCGGCGCGCAAGTTCATGTCGGCTGCGCGCGCCACGGCGCGGGTGAAGCCGGTGATCGTCGTCAAGTCCGGCCGCACCGCGGCCTCCGCGCGCGCCGCACAGTCGCATAGCGGCGCACTGGCGGGCTCCGATGCCGTCTACGATGCCGCATTCCGTCGGGCCGGCATTCTGCGAGTGGACACGCTGCGCGAGCTGTTCGACGCCGCCGAGATTCTCTCGCGGTGGCGAAGCTACGCGGGGCCGCGGCTCGCGATCGTCACCAACGGCGGAGGTCCCGCGGTGCTCGCCACCGACGCGCTCGTCCGCCGCGGGGGCGAGCTCGCGGAGCTTTCCGCCGAGTCGGTACAGGGGCTGAATCACATCCTCCCCGGAGCCCCGCGGGCGGACAATCCGCTCGATCTCGGCGGCGACGCGCGCCCGGCGCGCTATCTCGCGGCGCTCGATGTGATCGTGGCAGATCCAGGAGTGGATGCCCTGCTCGTCATGCACGCCCCGACCGCCGTCGCTTCGGTGGCGGAGATTGCCGCGGCCTGCGCGCCGAAGCTCGCCTTCGGCCCTCGTCCTGCGCTCGCCTGCTGGCTGGGAGCCGGGGCGAATTCCCGGGGGAACACAGTGCCCGAGACCTCCGCCCTGCCTTCGTATTCGACACCGGAGGAGGCGGTCGGCGCTTTCCAGCACGTGGTGCGCTATCACCAGTCGCAGGCGCTTCTTCTTGAGGCACCCGCCGTAACTGCGCAGCCGGGGAGACCCGATATCCAGGTGGCGCGCGCCACTGTCGCGCGGGCACTTGCCGAGAACCGCCAGAGCCTGACTGAGCCGGAATCGAAGGCGATTCTCGCGGCCTACGGCATCCCGGTCGTCGAGACGCGCGTCGCCCGCGAGATGCAGGATCTCGGTCCGGCCGCGCGGGACATCGGCTATCCGGTCGCGCTCAAGATCCTCTCCCCCGATATCAGCCACAAGTCCGATGTCGGCGGCGTCGCTCTCAACATCGAGTCCGCCGAGGAGCTGGCGCGTGCCGCTGCGGCCATGTTGGGCCGTTGCCGGGAGAGCGCGCCGCAGGCGCGCCTCGAAGGCTTTACGGTCCAGCAGATGATCCGCCGCGGCGGCGCGCACGAGCTCCTCGCGGGAATCGCCGTGGATCCAACCTTCGGT
>DATFCZ010000130.1:0-203088 GCA_035252605.1 Steroidobacteraceae bacterium
CGGCGAGGCGCATGCCGAGGAGCAAAGTCGCAATTTCGGCATCGCCGCCGAGACGCTGGAGCGGGCGCTCAGCATCGAGCCGCACAATCCGCTGGTGTGGATCGAGATGGGACGGGAGAACATCCTCGCGGGCAACCCGACGCAGGCTTACGGCATGGGGCGCAAGGCGCTTTACCTCGCGACCGGGGATGCGCATGCGCAGGCCTCGGCCTGGGAGCTGATCGCGGCGGCGCTGCGCGCTCAGGGGCGCAATGACGAGGCCTACGTGGCCGAAGAGAAGGCGGTCAGTCTCTCGCCGCAGTAGCTATAGGAGCCGCTGCCACAGCCTCCAGAACCAGCCCCTCAGCCGCTGCAGCGTGCCCTGCTGACGCACGTCCTGCCAGGTAATCTGCCTGGCGTGGCCGATGTCGCCCAGCATGGTGCGGCGGAGCTGGTCCGCGGTCGGCTTGCCGAGCACCACGACGTCGACTTCGTCGTTGAAGAGCACGCTGCGCTGGTCGAAGTTGGATGAGCCGACCAACGACCAGACATCATCGACCACCATGCTCTTGGAGTGCACGATACCGTCGCTGCGCTCGTAGACCTTGATGCCCGCCGCGAGCAGCTCGGGGTAGTAGTAGCGCTGCACGGCAAGAGTGGCGCCGACGTCGCTGTGCGAGGGCAGGATGAGTCGCACGTCGATGCCGCGGCGCGCAGCCCCGCGCAGCGCCCGCAGCTCCTGGCGCGTCGGCACGAAATAGGCGGCCGTCATCCAGATGCTGCTCTGCGCCGAGTGTATGGCCGTGAGCACCGACACGTAGTAGCGCGTGGCGAGCTGGGCGGGACTGCTGCCGATGACGCGCACGATTTCCTTTCCGTGCGGCATTGCCTTGACCGCGTCCACCGGCGCGAGCGGCGGCCCCTTTTGCTCGCGCCAGTGCTGGCGAAAGAGCCGCGAGAGAACGGGTATCACCGGCCCGCGAATCTCCAGATCGACGTCGTGCCACACCGGATGATCGGATGCGGGAGGCGGCTGCTGTTGGTCATCCTCGTCGCTCCCCTCGCTGCTGCCGCCGAGCTTGTGAGTGATCGGCGGCACGCTCTCGTAGGTCGTGGCGAGATTCACGCCGCCCACGATCGCCACCTGGTCGTCGGCGATCAGGATCTTGCGGTGATCGCGCTCGTTGAGCGCCAAAGGGGACATCAGGGGCTTGATCGGGTTGTATTGCACGAACTGCACGCCGGCAGCGCGCAGGCGCGTGAAGAACGCCGCCGGGGTGCCGAGGGAGCCGACGGCATCGTAGATGATCCGGACGCGAACCCCGGCGCGGCTTTTGGCCGCGAGCACGTCGCTGAGCTTGCGTCCGCCACTTTGCACGTCCTGCAGCGTGTAGTACTCGAGATAAAGAAACCGCCGCGCGCCTTCCATGGCCGCGAACATCGCCGGAAAGGTCTGGGCACCGTCCTCCAGAACGCGGACGCTGTTGCCGGTATAGAGCGGGCTCTCCGCGATCGTCTGCTCGATGGCGAGCTGGCGATCGAAGGCATCGGCGTCGGGTTCCTGGTCGGCGACTCGGGCAATGACTCTTCGTGCTTGCCGGCGGGACAACGGACCGCGCGTGCCGTAGACCCGGATCGCCTTCGTGCCGGCGGCCTGCTGCAGCAGCTGGTGCTCGTCGACCGTCGGCAGCTGCGCGCAGGAGCAGAGCGCGATGACGGCGGCCACGGCGAGAGTAAGAGTGCGCATGATTCGATGAGGTTACGCGCTAACGACGCCTGCAGCGAGGCTCTGGCGAACACCCACCAAGAATCATTCCCGCGGGCTCGAGGGATGCGGCGGTAGTCGGCGCTCGGCGACAGCGCGGGCGCCGCGGCAGCGGGTGCCCGGCGGGCACCCGCATCAGAGGCCGGATCAGAACGTGAAAGTGATAGCCGCCGTGTAGAGTCGCGCGCCGTCGGTGTCGGGCATATTGAAGTGCTCGTACTCGAGCCGCGCGCCCACCGGGCCCCAGTGCGTCTGTATGCCAGCGCCCCACACGAAGCTCGTGCCGTTGCGGTCTAGCGCCAACAGGGTGTTGTTAGGTCCGGTCGTGTTGCCGCTCAGTGTCCAACGCGCGCCGCCCGCCTTGCCGTAGATGTCGATCGGTCCGAGCGGCAGGAGTCCGACGCCGAAGATGTCGAACGCGCGGGCGTCCGCGTGGCCGTAAGGATTGCCGCCGAGAAGACCGTGGCTCTGATGACCGAGATCGACGTAGTTGGCCTCGACGGCGAACGGGGGAACCGGCCGAAATCCCAGGATGGCCTTCCAGGCGTTGTCGTCGATCTTGAAGCCGTATCCGCTCGTGCCGAACACGTTGTTGACTTGCGCCCTGACATAGCCCGCGCCGACGTAGAGACCGGTCTCGGCGGCCTCGGCGCCGTTGTGCGCGCCCCAGCGGCTCGACCAGGTACTTTGATCCTGCTGATCCTGCTGATCCTGCTGGTCCTGTGCGTGGGCGGCGCCTGCGCCGAAGGCGAGCACGCCGAGCAGCAGTCCGGCAAAACGCATCGAATGTTGCATATTCGCATCTCCTGCCCGGCTCCAGGCGCCCGGCTCTCGTTGCATCCTAGCCAGGAGCGTTCCCGGCGTCGGTGACGGCCAAGATCTGACTTACCTGAGTTGCCAGCGCAGTCCGACGAATAACTCGTTCTGCACGCGATCCTCCGGCTCACCGATCAACGTGAACTTGAGCCAGCGATAGCCCGCCCGCCCCGAGAGCCGGGGCGTGAAGCGCACCTCGGCGCCGGCGGTGAAATCGTAGACGTTGGCGGCGTTGCCGAAGGTCAGCACGCCAGGGGAATAGAAGGCGCTGCCGAAGGCGGCGATTCCCCAGCGCCGGTCGAGGAAGGGAAGCGGGTAGCGCGCATCGACGCCGAAGGCGACGGCAAAGACGTCGGTCTTGTTCATGGCGTTGAGAAGCGCGAGGTAGCCCTGCGGGCCGACGCCGATCTGCAGTCCCGGAATGATGTTGAGGTCGGTGTGAAACATCAGCGCGGCGGACCCGATGATGTCGCGATCGGCCGAGAAGAGAAATCCATAGTCGAGATCGCTGCGCGCGCCGGTCGCCTCCCAGGGCGATGGCGCGAGATAGCGCAGCTGCAGCGCGCTGTCTCCGCCCATGGCTTCGACCGCGGTGTTCACATCGCTGGGCCTGGGCTCCTGCGCAAGTGCCGCGCTACAGGCTGACAGGAGCAGAAATCCGAAACAAAGACCGTACTTCATGTGTTGGCTTCCGTGTCCGCGGCCGGCGCGATTGCCGACTTTTGCGGAGTCGGCTCCCCGGGTCGCCAGAATTGTTCCCGCCTGGCGACAGCCCGAGCGGACGCTTGCGCGGGGCGGCGCAAGTGGCACCGCCCCGCTGGCGGTGTTTGAAGTTAGGCTCGAGGAGCTGGGTCTCGGCCGCTCGCGTGGCCGTGGCGGTGAGCGTGTCGGGACTCGAGCTCCGCGACCACCTGCTCGAGCCGCAGCCCTCGGCTCGTAAGGAGAAGCAGCAGGTGATAAAGGAGATCGGCGGACTCCGCGATCACCCTCTCATCGGTGTCCGCCGCGGCGGCGAGCGCGACCTCGAGCCCTTCCTCGCCCACCTTCTGGGCGATGCGCCTGGGTCCCTCGGCATGCAGGCGCGCGCTGTAGCTGCCTGCCGGACGCTCGGTCAGGCGCTCGGCGATGATGCTCTCGAGCGCCTCGAGAAAGGCGAAGCCGGCCGCATCACGCGGCGGCTCCTCGCCGAAGCAGGTGAGAGTGCCGAGATGGCAGACCGGGCCCGAGGGTAGGGCGCTGATCAGGAGCGTGTCGCGATCGCAATCGGCACGCACGCCGAGCAGCTCGAGCGTGTGGCCTGAGGTCTCGCCCTTCTCCCACAGACGTTGGCGGCTGCGGCTGTAGAAGACGACCCGGCGCCGCCGCAGGCTCTCGCGCAGCGCCTCGCGATTCATGTAGCCCAGCATCAGCACGGCGCCGCTTTGCGCGTGCTGGACGATGGCCGGCAGCAGGCCGCCCGCTTTCTCGAAGTCGAGCCTGTCGAGGTCCGCGAAGGTCATAGCCGAACCTCGATGCCCGCGGCGCGCAGCGCGCGTTTGAGATCCGGGATCCGGATGTTGCCGCCGTGAAAGGCGCTGGCCGCGAGTGCGGCGTCGACGCCGGCCTCTTGGAAGACGGCGGTGAAGTGCTCGATGGCGCCGGCGCCTCCCGAGGCGACGAGCGGCACCCGGCAGATCTCCCGCACCGCCCGCAGCTGCTCGAGGTCATAGCCGCGGCGCACGCCATCGCTTGCCATGCAGTTGAGCACGATCTCGCCCGCGCCGCGCTCCTGCACCTCGCGCACCCAGGCGAGCACCTCGCGGCCGGACTGGCGGGCGCGGGCCGGGTCCCCGGTGAGCTCGTAGGCGCGGTAGCCCTCGCTCCCGAGCCGGCTGTCGATGCCGACCACCACGCACTGCGAGCCGAAGCGGCTGCTCAGTGCCCCGATCAAATCGGGGTCGGCGAGCGCCGGCGAGTTGATCGACACCTTCTCCGCCCCTGCGTTGAGCACTTCCTCCGCATCGGCGACGGAGCGGATGCCGCCTGCCACGCAGAAGGGGATGTCGAGCACCCGCGCTACCCGCCGCACCCAGCCGCGATCGACCGAGCGGCGCTCCGGGCTCGCCGTGATGTCATAGAAGACGAGCTCGTCCGCTCCTTCGTCACGATAGCGCGAAGCGAGCTCCAGGATCTCGCCCACGACACGGTGATCTCGGAACCGGACACCTTTTACGACCCGGCCGTCGCGAACGTCTAGGCAGGGGATGATGCGTCGCGCAAGAATGGTTGCAGCTCCTCGGATGTGATGCGCTCCTCGAGCAGGGCCTTGCCGCTCACCGCGGCGGCGACACCGATCGTTGCGAGCGCCTGCAGATCGGTGACGTCCCGCACGCCTCCCGAGGCCTGCCATGCCAGGTGGGGAAAGCGCTCGAGGGCATCGCGATAAAGATCGACATTGGGGCCCGAGAGCGCTCCGTCGCGCTCGATGTCGGTGCAGAGCACGTGGCGCACCGCCGCTGTCGGATAACGCTCGAGGACCTCCCAGAGAGACATCGCGGCTCCGGCCTGCCAGCCGCGCGTGCGCACCTGCGGCTCGCCACGGTCGTATCTCACATCGAGCGCGAGACAGATCCGCTGCGCGCCGAAGTGGCGCATCCAGCCGATGACTTCATGCGGCTGCTCCGCCGCCCGACTGCCGATCACCACCCGCTCGATGCCGCTCGAGAGCAGCTCCTCGATCGCCTCGGCGGAGCGAATGCCGCCGCCCACCTGCAGCCGCACGCGCCGCTCGGACGCGAGCTCGAGGATCAGCGCGCGATTCACCGGCACGCCTTCGCGCGCCCCATCGAGATCCACCACGTGTACCCACGAGGCCCCGAGCGCCCGATATTTCGCGAGCAGCTCCGGCGGCGAGCACTCGTAGCGGGTCTCGGCCGTGAAATTGCCCTGGTAGAGGCGGACACAGCGTTCGGCGCGCAAGTCGATCGCCGGAATCACCAGCATGGCCGCCTCATGTCAACCGCAGAAAGTTGCCGAGCAGCCGCGCCCCTGCGCCAGCGGAGCGCTCCGGGTGAAACTGCGTTCCCCAGAAGTTCTTCCGCCTGACGACCGCGGACAGCGCTTGCCCGTACTGCACCTGCGCCACCGTGGCCTCGCTCACCGCCGCCGCGTAGCTGTGCACGAAATAGAAATACTCCCCCGGCGCTATCCCCTCGAGCAGCGGATCATCCTGCGCGGGCGTCAGCCGATTCCAACCCATGTGCGGCACCGGCCGTCCCCGGTCCGGCTCGAGGCGCCGCACTGTCCCGGCAAGAACGCCCAGGCACGCGGTCGCGCCTTCGGCCGAGCGCTCGAAGAGCAGCTGCATCCCGAGGCAGATGCCGAGCACCGGCTGTTGCAAGGTGGGCAGCAGCTGCGCGAGTCCCGCTCGGCGCAGGCGCTGCATGGCATCCGCCGCCGACCCCACTCCGGGCAGCACGACTCTCGCCGCGGTGGCGACCTCCCGCGCATCGCAGCTCACGCGCGCCCGCGCTCCCAGCCGCTCGAACGCAAACTGCAGGGAGGCGAGATTGGCGCCGCCGCTGTCGATGATGAGCGCATCCATCAGAGCACGCCTTTGGTGCTCGGAAGCTCCGCGCCCTCACGCCTGAGCGCCTGGCGCAGCGCGCGCCCCACGGCTTTGAAGCAGCTCTCGATCATGTGGTGAGTGTTCTCGCCGGTGACGCTCACGTGCACGGCCGCGCCGAGCGATTCGGCGAGCGAGCGGAAGAAATGCGGCACCAGCTCCGTGGGCAGGCCGCCCACCGACTCGCGGTTGAAACGGCCGGAGAACTGCGCGAATGGCCGCCCGGAAAGATCGATGGCGACCTGCGCCTGCGCCTCATCCATGGGGAGGAGGAACCCATAGCGGCCGATGCCGACCTTCGATCCGAGTGCGCGCCGCAGCGCCTCGCCGAGCGCGAGCGCGCAATCCTCCACCGTGTGGTGCTCATCGATCTGCAAGTCCCCCCTGCAGGTGAGCTCGAGCGCGAACCCGCCGTGTTTGGCGAGCTGCTCGAGCATGTGATCGAAGAACCCGATGCCGGTACTGATGCGGATGGGGGCGGGGCTGTCGAGATCGAGGCGAGCTTCGATGTCGGTCTCGCGGGTGCGGCGCTCGATCTGCGCGCGGCGCGCGGTGAGCGACCGAACGACGGCCGGCCAGGTCTCATCAGCCGTTCCGTGGCGGCGCACCGTGAGGCCGCGCACGCCGAGGTTGGCCGCCAACTGAAGGTCGGTGTCGCGATCGCCGACGACCGCGCTCCTGGCAAGATCCACGCCGCGCGCGCGGACGTACTCCTGCACCAACCCGGTCTTCGGCTTGCGGCAGCCGCACTCATCGGTCTTAAGGTGCGGGCAGACGAAGATCGCATCGAAGCCGATGCCCTGGGAGCCGAAGGTCTCGAGGATGAACTGCTGCGGCTGCTCGAAGCGTGGCTGCGGGAAGGAGTGGCTGCCGAGACCGTCCTGGTTGGTGACCATGACGAGGCGATAGCCGTGGCGCGCGAGGTCGGCGAGCGCGGCGAACACCCCCGGCATGAATCGCACTTTCTCCAGCGAGTCGATCTGCTCATCCGGCGGTTCCTCCACCAGCGTGCCGTCGCGATCGATGAAGAGCGTCGCGCTGGGAGGGCTCATGCCCAGGCCTCGAGCAATCGCCCGTTCTGCTCGGGCGTTCCGACCGTCACGCGCAGGGCGCGTCCGAGCCCCGGGTAGCCGCGCGCATCGCGAACGAGGAGGCGCGCTTCGCGCGCGCGCGCGAGCGCCGCCCCCGCATCCTCGAATTCCGCGAGCACGAAGTTCGCGGCGCTGGGCCACACTCTCGCCACGCCCGCGAGGCGCGGCAGCTCCGCGAGCAGCCGCTCACGCTGCGCGATCACCTGCGCGAGCCGCGCGCGCGAGTGGGCCAGTGCCTCGGTCGTCAGCTGCTCGAGCACCGCTTCGAGCGTCGGCTGCGCGATGGCGTAAGGCGGAATGATCTTGCGCAAGAGGGCGATGACTTCCCGATGGGCGATGAGCGCGCCGCAGCGCGCGCCCGCCAGGCCATGGGCCTTGGACAAGGTGCGCAGAATGGCGAGGTTGGGTAGCTCCGGGACGAGCCGGGCCAGGCTCGGTACGCCGGCAAACTCGATGTACGCCTCGTCCACGACCACGAGGGCGCGCCCGAGGAGCCGGCAGGCGATGCGCAGGATCTGCGCCTCATCGAGCAGATTTGCGGTGGGATTGTTGGGTGAGCAGAGGAAGACCAGCTTGACGCCCGCAGTGCAGTGATCGAGCACCGCCTCGCTCTCGAGCGCGAAGCCCCTCGCCGCGAGGAGCGGCACCTGCACGACTTCGGCGCCCTGAATCCGCGCGCACACCGCATACATGCCGAAGGTCGGCGGGCAGATCAGCACGGCATCGCGGCCGGCGTGGCAGAACGCCCGGATCAGAAGGTCGATCGCCTCATCGCTCCCGCGCCCCACGAGTATGGAGTCGGGCGCCGCCGAGTAGAGCTCCGCCAGACGCTCGATGAGCGCCCGCGGCTGCGGCTCCGGATAGCGGTTGAGCCCGGCGCCCGAGGCGTCCGTGGCGGGGCGCCACGGCAGCTCGTTGGCGTGCAATCGCTCGAGGCTCGCCTCCCAGGAGGCGTGCGCGTACGGCTCGAGCGCCACGATGTCGGCTCGCGCGAGCTCGTGGACCCAGCTCACGAGCCACCCCCGAGCTCAGGCAGCGCGGACTCTGCGGACGCTACGTCTGCCTCGCGCGCGGCGAGCGCCGCAAGGCGGCGCGTCACGGCACCGGCGTGCGCGTCGAGTCCTTCGAGGCGCGCCAGAGTGACGGCGGTAGGACCGAGGGAGCGCAGGCCTGCGGGTGAGAGCTCCTGCACCGTGATGTGCTTAAGAAAATCGGGCACCGAGAGGCCGCTGTAGGCGCGGGCGTGACCGTAGGTCGGCAACACGTGATTGGTGCCCGAGCAGTAATCGCCCATGGGCTCCGGCGACCAGGCCCCGAGAAACACCGAGCCGGCGCTTTCGACCCGCTCGAGCCAGCGGCGCGGCTCGCGTACTTCGAGGATGAGGTGCTCGGCCGCGTAAGTGTTGGCCACCTCGAGCGCGGTATCGAGATCGCGCACGAGGATGCAGCGGCTCACCGCGAGGGATTGCTCGAGGATCGCGCCGCGGGAGAGGGTGCGCGCTTGAGCTTCCATCTCCTTGCTCACCGCCTCGGCGAGCCTGCGGCTCGTCGTCACCAGAATCGCCTGCGCCTGCCGGTCGTGCTCGGCCTGCGCGAGCAGGTCCGCGGCGACGAATTCCGCGCGCGCGCTCTCATCGGCGACCACCAGCACCTCCGAGGGGCCTGCCGGCAGATCGCAGGCGGCGCCGCCGGGGTCGCTCGCCACGGCTTGCTTGGCCGCGGTGACCCAGGCGTTGCCCGGTCCGAAGATCTTGTCGACCTTGGGCACGGTCTCGGTGCCGTAGGCCATCGCGGCGATGGCCTGCGCGCCGCCGATCTTGAACACCCGGTCGATGCCGCAGAGCCGCGCGGCGACGAGCACCGCCGGATGGGCCCTTCCATCGCGCCCGGGCGGCGTGCACAGCACGCGCCGGGGGCAGCCGGCGATGCGCGCGGGCACCGCCAACATCACGACGGTGGAGGGAAGCGGGGCCGAGCCCGCGGGCACGTAAAGGCCGACGGCCGAGATCGGCCGGATGATCCGCTCGCAGCGCACGCCGGGCATCGTCTCGAGGATCAGGTCCTGCGGCCGCTGCGCGTCATGGAATCGCGCAACGTTGTCGATTGCGCGCTCGAGCGCCGCGCGCTGCTCCGCGCCGAGCGCGCGCTCGGCCTGTGAGAATTCGTCCGCGCTCACGGCGAGATTGCCGGCATCCACCCCGTCGAAGCGGCGCGTGTAGGCGCGCACGGCTTCATCGCCACCGGCGCGCACGTGGGCGATCACCTCGCGCGCGAGCGAGTCGGTCTCGGTGCGCCAATCCTGGGCGGGGCGCGCGAGCGCCGCGACGCGCTCACTCGCAGCGAGCGATTGCCAGATGAGCATGCGCATGGCAGTAGTTAGGGATCAGGCCAGCATCTTCTCGACCGGCAGCACGAGGAGCGCGCTGGCGCCCGCCTTCTTCAGCCCCTCGAGCGTTTCCCAGAAAACGTTCTCGCGGCACACGGCGTGGATGGCCACCCTGTCGGGAAAGCCTTCGAGCGGAATGATGGTCGGCGACTCGCTCCCCGGCAGCAGCCGGCGGATCTCGGCGAGCGCGGCGCGCGGCGCGTGCAGCATGATGTACTTGCTCTCGCGGACCTGTTGTACGCCGTCGATGCGCATGATGAGGCGCTGCACCCATTCGTCCTTGGGCGGCGGCAGCTCGAGTGGCGTGCGGATGAGCACCGCGTGGCTCTCGAGCACGGTCTCCACCTCGCGCAGATGGTTGGCCTGAAGCGTCGAGCCCGTCGAGACGAGGTCGCAGATGAGATCCGCCCTACCCAGGCGCGGGGCGATCTCGACCGCGCCCGACAGCGTGACGATGTCGGCGCAGACCTCGCGCTCGCGCAGGTATTTCTCGAGCAGATAGGGATAGGTGGTGGCGATGCGCTTGCCGCGCAGCGTGCGCGGGCCTTCGAAGGCAGTACCCTCAGGGACCGCAAGGGCGAGCCGGCAGCGGCCGAAGTCGAGCGTACGCACCTGCTCGAAGCGCGCCCGGTGTCCGCGCGCGGCGAGCTCCAGGCGCTTCTCCTCGAGGACGTTGCGACCGACCAGCCCGAGGTCGCAGACATCCTCCTGGACGAGGTCCGGAATGTCATCGTCGCGCACGAAGAGCACATCGAGAGGCATGTTCTCGCCGTACGCCATCAGCTGATCCTTGCCGCGCGATACCTTGAGGCCGCAGCGCACCAGGAGTTCCAGCGAGGGCTCGGTCAGCCGTCCCGATTTCTGGATGGCGAGCTTCAATCGCGGCTCATCCATGGCGGGGCGGCTCCGTCTGCGGCCGGGACTTGTCCAACCGGGAGGCGGCGAGCGCGTAGCCGCCGTTGCCGGTGGCCAGAAAGCGCGCCACCCGCCCGATGGTCGTGACGCTGACCCCGGTCAGGCGGTGGATCTCGCGGTAGGGGAGCGCCCGGGCGAGGTAGTCGACGACCGCCCAGCGGTCCGCCATCGCCTGCAGCTCCGCCGGCGTACAGAGATCGCGCAGGAAGGCGCGCACTTCCTCCGCGCTGCGCAGGCTGGCAATGGCGGCGTAGAGGTTGCGCTCGGCGAGCGCCTCCTGGCGGGGCGTGAGGCTACGATGGGACTTCATGGGCTTGTTCCGGTGGAGCTTGTTCCATTGTAATAGCGCGCTAGTACGTTAGCACGAGGAGGGGATCGGGGCAAACTGCTCGCTGGGGACGTGCCGCAGGAGGACGGAGCCGTTACGGGCCCCCGCTGCTTGACGTGTTGCAGTTCCGCACCCTAGACTGGCCGCACTCATCGAGACCGGCTGAGGGATAAGGCCCTTAGACGCCGGGGCAACCGCCAGGACTAACCATCCTGGAAAGGTGCCAACTCCTGCGATCCGAGCTGAGCCGCGCGCTGGCGCAATCGGCCGGATCGACAGATGAGCGGTCCGCGTAGCCTTGCCGCGCCCTAGGGTGCGACCGGGATGGACGTGACAACCCGCCAGTACCCTGGCGGGCGCTCCGCAGGAGGGCCGGTGAGACCGGGCCAGATAATGCGGAGCTTCCGATGAACGCCACTGCCGAGCCGGTCCCGTTTCCCAGGGCGACCTCCGTCGTCGTGGATGCGGGTCTGAGTGCAATCCCTGCGCCGATCCTGCCCGCCGCCGACCCGGCGGTGCGCGAAGGGGTGCTCGAGATCCCGGGCGAGATGGCGCTTTACCACGGCGGCCGCTTGAGCGGCGTGCGCATCGCCTGGCGATGGGTCGGACCGGCGAACGCGCCGGTGATCTGCGCGCTGGGCGGTATCTCGGCGACCCGGCGGGTAGCTCGCGAGACCGAGCGCAGTGGCTCCTCTGAGACCCGTCATCGCGAGATCCAGCGCGGTGGTTGGTGGTCGGAAGTCGTCGGGCCCCGCCAGGGGCTTGATACCCACCGGTATCGCATTCTCAGCTTCGACTACCTGGGCGGCAGCGGTGAGACCACCGGGCCGCAGCCCCCGCACCCCTTTCCGAGCGTCTCGAGCTACGACCAGGCGGAGCTGCTCCTGCGGCTTCTGAACCATCTTGGCATCAAGAGCCTGCGGGCGATCGTGGGGGGCTCCTATGGCGGCATGGTGGCGCTGGCTTTCGGCGAGCGCTATCCGGAGCGGGTGGGACGCCTGATCGTGCTCTGCGCGGCGGACCGGCCGCACCCGCTCGCGACCGCCTGGCGCAGTGTGCAGCGCGACATCGTGCGGCTCGCGGCCGCAAGCGGCCGGCCGGCCGAGGGACTCAAGCTCGCGCGCGCGCTGGCGATGTCCACTTATCGTAGCGGCGAGGAGTTCGCGGCGCGCTTTGCCGGGCCGCCGACGCTCGAGTCGGACCGCTTCCTCTTTCCGGTGGAACGTTATCTTCTCGCCCGCGGCGGCGATTTCGCGGCGCGCCATCGGCCGGAGTCCTTTCTCTGCCTGTCCGAGTCGATCGACCTGCATCGGATCGATGCGAGCCGCATCTTCGTGCCGACGGTCGCGATCGGCGTGCGCGAGGATCAGCTCGTGCCGTCGGCGGACGTGCGCGCCATGGTGGCGCGTCTCGGAGCCGGCCGCTTTCACGAGATCTCATCCCTCTACGGGCATGATGCCTTCCTGAAGGAATCACAGCAGCTGCGCGGTATTTTCGCCGCGGCCTTGGAGTAATCGAGTCATGAGCAAACCGACACGCGCTCGCCCGTCCGATCAGGTCACGCGCACCGTGCGCGCGGGCCTCGAGTCCGACGAGATCACCGGCGCGGTGGTGCCGCCGATCCACCTGACGTCGACCTTCGCATTCCGCGGCTTCGGCGAGAAGCGCCGCTACGACTACACCCGCTCCGGCAACCCCACCCGTGACCTTCTCGGGGAGGCGATCGCGGAGCTCGAGTTGGGCGCGGGCGCGGTAGTGACCGCCACCGGTATGGCCGCCGTCACGCTGGTGGGCTATCTCGTCCCGGTGGGCGCGCGCATCGTGGCGCCTCACGACTGCTACGGCGGGACGTACCGGCTGTTCGAGGCCTGGCGCCGCCGCGGCGAGCGGGACGTCGAGTTCGTCGATTTCGGCGACTCTGCGGCCGTCAGGGCCGCTCTCGCCAAACCCACGGCGCTTCTTTGGATCGAGACCCCGAGCAATCCGCTGTTGCGGATCACCGATGTCGAGGAGTTCGCGGGGCTCGGTCACGCCGCCGGCGCGCTCGTCGTGGTCGACAACACCTTTCTCTCGCCCGTCTGGCAGCAGCCGCTTACCCTGGGAGCCGACTTGGTCGTGCATTCGACGACGAAATATCTGAACGGGCACAGCGACGTGGTGGGCGGGGCGGTGGTGGCCCGCGACAAGGAGATGCACGAGCAACTCGTCTGGTGGGCCAACTGCCTCGGAATCACCGGCGCTCCCTTCGACAGTTATCTGACTCTGCGCGGCCTTCGCACCCTGCATGCGCGCCTCGAGCATCACGGCCGCAACGCCGCCGGACTCGCCCAATGGCTCGTCGGCCAGCCCGGCATCCGGCGGGTGTATTACCCGGGCCTGCCGTCTCATCCCGGGCACGAGATCGCCCGTCGGCAGCAGCGCGGATTCGGCGCCGTCGTGACGCTGGAGCTGGACGGGGGGCACGAGGCGGTGAGGGCGTTCTGCGCCGAGCTTTCCTGCTTCTCCCTCGCGGAGTCACTCGGCGGTGTCGAGAGCCTCATCGCTCATCCGGCCACCATGACTCATGCGGCGATGGATCCGGCGGCGCGTCTGAAAGCGGGGCTCGCGGACGGCCTGATCCGTCTTTCCATCGGCATCGAGGCGCTCGAGGATCTTCGCGCCGACCTCGCCGCGGCTCTGGAGCGCGCGGCCCGCGCGCGCCCGCACCGCACGGAAGCGCTGGCCGTCGCCTGTTAGCAGGCGTCGCGGAATCGGATTCACCGCTGATCTCGACTCCAAGACATGAACGGTCGCATGTCAGCAATGTGGAAATCTCGACCATGCTCCGGACGACGGCTCCTGGCCGGGGTACGACTAAAGCGGTCCGTTTGAGTGACCGCTCGTGGCAAGCCCCGATGCCCGTTGGCGCCCTTCAGCGCATAGGAATACGAGCGCTGTCACTGGCGGGAGTGCTGTTGTTCTTTGCCTCGATCGATCTCACGCCACTGGTTACCCGATTTACCGTGAATGCAGCCAGTGGAATCAATCGTTGGCCGCTGGCGGTCGGCGTCTCGAAGACGAAGAATACCCAGCCCGGCCAGCCCGTGCTCGGATAGACCTTGCTATCGGCCGCCCCCAAATAGAGTTTGCCGTCGAGCGGTAGCGGAAAGTACTCGGCGGCTCCCGGATTCAGGTTTCGAAGCCACGCCGGAGGTGCGCCGGTTCCAGGCGCGACACTCTTGGGTATCCCAATGCGCCGCGCACGGGCGACGATCGCTCGATCCCCGGCGCTGAGGGGACCGCGAAACCGGAACTTCGGGAATGGAACCCCGTTGGTGAAAGCTTCGTTGAAGCTAACGAGGTATGCGTCGTAACGACGCTTCACCTCGGGAGCAACCCTGCGAGCAGCATCGCAGAGTTCTTTGGTAGCTCCGCAATCGAGCAGCGTCACGTCGTACCGATACGTGAAGCTAATCGACACCGGACATGGTCGGCCCCAGTTCTTGCCTTCCCACGGGGCGATAACTACCACGGAATCCATGTTGTTCGGATTGAGAGAACCATATTCGATATACGCAGGCTGCCCCAACACCGTCGCAAGCCCGCCCCACACACCCGCACGACTGCACGCCGAAGTGGGAATGTCGGGCCAACTGAGTACACGTACTGCGCTGCCCCGCTTCCACTCGATGAACATGCCGTTCAGGCAATCCATGGAGCCGAGAATCGTGCTGGCCATGAATAGGTCGGTCCCTGGTAGGGACTCGATGGTAGGAGGCAGCGGCAAGTGCCATTTGGGCGCAAAGAAAGGGAACACAGGCTCTTCCTCCGCTTGATGTGGCTGCGCGGGAACGATCCACGGCAGCATCTTCGGCACAGTCTCATCCTTTGCCACCGTCGCGGGAGAGAGGCGCATCTGCCTCACGAGCCGTGAGCAAATCGAAGCTGCAACGGCGGATTTTGCGCTGCCGGTCGGACAGACCGCGCCGATTCCCGCCACGGCCCACAGGTTTACGAGTATTGCGATCCGCGTCTGTCTGTTCATCCGTGCAAACCTCCCCGACAGCAATCAAAGTGAGACATTGCAAGATTGCCTGGTCACGTCCGATCGGGCTGAGATTCTGGGCGAGCAATATGGCAGAGCAGAGGCAAAAGACGGCAATGGCGTGGCGTGCCAGCATGGCCTCGGCTACCGGCCAGCCATGTTGATCGAACGAAGAATATTAGCCCCGAACGGCAGCTATGGAGCGAGTGATCTCGGCTCACGGTGTCGGCACTTGACTCGGGTGCGGCGGTACTGGATCCGTCGCGCTCGATCTATCCGGGATGCTTCACCGCCGCTCTTCAAGCTCCTTGAACAATTCCACACCGCCTCAACGCGATCCTCCGGCACGAGCAAAACGCCGCCCTTCATGCCGATGCCGACAGCCACAACCACTGGCGGAACAGCCGCACCCTCCAATGCGATCCGAGCGAGATCCGCTTCGGACGGTATTGCGGACCGGGCATGGCATTGCACCCTGCAGCCCCTCGGCATACGTATTATTAGGACCACGGCCTCGTCGATACGTGGTGCGGAGGTATCCGATGCGAGTCCACAGGTCTGCTTTGCTTGCCGCGTGCTTTCTTCTGCCCGGGTGCGCTGCCCATCCGCATACGCTCACGGTTTCGTCGCTTGCAGCGATCCAGCGCCACTCTGTCGATTCGGTCAATATCACACTCGGTCCTCTGGCACTGAGGCTTCTGACGGTTCTGGGCTGGTCCGGCGGGCTTCACGACCCACGCAGCGTAGCGGAAATGAAGCTGTTCCACGGTCTCCACAAGGTGGAGATCCACAGCTACCAATTCGCGACTGATCATACATATACGCAGGCGGAGCTAACCGCACTGAGGTCGCAGCTCACAGCCCCGGGCTGGCGGCACATCATGCAGGCACGGAATCGCGGCTCGGATGGAGACCTCGACATATATTGCGCGCTCAACGACCACACGATCACAAGACTGGTGATCATCGCGGCGCAGCCGCGCGCATTTGCGTTTATCAACGTCACAGGCGCAATAGATCCTGATCAGATTGGAATGATCCATAACGCTTTTGTTCGCCATAAAGAGGGTCAATCCCGACTTGTGCTCATGCCGTCGAAACAAAGCGTCTCGCGAGATTGATCATGCGGGGTGGGGGTTGCATGTAACGACCGCGATCGAGTATGAGCGTTACATGTAACTTATCGAGATTGCAGTGATGACCTCAAACCGTGTCCGAGCCGGCATGCGCAGCTCCATCGCGAAGCGGGTGCGCAAGCACCGCAACGCCCTGCGAGCGGCCGGGCTTCGCCCCATCCAGATCTGGGTTCCGGATGTGCGGGCGAAGAGTTTCGCTATCCAGGCCCGCAAGCAATCGCTGGCCATTTCGAAGAGCGCTCAAGAGCAAGACGATCTAGCCTTCATCGAATCCATCGCGGACGGGACCTCGAAGTGAACCGCGGCGAGGTTTGGAGCGTGTCCGGCGGCCCAGACTACCCCGGAAAGCCGCGTCCAGTGGCGATCCTGCAGGACGACAGGTTCGAGGGACTGCGATCGATCACGTTCTGCCCATTCACCACCAATCCGACGCCTGCGCCGTTGTTCAGGCTCACGGTCAAGCCGAGTGAGCACAACGGGCTCAAGGAGGAGAGCAGTCTGATGGTCGATAAGATCACCACCGTCACCAAAGCCAAGCTCGGCAGGCGGATCGGGCAGCTCGAGGACAAGGACGTATTGCGTTTGAACCGGGCCGTGATGGTGTTCTTGGGCCTTGCGGGCTCGGAGAGTTGATTGCGAGCGGGTGACCGCGCCCTGCCGATGTCCGCCTTGGCCCAGACCCTGCCATTCACTTTGAGCCTGGCGAATCGGGCGTCTTCGCTGCAACATCGGGCGGTGCCCCGGGCTGAGCCAAGAGCGAATTGATCTCATTCACAAGCTTCGGGATCTCGCTGTCTCCATACCCAATGTGAATAGCAGCGACTCGGCCGTCACGACCAATGATGACCATGTGCGGAATCGAATCCACGTCATATTGGTGACCGATATAACCATCTTCATCGCTGAGGAGCGTGAGATCGACGCCGTGGTCAGCGAATGCACTCTTGATTTGCCAGAACTTCTCCTCGTCTTCGCGCCAGTCCACAGCAAACACAACGAGCTTGTCGCGGGTCGCCTGCTGTTGGATAGACCCCAAAACGGGCAACTCCTTTCGGCAAGGCGGGCACCACGATGCCCAGAATGAAATGATGATAATCTTGCCCCGGTAGTCGCTGAGCTTCACGTGCCAACCGAGCTTCGGTGGAGGGATATCGCCCACTCTGATATCCGCTGCCGCCGCATCGGGTCGTGCTGCAAGGTTCGCACTGAAAGCAAGGAGAGTCACCAGGAACAGATGTCCCGCGCGCCTTAGCATCTCGGAACCCCCTCTCTCAGAACGACGTGTTATCCGTCGCATGCTGATCGAAAATCTGAGGAAATTCCAGGTCATCTGACTGACTTGTTTCAGGAGACTGCGCAGTTCGGGTGAATCCGTCTCGGAAGTCACCCGGTAAGAGACCTTCGGAAGAGCAGGCCCGGGCCAAAGCGTGTTTCGGCGATTCCGCTGCGGGCGAAGCCGCAGCGGAGGTAAAAGCCCTCGGCATGAGGGTTCCCGAGAACGTGCAACGTGGTGGCGCCCGCTGTGCGCGCAAGCTGCGCGCAATGCTCCACCAGCCGTCGGCCGATGCCTCGATCCCAGCTGCTCGGCTCGACAAACAGACCGTCGAGTTCCATGTCACCATCGCCACGCGGCAGGATAACGGCGAAGCCGAGCACGGATCCGCTCTCCTCCGCGACAAACACTCGTCCCGTTTCGATTTGGCCGTCCGGGATGTCGATCGCCTCCGGGTGGGCGAGTATGGCAGCCCGATCGCCCGCATTGGCGAGTGAGGCGCGCGCCTGCAGGGCCTCGAGCGCCTTGCGCTCGCGGGCGTCGGCGCGACGAATGATGATCGAGCTGACCACAACCTCAACCCCACCCAACCGGAGGTGCGCAGATGGTACTACCTCGCTGGCATCACCGACCGGCGACTTGGTGACTCTCGTGGAGCGTCAGCGAAAACCGTTGGCCCATGGGCTCCTCTTCGACCGGCATTACCGCCAAACGGCCGCTCTCCGGCTCCCAGCGGAACGGTTTGCCGCCGAGCGGATGAGTGGACCATTCGGGGTGCTGCGCCATGAACTGCGGCAGCTGCGCCAGGGGGACTCCACGCCGTCTTACCTGATAGGCGAGAAAGACGAGCCGCTGCAAGGCGGCAACGTCGTAGACCCGCGGCACGAGGTTCTCTTCGGCGGCTGCGGCTGCGATGGCCATCGTGATCTTACCGACGGGATCGTAGAAATCAGCCAGCGAGATCCTCGCTGAGCGCCGTACCGCCGCGTCATAGGCCTCTCTGCGCTGCCGGTACGTGGCGGGATTGCCGTCGGCGAGCGCGCGCAACTCTTCGGTGCGTTGCGCCTCGAGGTTCTCGGTGGCGTGCAGTTTGAAGAATTGCCTGCCCAGCCACTCGTCCGCGCGCTGCGGCCACGGTCCCTCGCCGCCAGCACGGGCGAGCGCGGCCAAGCTCGAAGCGCCCGCGCGCATGTCCGCCTCGTAGGCGTTGCCGAGTTTCCAACTCTGCGCGTCGAAGGGCGCAAGGAGAGCGTCACCTTCGCCGCGCAGGAACGTCAGATCGCATGCGGGATCGGTGACCATGTCTCCCGCCAGCAGCAGGTCTACGCGCAGGGCCTGCGCCGCCATGGCCTTGGAGAACACGCCTCCCGTGCCGTCGAGCACCCTTTTCCAAAGCTGCAGATCCTGCCCGAGATCGGCCACCGCCGCCTGTTGCTCGGCCGGCTTTCCTGACTGGATTTCGCTGGCGAGGTTCGCGAGAAAGAGCGGTCGCAGGGGCACGAGGGCAAGGAAGCCCGAGACTGCATCGACCGTGCCGCCGGTCTCGAAGTAGCCGTGCAGCCCGTGCAAAGAGAGGTATCGCTGATAGAGCTCCCGATTGGCGCCGGTGAGGGCGGCGATCTGCGCGCCATGGCCCTTGGCACTCGTCCATACGGAGGGGGTCTGGAGCCAGCGGATGTTACCTTCGAATTTCAGTGTGCGAGGTGGCGGCACGGGACCGATCACCGCTCCCGCTGGAGCATCAAAGCCCGCCAAGGCGACATAGATGTTGTCGTCGCTCGAGTACGGATCAGGGGGCGCGGCCAGGATCGCCCGGGCGCTCGCGGAGAGGGGCCGGTCGAAGTGGTTGACTCCGATCCAGAAGAGGAGCAATGCCAGAAGCAGGCCGAGCATTCCGGCCGCGAACTTCGCAGCCACTCGCAGGCCTTGGAGCATGGACATTCCTCGCCTCGGCAGGTGCGGTCCAATGCGTCATCCTAACATGCCGGCGAGGCGGCGCCCCGCTGAGGGCGCCCGGCTACCGCTCTTACGGCGGCTCGGCGCGAATGGCGCTCAGGACGGCATCGCCGACCTCTTGGGTGGAAGAGGCCGTTTGCCGGTCGCCGGCGATATCGGGAGTGCGCGCGCCGTGCTCTATCGCCGTCCATACGGCACGCTCGAGCATCGTCGCTTCGGCCGCGAGCCCAAGGGAGTGTCTGAGGAGCAAGCCGACGCTGAGGATCATCCCGCAGGGGTTGGCGATGCCGCGACCGGCGATGTCGGGCGCGGAGCCGTGGATCGGCTCATAGAGCCCGCGCGTGCCCTCGCCGAGCGACGCTGACGGCAGGAGCCCGAGCGAGCCTGCGAGCATCGAGGCCTCATCGGTGAGGATGTCGCCGAACATGTTCTCGGTCACCAGCACGTCGAAATCGCGCGGCCGGCGGATGAGATGCATCGCCGCCGAGTCGACCAGCATGTGCTCGAGCGTCACTTCGGGAAATTCAGCGCGCACCACCCGGGTCGTTACTTCCCGCCACAGGCGTGAGGTCTCGAGCACGTTGGATTTGTCGATCGACACGAGCTTGCGCCGCCGCTTCATCGCCAGGCGCGCCGCCGCACGAACGATGCGCTCGACTTCCTCCACCGTGTAGGTGCAGACGTCCGTGGCCGCCCGCGCCTCGCGGCGCTTGTCGCCGAAGTAGATGCCGCCGGTGAGCTCGCGTACGAAGACGAGATCGACCCCCTCGATGACCTCGGGCTTCAAGGTCGAAGAGGAGAGGAGGGCCGGGTGCACTTTCACCGGCCGCAGATTCGCGTACACGCCGAGCGCCTTGCGCAGACCGAGCAGGCCCTGCTCCGGCCGCACTCTCGCCTCCGGCGCGGACCACTTGGGGCCGCCAATCGCGCCCAGAAGCACCGCATCCGCCTCGCGACAGGCGGTCAGCGTGTTCTCGGGCAACGGATCGTCGCAGAGATCGATGGCGGCGCCGCCAAAGGGCAGCTCGGTGAGCGTGAGCTCGTGCCCAAACAGATGGGCGATGGCGCGCAGAGCGCGCAGTCCCTGCGCCATGACTTCCGGTCCGATGCCATCGCCGGGAAGGACCGCTATGCGGGCCTTCATGCCGCCGATCCGGCCCGCCGCCGCTCGTAGGCGTCGATCTCCTTGCCCCGAGCGAGCAGAAAGCCGAGCTCATCGACTCCGTTCATGAGGCAGTAGCGGGCGAAGGGCTCGAGCGGAAAGCGCACCGCCTCTCCCGTGGGGAGCGTGAGCGTCGTGCTCTCGAGATCGATGCTGATCTCGGCGCCCGGATGCTCGAGGAGCCAGCCGTGAGTGGTGCTGTCGACGATCACCGGCAGCAGGCCGTTCTTCTGCGCGTTGCTGCGAAAGATGTCCGCGAAACGCGTGCTCACCACCGCCCGAAAGCCATAGTCCGTCAGCGCCCACGGCGCATGCTCGCGCGATGATCCGCAGCCGAAATTGTCGCCCGCGACCAGAATCGTGCAGCCCTGCGCATCGGGGCGGTTGAGCACGAAATCCGCCTTTGGCGTGCCGTCGCCGCCATAACGCCAGTCGGCGAACAGATGCGCGCCGAGGCCCGAGCGTGTCGTGGTCGTCAGGAAACGCGCGGGAATGATCTGGTCGGTATCGACATCGCTCACCGGGAGCACCACGGTGCGCGAGCGCAGCCTCTGGGTCGGATCCATTGCCTCTCCTACATCAACTCACGCGGATCGGTGATGCGGCCGCGCACGGCAGAGGCGGCAGCGGTGAGCGGACTCGCGAGGAGCGTGCGCGCGCCCACGCCCTGGCGCCCCTCGAAATTACGATTGCTGGTGCTGACCGCGTACTGCCCGCTCGGCACCAGATCCCCGTTCATGCCGAGACACATCGAGCAGCCCGACTCGCGCCACTCGGCGCCGGCCTCGAGAAAGACCCGGTGCAGTCCTTCCGCCTCCGCCTCCCGCTTGACCTCCTGCGAGCCCGGAACGACGAGCATCTGCACGCCCGCAGCCACCTTGCGCCCGCGCAGGAGCGAAGCCGCATCGCGCAGGTCCGAGAGTCGTCCGTTGGTGCAGCTGCCGACGAACACCACGTTCACGGGCTGCTCGGCAACGGCTCGGCCGGGCTCGAAGCCCATGTAGGCGAGGGACTTCGCAAACACCGCATCGCCCGGCCGCTGCGGGATGGTCCCCGAAATCGGGATGACCATGCCGGGGTTGGTTCCGTAGGTGACCATGGGCTCGAGCGTCGAAGCGTCGATGTCGACCTCGCGGTCGAAGCGCGCTCCCGGGTCGGTCGGTAGCTGCCGCCACTCCTCGAGCGCCCGTTCCCAGGCAGCTCCCTGGGGCGCACGCGGACGGCCGGCGAGATAGGCGTAGGTCGTCTCGTCCGGGGCAATCATGCCGGCGCGCGCTCCCGCCTCGATCGACATGTTGCAGACGGTCATGCGCTCGTCCATGTCGAGCGCGGCGATGGTCGCGCCGCGATACTCGATCACGTGTCCGGTTCCGCCGGCGATGCCGAGCCGGCCGATGATCGCCAGGATCAGGTCCTTGGCGGTGACGCCGGCAGAGAGCTCTCCGTCGACGTTGATCGCCAGCGTGCGCGGCTTTCGCTGCAGCAGGCACTGGGTGGCGAGCACGTGGCCGACCTCCGTCGTGCCGATGCCGAAGGCGAGAGCGCCGAGCGCGCCGTGAGTGCTCGTGTGGCTGTCGCCGCAGACCACGGTCTTCCCTGGCTGGGTGAGCCCGAGCTCAGGTCCGATGATGTGCACGATGCCGCGCCGCGCGTGCCGTAGTCCCAAGAGCTCGACGCCGAAGGCCGCGCAATTGACCTCGAGCTCCCGCACCTGCCGCGCGGCGGCTTCGATGGCGATCGGCGCGCCGCCGAAAACCTGCTCCGTGCGGGTGGGTGTCGAATGGTCCATGGTGGCGAAGGTGGACTCGGGTCGCCGTACCGGCAGGCCCCGCTCGCGCAGCACCGTGAAAGCCTGCGGCGAGGTCACCTCGTGGATGAGGTGCAGGTCGATGTAGAGCACCGCCGGCGTGTCGGGCGTCTCCGCCACCACCTCGTGCCGGCGCCAGACCTTCTCGAAGAGTGTCTGCGCGGAGGAGCTCATGCCATCTCTCTTCTACACCGCGGCCTGTGCCGTGCGCGTGGCCGCCGTTCGCTCCTCGCGCGAGCGGCTCCCCGCGAGCGCGAGCTCGATGCGGTTGATGACCTCGAGGAACGCCTTGGTGCTCGACTCGACGATGTTGGTGCTCACGCTCGAGCCGCGGTAGGTGCGTTGGTTGTACTCCACGTACACCAGCGCTTCGCCCTGCGCATCCTCGCCCTCGGTGACGGCGCGGATCTCGAACTTGCGCAACATGACGCTGATGCCGGTCGCGGCCTCGATCGCCTTGAAGGCGGCATCGACCGGACCGTCGCCGGAGGCCTTGCGCTCGATGATGCGGCCGTCCGCGTGCTTGAGCTGCACCATCGCCGTCGCCGGGGCGTTGCTCGCGGCCATGGTATCGAGACTGCTGAGGCTCCAGGGCCCGGCGGCGCTGCCCTCGGCGCGCAGCACGAGCGCCTCGATGTCGCCGTCAAAGAGCTCCTTTTTCTTGTCGGCGAGCGCCTTGAATTCCTCGAACACGCGGTTGAGCTCCGCCTCCTCGAGCTCGAAGCCGAGCGCCTTCACCCGCTCGCGGAACGCGTGCCGGCCGCTGTGCTTGCCGAGGACGAGATGGCTGCGCGAGAGGCCGACGTCCTCGGGACGGAGGATCTCGTAGGTCGAGTGATGACGCAGCACGCCGTGCTGATGGATGCCCGCCTCGTGGGCGAAGGCGTTCTCTCCCACGACCGCCTTGTTGCGCGGAACGGGCATGCCGGTAATGCTCGAGACCAGACGCGAGGTCGGGTAGAGGCGGTTGGTCTGGATCCCGGTCTTGACGTTGAAGAACGCGGCGCGTGTCTTCAGCGCCATCACCACCTCCTCGAGCGAGCAGTTGCCGGCGCGCTCGCCGATGCCGTTGATGGTGCATTCCACCTGCCGCGCGCCGGCCACCACCGCCGTCAGGCTGTTGGCGACGGCCATGCCGAGGTCGTCGTGGCAGTGGACGGAAAGGCGCACGCCCTCGATGCCGCGCACGTTCTTGCGCAGATAGCGAAAGAGCTCGGCGAACTCATCCGGCACCGTGTAACCCACCGTATCCGGAATGTTCACCGTGGTCGCGCCCGCCTCGATGGCCGCCTCGACCACCTGGGCGAGGAACTCGAGCTCCGTGCGCGAAGCGTCCTCGGGCGAGAACTCGACGTCCTCGCAGAGTCCTCGCGCCAGCTTCACCCCTTCAATGGCGGCGCGCAGGATCTCCTCCTGCGCCATGTTGAGCTTGTACTGGCGATGGATGGCGCTGGTGGCGAGAAAGACGTGAATCCGCCGCCGCGGGGCATCCGCCAGGGCGCGGGCGGCGAGCTCGATGTCCTCACGGTTGCAGCGCGCGAGGCCGCAGATGATCGGGCCCTGGATCTCGCGAGCCACCGCCTGCACGCTTTCCCAGTCCCCTTTGGAGGCGGCGGGAAATCCCGCCTCGATGACATCCACTCCGAGCTCCGCCAGCGCGCGTGCCACGCGCAGCTTCTCCGGGCGCGTCATGCTGCAGCCCGGGGACTGCTCGCCGTCGCGCAGGGTGGTATCGAAAATGAGCACTCGGTCTGGTTGCGGAGCCATGGGACTTCTCTCTTGGATGGGACGCGCGCTTACTTCTCAGGCGCGCTTCTCGTTGAGCCAGGGCATGCGGGCGCGTAACGCCTCGCCCACTTTCTCGATCTGATGCTCGATGTCGCTTGCGAGGAGCTTCTGGTAGCTCTTGCGTCCGCTGGCGTTCTCCTCGATCCACTGCCGCGCGAACTTGCCCGTCTGCACTTCCTTCAGCACCTTGCGCATCTCGTTCTTCACCCGATCGTTGACGATGCGCGGGCCGCGGGTGAGATCGCCGTATTTGGCGGTCTCGCTGATGAACTCGTGCATCTTGCGCAGCCCGCCCTCGTGCAGCAGATCGACGATGAGCTTGAGCTCGTGCAGGCACTCGTAATAGGCGACCTCGGGCTGATAGCCGGCCTCGACCAGGGTCTCGAAGCCCTTGACGACGAGCTCCGTGGCGCCGCCGCAGAGCACCGCCTGCTCGCCGAAGAGATCGGTCTCGGTCTCCTCGGCAAAGGTCGTCTCGAGCACGCCGCCGCGCGTGCCACCGATGCCGTGCGCATAGGCGAGCGCCTTGGCGTGCGCCTTGCCGGTCGCATCCTGCGCAACGGCGATGAGGCAGGGAACGCCCCGGCCCTGCTGGTACTGGCGGCGCACCAGATCGCCCGGCCCCTTGGGCGCGATCAGCACCACATCAAGGTCCTTGCGCGGCTTGATCTGTTTGAAATGGATGTTGAATCCATGCGCGAAGAGCAGCGTCGCGCCGGGTTTCAGCGCCGGCTCGATGCTCTGGTAGAGCGATTTCTGCGCGAGGTCCGGCACCAACATGGCGACGAGGTCCGCGCCGCGCGTCGCGGCTCCCGGCTCTGCGACCTCGAGGCCATCCTTCTTCGCCTTCTTCCAGCCCGCGCCCGCCTTGCGCACGCCGACCACGACATCGAAGCCGCTGTCCTTGAGGTTGAGCGCATGCGCCCGGCCCTGGCTGCCGTAGCCGAGCACCGCGATGCGCGCGCCGCGCAGGGCTTTCTTGTCGACGTCTTTCTGCGAATACAGCCTCATCTCGATGCTCCGAATGACAATAAGGGGGCCTACAAACGAAAACCCCGCATCGGCTCTTGCCGGTGCGGGGTTTGGTGTCTTCTCTCACCCTGCCTGAGCTGTCCTCAGGCGCGCGCGAGTTCCCCGCACCGGCTGCCCGCAAGGAGCAGCTTTCCGATGGGCAGTGCCAGCAGAGGATGGAGCGGCGCCGGGCGCGTCTTTGACGCTGCACAGCTCACGTCGATCTCTGCTTGAGATGCCACGGCCGGGTGTCCGGGGATGAAAAGGGTTGAGTGCCAAAAGGGCGAATGATGCTTGGATGTCAGCACATCAGTCGCCGCCTTGTCAAATGATCGACCGGATCGGCTATGCTCGGCGCGTGTCCCGAGAGATGTTGCTGAGCACCGATCCGGCCGATAGCCGCCCGCTTTGGATCGTGTCGGAAGGGGAGCTGCAGAGCTGGCTCGCGAGCCGACCCGCTGCCCAGGTCTCGTGGGTGAGGGCGCACGGCTTTCAGGCCGAGCGGCATCGCCTCCTCAGTCTTCCTTCCCCCGAGGGCGGCATCGGCGGTGCCGTGCTCGGCCTCGGCTCCCTGCGGTCGGCGAGCGAGCTGACTCTCTGGCACGCGGCCGGCCTCTGCGACCGGCTACCCGCGCAATCGTGGCATCTGGCCACCTCACTCCCGCCCCGGGCGGCGACCCATTTTCTGCTCGGGTGGCTGATGGGCGGCTATCGAATGATGCGCTACCGGCTCGAGGGATCCGAGCCGCCGAGGGCCGCGCTGGTACCACCGCCCGGAGCCGATCTCGGGTATGCGAGCGCGGCCGCGCGAGCCACGGCGCTGGCGCGCGACCTGATCAACACTCCGGCCAATGACATGGGGCCGGAGGAGCTGGCAGAGGCCGCGTTGGATCTGGCGAGAAGCCGCGGCGCGCGCTGTCAGGTGCTTGCGGGCGGCGAGCTCGCCGGCTATCCGATGTTGCGCGCCGTGGGTGCGGCGAGCTCCCGCGAACCCCGGCTCATCGATTTGCGCTGGGGCGAGCGTGAGGCGCCGCGCGTGACTCTCATCGGCAAGGGGGTGTGCTTCGATACCGGAGGTCTCGATCTCAAGACCTCGGCCGGCATGCTGCTCATGAAGAAGGACATGGGCGGGGCGGCCTGCGCGCTCGCGCTCGCCGACCTGATCATGGGACTTGCGCTCCCCGTGCAGCTTCGGGTGCTCATTCCTGCCGTGGAGAACAGCATCGGGGGTGCCGCCTACCGGCCCGGAGACGTGCTGCGCTCCCGCAAGGGACTCACGGTGGAGGTCGGCAATACCGATGCCGAGGGGCGCCTGGTGCTCGCCGACGCGCTGGCCGAAGCGGACGTCGAGCGACCGGACCTGCTCATCGACCTCGCGACCCTCACGGGGGCTGCCCGCACGGCGCTCGGTCCGGAGCTGCCCGCCGCCTATTCACCGAGCGAGCCGCTGCTTCAGGCGCTGCAGCGGCATGGAGTGGAGGAGTGCGATCCCATCTGGCCGATGCCGCTCTGGCCGGGCTACGAGGAGGAGCTTGCGAGCAAGGTCGCCGATCTCGGCAACGTCTCCTCGACGCCCTTCGCCGGCTCGATCATCGCCGCGCTCTTTCTCAAGCGGTTCGTTACCGAGACGCCGAACTGGCTGCACCTCGATCTGTATGCGTGGAACCCCAAGGAGCGACCCGGCCGGCCGGTGGGCGCCGAGGCTCAGTGCGTGCGTAGCCTCTTCGAGCTGCTGCGGTCACGCTACGGGTGCTAAACTCTGCGGTCCACCTCTTCAGCGGTTGATGCATGGCCAAATCTCAGGGAGTCAACCCGCGGGAATACTCTCGTTGGGTGGTCGATGGCCTGAAGCAGACGCCCTCGCGCTCGATGCTGCGCGCCGTCGGGTTCAAGGACGAGGACTTCGCCAAGCCGCAGATCGGCATCGCCTCGACCTGGGCCAATTTGACCCCCTGCAACATGCATATCGGCGAGCTGGCCCGCGAGGCCGTCGCCGGTGCCGATGCGGCCGGCGGCAAAGCCGTGCTCTTCAATACCATTACCGTTTCCGATGGCATCGCGATGGGCTCGCCGGGGATGCGCTACTCGCTGGTCTCGCGCGAGGTCATTGCGGACTCCGTCGAGACGGTGGTGGGAGCTGAAGGTTTCGACGGCTTCGTCGCGATCGGCGGCTGCGATAAGAACATGCCGGGATGCGCCATGGCCATGGCGCGACTCAACCGGCCGGCGGTGTTCGTCTACGGCGGCACCATTCGGCCCGGGGCCGCAGGGCGTGACATCGTCTCCGTGTTCGAGGCGGTCGGTGCCCGCGCCGCGGGCAAGATCAGCGATGAGCAGCTCGCCGAAGTCGAGCGTACCGCGATCCCGGGACCGGGAAGCTGCGGCGGCATGTATACCGCCAACACCATGGCCTCGGCGATCGAGGCGCTCGGGCTCTCTCTCCCCGGTAGCTCCGCCCAGGATGCGGTGAGCGCGGAGAAGCGCAGTGACTGCCGCCGCGCGGGCGAGGCGGTGGTCTCCCTGGTGCGCCACGGCATCCGGCCGCGCGACATCCTCACCCGCAAGGCGTTCGAGAATGCCATTACCGTGGTCATTGCCCTCGGGGGCTCGACCAACGCGGTGCTGCATCTGCTTGCGATCGCGCACGAGAGCCGAGTGAAACTTCATCTCGATGATTTCAGTCGAATAGGCAGGCGAGTCCCTGTGCTCGCGGACTTACGACCGAGCGGGCGCCATCTTATGTCCGAGCTCGTGGCCATCGGGGGTATCGCACCGCTCATGAAGATGCTCCTGGAAGGAGGGCTTCTTCATGGCGAGTGTCTGACGGTGACCGGGCGGACGCTGGCTGAAAACCTCGCAGAAACAGGTATGTATATTGCTGGACAGGACATCGTGCGGCCGCTGTCGCAGCCGCTCAGGAAGGAGAGCCACCTCGTGGTTCTGTACGGGAACGTGGCTCCCGAGGGGGCGGTCGCCAAGATCTCCGGACACGAGGGCGAGGCCTTCAGCGGCACCGCCCGGGTGTTCGAGGGCGAAGAGCGGGCGACCGCAGCCATTCTTTCCGGGCGCGTGCGGGCGGGCGATGTAGTCGTCATCCGCAACGAGGGTCCCGTCGGCGGTCCGGGCATGCGCGAGATGCTGAGTCCCACAAGCGCCATCGTCGGCCGCGGCCTCGCGGGCCAGGTCGCCTTGATCACCGACGGCCGCTTCTCCGGCGGCAGCCACGGTTTCGTGGTGGGACATATTGCGCCCGAGGCGGCGGTGGGCGGGCCCATCGGGCTGCTGCGCAACGGCGACCGCATCGCCATCGATGGGCGGCGGCGGGAAATCCGGGTCGAGCTCTCCGCGGCCGAACTGCGCCGGCGGCGCGCCGCGTGGAATCCGCCCAAACCCTTCGCCACCACCGGTGTGCTGGCCAAGTACGCACGGATGGTCGGCAGTGCCTCCACCGGTGCGGTAACCGGAGAGGCCCCTGCGGCAGGCCGACGGAGGATCCGCTAACCCGAGCACCTTGCGGAATCGAAGCGTTATGCAGTTGTCAGTGCGCGGAGCAGCGGTTAGAGTTCGCCTTCGCATCCAGCGATGCAGGCGGCGCGCGCCTACGGCTCAGTGCCCTCCGGGCGCAGCGATACTGAATTACTCAGGGGGATCGAGACAGACGTGCGCGTCAGCCCGGGGAAGGCTGGATGCGCGTATCCCAGGTATACACCAACCGGCGGACCTCACCGCCGGCGAGATGGGGCCCGGATGGGACCGCTTGCGAGCAGATAGAAAGTTGGTTACTTTGAACCGCTTGCGTTTCGATCCGGCAATTGCGCATTAACAGCTCACCAGTCAGCCATGAGCGCTTACGTACAAGACACCCAATATTTCACCCGGCGCACGGCCGTTCTCGCGATCATCATCGCGCTGCACATCGCCATCATCTGGGCATTGGCGTCCGGACTTGCCCAACGGGCCATCCAGATGGTCGCCCCGCCCATACAGACCGAGATCGTGCAGCAGACCAAGCAACAGATGAAGCCGCCGCCGCCGCCGCCGCCGCAGTTGCAGCAGCAACAGGTGCAGGTGCCGCCGCCGGCGATTCAGATCAACGTCCCGCAGGCCGCGCAGACCCATGCCATCACCATCGTGAAGAAGGTGGTGCGCGCGGCGCCCGCGCCGGTGACACAACGAACCCCGCTACAGGTCCTCGCGAGGGATTTCCCCGCGACCGACAGCTACTATCCGGACGCCTCGCGGCGCCTCGGGGAGCAGGGCACGGCGCTCGTGCACATGTGCATCGGCGCCGGCGGCCGGGTGACGGACCCGAAGATTGCGAAAAGCTCCGGCAGCTCGCGGCTCGATGCGGCGGCCATCCGCTATGCGCAGGCCACCTCCGGGCACTTCAAGCCGGAGACCGTCAACGGCGCGCCGGTGACGGTCTGTACCAACCTGCCGGTCAAGTTTCAGCTCACCGATTCGTTCTGATCATTTTCTGGCTCTCATCTATGTCTCCGACTTTCGAAGCCGCATCGTCCATCGCGGCACTTTCGTGATCCGAGGAATTTATGGGTAATAATTCACTTACATCAGTCAACAACCCGTACGGCCTGGCCGGTATGTGGAACACGGGCGACATCGTCACCCGTGCCGTCATCATCCTGCTGCTCATTCTGTCGCTGGTGTCCTGGTACACCATTCTGATCAAGCTGTGGGATCAGAGCCGGCTGAAGAAGTCGGCACGCGCGGCGGAGAAGCAGTTCTGGTCCGCTCCGTCCGTCAAGGACGGCGTAGAGCGCCTGAAGAAGGGCGACAACTTCCGCCTCATCGCCGAGGATGGGCTGCGGGCCGTTTCACACCACGAGGGTCGCCTCACCGACCGTATCGACATGCACGAGTGGGTCACCATGTCGCTGCAGCGCTCGGTCGATCAGGTGAACAGCAACATGCAGAAGGGCCTGGGGGCACTCGCCACCATCGGCTCGACCGCTCCCTTCGTCGGCCTCTTCGGCACGGTCTGGGGCGTGATGAACGCCCTCATCGCGATCGGCCTCGCCGGCCAGGCGAGCATCGACAAGGTCGCCGGCCCGGTCGGCGGCGCGCTCATCATGACCGCGCTCGGCCTCTTTGCCGCGGTGCCCGCGGTGTGGGGTTACAACTGGCTGCTCGGCCGCAACAAGATCCTGCAGGATGCGCTGCGGAATTTTGCCGGCGATCTGCATGCCTATCTCGTGAGCGGCGCGCGCGTGAGCGCTCCCGAAGTCGGCGGCGCCCGGCCGGCGGCCGCTCCCGCCGCAGCGGTCCGTAAGTGAGAGACGAGTCGAGATCACGAGAGTGCCTCAGGGCCTGCTCCGCGCAGCGCGCGGAGCGGGCCCTTCGGGTCGAGCCGGTGGATTGGGCTGAATTGACCGATTCGGTCACGCGCGCAGCGAGTACTTCGCGTAGCGCGTGAGGAGCTGCTGATATGTCCATGAATGTACAAAGCTCGGACGACGAGCAGGCCGTGATGGCGAGCATCAATACGACGCCGCTCGTCGACGTCATGCTGGTGCTGCTCATCATCTTTCTCATCACCATCCCCGTGATCACCAAGACGGTGAACGTCCAGCTGCCGCATGCGAACAACATTCCGCAGGTGACCAAGCCGCACGACATCACCATCGCCGTGGATGCCGCGGGCAACATCTACTGGGACGACAAGCAGGTCCCCGATGACAACCAGCTACTGACCATGATCGAGCAGCAGGCGGTGAAGGTTCCGCAGCCCGAGATCCACATTCGCGGCGACCGGAACGCCAGCTACAAGGCGGTCGGCCACGTTCTCTACGAGCTGCAGCGCGGCGGCATGGTCAAGGTGGCCTTCATCACCGAGCCCAACCGAGCCGCGCTCGGCGTCCAATAAGGAGTTCTGAACGATGTCCATGAATGTCGGGGGCTCGAGCACGGGCCCGATGTGCGACATCAACACGACGCCGCTCATCGACGTCCTGCTGGTGTTGCTGGTGACGCTCATCATCACGCTGCCGGTCATGATGCACGCGACGAAGCTCGATCTGCCGCAGCAGAACCAGCCGCCGCCGCCGAACGTGCAGCCCGAAGTGATCGATCTCGATATCGACTTCGACGGCACGATCGTCTGGAACGGCACCGCGGTCACCCCGCAGCAGCTCGATGGCTACTTCGCCACCGAGTCGGCGAAGAATCCGCAGCCGGAGATCCACCTGAGCCCGGACGGCATGGCCAAGTACGACGTGGTGGCGAAAGTGCTCGCCTCGGCGCAGCGGAACCACATGACCAAGATCGGATTTGTCAATACGTCCCAATTCTCCGAATAGCGGCTCGAGATCAGTGAAATCACCCCATGCAAGACGATGTCATGAAGCTCAAGAGTAACCTGGTTGCAGCGATCGCCGTCGGTGCCGCGATGGTGTTCGGCGCGGCTTTCCTCGGCGTCAGTCCGGCGGTGGCGGCGGAAAAAGACGCCGCGCACAGCTTGACCCGCGAGGAAGCGAAGCCGCTCAAGGCGGCGCAGGACGCCCTGCAGAAGGGCGATTACACCGGCGCTCTGCAGAAGCTCGACGAGGCCGATGCGGTGAAGAAGAAGAGCGCGTACGCGGACCATCTCATCGCGGAGATGAGAGGCTACGCCTACGTGCGCACTCACCAGTACGCCCAGGCGGAAAAGGCGCTCGAGCCTACGCTGAACGACGGGTTCCTGCCCGCCAATCAAGTCCCGCAGCGCACGCTCGAGCTCGCGCAGCTCGCCTACCAGACCAAGAACTGGGACAAGGCGATCCAGTACGGCCAGACGGCGATCGACAAGGGCTGGGCGGATAAGCAGATGCCCACGCTGGTCGGGCAGGCCTATTACCTCAAGGGCGACTGGAAGGGTCTGGCGCGCTACGAGCGCTCGCAGGTCGCCGCTGCAGAGAAAAACGGCGTCGCGCCCACCAATCAATCGCTGCAGCTGCTGCTCAGCGCCTGCATCAAGATGAATCCGTCGGCCGATGACGCCTGCGCCACCAACGCGCTGCAGGAACTCGTCGTCTACTACCCGAAGCCGGAGTACTGGCAGAACCTTCTCGTCTCGATGTACAAGTCGATCAAGAACAACCGCGATCTGCTGCAGTGGTATCGCCTCGCCTCCGATGTCGACATCCTGAAGCGCCCCGATGACTACACCGAGTTTGCGCAGCTTGCGCTCGTGGCCGGCTCCCCCGGCGAGGCGGAGCAGATCATCGAGAAGGGGATGCAGAACAACATCTTCCCCGATGCGCGCAGCAAGGGTAAGGCAGCGCGACTGCTCACCGATGCCAAGCGGGCGGCGGCGCGCGACAAGGCGACACTCGCCAAGAGCGCCGCGGAAGCTGCGCGGGCCAGCAACGGCAACCAGGACGTAGGCCTGGGGCTCGCGTACTACGGCTATCAGCAGTACGACAAGGCGGTTCAGGCTCTGACCCAGGGTATCGCCAAGGGCGGCCTCAAGGACTCCTCGGAGGCACACATGCTGCTCGGGATCGCGCAACTCAAGGCGGCCAACAAGAGCGCAGCGCTGCAGCAGTTCAAGGCGGTCAAAGGCGACCCGACGCTCGAGCACCTGGCGACCCTCTGGAGCCTGCGCGCGAAGTCAGGAGCCAAGGCCTAACGCTGCCGCCTTCCATTCCACAGGAGATACCTCATGGCGATCAAGGTCGGCGAGCGCATGCCTCAGGGCACCCTCAAGATGATGACCAAAGACGGGCCGAAGGACGTCTCGACCGAGGATCTCTTCAAGGGCAAGAAGGTGGTGCTGTTCTCGGTGCCGGGAGCGTTCACACCCACCTGTGACGCCAAGCACCTGCCGGGCTTCGTGCAGCTCGCGGATCAGATACGCTCGAAGGGAGTCGACACCATTGCCTGCATGGCCGTGAACGACGTGTTCGTCATGAACGCCTGGGGCAAGGCCTCGAGTTCCGGCGACAAGGTGATGATGCTGGCCGACGGCAACGGCGATTACGCGAAGGCGTTGGGCCTCGAGCTCGATGCGCGCAAGTTCGGCATGGGGACGCGCGGCCAGCGGTTCGCGCTGATTGTCGACAACGGCGTGCTGAAGAGCCTGAACGTCGAGGAGCCGGGCCAGTTCAAGGTCTCGGCCGCCGAGCACGTCCTCGGGCAACTGTAGGCGCTACCCGAGAAGCTTCTCGATCTCCGGGACGATCTGGAACAGGTCGCCGACCAATCCGATGTCGGCGACCTCGAAGATCGGCGCCTCGGGGTCCTTGTTGATGGCCACGATGGTGCGGGCGTCCTTGATGCCCGTCAGGTGCTGGATCGCGCCCGAGATTCCGATCGCCATGTAGAGCTCCGGCGCGATGATCTTGCCGGTCTGCCCCACCTGCAGCTCGTTGGGGGCATAGCCGGCATCGACCGCGGCGCGCGATGCGCCCACCGCCGCTCCCAGCTTGTCGGCCAATTTGTACAGCGTCCGGAATGCCTCGGCGCTGCCGAGCGCGCGGCCGCCCGAAACCACCCGCGAGGCGGTCTGTAGGTCGGGCCGGTCGCTCTTCGCGGCGGACACCGATACGAAGCGGGTATGCGAGGGGATCTGCGCATCGACCGCGGCCTTCTCGATGCTCGCCGAGCCGCCGCCCGCCGCAGGCTGGAAGGAGGCCGTACGCACCGTGCCCACCACCTTATCGCCCGGAGCGGTCTCCACGGTCACGATGGCATTGGCCGCGTAGATGGGGCGGCGAAAGCGCGTCGCGCTCTCCACCGCCATGACGTCGCTGATCTGCGCGCTATCGAGCAGCGCCGCCACGCGCGGCATCAGGTCCTTGCCGAAGGTGGTCGAGGGACCCAACACGTGGGTGAAGGCGCCCGCCAGCGCCGCAATCTGCGGCGCCAGCACCGCCGCCAAGAGATGCGCGTTCGCGGGATGCTCGACTGCGAGCACGCGCGCGACTCCCTGGAGGGCGGCCGCCTGCGAAGCAACGGCGCCGGCGTCGACGGCGCACACCGCGACGCTGATCTCGGCATCCGGGATGGCTGCGGCACAGGTGACGCACTTGGCCGTGCTGGGATTCAAACGCGCGCCGTCGTGCTCGGCGACGATGAGAACGCGCGGGCTCATGAAAGAACCCCCTTGCTCTTCAGCGCCCCGATGAGCTCGGCGGCGTCCTTGACCTTGATGCCCTTCTGGCGCTGCGGCGGCGGCTCGAAGCGCGTGAGCTTCAGGCGCTGGCGCTGCTCCACGTCGAGCGCCGCGAGCGTCAGTGTCTCGAGCGGCTTTTTCTTCGCCTTCATGATGTCCGGGAGCTTCACGTACCGCGGCTCATTCAGGCGCAGATCCGTCGTCACCACCGCCGGCAGGTCCACCTCGAGCGTCTCGAGACCCGCATCGACCTCACGGGTGACGCGCGCCTTGGCGCCATCGAGCTCGACCTTCGAGGCGAAGGTCGCCTGCGGCCGCTGCCACAGTGCCGCCAGCATCTGCCCGGTCTGGCTGTTGTCGTCATCGATAGCCTGCTTGCCCAGGATGACGAGGAACGGCTGCTCGCGCTCGGTCAACTTCAACAGCACTCGGGCCGCCACCAGCGGCTCGATGACGCCTTGCGCCTCCACGTGCAGCGCCCGGTCCGCGCCCATCGCGAGGCAGGTCCTCAGCTGCTGCTGGCAGTCGGCGGGACCGATGCTCGCGACCACGACCTCTTCGGCCGCGCCCCGCTCCTTGATTCTGAGCGCCTCTTCGAGCGCGATCTCATCGAAGGGGTTGACGCTCATCTTCACCCCTTCGGTGGCCACGCCGCTGCCATCCGGCTTGACGCGGATGCGCACGTTGTAGTCCACGACTCGCTTGATACCGACCAGGATGCGTTTCATATCACAACCAATATAGCAGACGTTCGCTATTATCAGGCGCTGCGCGCGGGACTCACGGCTCTGCGCGCCGTCAGAGCTCTGCTTGCGAGGTACGGGGGTAACGATGCTGGGGTACGCGCTCCGCCGCATTGCCGGAACCGTCCCGATCTTGCTGATTCTCGTCACGCTCTCCTTCTTCGTCATTCGCCTGGCTCCCGGCGGTCCCTTCGACGAGGAGCGCGCATTGACGCCCGAGGTGCGTGCAAACCTCGATCACCTCTACGGCTTCGACCGGCCGCTCGGGGCGCAGTATCTGCACTACCTCGACGGCCTCGCTCACGGGGACTTCGGCCGCTCGTACCGCCAGCGCGACGACAGCGTCGCGAGCCTGATCGCGCAGGGGCTTCCCGTCAGCGCGGCGGTCGGCTTTGCCGCGCTCGTGCTTGCGACACTCGCCGGTGTGCCGCTCGGCATCGCGGCGGCGCTGCGCCGGGGCGGCGCCATCGACTACGCCGTCACCGCGCTCGCGACTCTCGCCATCGCGCTACCTACCTTCGTGACAGGCCCGCTGCTCGCGCTCATCTTCGGGCTCGCGCTGCGCTGGCTGCCCGTCGCCGGCTGGCAGCAGGGCGATCCCTTCTATCTCATCCTGCCCGCGGTGACGCTGGCTCTGCCGGTGTGCGCCTCGATCGCCCGACTGATGCGCGGCAGTCTGCTCGAGACGTTGAGCGCGAGCTTCGTGCGTACCGCGCGGGCCAGAGGCCTCGGCCCCTGGCGCGTGCTGCTGCGGCATGCGTTGCGGCCGGCGTTGCTGCCGGTCGTGAGTCATCTCGGACCCGCTGCGACCTATGTCTTCACCGGCTCGCTCGTGGTGGAGACGGTGTTTGCGCTGCCCGGCACCGGGCGCTATCTCGTGCAGGGGGCGCTCGATCGCGACTACACGCTCGTCATGGGAATGATCATTCTCTACGGCGCGTTGACGCTGCTTCTTAACCTCGCCGCCGACCTCGTCTATGGCTGGCTCGATCCGCGGGTGAGGCATGACTAGTGCGAACCGCACAGTCCCCGTGCCTGCGCTATCGGGCAATCGGGCGGGCAATCGGGCGGGCAATCGGCTGGCGGTCGCGGCCGCGGGGGTGATCGCCTTGCTGGCGGTACTCGCCGTCTTCGGCCCCGACTTAAGTCCCTATGCGTACGATGCGCTCGACTGGCGCCACCTTGCCGCCGCCCCGAGTCTCACCGCCGCGCATTGGCTCGGCACCGATCCGCTCGGGCGCGATCTTTACGTGCGCACGCTCCACGGGCTGCGCCTCTCGCTCCTCATCGGCGTGCTCGCGAGCGCGGTCAGCGTCGGGATCGGCGTCGCCTGGGGCGCGATTGCAGGTTATGTCGGCGGCCGGCTCGATGCCTGGATGATGCGCGCGGTCGATGTGTTGTATGCGCTGCCTTACCTCTTCGTGGTCATCATCCTCGCGACCGTGTTCGGGCGGGACAGCATCCTCATGCTCCTCATCGCCATCGGCGCGGTGGGCTGGCTCACCATGGCGCGCGTCGTGCGCGGCCAGACACTCTCGCTCAAACGGCGTGAATTCATCGAGGCGGCGCGCGCGCTCGGTCTTTCGACCCCGGCCATTCTCCTGCGGCACATCGTCCCCAACCTCGCCGGCACCGTGGCGGTGTACGCGACGCTCACCATCCCCGAGCTCATCACCTACGAGAGTTTCCTGAGCTTTCTCGGTCTCGGCGTGCAGGAGCCGCGCGCGAGCCTGGGGAGCCTCATCAACGAAGGCGCGCGACAGATGCTGACGGCGCCTTGGATGCTGCTCGTGCCGGCATCATTCCTGGTGACGCTTCTTCTTTGCTTCAATCTCCTGGGCGATGGGCTGCGCGATGCGCTCGATCCCGCCGGACATTGAGGCAGGCGCCCAGGCAGGCGCCCAAGCGGACGCCCAGGCAGACGCCCATGCGGGCGCCGGCGAGGTGCTGCGCATCGCGCAGCTCAGCGTCACTTTCAACACCCCGCAAGGGGCCGTGGCTGCGGTTCGGGAGGTCTCGCTCACCGTAGGCCGCGGTGAGTGCGTGGGCGTCGTGGGTGAGTCCGGCGCCGGCAAGAGTCAGCTTTTCCTCGCCACTCTGGGGCTCCTGCCCGCGAATGCGCGCGTATCGGGCAGCGCCACCCTCGCTCGCGAGCCGCTCATCGGACGGCCGGAGAAGGAGCTCGATGAAATCCGCGGCGCGCGCATCGGCCTTGTCTTCCAGGACCCGATGACCTCGCTCACTCCGCACCTGCGCATCGGGGAGCAGATTGCCGAGCCCATCGTGAGGCACTGCGGCGCGAGCTGGCGCGACGCCCGGCGCAAGGCGCTCGGGTTGCTCGAGCGCGTACACGTGCCGCAAGCGGGGCAGCGCCTGCGGCAGTATCCGCACGAGCTCTCCGGCGGCATGCGCCAGCGAGTGATGATTGCGATTGCCCTCGCGTGCGATCCGGAGCTGCTCATCGCCGATGAGCCGACGACCTCGCTCGATGTCACGATCCAGGCGCAGATTCTCGCGCTGCTCGCCGAGTTGAAACGCGAGCGCGGCATGGGGATGGTCCTCATCACCCACGACTTCGGCGCCGTGGCGGGCGTTGCCGACCGGGTGGCGGTCATGCAGGCAGGGCGCCTCATCGAGTTGGATAGCGCCGCCGCCGTGCTCAAAACGCCGCGCGAGGAGTACACCCGAAATCTCATCGCCAACGTTGCGGCGCTCGATCTCGCGCTGCCGGCGCGAACGGCGGCGGTGAAGCGCTCGCCGCCGCCGCAGGGCGAGGTGGCGCTCGGGATCTTCGCGCTCGCCGTGAACTACTCCGGGCGAGGCGCGTGGGCGGGCGGCGGCCGCCCGCTGCGCGCGCTCGAGGATGTCAGCCTGGAGCTTCATGCGGGCGAGGCGCTCGGCGTGGTCGGGGAGTCCGGCTCCGGCAAATCGACGCTGGTGCGGGCGGCACTCGAGCTCATCCGGCCGAGTGCCGGCCGCGTGATCTGGATGGGCCGGCCGCTCGCCGCGCTTTCCGCGCGCGAGCTCAAGCATCTACGCCGCGACCTGCAGATCGTCTTTCAGGATCCGCTCGCGAGTCTCGATCCGCGCATGACCGTCGGGCGGATCGTCGCCGAGCCCCTCGAGGTGCACGAGCGTGGACTCGATGCGGCATCGCGCGGGCGGCGCGTCGCGGACATGCTGGTTCGTGTAGGTCTCGGCGCGGAGATGCTCGATCGCTACCCGCATGAGCTCTCCGGGGGTCAATGCCAGCGCGTGGGCATTGCGCGGGCGATGATCTTAAGGCCCCGCCTGCTCGTGTGCGATGAGCCGGTGAGCGCGCTCGATGTGTCCGTTCAGGCGCAGATCCTCGATCTGCTCGCGAGCCTCAAAGCCGAGCACCACATGTCGATTCTCCTCGTGAGCCACAATCTCGCCGTCGTGAGGCGGCTTTGCGAGCGGGTCCTCGTGCTCTACCGCGGCCGCATGATGGAGCTCGCCGATGCGCGCGCGCTCTTCTCGCGTCCGCTCCATCCCTACACCCGCGAGCTCCTCGATGCGGTGCCGGTGCTCGACCCGGACGTGCAGCCCGGGAGGCTCGCAGGGGCGCATCTCGCCGAGGCGCCGGAGCCGAGCGAGCAGGGCGGCGAAGAGAGCTCCGCGGGTTGTCTCTTCCGCGCCCGCTGCCCGTGGGCGATCGCGCACTGCGCCGCGCGCGTGCCCGTCTGGGAAGCAGCGCCCGGCGGGGGCTGGGTCGCGTGTCACCGTTTCCGCGAATTCGCCGATGGTATGCTTCCGTCACCATGAAGCCTGATACCTGCATCCGCCCGAGCGAGAGCCTGCGCCACGTCCGCTATGAGATCCGCGGCCGGCTCGCGCGGCGCGCGCACGAGCTCGAGCGGCAGGGATACGAGATCGTCTCGCTCAACATCGGCAATCCGAAGGCGTTCGGGTTCCGCACGCCGGAGACCATGCGCCTCGCCATGATCGAGAATCTCTCCGAGGCCGAGGGCTACTGCCACCAGAAGGGCATCTTTCCGGCGCGCGAGGCGGTGGTGATGCAGCAGCAGGCGAGGGGAGTGAGCGGCGTCACCGCCGAGGAGGTCTTCATCGGCAACGGCGTGAGCGAGCTCATCGACCTCGTGCTGCGGGCACTTTTGAATAGCGGCGATGAGGTGCTGGTGCCGAGTCCCGACTATCCGCTCTGGACGGCCGCCGTGACGCTCAACGGCGGACGGGTGGTTCACTATCCGTGCCGGCCGGAGAACGGCTTCGTGCCCGACCCCGAGGAGCTCGCGCGCCTCGTGACGCCGCGCACGCGCGCCCTCGTCATCATCAATCCCAACAACCCGACCGGCGCCGTCTATCCCCGGCCGGTGCTCGAGGCGCTGGCGCGACTCGCGGAGCGCTCCGGGCTGGTCGTCTTCAGCGACGAGATCTACGACCAGATGGTGTATGAGGATGCCGAGTTCGTGCCGATGGCGACCCTCGTGCACGAGACGCTGTGCGCGACGCTATCCGGGCTGTCGAAGGTCTACCGGGCCTGCGGCTATCGGGTGGGCTGGGCGGTCTTCTCCGGGCGAACGCGCGGCGCGGCAGACTACCTGGCGGCGCTCGAGCTCTTGAGCTCGCTGCGGCTCTGCAGCAACGTGCTCTCGCAGTGGGCGGTGCAGACGGCGCTCGGTGGCCATCAAAGCGTGAAGGATCTCGTCAGCCCGGGCGGCCGGCTCTACGAGTCGCGCCGGACCATCCTCACGGCGACCGAGGACAGCCGCTTTCTCGAGCTCGCGCCGCCCCAAGGCGCCATGTACGCCTTCGTCGGCGTCGATACGCGCGAGCTGGCCGATTTCGACGATCAGAAGTTCGCGCTCGACCTCCTCGAGCAGAAGCACGTGCTGGTGGCGCCGGGTGTGAGCTTCAACGTGCCCTACCGCAATCACTTTCGGGTGACGAGCCTCCCGGACCCCGCGACCTTGCGCGAGGTGTTTGCGCGCATCGAGGAGCTGCTCGAGAGCTATGCGGGCGAGCCGGCGCGGGAAGCGAGCGGTCCCGATAACGTGGTCGAGGCGACCGCGAGATTCAAGTAATGGCGCAAGAATTAGCGCTAATATCCTGTATTGCTAGAGATTTCTGATTATATCGGCTCGCTTCTCGAGCGCGGCGGCACTGTCGTCCTGCCTTCGCGCCAGCGAAGCTACGCGCTGCGACTCGCCTACGCGGGCGCGCAACTCGCGGCTCGGCGGCGAGTCTGGGCGAGCCCGGATGCGCTGCCGCTCGAGGGCTGGCTGATCCGTGAGATCGAGCGCCGTGTTGGCCAAAGCGCCAACGACAGCGCCAACGGCAGGGCGAGCGGTCGGGTCCCGCGCCTCCTTTCACCGGCCGAGGAGTGGCTCCTCTGGCGGCAATGCACGGCCGAGGCGACCCACGCTCTCGAGCTCGTCAATGGCGCAGCGCTCGCCGAGGCGCTGCGCCGCGCCGGCTCTCTCGCCGCCGAGCTCGGCATCGACCCGCAAGCGAGCCGCGAATCCGTCGCCAGCGAGACGGGCCTCATGGCCGCGGTGCATCGGGCCGTGAGCGAGCGCTGCCAGGCCTTGGGAGCCGCGCCGCTTGCGATGGCGCTGCGCAGCCTCCCGAGCGTCGGTGATGAGCGTCCGGTGCTCTTCGCCGGGTTCCTCCTGCCCTCGCCGCGCCTGCGGGCGCTCGTCACCGCCCGCGCCCAATGTGGTTATGAGAGTGCCTTCCCGCCCCCGGATCCCTCGAAAGCGGTGCCGCCGCGGATCGTGAGACCGGCCGATGAGCATGAAGAGCTCGAGCGCATCGCCGAGTGGTGCCGCCAACATCTGACCGCGCGGCCGGATGCGCGTCTGCTCGTCCTGTTGCCGGGGTCGGCCGGCCGGCGCGAGCGGCTCGGCACCCTCATCGGGCAGTCGCTCGCTCCGCAGGACTCGGCGCTGGTCGCTCTCGAGGGTGGTCAACCGCTTGCGAGCCTGCCCATGGTGTCACACGCGCTCGCGAGTCTCGCGCTGCTCAGCGGCGCCGCCGTGGGGGTCGAGCGCCTCCTCGAGTGGCTGCGATCACCCTGGTGGTCCGATCCGAGTGCTGCCGCGCGCGCGCGGCTCGATCTCTGGCTGCGCGAGCGCCGCCGGCTGCAGCTCGATCTCGCATCGCTGCTCGCGCTCCTGCAGCGATCGCCGGCGCCGCTCGCCGAACCCTCGCGGCTGCTCACGCTGCGACTCGAGCGGGCAATGGCTTCGCTGCGCGCGCACTCCGGCACCTTGCGGGAGTGGTCGGAAAGATTCAAGGCGGCGTTGGATGTGTTGGGATGGCCCGGGAACCAGACACGCGACAGCTCCGAGCAACAGACGCTGCTGCGCTTCCACGAGCTTCTCGATGAGTTGGGTCAGCTGTCCGCGGCGGTGGCGATGTTGCCCCGTGCCGTCGCCGTGCAGTGGCTCACCGAGCTCGCGAGCCGCACGGCCTACCGTCCCGCGGATGAAGACGCACCGGTGACCCTCGCCGGCGCTTACCTCGATCCGGTCGTGCGCTACGACGGCCTCTGGGTTGCCGGGCTCGATGCGGAGAGCCTTCCGCAACCGGTGGCGCCTGAGCCCTTTTTGCCACTTCACGCGCAGATCGCCGCGGGCTCGCCCGCCGCCACCGCTGCAGGCCGGTTGCAGGAAGCGCGCGCGCTCCTTGCCGCCTGGCGCGCGGCCGCCGCCGAGTGCGTGCTCAGCGCTCCCTCGCGGCTCGAAGGCATCGAGCGCTTGCCGAGTCCGCTGCTCGAGGAGTGGCCAGCCGCCGTGCAACCCGCCGCTGAGCCGCGCGCCACGATATGGCTTGCCGCCCGCCTGCACCGACCGGGCTTGCTCATCGAATGGCGTGACGAGGCTGGCGTCGGCTGGAACCCGGAGCTGCCGCTGCCCTCGGGCACGCGCAGCCTCGAGCTGCAGAATCTATGCCCGTTCCGCGCCTACGCGGAGCTGCGCCTGGGGAGCCTCGAGCTCGGTGTGCCGGAGCCCGGGATCGCGCCCGATGTGCGGGGACAGCTCCTGCACGCGGCGCTCCAGGGGCTTTGGGAGCGGCTCGGTGACTCGCGGGCGCTGGCGGCGCTTTCCGCGCCAGTGTTGGATGAATGGGTCGCGGCCTGCGTCGAGGGCGCGGCGGCCGCGCTTCATCTCGCGGAAGAGGAATCGATTGCCGCCCCGGCGCTGGCGCGCGAGTGCCGCCGCACGGTGAGGCTGATAGGAAGGCTGCTCGACATCGAGCGCCGGCGGCCGCCCTTTCGCGTGCAGCACACCGAGTACTCCACGCGGCTTCGCCTCGCGGGCCAGGAGCTGCGGCTGCGCATCGACCGGCTCGATGCGCTCGAGAGCGGCGGTCTCGCCATTCTCGACTACAAGAGCGGCCGGCGGGTCAGCCCCGAGTGGTACGGCGATCGGCCTTCGCATCCCCAGTTGCTCGCCTATCTCGCGGCCATCGGCGAGGACGTGGTCGCGATGGCGACCGTCAACGTCACGGCGAGAGAGGTCAGGTTCGACGGCGTGGCGGCGAGCGAGCAGCTCCTGCCCAGGGTGGCGGGCGTGAAGGCTCCGCAAGGAGAGTCGCGCGACCCGTGGCTGCTACGCGTCGCCGCATGGCGCGGCGTCATCGAGCGTCTGGCGGCCGCTTTTGCCTCCGGCCACGCGGTGGTCGACCCGCGGCCGCGGGCCTGCGACTTCTGCCACGTGGCGAGCCTCTGCCGCGTCGGCGATGGGCTCATCGCCTCCGATGAGGAGACTCCGCCGGAGGAGGCGTTCGGGTTGGACGATGAGTAGCCAGCTGAGTCTCGAGTTTCTCGATGCCGCCGAGGCCGACGGTCTCGCCCGTGAGCGGGCGATCGACCCCCGCCTGTCGATCATTCTCGAGGCGCCTGCCGGCTCGGGGAAGACCTCCATCCTGACGCAACGGCTGTTGCGCCTCCTTTCGGTCGTCGACGAGCCGGAAGAGATCCTCGCGATCACCTTCACCCGGCGCGCCGCGGCGGAGATGCGCGTGCGGGTGGTGCGCGCGTTGCGCGATGCGCGCGCCGCGCAAGCCCCCGTCTCAGGGATGGGCGGTATGGCGGAGCGGATCCGCGCGCTCGCGACCGCGGCGTTGGCGCGCTCGGAGAAGCGCGGTTGGCGCCTGGCGCAGGATCCCGGCCGGCTGCGGATCCAGACCATCGACTCGTTCAACTTCCGACTCGCGAGCCAGCTACCGGTCAGCGCCCACGCCGGCAGCGGGCTCGTGGTGAGTTCCCGCCCGCAGGAGCTCTACCGGCTCGCCGCGCGCGAGACGCTGCTCGCGGCGCAAGAGGATGCGCAGCTCTCGCAGGATCTCGAGCTGCTCTTCGAGCGGCTCGACAACCGCTGGGGTCTCGTCGAGCTTCTGCTCGCGGACATGTTGAGTGAGCGCGCGCATTGGCTGCGTTACGTGTTGGGTCACGAGCCCGATGCCCTCTGCGAGCGCGTCTCGGCGAGTCTCAGGCAGATCGTGGGCGATCGGCTGCGGGTCGCATGCGAGTCTCTGCGCGCGGAGATCCGCGCCGAGGCGGCGCGACTGCCGGGCCTCGGGCCGCTCGAATCGCAGCCGAGCTGTCTCGCCTCCTGGCAGGTTCTCGGGCGGCTCGCGCTCACCCAGGAGGGTGAATGGCGAAAATCCGTCAGCCGCAAGCTCGGCTCGGGATTCGAGAACGGTGCCGGCAAGGAGGCGCTCAAGGCCTGTATCGAGCGCCTGGCCGCGGTGCCCTCGGCCCGCGAGACGTTGCTCGAGGTGCTCTCGCTCCCCGATCCGCGCCTCGGGGCCGCGGATGCCGCGGCGCTCGCGGCCCTCTCGCGAGTGCTGCGCGCTGCGGCCGCCCAACTGCAGGCGCGCTTCGCGGTCGACGGCCGGGTGGATCACACCTACATCGCGGGTGCGGCCCGGGAGGCGCTCGCGGAGGCAGGATTACCGACGGACCTCGCGCTGAAGACCGGACTTTCTCTGCGTCACGTGTTGGTGGATGAGTTTCAGGACACCTCGGTCGCGCAACTCGAGCTCCTCGAGACGCTGACCGCCGGCTGGGAGCCGGAAGATGGCCGCACGCTCTTCGTGGTCGGCGATCCTACGCAGTCGATCTATCAGTTCCGTGAGGCCGAGGTCGGCTGCTTCCTGCGCGCGCGCGAGCTCGGCATCGGCACGCTGCGCCTGATGCCGCTTCGGCTGCGGCGCAATTTCCGCTCGACACCGGCGCTCATCGAATGGATCAACGAGGCCTTCGGCCGGCTCTTCCCGGGCACCGACGACCTGCGCGCGAGCGCCGTGGCCTTCACGCCGAGCCTCGCCGGCAACCGCGAGCGCAGCGCCGGTGAGGCAGTCGAGCTGCGGCTCCTTCCGGGAGCGCAGCGGGCGGCCGAGACCGAGGCGATCGTCGCCCGCGTGCGCGAGCTCAAGGCCCGCGAGCCTAAGGCCAGCATTGCGATCCTGGTGGCGGCCCGCTCGCATGCGCGGCCGATCATCGCGGCGCTCGAGGAGTCGGGCATCGATGCGATCGGCGTCGAGCTCGTGCCTCTTGCCGAGGTGCCGATCGTGCGCGACCTCGTCGCCCTGCTGCGCGCGCTTTGCCACCTCGGGGATCGCACGGCCTGGCTCGCGGTGCTGAGAGCGCCCTGGTGCGGGGTCTCGCTTGCGACCCTGACGCGGCTCTCGGGGCGCGCCGACCCGCTGTTGGTTTGCGAGAGCCTCTGCGAGCCGGATCGTCTCGAGGGGTGTGCGGCCGATGAGCGCGCGCGGCTCGAGCGCATCAGGGGCGTGCTCGAGCAAGGGCTCTCGCGGCGCGAGCGCATGCCGCTCGCCGACTGGCTGGAGGGCGTTTGGATGGCGCTCGGCGCGGCGGATGCGTATCCGGCCGAGGAGCTGCGACATGCGCGCGCGTTCTTCGCTGCGGTGAGCGAGCGCACGGCCGCCGGGGAGTGGGAGGGGACCTCGACCTTGGATTCGGTGTTGGCGGGCCTCTATGCGCAGCCGCAGGCACGCACCAGTGCCCCGGTGCAGGTGCTCACCATCCATGGCGCCAAAGGGCTCGAGTTCGATCACGTTCTGGTGCCGAGTCTCGATCGCGAGTTGAATCGCGGACGCGAGCCGCTGCTGCGCTGGCTCGATCTGCCGCGAGGCGAGCCCGCCCCTCGCGAGGATGGCTCGCACGCTTCCGATCTCATCATGGCGCCGGCCCCGGCGATCGGGCAAGAGGAGCCGGGGGAAGTCAGCGCGTACTTGAAGCGGCTGACGGCGGAGCGTGCCGCCAACGAGCAGGTGAGACTCCTTTATGTCGCCGCCACGCGCGCCCGGCAGTCGCTTCACCTCTATGCCGCGCCCGCGGTCCGCGCCGACGGTCGGATCGTTCCCCGCCCGAGGACGCTGCTCGCCTCTTTGTGGCCGGCGCTGCAGGCAGCTTTCGAGGAGGGCGCCACTCAGATGCAGGGCGATGGGGCACTCGAGGCGCGCGCCGGTGAAGTGACGCGCCGCGCGCTGCGCCGACTCGCCTCGGACTGGGCTCCCGCCGAGCTTGCTCCCGGCCCGCAGCTTTATCGGCTGCCGCTCGCGCAGCGCTCACTCGAGCCGCCGGAGTTCAGCTGGGTGCAGGAGAGCGCCCGCCACATCGGCACGGTGGTGCACGCCGCCCTGCAGGCGCTCGCAGCGGCCGCCGAGCTTCCCTCGCGCGCGGCCCTCGAGTCGCGGGCTCCGGCCTATCATGAGCAACTTCGCCGCCAGGGTGTTCCCGAGCGCGATCTCGAATGGGCGGCAGCTCGCGTGATCGAAGCGTTGACGCGCACGGTCACCGACGAGCGGGGGCGTTGGATACTCGCGCGCTCGCACCGCCAGGCCTCGAGCGAGCTCGCGCTCTCAGGTCTCGCGGGCGGGCGGCTGACGAGCGTGGTGATCGATCGCTCCTTCGTCGATGAGCAGGGCACGCGCTGGGTCATCGATTTCAAGACGAGCCGGCACGAGGGCGGTGGCCTCGAGGCATTCATCGAGCAGGAGCTCGAGCGCTATCGCGGGCAGCTGCAAACCTACTCGGCCCTCGCCCGCGAGTTGGGTCCGGAGCCGGTGCGGGCGGCGCTCTACTTTCCGCTCCTCGGCCTCTTTCGCGAATGTCAGTAGGTGCCTGACAGGGCAAACTGTCGCCGCCCCTGCGCATCCGGGGAGCCGAGAAACTGGATGGCATTGAGCAGCGGCTGGGAGGCGCTCTGCCTCGGTGTCACGTAGCCCCTGAGGTCGTACCCCGGTTGCGCAGTGAGAACGAGCTGCCCCTGCACCGCGAGCGGGCCGCCCAAGTCGCGCACCTCGCCGGTCGGCGGCGCGCTTCCCCCGGGGAAGGTCACGGCGAAACTGCCGAGCGGCGTGACATCGCCGCTGCTGTCGACGAGGTTCATCGCCTCGATGCGCCCTGCCAGCGATCGGACGGTCCCCTTCTTGGTGACTGTCGCGAGCGCGAGCTCGAGATGCAGCGTGCCGGTGAGCGTCGGCGGCACCCCGGGAAGCAGGGTTGGATTCAGAGGCAGCGAGGCTGTTACATCGCGCGCGACGACCGTACCGCTGAGCCCGATCTCGATGTCCGCCTGCGCCGCGGTTTCGGGCGGATGCTCGATGTCCAGGTGCGCTGCGAGCTTGCCGAGCAGCAGCCGCGAGGGCCGCAACTGCCAGGTGAGGTCGCCGAGCGATGCGCCCTGTACCTCGAGGCCGCCGCAGTAGCCGCTCCAGATCGAGCCCGCGACGCTCGCGCAGCGAAACTGCGGGCCGGCCTTGGGCAGGAGCCAGCTCGCCGGCAGACGCGCGAGCACGATGGCCGCGAAGGCCACGACTCCCAGCAGGATGATGGTCAGCGTCCGCTTCACGCGAGTCGGGCGCTACGGATTCTTCAGAACGAGCGAGGCATTGACGGTGCCGGGCTGTCCGGCGCTGTCGATGGTGGCGCTCTCGATCTCGACGCCGTTTTGCTGGCTCAAGCGCGCAAGCCAACCCACCAACTCATCGAACGGCGCCTTCTCCAGCTGCACGCTCAAGCTCCCACGGCCACTCGGCTGGCTGCCGGCGAGCGAGCCGCCGAGCCCGGACTCGCGGGCTGAACTGTCGACGATGACGATCAGCGACTCGCCCGAATGACCTCGCACCGGTCCCGCGGCGGCGATCTCGGGGGCGGCGCTTCGCATCCACACGAGATCGGCCTGCTTCTTCGCGACCTCGCCGTGCAGGCTCGAGACGCTGTGATCGAGCGGCAGGATGACCACGAACACGACGAGGATCGCCGCGAACACCCCGCCGATGAGCAATGTGCGGCGGTCGCGCGCGGAGAGCGAGCGCAGCGAGGAGGAGAGATCGAAGCGCGCCATCTCAGAGCCCTCCCGGGCTCATCTGGATGCGGCCTTCGTAGGCCGAGCCGATCGGCGCGCCGGCGATGAGGTGCGCCTGCCAGCCCTCCTGACCGAGTTGGCGGCTCAGGCGATCCAGCGACTCGACGCTCGGGGCCGAAGCTTTGAGCTCGAGCGCGCCATCGCGGAAGGTGAGCGCTTCGAGTACCGCTTCGGGCGCGGCACGATGCGCCTGCACGAGCGCCTGCAGGGCCTGCATGAACCCGCCCGAAGCCTGACTCGCGCGCACCGCATCGAGACGCCGCTCCATCTGTCGGCGTGCCTCGTAGGGATCCGGCTGCCCCGGCATCGCCGTCTGAAAGACCTGCTCGATGGAGGCATCCAGCCGGTGATTGGCGTGCTTGAGCACCGTGAGCTCGGCGGCTTTGCCCGCAATATGAAGTGCAATGAAGCCCGCGAGCAGCATGGCCGCTAGCCGCCAGGCGCTCCAGCCGACCGGGTGCGAGGTGGCCGGAGTGTAAGGACCCTGCAGCAGGTTGGTAGCCGCCGCATCGGGCAACTGCTGCGCGAAGAGCGCGAGCGGGCCGCCCGTGAGGAGCTGGATCTGAATTCCCTCGAAGCGCTCGCGCGCCGCCTCCACCTGGGGCGCGTGCCGGTGCCACTCGGCTGCACCCGTGTAGAGGATGAGGCCGCGGCCGCCCGGAGTCCCGGGCTCGATGCCGGCGAGCGCGATCTCGAATGCCTCATCCAAGGCGTCGGCGGGTAGCGTCACCACCGTACCGGAAGGGGGCCTGACGACGACCGCATCCTCCTCGAGCAGCGCCACGGCCTGTCCGGGGTTCTGCGGCAAGAGCTCACTGTCGGCATAGAGCGCCTCGGGCTCGAGGCCGCTCGATTTGAGCAGCATCGTCCACTCGTCCATGAGCTTGCGAGCCACCACGGCGACCGGCACTCGCGTCGACTCTCCCTGGCGCCGGCCGATCGCGAAATGCAGCTCCTCGATGTCCTCGGCGAGCTGCTCCTCGAGCGCATAGGGCACGAGCTGCTGCAGCCGGGCGCCCGCCTTGGCGGGGGGCAGCTCGGGCTGCGCCAGCAGGACATCCGTCCCCGGCACCAGCACGACCACATGCCGCCCCGCCGCGCGCGGTGCGGCGAGCGATAGCGGTCCGGCTTGAGGAGGGCCGGCGGCGGCACCGCGCCCGTCGACCACGAGCCAGGTGGCCTGCTGTTGGGGCGAGCGCGGGAGCCTAAGGAGAAGCCAATCAGCCATGGTGCCTCATACTAGCAGCGGCCGGCTCAGTCGGGCGTGAAGCTGCGCATGACGGGCCGGACCATGCCGGTCGAGTCCTGGTAGAGGAGGGTGTACACCGCGAACTCGGTGGCACCCATGTCGACGAAGGTCGTCAGGCGAAACCAGCTCGATTTCTGAGCGACCAGGCTCGCGAGAGTCTGCGGCCCATTTGGGTTGCCACCGCCTGCAAGCGGGCCGTTGCCGAGCTGGGTATTTCCGAGCTGGGCGTTGCCCCCTTGAACGTTCTTCGCGGCGATGAGGAACTCCTGCAGGGTCGGAAAGCAAGGGCCTCCGGCCTCGCGGTCCTTCTCGAACCCTTGCGGATTTTCGCTGTACTGCACGGTGCCGGCGAGCGCATCGAGCACCCAGGGATCCGCCGAGCAGACATTGATCGTGACGCCGAGGGGGAGCGCCACGATGTGCGGGGCGAGCTTGTCGAAGTCGGCGCGCGTCATGCCCGGGAGCGCCAGGAGCTCGCTCGTGCTCGTGATCGGCAGCTTGGGCGTGCGATAGGGAGGATCCATCTCCAGGTAAACACTGTCTTCGGTGCCGTCCGGGACCATCGCGGTCGGGCTCTTGTCGATCCAGTCGACGATGTCGTCGGCCCACTCGGGATGATCCAGGTTCAGCTCCGTGAGCAGCCGTCGAAACGCTGCGATCGCCACCGGGTTGGGGATCACGCCGTCGGTCTGCACGAGATCGTTGATGTTGAACCTGCCCTGCAGGTCCTCCAGAGAAGCCTGCAGCGTCACACCCGGCATCACTTCGCGGGGACCGAGCGGCTGCGCCCAGCCCTGACTCGGAGAGGTGTAGGGGGAGCTCTGTTGGAATTGTTGTTGCAGACCGTAGGCCGCGAGCGCCTCGGCCCCTTCCGCGACGAGGAGCGACTGATCGAAGTCGAAGGTCGCGGCCACGCGGCGCGCGGTCATGGCGTTGTTGTAAGCCATCGCAGCGGCCACGATGGTGCCCAAGGCGACGAGCAGGATGGCGACCAGGAGCGCCACGCCGCGCTGAGCGCGGCGCGAGGCCACGCGGCCCCGCCGGCGGCAATCGCGCGCGAGCCGTGATGAAGCGGGGCTCCTCATTGCGCGATCTCGAAGATGCGCACGATCTTGCCCCATTGCCTGGTGTCGAGGGTCACCTCTACCGCGAGCGGGCGCATGCGATAGAAGGAATCAGCGCCGGGCGTGCCGCCGACGTTGAGCGGCGCCGACGGCCAGGTATCGATCCAGGCGTGCTGGGGCGACATGTAGCGAAAGGTCACGCGGCGAAGGTGCTTCAAGAGGTTGCGCTTCACCGGTGTGCTCGAGAGCGTGGCATCGAGCACGTTCCAGTGCTCGCGCACCAACGTGCCGTTGTCGAACACGTAGGCCACCCGCTCGAGCTCGGGGCGCGAGAGGCCCGTGGGATTGCTCCAGCCGTTGCGCGTGAGGGAAACGAGCGGAGCGGAAGTCTCCGCGGCATCGGAAGTATCGGCCGTATCGGCTGTATCGGCGGTGTCGGCGGTGTCGGCGGTGTCGGCGCTGGCGGAGGTGTCGGAGGGCGGAGCGCCCAAGAGGCAGGGCAGGTAATTATCGCCGAGCGGGTCGCGCACCGGGCGCGGCGCGAGTTGCACGAAATCCTGCTCCATCACGGCCACGGCGGTCTCGAGGTCGACCAGGCTCTGCTCGTGCCGGCGGATGGAGCCGCGGCTTTGCAGCGCCTGGTTGATGGCGCCGTAGCCCATGGCAAACATGATGGCCGCGATGAAGAGCGCCACCAGAAGCTCGAGCAGCGTGAAGCCGTTTCTCGCGCGCACGCTCATGGTGTGGCGGAGCTCGCGTTGCTGTTGGGGTTGCTGTTGGGCGGCAGACCGACGATCGGCTGGGTGGACCAGGCCGGCTCGAGGAGTATCGGCGATGTCTGCACGGCCTTGCCCATGAACCCGGTCGCCGTCGCGTACCAGCCGCGGTCATCACCCGCCTTGCTGTCCGCCGGGCGCACGTCGACATCGATCCGCACCACGCCCGCCACCGGGGTGTCGGCGACCTTCTGCCGCCACTCCCAGCTTTGCCCGGCGTAATCGGTGGTGTCGTTGCTCGTGCCGGCGGTGGGCACGTTGCCCGAGAGCCGCACGGTCTCGATGCGGTTCAGCGCCACCCATTCGGCGAAGGTCTTGCTCTGAAGGTACATGGCGGTGTTGGCGGAGGAGGTCATCGCCTCGAGCACCGCCGCCATGCCGATCGCCACGACGGCGAGGGCCACCAGCACCTCGATCAGGGTGAAGCCGTTCGACTTGCTCGCCATCCTCAAGTGCCGCTCTCGCGTATCGGTTTCTCGACGATGTCGCCGTCCTGATTCTCATCGAGCGTGATGCTGCGCCCGGCACTCTCACGCGCCAGGGTGATGCTGAAGGAGGAGAGATCGCCGCTCGAGAAGATCATCACCTGCGGCGCAAAGGAGCGTGCGCCCGAGTCGGAGTCGGAATCCGAGTCCGAATTGGAGTCGGAGTCGGAATCCGAGCCGGCCCGTGCGCCTGTCGGGGGCACCGGCCTCGTGTGCGGCTTCGAGCTCGAGGCGGAATCGGAGGAGGACGAGCCAGAGGGGACTTCCAGGCTATCGCTGAGCACGATCGGCCGCGCATCGACCACCAGCTTGAAACCGAGGCCGTTGGGCAGCGTGCGCTCGCGCAGCACCTCATCCTCGGACACCGGCCGCCACACGCCCTGCCTCACGTCGTAGACCACGAACTCATAGCCGTGCTGGCTGAAGGCGATGCCGTAGTTGCGCGTCTGCAGCTCCGCCTGGTCGCGGGCATACTTCATGAGCGAGAGCAGCCGTTGGCTTTCGGTCTCGAGCGCGGTGTCCTTGCCGGCGAAGTTGATCGAGAGCACGACTCCCGCGGTCACAACGCCGATGATCAGGACGACGACCATGATCTCGAGCAGCGTGAAACCGCCGGAGCGCGTACGGTGAGGCGCCCCTAGCCGCCGGGCCGGCCCGGATGAGCGCATCCCGCGCTTCAAACCTCCGTTACTCGGTGAGGTTCCAGTTGCCGATATCCGCGTTGTTGCCATCGCCACCCGGTTGGCCGTCGGCACCCAGCGTGTAGAGGTCATAGGCCTGTCCGTGCGTGCCCGGATACGCATACTGGTAAGGCCGGCCCCAGGGGTCCTTGGAGATCCGTTGAATGTACGGGCCGTGCCAGTGCGTGACGGCGGGATCGTTCGGCTGCTTAAGGAGCGCCTCGAGCCCGTCGTCCGTGGAGGGATACTCGGAGTTATCGAGGCGGTACTCGGTGAGCCCGGTCTCGAGGGCCTGGATGTCCTCCTTCGCTTTGGCGATGCGCGCCTCATCGACCTTGCCGATGACCTCCGGCACGATGGCAGCCGCCAGCAGCCCGATGATGATCACGACCACCATGATCTCGATCAGGGTGAAGCCGCGCGGCTTGCCGGAGCGAGCGGTTCCTCGAGCGCACGCGCTCGCGATAGCGGATCTCAGGGCTTTTCGATCGGTCATGGTGAGCTGAGGTTGTCCTGCGGCGCAGGCGCCTGATGGCGCGACCGCGGAATGATAACCGGGGACGCGAGCGCCTGCGTTTGCGCCGTTCGACAATACCGCCGGAAGCCGGTTCCTGGAGGGCGCGGCTATAATCGCCGGAATTTTTGCAGGTTGCGAGGAATTCGATGACATTCGGCTTCGTATTTCCGGGTCAGGGGTCGCAGTCGGTCGGCATGCTGGCGGCGCTCGTCCCCGCGGCGGGCAGCGGGTCGGTGATCCGCGACACCTTCGCCGAGGCTTCGGCGATGCTCGGATATGATCTCGCGCAGCTCGTGGCGCAGGGGCCCGCGGAGCGCTTGAACCGCACCGAATGCACACAGCCGGCCATGCTCGCCGTCTCGATCGCGACCTGGCGTCTGTGGCGCGAGGTCGGCGGACCCGAGCCGCAGGTGGTCTGCGGCCACAGCCTGGGAGAGTTCTCGGCACTGGTGGCGGCCGGGGCGCTCGATTACGCCGCCGCCATCGATCTCGTACGGTTCAGGGGTCAAGTCATGCAGGAGGCCGTCCCCGAGGGCACGGGCGCCATGGCGGCCATCCTGGGGCTCGATGACGCGCAGGTGATCGAGGCCTGCCGCGAGGCCGCGCAGGGCGGCATCGTCGAGGCGGTGAACTTCAATGCTCCCGGGCAGGTCGTCATCGCCGGCGCGCGCGAGCCGGTCGAGCGCGCGATCGAGGCGGCCAAGGGACGCGGAGCCAAGCGCGCCGTCGCTCTTCCGGTCAGCGTCCCCGCGCATAGCAGCCTGATGCGCTCGGCCGCGCAGCGTCTGGCCGAGCGGCTCGCCACCGTCGCTGTACGCACACCACGCATCCGCTTCGTGAGCGCGGTGGATGCCTCGGCTCACGAGGATCCGACCGATCTGCGGGAACTCCTGATCCGCCAGCTCTCGAGCCCGGTGCGATGGTCCGACACGGTGCGGGCGTTGGCTGCGAGCGGTGTGCGCTCGCTCATCGAGTGCGGCCCGGGCAAGGTGCTGACGGCGCTCAACCGCCGTATCGATCGCGCTCTGGAATCGCTGGCGCTCGAGGATGCCGCCTCGCTCGAGGCGGCCCTCGCCCGAGCGCAAGCCCAATGAAGCCCGCAGGAGCCCCCACCATGCTCGAGAATGACCTCGCCCTCGTCACCGGCGCTTCCCGCGGAATCGGACGGGAGATCGCGCTCACCCTGGCCAAGGCCGGTGCCCGGGTGATCGGCACCGCGACCACGGCCGAGGGCGCGGCTGCGGTCACGGCGGCACTGTCGTCGCATGGATACAACGGCCGGGGTGCGGCTCTGGATGTGGCCGAGACGGCCTCGATCGAGGCCCTGATGAGCGAGCTCGACGCCGCCGGAGAGATGCCCACCATTCTGGTCAACAACGCGGCGATCACGCGCGACATGCTGCTGCTGCGCATGAAGGCGGAGGACTGGGACCGGGTGATCACGACCGATCTCACCTCGGTGTTCCGTCTCTCCAAAGCGTGTCTACGCCGCATGATGAAAGAGCGGCGCGGCCGGATCATCAACCTCACCTCCGTCGTCGGGGTGACCGGCAACCCCGGTCAGACCAACTACGCGGCGGCGAAAGCAGGCATTCTCGGCTTCACCAAGTCGCTGGCGCGCGAAGTCGCCTCCCGCGGCATCACCGTCAACGCGGTCGCTCCCGGGTTCATCGATACCGACATGACTCGCTCGCTGACCGAAGAGCAGCGCGCCGCACTGCTCACGCAGATCCCGGCGGGGCGGCTCGGCGAGGCCGCGGACGTGGCCGCTGCCGTGCTCTTTCTGGCCTCCCCGCAGGCAGGCTACATCACCGGCGAGACCCTGCACGTCAACGGCGGCATGTACATGCCCTGAGGTTCCTCGGGAAGAGGGTTCGGTCAGGGTCGATCCCGGGGCGGCGGGGCCGTTGGATTGGCGCAACAGCGAAGCGCCGCCGAGCGCGGCCGCAGGCCCTGCATCAGGGGGAATGCAACGGCGGATTCCCTGAAAAAACAATCACTCAGCGCCGCCGCATGGCGAGTGGCAGCCCCGGGGGTGTTCCCCTACAATACCGCGCCCCCGCGCTGCCGGCCTTGGGCCTCTGCGGCGGGGAGACGTATTTCCGATGTTCAATCTCTAAAACATAAGGACCATCCGCTAATGAGCACAGTTGAGCAGCAGGTCAAAGCCATCGTGGCCGAGCAGCTTGGCGTCAAGCAGGAGCAGGTGACCAATGACGCCTCCTTCGTGGACGATCTCGGAGCCGACTCGCTCGACACGGTCGAGCTCGTGATGGCTCTCGAGGAGGAGTTCGAGATCGAGATCCCGGATGAGGATGCCGAGAAGATCACCACGGTCCATCAGGCCATCGAGTACATCAACGAGCGCCGCAACAAGTCTTGACCGCCAGCAGTTAGCGGGCGGCCCCGCAGGGCGAGGGCCGAGTCGTCGTGCCGAAGATTCCCCAGGACATACCTCAGAGACGGGTAGCGTGTGAGCAAGCGTCGTGTAGTCGTGACGGGCATGGGACTGATCTCACCGCTGGGCAGCGCGGTCGAGACCGTGTGGAAGGCCATTCTCGCCGGTGAGAGCGGGATAGGACCGATCACGCGCTTCGATGTCAGCCACTTTCCCGTCCGCTTCGGCGGGCAGGTGAAGGGCTTCGAGCCGAGCCGCTACTTCAACACCAAGGAGTTGCGGCGCATGGACGAGTTCATGCATTACGGCGTGGCGGCGGGCATCCAGGCGGTCGAGGATGCGGGAATCGACTTCTCGAAGACCGATGCGGCGCGCTGCGGTGCCGTTTGCGGCGCCGGCATCGGCGGTCTCGGCACGATCGAGAGCGAGTTCGGCGAGTACGTCAAGACCAGTAACCCGCGGAAGATTTCCCCGTTTTTCGTGCCGGCGACGATCATCAACATGATCGCCGGACACCTATCGATCAAGTACGGCCTCAGGGGCCCCAATCTCGGCGTGGTCACCGCCTGCACGACATCGACGCATGCGATCGGCATCGCGATGCGTACCATCCAATACGGCGATGCGGATGTGCTCATCGCGGGCGGCGGGGAGATGGCGACCACCGTCTGCGGCCTCGCGAGCTTCGCGCAGGCGAAGGCGCTGTCGACCCGCAACGAAGCGCCGGCCGAGGCCAGCAGGCCCTGGGACCTCGATCGCGACGGTTTCGTGCTGAGCGATGGCGGCGGCGCCGTCATCCTCGAGGAGCTCGAGCACGCCCGCCGCCGCGGCGCCCGCATTTACGCGGAGCTCATCGGCTTCGGCATGAGCGGCGATGCCTACCACATCACGCTGCCTCCGGAAGACGGCGAGGGCGCGCGCCTCGCGATGGCCAATGCGTTGCAGGATGCCTCGCTGAGTCCCTCTGACGTGCAGTACGTGAACGCGCACGCGACCTCGACAGCGGCGGGCGACAAGGCCGAGACGCTCGCCCTCAAGCGCGCATTCGGCGAGCACAGCCGCCGGCTCGCGGTGAGCTCGACCAAATCGATGACGGGACACCTCTTGGGCGCTGCAGGCGTGGTGGAGGCCATCTTCTCGATCCTCGCGATCCGCGACCAGGTGGCGCCGCCGACCATCAACTACCGGACGCCCGATCCGGAGTGCGATCTCGATTACGTTCCCAACACCGCCCGGCCGATGAAGATCGAGGTCGCCCTGTCGAATTCCTTCGGCTTCGGCGGCACCAACGGCTCGGTCATCTTCAGACGATTTACCGGTTGACGGGAAAAGCAACCGATTGAGCGGCTCAGGACCGTTCCCTGAGCCGCGGGGTCGAAGTCAGTGACACGGGTGGCCGCCCCGAGCGCCACCGGCGCCTTCGGGCCAATACCAACATGATCGTCCGCGAGCTCGATATTCCGCCCCGCATCCTGCGGGACCTCGCGGCGAGGCACCCGGACCGCTACCCCGTGCTGTTCGACAGCGCGGCCGAGGGTCCGCTCAGCCGCGCGAGCGTGCTCGTCGCCCGGCCTTCGGCGGCGCTCTGGCTGGATGCGCAGCAGCGCCTGCATGCCGAGGGCGCGGTGCCGCGCGGCGTGTGGAAGCAGGGAACCGGATTTCTGAGCGCCCTCGAGCGCTGGGTTCGCCACACCCGGGCGAGCGCCCCTGCGGGATCCGCCGGCGCCGCCGCGCGGCTCGCGAGCCCGCCTTTCGCCGGCGGTTGGGCTGTCCTTCTCGGTTATGAGATCGCGGCCGAGATAGAGCCACGGCTCCTTCTGCCACCCTCCCTCGAGCCGTACGAATGGCGATCGCTCGCCCTGCGGGTGCCGTGCGCGCTCGTGCACGACCGGCTCTCGGGCAGGGTTCAGGCGATCGCCGAGGAAGATGCCGCCGAGAGCCTGGATGCGATCATCGAGGAAGCGCATGCGTGCGCGCGCGCCGGCGTCACCGAGCCTACACCGGGACCGCTCGAGGTCGCTCACGTGAGGGAAGAGGAGCCGGCCGCCTACCTCGAGCGGGTGAGGCGTGGCAAAGACTACATCCGTGCCGGTGACATCTATCAAACCAACCTGTCGCGCTCGTGGCGGGTGGAGCTGCGCGAGGCCGACGTCGGCCGGCTCTACGAGCGGCTGCGCCTGGTCAACCCGGCGCCGTTCGCCGCGCTGGCGCAGTGGCGTGGCGCGGCCGTGCTCAGCTCCTCTCCGGAGCGGCTGGTGCGCGTCGCCGAGCGGCGCATCGAGACCCGACCGATTGCGGGCACGAGGCCTCGCAGCCGCAGGCCCGGCGAGGATGCGCGCGAGACTGCCGCGTTGGTCGCTCATCCCAAGGAGCGCGCCGAGCACATCATGCTGATCGATCTCGAGCGCAACGACCTCGGCCGAGTCTGCGACGCCGGCACCGTCAGGGTCGAGGAGCTGATGTCGATCGAGTCCTATGCGCACGTGCATCACATCGTCTCCAGCGTGACCGGGGTGCTGCGGCAGGATGTAACACTCATCGAGGCGCTGCGCGCGGTGTTTCCCGGCGGCACGATCACCGGCTGCCCGAAATTCAGGTGCATGCAGATCATCGCCGAGCTCGAAGGCGAGGGACGCGGCAATTACACCGGCTCCCTCGGGCTCATCGGGCGCGATGGCGCCATGGATTTCAACATCCTGATCCGCACGATGACGCTGGTGGGGCGAGCCGTCGAGTTCCGCGCGGGCGCGGGCATCGTCGCGGACTCCGATCCCGAGCGCGAGCTCGAGGAGACGCGTGCCAAGGCGCGCGGGCTCCTCGCCGCCTTCGGTGCCGCGCCGCGGGCAGGAGCCGCGGCTTGAGCGCCCCTGCGCACCCCCAGCCCGAGGGCCTCCAGGCGCTGGTGAACGGAGTCGCTGCCGAGGGCGTCTCGGTGCTCGATCGCGGCCTTCATTTCGGCGACGGTGTCTTCGAGACGATCGCCTGCCTCGATCGCCGTCCGCGCTTTCTCGCGCTGCACCTCGAGCGCCTCGCGCACGGCTGCCGGGCGCTCGGCTTCTCGCCTCCCGCAGCTTCGCTGCTGCGCGCCGAAATCGAGCGGCTGGCCGCCATGGAGGAGCGCTCGATCGTGAAGTTGATCGTGACACGGGGCCCGGCCACGGCGCGCGGCTACGCAGTCAGCGGGAGCGAGCAGGCAACACGGCTGGTGATTCGCTATTCTTGGCCGGTGGAAGACCCTGTCCTCTGGCAGCAGGGGGTGAGTGTGCGCATGGCGGCCCTGCGTCTCGGCGAGAACCCCTCGCTCGCCGGGTTGAAGCATTGCAACCGCCTGGAGCAGATCCTCGCGCGCAACGAGCCGCGCGCCCCCGAAGCTGCCGAGGCCCTCATGCTCAGCCGATCCGGAAAGCTGGTGTCGGGCACGATGACCAACGTGTTTCTCGTCGATGGTCCGGCGCATGCGCCGCGGCTGCGCACACCCGCCGTCGATCTTTGCGGCGTGGCCGGGATCATGCGGCGCGTGCTCTTGCGTGAGGCCGCGAGGGCAGGCGTGGCGGGTGAGGAGTGCGTGCTCTGGCCGGCCGATCTCGCTGCGGCGAGCGAGATCTTCCTCACCAACGCGCGGATCGGCATCTGGCCGGTGCGCCGGATCGAGCAGAGGACGCTGACACCGGGGCCACTCACCCGACGACTGCAGGAGCTGCTCAGGCCGCTGCTCGAGGAGCCGGCAGATGCTTAAGCGGCGCGCGCACCGCGCGAGCACCGTCGTGGCTTCGCTCCTCGCCCTTGGGGTCCTGGCCGGCGCCGCGGGCTACGCGCTCCTCAGTCGGGAGTTTCAGGCACCGGGCCCGGCGAGCGCGGCCGTGCGCATCAAAGTCGAGTCGGGGGAGAGCATTCGCGCGGTCCTCGGTCGGCTCGCCTCGCTCGGCGCGCTCACTCACCCGCGCGCGGTGGAGTGGTATCTGCGCCTGCACCGCAGCGTCCCGCGCATCGAGATCGGCACCTACGAAGTGCCGGCACACGCGAGCCCCGCGGACATCGTCCATATGTTCGAGCAGGGCAGGGTGGTGTTGGATCAGATCACCGTGATCGAGGGCGCGACCTTCGCCGAATTTCGCCGCGAGCTCGACGGGGAGCCCGACATCGCTCACACGCTTCGCGGCAAGAGCGAGAGCCAGGTGATGGCCGCTCTCGGGCACCCCGGCGAGAACCCCGAAGGCCGCTTCTTCCCCGATACCTATCGGTTCGCGCCCGGCACGAGCGATCTGACCATTCTCTCCATGGCCTATGACCGCATGGCTGCGCTGCTCGCGAAGGCCTGGCAGCAACGCGGCGCGGATCTTCCCTTCGACACGCCCTATCAGGCGCTCATCCTCGCCTCGATCGTCGAGAAGGAGACGGGCGTTGCCGATGAGCGCGCGCGCATAGCAGGCGTGTTCGTCAACCGGTTGCGCCGCGGCATGCGGCTGCAGTCCGACCCGACGGTGATCTACGGGCTCGGCAGCCAGTATGACGGCAAGATCCATACGCGGGATCTGACCAGCGATACGCCCTATAACTCCTACACGCGCTCGGGACTGCCGCCGACTCCGATCTCACTCCCCGGGCTCGAGGCGCTGCTCGCCGCCCTGCATCCCGATCACACCGACGATCTTTATTTCGTGGCCACGGGGCAGGGCGGCCATCATTTCTCGAAGACGCTGGCGCAGCATGATGCGGAGCTGCGGGTCTACCTCGCGCGGTTGCGCGAGGAGCAGCAGCGCGCGCTGCGCCACAACACGGCCGGTAAGCCATGACCCGGGGCTCCTTCATAACGCTCGAGGGCATCGAGGGGGCGGGCAAATCCACCGTCGCGCGCTGGGTTTGCGAGTGGCTCGGGCGGCAGGGGCTGCGCGTCACGCTGAGCCGCGAGCCCGGCGGCACGCCACTCGCCGAGCGGGTCCGGCAGCTCGTGCTCGAGCGCGGTGAGGAGCACCTCTCCGCCGTGACGGAGACGCTTCTCATGTTCGCCGCCCGCGGCATTCACCTCGAGAACCTGATCCGGCCGGCGCTCGCCCGTGGCGAGTGGATCGTTTGCGATCGCTTCACCGATGCCACGCGCGCCTACCAGGGAGGTGGCCGCGGCGTGGATCCGGCGTGGATCGAATCCCTCGCGGCCCAGGTGCACGGCGACTTGCAGCCGGACTGCACGCTGCTCCTTGATCTGCCGGTGGCAACCGGCCTCGAGCGCGCGAAGAGACGCCAGAGCGGCGCCACGGATCGCTTCGAGGCGGAGACGCAGGCGTTTTTCGAGCGGGTGCGCGCCACGTATCTCGAGCTCGCGCGCCGAGAGCGCGGGCGCATTCACCTCATCGATGCCGCCGCCCCGCTCGAGGCGGTGCAGCGAGCGGTGACGGCGGTGCTCGAGCGGCTGCCGCGCCCGGGGCTCGCGCCATGAATCCTGCCTGGCTCGGCACCGAGATAGCGAAGCTGCGCAGCGCCTACGTCGCAGGACGGCTGCCCCATGCCCTGCTGATCCACGAGGCGCCCGGAGCGGGAGGCGACTGGCTCGCGGGCTGGGTCGCTCGGATGGTGCTCTGCTCGCACCCCGCCGAGGAGGCCCCCTGCGGGGGCTGCGCCTCCTGCCAGCGGGCGGCACAGGGTCAGCATCCGGACCTCACGGTCGTGCGGCCGCTCGAGTCCTCCACGCAGATCCGGATCGAGCAGGTCCGCGAGCTCGGTGAAGAGCTGTCCCTGACCTCTCACCAAGGAGGCTACAAGGTCGCGATCCTCTCGCCGGCTGACACGATGAATCGCTTCTCTGCCAATGCCTTACTGAAGACACTTGAGGAGCCACCTCAGGGCACTTTGCTGGTGCTGGTCGCCACTCAGCCCTCGCGCCTTCCGGCCACCCTCCTCAGCCGCTGTCAGCGGGTGCGGGTGCGCGCGCCGCAGCGGGCCGAGGCCATTGCCTGGCTGGAGGCCACCGGCGGCCCGGGCGAGTGGGGCGCGGCGCTCGCGGTCTTGGGGCCGGCACCCATGCTCGCCCTGTCGGCCGATCCGGCGGCGCTTACCCAGATCGCGGCCGAGGTTCGCCGCGAGCTCGAGGCGGCCGCCGCGGGAGCGGGCGATCCGGTGACGACCGCCGAGCGCTGGGCGCGTTCCGAGCTGCCGCTGCGCCTTCTTTGCGTTGAGAATTGGCTCACGGATCGGATTCGGGGCCGCATGGGCGTGGGGGCCCTCTTTACAGAAGTGCGGGCTGGCGCGCACTCGCGCGGGGCCGCAGACGGCTTAGACTTGCGGCTGCTTTTCGAGCTTCTCGATGAGGTCCGGGACCTCAAGTCGTCGTTCGATGCGCCGATCAACCGAGGACTGGCGCTCGAGAGCCTGCTGCGCTCCCTCGATGCGCGGCGCGTGAATTGAGACCCTGAGGAAGTGGAACTTTGAGAGCGGGTGGGAACAAGCCGGGGCTGTTGACGCTCACCATCAAGGACAAGAGCGCGCTGTACCTCGCCTATATGCCGTTCGTGAAGAACGGCGGTCTTTTCATCCCGACCAACAGCAATTACCGGCTGGGGGATGAGGTGTTCATGCTGCTCAATCTCATGGGTGAGGATGAGAAGCTGCCGGTCGCCGGGCGCGTGATCTGGGTGACGCCCAAGGGCGCTCAGGGCAAGCGCACCGCCGGCATCGGCGTGCAGTTCAGCGAACAGGACCACGGCCAGACGCAGAAGAAGATCGAGACCTATCTCGCCGGCGCGCTGGCCGGGGACAAGCCGACGCACACGATGTAGTGCGGTGCCCGTTCCGGGCGCAGCGCAAGATGGCTCTTGGCCAGAAGCTCCGAGGCAGGAGCCGAGGCGCTAGCCTACAGGGACGTACTTGCGGCGTTCTGGCCAAGCGCCATCTTGGGATGCGCCGCTTGGCTACGCGCTGCGTCGCAGGTTGATGCCGCTGTGGGTGAGGCCGCCCGTCAGCACGTACGCATCGAAGCCGCGCTCCACCAGGATGTAGGCGGCGGCGGAGCTGCGCCGGCCGGTATCGCAATAGACGACGTACGGCACCTTGGGGTCGAGCGTATTGAGCTTGAGGCGGATGAAGTAGAGCGGAATGTTGAGCGAGCCCTCGATCGAGAGGTTCTGGTGCTCGCTCGGGAGGCGCACGTCGAGCCAGCGGCCGCCGCGCGCGATGATCTCCCGCGCCCGATCGTAGCTCACCCATTGCAGCAGCGGCTCGTTCATGAGCTCGCGGAAATCCTGTTTGTTGAGGCGCATCAGCACCCCGTCGGCGAGCATGGTGACGGTGGCGTTGCGCTTGGCTTCCGCGATCAGCGCCTCCTCGCCGAAGGTGTCGCCGACGCCGAGCTCGGCGAGCTTGATGCCTTCCTTATTCAGGGGCGTCTCGCGCGTCACCGTGCATTTGCCGCTCACGATCACGTAGAAGAAGTCGCCTTCATCGCCCTGCTTGATGATGACATCACCCGCCCGGTACGGCACGCGCTGCAGGCGCATGAAGATCGCCTGGATGTTGGCCGGCGGGATGCGGTGGAACGCCTTGGTCGAAAGCAGCGTCGTCATCCAGTCATCACCGCCGGCGCCTTCGAGTGCCTGCAGCTCTGCGACCTCGTAGGTGCCGGTTTGGTCCCACGTGATCATGACATCGAGGAGGTCGCTGTCGATCGAGAGATAGCTCACCTCATCGACCGCGCGTGCGGTGACCTGCCGTGGCAGCTGCGGGTAAAGCGGGGTGCGCGCCTCGGGCGTGCCGCCGCGGATCATGGCGATGGTGCGATCAGCCTCCTTGATCTCCACCATGCCACCCACCACCCACACGGTTCGCTTGTCGGTGTCGCCCTCCTTGAAGAGCGTGCGACCGGCCGGCATGGTGCGCACGACGACTTTCTTGGCGAGCGCCGCGAGGTTATCGCGCTTCAGGCCGTCGAGCGGCGCGAAGGTCTTGAGCAGTTGAACGCTGGCTTCGCGTTCTTCGGGCATCGTGAATGCGGCCTGTCGTTGTGTCGGTCCGAAAGCGCCCGTCGGCGCGGCTCGTGCCGTGAAAAAAATTATGTCCGATGGTAGCACAGGGTGTCCGGCCCACCGGGGAGCCGTTCACGCTTTGAGGGTGCCGGAATGGGTCTCGGGCCGCGCTTTACGATTATTGACCATAGTCACGTCTTCTCGAGCGGCCGCTCACCGCCGCCGCCGGTGACCAGCGCCCAGCCTGAATCCGGCTGGAAGCGGGCGCCATAACGGGCGGCGAGCTCCTCCAGCCGCTCGACCACGGCGGCAACGCCGCGACTGCGGGCATAGGCGAGGGGGCCGCCCCGAAAGGGCGCGAACCCGGTGCCGAAAATGACGGCGGCATCGATCAAGTCCGCATCCTCAGCGATCCTCTCGCGCAGGCACGCGGCGCACTCGTTGACGAGCACGAGAATGAGCCGATCGATGAGATCCCGCGGCGGCGGCTCGGTGGCGCCGGTGGCCTTCACCGGCTTGCCCTCCTTCCACAGATAGAACCCCGCGCCGCTCTTGCGACCGAGCTTGCCCAAGCTCACGAGCTCGCGCAGCCGCGTGAGATTCGGGACGGGACGGCCGAGGTCGGCGGCGATGATCTCTCCCACGTGCGCCGCGACATCGAGACCGACCACGTCGGCGAGCTCGATCGGCCCCATCGGCATGCCGAAGGCTTCCGCCGCCTCGTCGATCACCGTGATCGGCACCCCCTGTTGGGCGGCGTACATGGCCTCGTGCAGGTAGGGCATCAACACACGGTTGACGATGAAGCCGGGCGCGCTGCGGCAGGGTACGGGGAGCTTGTCGAGCTTGCGGGTGAAGGCGATCGCGGTCTGCACGACCGCCGGATCGGTCGCCGCGGAGTGGATGATCTCGACCAGCGGCATCTGCGCGACGGGGTTGAAGAAGTGCAGTCCCGCCAGGCGCGTCGGATCCGCCAGGCGCTCGGCGAGGGACTCGAGCACGATGCTCGAGGTGTTGGTCGCGAGTATCGCGCCGGGCTTCATCCGCGGCTCGAGCGCGGCGTAGAGCTCGCGCTTGGCGTCGAGGCTCTCGAAGATGGCCTCGATCACCACGTCCGCCTGCGCAGCGCCCTCACCCGCAACGTCGGCCGTCAGGCGATCGCTCGCCTCCTGAACCTTCGCCGGATCGCGCAGCCGTTTCTCGAAGAGCTCGCGGGCGCGCTTCAACGCCGGCTCGATGAATTTGAGCTCGCGGTCCTGCAGCGTCACCTTGAAGCCGCGCAGCGCCGACCAGGCCGCTATGTCACCGCCCATCACTCCGGCACCCACGACGTGCACTCGCTCGAGCGGGATGGCGGACTTGCCGCCCAGAGCCTTCAGGCGGTCCTGCAGCAGAAAGACGCGGATCAGATTGCGCGCCGTTTCGGTGGTGAAGAGGTGGGCGATCGAGCGCGCCTCCGCCTCGAAGGCAACCGCGCCGTGGGCGCCGCAGCGCGTCCATAGGTCGATGATGGCGTAGGGAGCGGGGTAGTGCTCGCGACGGACCTTCTGCGCCACCTGGGCGGTGAGCGAGCGCTGCACGATGGCGCGCACGAGCGGCCAGCTCAGGGCACGCAGGGTGAGCCCCGGCCGATGCCGTGGTGGGGGCTCGAGGACCAGCGCCCGCGCTGCCGAGCGCAGCTCGCTCTCGGGCACCAGCTTGTCCACCAGGCCGAGGCGCAGCGCCTTCTCGGCACGCACCGGCTTGCCGGTCAACATCATCTCCATCGCCGCCCGTACGCCGATGAGGCGGACGCTGCGCACCGTGCCGCCGAAACCGGGATGAATGCCGAGCTGCACCTCCGGCAATCCGAGCGACAGCCGCCCATCGCCCACCGCGACGCGATAGCGGCAGGCGAGGGCGAGCTCGAGTCCGCCGCCCAGCGCAAAGCCATGGATCGCGGCTACCGTGGGACAGGGCAGCGCCTCCAATCGATCGAACACCTGCTGGCCCGCATGGATCAAGCGATAGCCGGTCTCGGCGCTCGTGATGCCGGTGAATTCCTTGATATCGGCGCCGGCGATGAAGCCGCTCTTCTTGGCCGAGATCACCACCACTCCGCGAGGCGGCGGGACCGAGATCTGATCGAGCAGCTCGTTGAGCTCGCGCAGCACGTGGCTCGAGAGCACGTTGGTGGAGGTGCCGGCCTTGTCGGCGATCAGCCACACGATGCCGTCGGCATCACGCTCCATCTTCCAGGCAGAGGGGGAGGTCTCGGTGTTCTTCATATCTCTCTCGCCTTTGCCGCGAGATCAGGCCGCGGCCGAGCGCTGCTCCGAGTTGTCCGCGCGCACGTGGAAGTCGCAGACGAGCGGGCGGTGATCCGAAAACCGCACGTCCGGCACCCGGAAGTCGGTCACCTCGATCCCCTCGCTGACCAGGATGAAGTCGAGCTCGATGCGCGGCACACGCGCCGGGAAGGACGGGAGCCCCGCGGAATTGGCGCTGCGCAGCCCCGCCGCCCGCATGAAGAGATAGATCTCGTGCGTGCCCCAGAAGGTGTTGAAGTCACCGGCGACGATGACCGGCTTGTGGGACTTGACGATGAGGTCGTGGAGCGAGCGCAGCTGGTACTGTCGCTGGCGAAACTTGAGCGACAGATGCACCAGGAATACGCAGACGTTCTCCAGCTCGAGCTCGATGATGAGCCGCTTGATGCCGGTATCGAAGTAGTGAAACCGCTCCCCCTGCACGTGCGGCGCCGAGAGGAAGGCATTGCCCTGCTTGCGCACGATCGGCATCAGCTGGTTGATCGAGGTGGCGCCGTATTTGCACTGGAAGGTCGAGTAGTGCCCGAGCTCCGCGGCGATCGACTCCGCCTGATTCACCATCCCGGTGCGGATCGAGCCGGTGTCGACCTCGATGAGCCCGACGACGTCCGGGTGCTCGGCGCGCAGGAACTCGGTGATGCCCGCCAGCACCTTGCGGTTGCTGCGCAGATACCCCGCCCCCGGCAGCGGCAGGTGAAATGCCGGACCCGTGCCGGTGGCGTAGCGGATGTTGTAGACGACCAGACGCAACGTAAGGCAGCCCTGCGCTCGGCGGCAAGCGAAAGGGGGGATTGTATTGCATATTCATCGGGAGCGCGGGGGCCTGCTTGTGGCGCTTCGGCTCTCTGAGACCCGCCAATGCAGGCCGAGGTACCTCGGGAAACGCTTCGCGCCGGGCGGCTCTTGTGCGAAACTTGGCCTTATGTCCCAGGCCAATCCCATCCGGCTTTTCGTGACGCACGCCTGGGAGCCGGGCGATGACTACCTGCGGGTTTTCGAGTACCTCGAAAGCGCGCGGAATTTCTTCTATCGCAATTCAAGCGCGCCGGAGAAGCGCCCGAGCGGCGACAAGGAGGCCGGCAAGGAGGAGCTGCGGCGCCAGATCGCCACCGCCGAGGCCGTCATCGGGCTCTCGAGCCTCTTCGACGCCCATCAGGACCTCGTGACCTTCCAGCTCCTCTATGCCCAGGCGAGTCAGAAGCCGGTGGTGCTCCTGAAGCCCTTCGGCTCGCAGAAGCCGGTGCCGAAAGCCCTCGCCGACCTCGCCGACGAGATCGTCGATTGGGACGAGCGGGCGCTGGTCGATGCCATCCGCCGCCAGGCGCGCCACGAGGACACGACGCGCTGGGATACGATCGAGTTCAAGCTCGACTGATCGCTGCCCCAGGCGCTCGCGTCACTGGCCCCAACAGGTCGCCGCCGAGCCCGTGCCGGTCGAGGTCTCCTGTCCCGTCGAGGTCACCGTGAAGGACGCGCAGGCCGTATCCGCAGCCTGGGTGCCTATCGGCGTCGCCGTGATCGAGTACGTCGCGCCGCCGGCCGGCACGGTGGGCGCGCTCACCTGATAGTAGCCGCTGCCGACCGTCGCCGGAAAGGCGGCGTATCCCAGGTTGGCCGCGGAGTTGGTGTAGATGTTGTTGGTCGCGAAGTAGCGCTCCTCGCGGCCCGCGAGATCGAGGAGCGCGCTACGCGCATCGGTGCGCCGCGACTCGCGAACCTGGTTCGAGTACATCGGCACGGCGATGGCGATCAGGATCGCGGCGATGACCAGCACGATCATGAGCTCGATCAGGGTAAAGCCGCTGTGGCGGCCGTGCCGGAGCGGGCCGATGGCGGAGATTCGATGCTCGGGTGTCATGGTCGGTCTATCCTAACGTAGCTGGATCCAGGTTTCGCGGTAGCCGGTGACGTTGTTGGCCGGTTGAATCTGCGTCGGGGTGCCGGCGCCGCCACTCGTGCTCTGATAGATGAGGTAGTAGTTCGTGCCGCCGCTGCTGGTCGTGGCGGTGACCTCCGAGGAGCTGCCGCTGGCGTTGGTCTGCAGCGCGATGGTCTTGGTGTTGCCGTTGTTCACGAAGAAACCACCCACCGGCGTGCCGTTTCGCACATCGAGCGCGTAGCTCCAGCCCTCATCCTGATCCGGCGTACACATGAGGGGCGAGTCGATGGCCGGCAGGATGGAGTTGAACTGTATGGCGGTGCTCACCAGGATCGGGTTGTAGACCTCCTGCTCGTAGGTGGTCGATCCGTAGCCCGAGTTCGTGCCCGGGAAGTTGATGTACCAGCCGTACTGGTTGTTGCTGCTCGTGCTGCTCGTGCCGGCCGTGACCGTGGCGGCGCTGCAGGTGCTGGTACCGGCCCAACAGACCGAGTACGGCGTCTCGATCGAGGGCAGGCCGGTCGAGGAGTCGTAACTGACGGTCTGAAGCTGCAGGTTCGACGGCCCGAGGGACCCCACCGTACCGGCGGGCATGCTGGCGAACTGAGTGCTGTTGAGCGCGTTCCAGGCGCTCATGTTCCAGTCCCAGATCCCGTAGTAGGACTGCTGGCTGCTCGAGTAGCTGGTCGGGGTCGTCTCGGTGAGCGGGTACTTGCGCCCGGTGCCGAAGAAGAGCATCAGCTGCGTGCCCGAGGGGCCGGCGACGAACACCGGATACACATCGCTCGTGATCGGCTGACCGGAGGAGGTCGTGAAGAGGGGACCCGGTGTGACCCCCCAGTCCTGAGGACTGCTGCTCGTCAGATCGAAGCGCCAGACGTTGCCGAGCGCATCGCCGGCATAGACGTAGTCGACCACGTGGTCCTGGTCCATGTCGACCGGGTGGGCATAGGCGATGCCGTTGCCTCCGGACGTGCCGGTGCTCAGGTAATACATGTTCTGCGCGCCGCTCGTCGGATCGATGGTGAGGATGAAGATCCCCGCATCGCCGGTCGAGCTGTTGAGCCCGTTGCCGAAGATCACGCCCCAGTCGCCGTTGTGCAGGCGGCGGATGGTCGGCGTGCCGTAGGTGTCGCCGAGGTTGAGGGCGCAATTCGCGACGTACTGGCAGGTGAAGCTGCCGGGGTTGCTCGTCGCGTTGGTCCCGCCCTGCCAGTCGCCCATCACCATGCTCGAGGCGTTGGACTCGGAGAAGTTGGACGGATTGGTGATCTTGAGCGCGTAGATTTCCGCGCCGCCGGGGCCGAGCCCGCCGACGAGCCAGGTGTGCCAGGCGCCCTGATAATAGAGGTCGCCCGTGCCCGGGGTGGCATCGACGTAGAAATTGTGACCGTACTGGGCATTGGCGTAGTCGATGTACGGCGTCGAGGAGCTGTGTATCGTCTCGAGCACGCCTTGCGGCATGTACGCGAGCACCTCCTGCCCGGTGTTGGTCGCGCTGTTGTAGACCGTTCCCGTGGAGTCGAACGAGCCCGCGCTGAAGCCGTGGAGCAGGCCGTCGTTGGCGCCCACGTAGACGACGTTGAGGCGCGTCGATTCGGTGCTCACGAACGTGGAGTACGACTGGCCGGAGTTTTCCGGCATGGTCGTGCTCGGATAGAGCTTGTCCTTCCAGGTGGTCGGGCTCTCGTACGCGGCGTATACCGACTTCGACGGCGGGCCGACCCAGGCCGAGCTCGAGTCGATGATGTCCCCGAGCACGGAGTCGAGGTTGCGATACGTGCCGCCGCCCTGGATCTCCTCGGCGGCATCGCCGCGCAGGAACTGCAGCCGATCGGCGGTCTGGCTGCTGTCGCCGGCATCGAGATCGGCCTGCTCGGTGCTGGTGAGACTCGACCACTCGAGCGGTATGCCGGCGGTGCCGCTCCAGGTGAGCATGACGCGCCCGCCCGAGCCGGTGCTCCAGGATTGCGCGCTGATGGGACCGGCCTGACCGGTGGTGCCGCAGCTCGAGCCGCTCGCGACTCCGGTGAGCACGCACGAGGCGTCCCAGTTGGCGGCAGAGGAGATGGTGAGGACGCCGTTGGTGTTGATCAGCGAGTTGGCCGTGAGCGCCCCGGTCCAGTTCTGCGGATCGTAGTAGCCGAAGTAGGCCTGCGAGCCGGTCTCGACCTTCGAGGACTGCTGCTGGTTGATCGTGGTCGAGCTCGCCGCCTGGCTGGCGGCTGCCGCCTTGAAGCAGAGGATCTCGTGAATGTTCGAGCTGCCGCCGGTGGAGCCCGCGAAGCCGAAGCGGACCTTGGACGGCAGCGTGCCGTTGGAGGCGCTGATGCTCTGGTTCTTGATCACGCTGGTCCAGGCGCCGCCGTTGAAGCTGTAGGAGAGACTGAGAAGACCGTTGGCGGTGATCTGGAGCTTGTAGGTGATCGGGTTGGCGCCCGTGCCGTAGGTGCCCGAAGTCGTCGAATAGGGCTGCCGGGAATAGCCGCCATTTGCGTATTCGTTGGCGATCTGGACGGTCCCGGGCAGGACCGTGTAGGCGCCGGGGATCGCCTTGTAGTCATAGAGCGTCGCACCGCCGTTTGCGGAGGTCGCGAGGGTATTGACCGGCACCGCCGGGACGGAGTAGTTCCACAGCGTGCCGGTCTTGCAGGTCGCCTGCACGGCATCCTGAGAATAATACTTGCCATTGCTGTCTTTGGTGGTCGCCAACGAGCTCGGGTAGTAGTTCGGATAGTTGGCGTTCAGCCATTCCCAGGAGACGTTACCCTCGCCGCGCAGGCCGATGCGGTTGGCCTGCTGGCCGCCGCCGGAGGCGGTGTTGTCGCCGAGATTCTGCGGGTTCGAGACACCGAAGGTGTTCACGGTGCCGTTCAGGAAGTTGCCGTACTCGTCGATACCGAGTCCGATGTAGGCGCCCACGAGCCCGTTATAGGGCGGGTTGGCGTTCGAGCAGGTGTAGCCCAAGCTGCCGCCCCAGGAGCCGTAGTTGCCGCTGCCATCGCTGAAGGTAACGGGCTGGCTGCCGTCCATCAGGAAGAAGCTCATGCCGTCGGCGCCGTCCTTCTGATTCGGAGAGGTGGTCGAGACGACGGTGGTCAGTGTGCAGGTCGTGCCCGATCCGGAACCCGACTGGGTATAGCCGCTCGGGCAGCTGTAGGTCTGCGTCGGCGTCGTGGTCACGGTCTTGCTGCACGTCGTGCCCGCTCCGGAACCCGAGGAGGTATAGCCGCTCGGGCAGGTGTAGGTCTTGGTCGGGGTGGTCGTCACGGTCTCCGAGCAGGTCGTGTTCTTCGAGACCGTGCCGGTCGGGGTATATCCCGCGGGACACAGGTAAGTGCCGTTTGACTGCTTGACCGACGAAGTGGTGACGGTCTTCGAGCAGGTCGTGCTCGCACCGGATCCGGAGGCCGTGTAGCCGCTCGGGCAGCTGTAGCCCACCGTCGGCGAAGCCGTCAAAAGCTCGCTGCACGTCGAGCCCGATCCGGAACCCGACTGGGTATAGCCGCTCGGGCACGAGTAGGCCACATTGGGCGATACGGTGGTCGTGCTGATGCACTCGTTGTTGCTGGCCGTCGACCCGGAGGGGCAGCTCGCGCCGTTACCTCCCGAGTCGCCCCGATAGGTCACGGTCTTGAAGGTGATGTCGAGTCCCTGGTCGGTGTCGTAGGTACTCCCGGAGATGATGAGGCCGTTCTGGGAGTGGCCGCCGCCGCTGCCGCTGCCGCAGGAGTTCACACTGCTGTTGATGCAGCCGTTGGTGAAGCGCAATGCGCCAAAGCCCGAGGGATCGAGCGCGGTGGCGCTGTTGAAGGCGGTCGAGCCGGTGGCGGTGCCGTGATAGCCGCCCACCAGGACCGAGTCGCCGGTGCCCTGGTAGTAGGTGCCGTCGGCGGTGCAGCCTGGGGGCTTGCCGGCCACGGTGCCGGCGGTGCCGGTGCCGGCCGCCGTGCCGGCGGTAAGGCAGGCGCCGTTGAAGTAGTACCACGCGTTCGCAGTGCCGGTGCTGGTGAAATCCTCGGAAATGATGGCCTGCCCGAAGCCTGGGCCGCAGTACAGCACGGCGCTCGCAAGTGCGATCGCGAGGAGCCAGATTCTGTTGCCACGCATGATGCTTCTCCGAATCGTCACGGACCGCCGCCACCGGCGGCGATGTAACGGATTTGATAGACGCTCTCGACGACGGCGACCGTGCCGGTGCTGCCGCCGTACGACCAGGCATCGATCTGATAATCGGTCGCGTTGGCGTAGGTGGCGTCGCTGCCGAGGTCGGCGACATAGACCGTGGGCGCCTGGTAGTAGTTATCCACGCCGCCGGCGGTGCTCACGGGAAAGAGCGTCGTGGTGCCGGTGGTGATCGGGTTGTAAGTGTAGCCGAGTGCACTCGCCGCTCCGCCCCACGGCACGACCAGGGCGGACGTACCGGTGGCCGTGAGGATGGTGTTGGAGCAGATCGTCGGGCTGGTGGTGGCCGTGAAGCTCGACGCCGCGCAGGTGGTGGGCACCGCGGTCGATACGTTGTTGAAGAGCCACTGCTCGGCGTAGTCCGCGCTACTGGTGGCCGCCTGCAGCGCGCGCTGCTTGTCCATCACGTTGCCCGCGATGCGGTTCTCGAGGCCGACGCCGCGGAACATGGCGAGCGCCAGAATGGTGACCACGAGCAGCAGCAGGAGCGAGGTGATCAGCACCATGCCGTCCTCGCGCCGCGCAAGTTGCCGGATATTCGCGTTCATTGCGATGTCCCCACCCGGCCCATGACGCTGATCACGCGAGTGAAAGAGACCGTCGCCGGCTGACCGGCAACGACTTGGCCGCTCTGGGTGTACATGGGATTGACGAAAGTCAGTGTCACTTGCACGGATGTCACATTCGGCCAGTAGCCGCCGGCGGTGACCTGCTGCGCGGTGAGGTACTCGGTCACGTTGTTGTCGGCGCCCGTGGCCACTCCGTAGAGGATGACCATGTCGGTGACTCCGTTGACCAGCGGCACGCTATTGCCGTTGAGCTGGCAGTAAAGATCGTTGCCGCTGGTCGGATCCGCCGCGACGTAGAGATAGCTCGTGTTCACGTTGTTGCCGGCGGCGGTGCCGTCGCAGAGATTGATGCCGTCGCCGGCAGCCGTCATGTAGCGCACGTAGATGGAGTCATGCGGCGCGCTGGCGCTGCTGTTCGGCGCGTAGATGCCCTGGCCCGTCGTTCCGAAAAGACCCGAGGCCGGCAGCGCCGTGGCCATGCTGTTGGTGGTCGGATCCGGGAAGTATCCGGCCGTTCCGATCACGCTCGTCAGGACCGACATCGCGAAGCGCTCCTCGTCCTGAAGCTGTGACAGGCCATTCTGCTGGCTGTAGGAAAGATTCACGCCCTGCTCGACGACGATGATCCCGGCGATGAGGAAGAGGGCGATGAGAATCGCGACCATCAGCTCGATGAGAGAGAGACCGCGCTGACGCGCGGCGCATCGGGCCGGCGCTCGGCGCTCGTTGGAGGTCCGGGCGCTCATGGCTCGACCACCAGGGTGTAGGTCTGATTCTGGAACGCCGCACCGCCCACTGCGGCCTCCTGCGAGTTGGCCGCCACCGTGTTCTCGGTCCACTGGATCTGGATCGTGCAGGTCACGAGGCCCGTTCCGGCCGCGAGCGAGCATCCGATGCTCGAGGTGGAGGTCTTCAGAACGCTCGACAGGTCCGTCGCCCACTGAGTGAGATCGGCTTGCGCCAACTGCTCGGAATTGCAGACGACGTTGTCGCAGCTCGGCGGCGAGGTCCCGGGCGCGTTGGTGCCGGCCCAGGTGGTGGTGCCGCCGGAGCCGGTACCGGTGAGCGCCAGGGCGCCGTTCGCGGGGACCCAGTAGGTCGAGTTGCCGCCCCAGTAATCGCGATTCGCGTGCATGGCGTCCGCGAGGCTCGCCGCCTGCAGGGCGACGAGCGCGCGCAGCCTCGAGGTGCCGGTGCTCGAGAGCATGAGCGCTTCGAGCTTCGCGATGCCGAGCAGACCCACGCAGATGATGATGAGAGCGACCATCACCTCGACCAGGCTGAAGCCGCTATGACCGGCAGGCGGGGTGGTGCGTCTCATGTGCAGTTCGCCGCATCGGTTGAAGGGGACTGGATGGACATCATGCCGGCCTGCGAGATCTCGAGGCAGCGGTAGTAGTAATTGCTGCCGGGCGTATTCGTGTTGTGCAGGCTGATGATCAGGCTGTTCCCGCCGACGGTCGCGAAGCCCTCCCGGGTGAAGGTGACCGCGTAGTCGGTATTGTTCGACTGGAAGGTGTCCGAGCCGGAGAACGCCCGCTGCACGCGCAGCACGGTGTCCCCGGCATTGTCGACCGTCTGATCGTCGTTGATATCGGTGAAGATGATCCAGCCCTCCTGCCAGGAGGTGCTCGCGGCATCGCAGGAGGTGCCGTTCGCGGAGATGCAGACCGTGACCGGCTCGCCTTCGCGTGCCGCTTCCGCGCGCGCGTATTGCAGATCGCCGAGGAGTGAGTTGGCCTCGCCCGACATGCGGCTCGAATTCGTGACGGATCGGTAGGAGGGCACTCCGATCGCCACCAGGATGCCGACGAGCACCATCACGATGATGAGCTCCATCAGGGTCATGCCGGACTGCCGGGCCGGGCCGCCCTGCGGCGGGCTCCCGGTATGGGCGGCATCGAGGCGAGTTGTAGTCGGTTGTCGCACGGAAAGAGTTCGCTTGCAGAGTCCCGTTGCGGCGGACTCTACTGGAACTCAAGCGCGGCTTCCCGTGCGATGCGACAGTATCGGAGGCCCTTCCGACCGGCGGCGGCCCCCGGGGGACGGACGGAGGCAGGTGGCGCAAATTGTGAACGGCGCCTCGGTTTCCTGTGTCAGCGGATTTTGGTGCCGATCCGGCTCCAGACCGGCCCCCCGGAGCGATGGATGTCCCAATCGAACCAGATGTAGGTCGCTTTGCCGATGAGCTCCTGCTCGCTGACGAACCCCCAGAAGCGACCGTCGTCACTGTTGTCGCGGTTGTCCCCGATCATGAGGTAGTGCCCGGCGGGTACCACCCGATCGAACAACTGGGGCTGCGCGAGCGGCTCGGCGCCGGGAGCAGGATCCTGACCGCAGACATACCCGCGCGCATCGCTTCGCTTGCAGCCGGGCAGCGGATAGGGAGTGACCTCGAGCGGCACCGGACAGAGCAGGGCCTGATGGGTATGGGTCCCGAGCTCCTCCGTGGCCAATTGCATGTTGACGTAACAGCCATCGTTGTAGCGGCCCGTGAGCTTGAAGGGTATGGCCTTGCCGTTGATGACCAACCGATCGTTGCTCACCGTCACATGATCACCGGGAAGGCCGACGACCCGCTTGATCCAGGCCTCGGAAGGGTCCATGGGCGGATGGAACACCACGACATCCCCGCGGCTCGGCTGCCAGGTATCGAGAATTTTCGTGTTGGTGACCGGTAGCCTCAGGCCGTAGGCGAACTTGTCGACCACGATGAAATCGCCATCGCGCAACGTCGGCATCATGGAATCGGATGGAATGCGAAACGGCTCGAAGACGAACGCCCGTATCAGGAGGACGGCGAGGGCGAGAGGAAAGAAGCTGCGAGCGTAATCGACCGTGCGCGGCTCGGGGAGCGCCTGCGGATCCTTCCCGGCCGCGCGAGCCGCCCTCCTGCGCTGCGGGCCGAGAAGCAGCGCGTCGGCTGCCCAGATGAGCCCGGTAAGCGCCGCGACGATGACGAGCACGGCGCTGAAATCGAGCTGCTCGAGCAAAAAAAGATGCACCACGGCCGCGGCGATCAGGATCGGCAGCAGGCCATAGGCCAGGGAAAGGGCGCGCGGGTCCGCGGCCAGCCTCGGCGCGCTCGCGAGCTGGCGCCTCGGCCGAAGCAGCCAATCATCAAGCACGCAGAGGAGCCCCACGGGCAGCGCGAGCCAGGAGAGAGCTCGCACGATTTGCGCTAGGTCGAGCGGCATTCGTTAGCTTTCGAGCAAGGAAGCGAGGTTCAGTGCAACTGGCGCGAGGCGTGAGCCGCAGCGGCATGCCCTGGAGGCTCTCGCTGAAGCGAGACGCCCGCGCCACGGTGCGCACAAGCGGTGGCTGCCCAACTCAGCGCTCCGCCGCCAAATCCGATGACGGCGAAAGCCACCACCGAGACGCGGACGAGCCCGGGCCGGCGCGTGAGCCCACTGGCGCGGCGCGGCGAAGCCAACCACAGGAGGAGGGGGATCGCGACTGCGGCGAGACTCGCGCAGCTCATCAGGGTGAGCGGCCCGCGCATAAGGGTCGCCGGGGTGGGGCAACGCTGCCGATACTCTTCCGAGCGCGTGACGAGCCAGAGGAGGAGCGCCGATTGCGCGCTAAGCGCGAGAAGCATCTGTGCGGGACGGCTCGAGAGGAGCTCTCGCGCTTTGGGGCGCGCGAAGAGGAGGAGGGCGGCCACCGTCTCCCGCCAGTACCAGGCGGCCGAGCGGCCGGTCTGATACTCCTCGAGGAGATCACCCAACAATGATTCCCCTCGGTCGCCGGTGACGAGCCGCATCAGAAGCCAGCTCGCAAGAGCGGGTGGCTCCCGCATCATCACGCGGGCTGCCCCCTCATGGCGGGCAGACCCTCGGTGAGGCGCAGGAGCATGGCCTGAGTCTCGCGCGCTTCGCGGACACCGGCCGAGGTCGGCCGGAAGTAAGTCCGTGCCTTGCCGCCGCGCTCCTCCCGCGGCTCCCCGAGGCTCGCGGACACGAATCCCTTGCGCTGCAGGCGCTCGAGAGCCGCATAGACACTGGCGAGCGCCACCTGTCGGCCACTGCTTCGCGCAATGTCGCGCGCGATCGATACGCCATAGGCGTCGCGCGAGGCGGGCCTCGCGACCGCGAGCAGCACCATGAGCTCGAGCTGGCTGAGATACTCGCGTTTGCGCATAAATTCCATAATATAGAATTAATAGCCTTCGGGCAACGTGTGGACGGGCCGCGCGGAATCGACCGCGACGCGCACTCTTCGCCAACGCGCGCGCAGCAGGCGATTGAGCGGCTCGGAATAAAGCCGAGCCGTGAGCGCGCCGATGAGGCCGGCGGCGAGGATCACGGTGGCGAAGAGGAGAGGCACGGCCTCGGGCGGCTTGCCCGCCCTGAGGAAGAGCTGAAAGAGCGCGAAGACCACGAACATGTGCGTGAGATAGATCTCATAGCTTCGCTCACCCAGCTGAGTCAGCGGCCGAAAGACGACCGGCGCCCTCCACCCGCTCTCGGCGAACGCCGCGATCGCGAGGCAGGTGCCGATCGCGACCACGGTCATGTCGAGCCCCGCGCGCGCGAGCGGGGAGATCGTGAGCGTCAGGGAGAGCGCGAGCATGGAGGCTCCCGCGAGGCCTGAGAGCCATCTCCCGCGCCGCCCGAGGCGCAAGGCGCCGAGCCCGAGGGCGGTAAGACACCCCAACGCGATCGCATCCATGCCGCCGAGGTAGGAGTACTCGTGCCACACCTCGTTTCCTTGGGAGAAGACCGTACGAGCCACCGGACCGAGCGCGACGAAGGTCAAGAGGACCGCGATGAAGAGCCGCTTGCTGCCGCCCAAGAACCTGCAAAGGAGCGGAAAGAAGAAGTAGAAGGTCTCCTCCACGGAAAGCGACCACAGCACGTCCCAGCTGCCGGGCAGGTAGCCGTGCCGGGCCTCGAGCACATTCACCCGGAAGGTGAGCGCCGCGAGGAGGGCTGCGCCGAGACCACCGCTTTGCGCAGAGATCACGTAATTCTCGGTGCGGGCCAGATCGAGTGTCGCAAGCACGAGCAACAACAGCAGGAGAAGGGGCGCGATACGGGCGAATCGGAGCCGGTAAAAATCGAGCACCCGGACGCCGGAGAGATCCGCCCAGCGCCCGAGCGAAATCGATGTGATGAGAAATCCCGAGATGGCAAAGAACATCTGCACGCCGTGCTGACCGTTCCAGACGAGCAGGGCGAGCAGGGACGGTGGCAGCGCGCTGCCGTAGTGAATGTGCCCGAGGACGAGCCGCATATTCACGTGATTCAGGAGCACGGCGAGAATGGCGAGGCCGCGCAGCAGATCCACGCCGTCGAGTCGCTGCCGGCTTCGCCCGAATGAATCGTCCGCTTTGCCACTCATGGACTCGAGTGTAGTGGAAGCGACGAAAGTGCGTTCGCGCGCCGGCTGTAATTCGGGCGTCGGTAGGTTATCTTGCCTCTGACAACAGTCCAGGGGCATGCGATGAGACCGATCCGCTGCTGGTTGCTCGCCGCCACGGGGGCGGTGGTCACGACCGCCTTGGCCGCCGGCGCGCCGCTCGCGGGATTTCCGCCGAAGCTCCCGGCCGCGGATCTCGTATTGCGCGATGCCCTCATCGCGACTCTCGATCCGCTACAGCCTCAAGCGCAGGCGCTCGCCGCGCGCGACGGCAGGATCCTCGCGCTCGGTAGCGATCGGGCCATTGCGCGCTTCATCGGGCCGGGAACGAAGGTGCTCGACCTGCACGGCGCGTTCGTGACGCCGGGCTTCATCGAGGGGCACGGGCACCTCCTCGACACGGGCGAATCGCTGATGGAGCTCAATGTCGGCGAGGCGCCGAATTGGGATGCGATCGTGGCGCAGGTGAAGGCGGCCGTGACCCGAGCGAAACCCGGCGAATGGATCGTGGGCCAGGGCTGGCAGCAGACCAAGTGGAACGAGGTGCCGCGACCCAACGTCGACGGGCTGCCGCTGCCGGCGAGTCTGGATGCGGTCTCACCCGGGAATCCCGTGATGTTGTCGCATACCAGCGGCCATGCCATCTACGTCAATGCGGCGGCGTTGCACGCGGCGGGCATTACCGCGAAGACGCCCGATCCGGTCGGCGGCACCATCCTGCACGATGATCGCGGCAATCCCATCGGCATGCTGATCGACACCGCGGGCGAGCCCGTGTGGGCCGCCTACAGAAGATACCTGGCCGCGCTGCCGGCGAGTGAGCTCGAGGCGCGCCGCGCGCGCGCGCTGCGCCTGGTGGCGCGCAATGAACTCAGCAAGGGAGTCACCACCTTCATCGACATGGGGGAGGATTTCAACACCATCGATTGGCTGAAACGACAGGCTGCGAAGGGGCTGCCGCTGCGGCTTTACGTCAATGTCGCCGACGAACCGGTCGCGGAGCTCGCCCGGCACCTCGGCGCCTACCGCACCATCGGCTATGCCGATGATCATTTTACGGTGCGCGGCGTCGGCGAGATCCTCTCGGACGGTGCGCTCGGCACGCGTAGCGCCTGGTTGCTCGCTCCCTACAGCGATGCAGCGGATGTCAGCGGCAAGAACGTGACGCCGATGCGCCTCATCGCCCGCATCGCGGAAATCGCCGCACGCGAGGGTTTTCAGCTTTCGGTGCACGCGATCGGCGACCGCGCCAATCACGAGACGCTGGACCTGTTCGAGAGAATATTCGAGCAGGATCCGGCTGCGCACGCGCTACGCTGGCGGATCGAGCATGCGCAGCATCTCGCGCCCGCCGATATCCCGCGTTTCGCGCGACTCGGCGTCATCGCATCGATGCAATCGATCCACGCCTGCTCGGATGCGCCGATGGTGATGCCGAGGCTCGGCAAACGGCGGGCGGAAGAGGGCGCTTACGTGTGGCACTCGCTCATCGCGAGCGGGGCGATCGTGCTCGAGGGTACCGACACGCCGGTCGAGGATACCAATCCCATCCCGAATTTCTATTGCGGCGTGACACGTGCGTACGGCCACGGCAGAACCTTCTTCCCGGGTCAGGCGAAGACGCGCCTGCAGGAGCTTCGCTCCTACACCTCAAACAACGCCTACGCCATCTTCGAGGAGCGGGAGCTCGGCTCGCTCTCCCCGGGCAAGCGCGCCGACATGGCGGTGATCTCCGGAGACCTGCTCACACTGCCGGCCGACGACATTCTGCGCACGCGGGTGCTCTATACGATCGTTGGCGGCAGGATCGTTTACACCCGGCCGGGCGCTGCGGCGTGGCGCAGCGGACAGCTCTTTCGCGCAATGCCGGAATTCGGCCACATCGAGTGAGGGTCACGTCGATGAGCGCAGCTCGAGCGGCCGCACTCATTCGACCTCGCCGCCGCTCAGATGCGCGACGAGCGCCTTCTGCGCCAAGCTCGCGTGACGTTCGCGGTGGCGCACCAGCGCGAATTCACGCTGCGGCAACTCGAGGGGGATTTCGACCAGCGTTCCCGCAGCTATGGCTGATGCGACGACGTGGCGCGAGATGACGGTCGCGCCGGCGCCGGACTCCACCGCTTCGCGCACCGCCTCGTTCCCCGGCAGCACGAGGAAGATGTTGAGATCATCGAGCGACAGGCCTTGCCGCGCCGCGAGGTCCTCGAGCCCGCGGCGCGTCCCCGAGCCCGGCTCGCGGATCACCCAGTTGAACGCGCGAAGATCGACCTGTCCGCCGGGTGCGATCGAACGGGGTGCGCGGCCCGCGGCGATCACCAGCACCATCTGATCGAAGTCGAGGCGGGTGCGCACGAGCGCCGGGTGCTGCGTCGGTCCCTCGACGAGTCCGATGCTCACCTCGCCTTCGGCGACTGCCGTCTCGACCTCGCGGGTGTTGCGGATCATCACGTTAAGCCGCACCCGGGGATTGGCGGCATGGAAGTCGGCGAGGCGACGCGGCAGCCAATAGGTGGCGATGGTCTGGCTGGCAGCGAGGGTGATCGGGCTCGCCGGCGAGCCCGCAAGATCCTGCAGCACGGAGCTCGCCATGGAGGCGCGGTCGAGCACCGCGCGCGCCTCGCGCAGGAAGATCCGACCGGGCTCGGTCAGCTGGATGCCGCGGCCCACCCGATCGAACAGCTTGATTCGATAGAGTCCCTCGAGGGCGGCAATGGCCGCCGAGGCAGCCGACTGGCTCATCCGCAGCGCCTCGGCGGCGCGGGTGACATGCCCCCGCTCAGCGACCTGCACGAATACGCGTAGTTGATCCAATGTCATGATTGATCAGAATATCATATTGAATCTATCGTTTTTATTGATTGGAACGATTATTGCGGAGGCATCCTCGCGAGGATAGAGTTCCTCCGGATCACGGGGCAGAAGACCAACACCCTTGGGGGATAGCGTTCATGCACAACCCGTTTGCCGCGCTCTCCGCATCCATACCGCCGGTCGCGATGCAGAGCTATGTGGGCGTGATGTTCCTGCTGGTGGTCGGCGGCACGCTCATCGACCTCGCTCACAAAGGAAGCGCCAGGTACTTCTTCCAACAGCGGCGCATCGGCAATCTACGCGCCAGGCGCCGCGTGGGCTCGGGCGAGGCGGCAGCCCTCGCCGCGAGAACCCTGGTGGTCTCGGTCATGGCGGCCGGCGAGTTCTGCAACTTCTGGCGCCGGACCACCCATCTTCTGACCATGTACGGCTTCGTGCTCTACGTCATCACCACGGCGATCATGGTCTTTGCCTATCCCACCTCGGCCGCACCGGGCCCGGCCATCGTGCCCGCGCTTTGGTACCTCGGCGCCGCGTTGGTTTGCGTCGGCGGCCTATGGTACTGGTTCTTGCAGCGGGTGGACGTCGTCGCCGAAGGCCACTCGCGCTGGCGCCTCGTGCGCGCCGATCTCTTCAGCCTGTCGCTGCTCGCGAGCGCGGCGTTCGCCCTGATATGGGCGCGGGTGCAAGCCGCGGGCAATCCGCTCTGGGCAGATGTTTGCTTCGGCCTGTATCTTCTTTCCAGTACCGTCCTCTTCGCCACCGTTCCGTGGTCCAAGTTCGCCCATATGTTCTACAAGCCCGCAGCGGCGTTTCAGCGGCGCATCGAGGACGCCAGCGGCTTTCGCCGCAACCTGCCTGCCCCAGCCGATCGTGCCGCAACTTTCGGCAGCGCCCGGCGCCGGCCGCGCAACTACTGAAGGGAGCCTCATCCATGCCCACGTTTGTCTACATGACGAACTGCGACGGCTGCGGGTACTGCGTCGATATCTGCCCGTCCGACATCATGCACATCGATAGCACTTACCGGCGCGCGTACAACGCCGAGCCCAACATGTGCTGGGAATGCTACTCGTGCGTGAAGGCATGCCCGCAGCAGGCGATCGATTGCCGCGGCTATGCCGATTTCGCGCCTCTCGGGCACAGCGTGCGGGTGTTGCGCGAGGAGGAGAAGGCCACGATTTCCTGGCGGATCAAATTCCGCGACGGGCGCGAGAAGAATTTCGTCTCGCCGATCAGAACCACGCCCTGGGGTTCGATCAAGGCGCCGTCCGAGTATGCGCCGCCCACCGCGGAGGCGATGAGCTCGCAGCAACTGGCGCACGAGCCCGAGGCGCTCAAGGTCGATGCCCTGCCGACGCTCGCCCGCAGCCGCTTCAAGCAAGGATTGGTGTAATGGGCCGCAGGACCGTATTCGTCGACGCGGACATCCTCATCGTCGGTGGCGGGATGGGGGGGTGCGGCGCCACCTACGAATCCCGCTACTGGGGACGCGACCTCAAGATCGTGTGCGTCGAGAAGGCCAACATCGAGCGCAGCGGCGCGGTGGCTCAGGGTCTTTACGCCATCAACTGCTACATGGGCATGCACTGGAACGAGAATCGGCCCGAGGACCACGTGCGCTATGCGCGCAATGACCTCATGGGTCTGGTGCGGGAGGATCTCGGCTACGACATCGCCCGTCATGTCGATGCCACCGTGCACAAGTTCGAGGAATGGGGACTGCCCATCATGCGGGACCCGAACACCGGCCGCTACCAGCGCGAGGGCAAATGGCAGATCATGATCCACGGCGAGAGCTACAAGCCGCTGGTTGCCGAGGCCGCGCGCAAGGCGGCGAGTGAGGTCTACAACCGCATCATGGTGACCCACCTGCTCATGGACAGCAAACGCCCCAACCGGGTCGCGGGCGCCGTGGGCTTCAACGTCCGTAGCGGTGATTTCTACGTCTTTCGCGCCCAGGCGGTCATCGTGGCGGCGGGCGGCGCATCGCACATCTTCAAGCCGCGCGCGGTTGGCGAAGGGATGGGCCGCACGTGGTATGCACCCTGGAGCAGCGCCTCCGCGTATGCGCTGCCGATACTCGCGGGCGCGAAGATGACACAGATGGAAAATCGGATCGTGCTCACGCGTTTCAAGGACGGTTACGGCCCCGTGGGCGCCTACTTCCTGCACCTGAAGACCTATACGCAGAACGCTTACGGACAGGACTACGAGGCGTTCTGGCGCGACTCGATCGAGCAGATGGTCGGCGATTACGTCAATCACCATCCGGTGCCGACCTGCCTGCGCAATCACGCGCTGCTCGAAGAGGTCAAGGCGGGCCGCGGCCCGATCCGCATGGTGACCAAGGAGGCGTTCAAGGATCCGCACAAGGAGACGGTGGGCTGGGAGAACTTCCTCGGCATGACCGTCGGCCAGGCGGTCGTCTGGGCATCGCAGAACATCGACCCCAAGGAAATCAACCCGGAGCTCACCACGTCCGAGCCGTACGTCATGGGCTCGCACGCCACCTGCTCCGGCGCCTGGGCGAGCGGGCCGGAGGACTACGCTCCGGCGGAATACCAATGGGGCTACAACCGGATGATGACCGTCGAGGGACTGTTCGGCGCCGGTGACACCATCGGCGGCACCGCCCACAAATTCTCCTCGGGCTCCTTCACCGAGGGCCGGATCGCCGCCAAGGCGGCCGTCAGGTACGTCATGGAGCACCGCGCGGACCGGCCCGAGGTGAGCGAGGCCGAATACGCGCAGCTGAAGAAGACGATCTACCAGCCGCTCGAGAATTACCGCATCGGCAGTAACGAGATCGTGGGCGGAACGGTCTCGCCCAGCTACCTGCTGCCGCTTCACGGCCTGCAGCGTCTGGAGAAGATCATGGACGAGTATGTCGGCGGCATCGGCGCTCACTACACGACCAACGAGCCGCTGCTCACGCGGGGACTCGAGCTCCTGACCATGCTGAAGGAAGACCTGGCCTTCCTCGGGGCTTCGGACCTGCACCAGCTGCAGCGGGCCTGGGAGCTGCAGCACCGGGTTCTGGCCTCGGAGTGCGTGACACAACACACTCTCTTCCGCCAGGAAACGCGCTGGCCGGGCTATTACTACCGGGCGGACCATCCGCGACTCGACGACAAGGACTGGCACTGCTTCACCCTCTCTCGCTATGACCGGGACTGCGGCCGATGGGAGATGGAGAAAGCGCCCGTCTACCACATCATCGACTGAGAGCGCGGCTTCATCCGAGGCGCCGCATGTCACAACTCGTACCCCCGCACGGATCGGCCTCGCTCAAACCACTGTTGGCGCCGGAGCTCGAGCGGGCCGAGGAGCTCAAGCGGGCAGGGCGCTTGAGGAGAGTGCCGCTCGACTCGCGCGCGGTTTCGGACGTGCTCATGTTGGCCATGGGGGCGTACACGCCTCTCGATGGCTTCATGGGACACGCCGATTGGCGCGGGTGCTGCGTGGAGATGAAACTGGCGAACGGCGTATTCTGGCCGATCCCGATCACGCTGCCGGTCGATCGCGAGGTTGCCGATGCCGTCCACCTCGAGGAGGAAGTGGCGCTCGTCGCAAGCGAGAGCGGCGAGACACTCGCGATCATGGAAGTCGCCGAGAAATACGGCATCGACAAGACGATCGAAGCCGAGCACGTCTATCGCACCACCGATGCGCAGCATCCGGGCGTCGCAAAGCTCATGAGGCAGGGGGAGGTCAACCTCGCGGGCCGCGTGCTGGTTCTGAGCGAAGGCGAATACCCGCGGCGATATCCTGACCTTTACATCCGGCCCGCCGAGTCGCGGGCGCTCTTCCTCGGCAAGGGATGGTCGCGCGTGGCCGCCTTCCAGACGCGCAATCCCATGCACCGCAGCCACGAGCATCTGGTGAAGATCGCGCTCGAGGTGCTCGACGGAGTCTTCATCCATCAGGTACTGGGCAAGCTCAAGCCCGGCGACGTCCCCGCCGAGGTGCGCACGCGCGCGGTGCAGGCCATGGTCGATCGTTATTTCCGCCCGGAAACGGTGATCCAGGCGGGCTACCCCATCGAGATGCGCTACGCGGGTCCGCGCGAGGCGCTGCTTCACGCCCTCATCCGCCAGAACTTCGGCTGCTCGCACCTCATCGTCGGGCGGGATCACGCCGGCGTCGGCGGTTACTACGGGCCCTTCGATTCCCATCACATCTTCGATCAATTGTGGGACGGCGCCCTTCGAACCGAGGCGCTCAAGCTCGATGTCACCTTCTATTGTAGGAAGTGCGCCAGCATCTCGACCGCGCGGACCTGTCCTCACGATCCGCAACAGCACCTCTCGATATCGGGGACCCGGCTGCGCCAGATGCTGTCGACCGGGGTAGAGGTGCCGCCCGAGTTCAGCCGCCCCGAGGTGGTGCAGATTCTGCGGGAGTACTATGGAACCTTGCGAACCCAGACCGGTTCCGCCCCATGATCATCGCGCAGGTGACCGACACCCACATTGCCCATGATGCGCCCGACGCGGACCACAGAGTCTGCGACCTCGAGCGCACCATTGCCGACATCAACGCTCTCGATCCCGCCCCCGATGCGATCATCCATACCGGAGACATCGTTCACGGCGGACGCCCCGAGGACTATGCGCGGGCGGCATCCCTGCTCGGGAAGTTGCGCGCGCCGCTCTTCGTCGCCGTCGGCAACCGGGATGAGAGGGGGAGTCTGCGCCAGGCGTTCTCGCCATGGGCGTGCCGCGCCCCGGGCGGCGGCCTGCTCGATTATGCGGTCGAAGACTTCCCGGTGCGCCTGATCGCGGTGGATAGCGTATGCCCGGGTAGCAACAAGGGCGGCTTCGATTCCGAGCGCGCCCGGTGCGTGACGGAGCTGATCGATGCCGAGCGCACCAAACCGATCGCGCTCTTCATGCATCACCCGCCGTTTATCGTGGCGGTGGGACCCGATCCGCTCAACTTCGTGACCGCGGAAGCCATGACCCGTCTTCAGCAAACGCTGGCGCGTTCGGGACGGGTGGCGGCGGTCTTCTGCGGCCACGTGCACCGCTCGACCTGCGGGCGGATCGGCAACATTCCGGTCATGGTGGCGCCCTGCACGGCCACGACGCTGCGCAAGGGCGATTTTCCGCCGCAGATGGGCAACCGTCCCGTCTATCATCTTCACCGGCTCGATTCCGCCGGCGGGCTCGTCACCGAGGTGAGGATGGTCGCGGCGGCGACGCGCGATGAGAACCGCGAGAGCGGTTCAGTTGCAGTGACAGCAGGAGCCAACCGCGAACCGGCATAGGCGTCAGACGCGGAGGGTCTTCGATGAGGTACGAGCTTTACTATTGGCCCGGCATCCAGGGGCGAGGCGAATTCGTACGCCTCGCCTTGGAGGAGGCGGCGGCACCCTACATCGACATCGCGCTGGTGCCTGAAGGCCAGGGGGGCGGGGCGCCTGCGGTGCTGCGATGGTTACGCGACAGGGGGCTCGAGCACCCCCCGTTCGCGCCGCCGTTTCTACGGGCCGGCCGGGAATGGATCGGGCAGACGGCGAACATTCTTCTTTTTCTCGGGGACCGCCTCGGCCTTGCGCCACGCAGCGAGGTCAACAGGCGTTGGGCGCATCAATTGCAGCTCACGATCGCCGACTTCGTTGCGGAGGTGCATGACACCCATCACCCCGTCGGCAGCGGTCTTTACTACAAAGAGCAGAAGCGCGAGGCGAAGCGTCGCTCGAAGGAATTCCGCGAGAGCCGCATGCCGAAGTTCCTCGGTTATTTCGAGCGCGTCATGAAAGGCAACCCGAGTGGTGGCGAGTGGATGATCGGCTCGCGCATCTCGTACGTCGACCTGTCGATGGCGCAGGTGCTTGCAGGGCTGCGCTACGCGTTTCCATTGGCGAGCCGCAGAGTGCTGCGAAGTTGCCCGAGACTTCGTGCGTTGCACGAGCAGGTCTTCAGCCGCCCGCGCATCGCGCGCTACGTCGCTTCAGGTCGCCGCCTGGCCTTCAACGACGATGGCATCTTCCGTCATTACTCGGAGCTCGATGGTTGAGACGCCCGGGTAGCACCCTTGCTTGCGCTAGCAGATTATTAAAGCTTTTATATTCAATATCATATAGATTATATATGATGTAACATCTAGAGTCAGGCGCTCACGCTGTAAGCGGTGCCGCATCCGCGGGCACAATTCAATCGGATCAGCTGCGGCTGTCAGGCGATCGGACCTCGTCGGACCGGGGGCAGGCGCGCTTCCTCCTCCTCGGTGTAGAGACGCGAGCGCGTGAGGAAACGCAGCCCGAGGGGGCCTTCGAGCGAGAACATCCCGCCGCGTCCACTGACCACGTCGATGATCAGATGCGTGTGCTTCCAGTACTCGAATTGCGCGGCGCCGATGTAGAACGGCTGCCCGCCGATTTCGCCGAGGAGCACGTCCTGCTCGCCGATCAAGAGCTCCTTCCGCGCAAAGCACATCGGCGCGCTGCCATCGCAGCAGCCGCCCGATTGATGGAAGAGGAGGGCGCCGTGCCTCGCGGCAAGCTCGCTGATCAGCTCGAGCGCGCGCGAAGTGGCGCTGACCCTGGAGGCCGCCTCCATCGATCTCAGAAGAACCCGAGCGCCTTCGGCGAGTAGCTCACCAGCAGGTTCTTGGTCTGCTGGTAGTGCTCGAGCATCATCTTGTGGGTCTCCCGTCCGATGCCGGACTGCTTGTAGCCGCCGAAGGCGGCATGGGCCGGATAGGCGTGATAGCAGTTGGTCCAGACGCGTCCGGCCTGGATGGCGCGACCCATCCGGTAGCAGACGTTGATATCACGCGACCAGAGCCCGGCACCGAGACCGTAGAGAGTATCGTTGGCGATCGCGAGCGCCTCGGCCTGATCCTTGAAGGTCGTCACCGAGACCACCGGTCCGAAGATCTCCTCCTGGAAGACCCGCATCTTGTTATTGCCTTTGAGCACGGTCGGCCTGACGTAGAAGCCGTGCTCGAATTCTGCGCCGAGGGCGGTCCGTTCGCCGCCGGCGAGCACCTGGGCTCCTTCCTGGCGCGCAACATCGAAATAGGAGAGGATCTTCTCGAGCTGCTCGCCGGAGGCCTGCGCCCCGATCATGGTGGCGGGATCGAGCGGATCGCCCTGTTTGATCTGCGCGACGCGCTTGAGAGCGCGCTCCATGAAACGTTCGTAGATGGATTCCTCGATCAGCGCGCGCGAAGGACAGGTGCAGACTTCGCCCTGATTGAGCGCGAACATCGCGAAACCCTCGAGTGCCTTGTCGAAGAAGGCATCGTCTTTCGCGCACACGTCGGCGAAAAAGATGTTGGGGGACTTGCCACCGAGCTCGAGTGTGACGGGAATGAGATTCTGCGAGGCGTACTGCATGATGAGCCGCCCCGTGGTCGTCTCGCCGGTAAAGGCAACCTTGGCCACGCGCTTGCTCGATGCGAGCGGCTTGCCGGCCTCGACGCCGAAGCCGTTCACGACATTCAGTACCCCGGCCGGCAACAGATCCGCAATGACCTCGAGCAGCGCCAGGATGGATAGCGGCGTCTGCTCGGCGGGTTTCAGCACGATGCAATTGCCGGCGGCCAACGCCGGGGCAACCTTCCAGGTCGCCATCAGCAGTGGAAAGTTCCAGGGAATGATCTGACCGACCACCCCCAGCGGCTCGTGGTAGTGGTATGCGACCGTATCCTCGTCGAGCTGACTGATCGAGCCTTCCTGGGCGCGCACGCAGCCGGCAAAGTAGCGGAAGTGATCGACCGCGAGCGGCAGATCCGCTGCCATGGTCTCGCGGATCGGCTTGCCGTTGTCCCAGGTCTCGACTGTCGCCAGGTACTCGAGCTTCTCCTGCATGCGGTCCGCGATCTTGTTGAGAAGCAGCGCGCGCTCGGCCGGCGAGGTCGCGCCCCAGCCCGCTTTGGCTGAGTGGGCGGCATCAAGGGCGAGCTCGATGTCTTCGGCCGTCGATCGCGGCACCTCGCAGAGAGAGGCGCCGGTGATGGGGGTGATGTTGGAAAAGTATTCGCCTCGAATCGGCGGGATCCAGCGGCCACCGATGTAGTTGGCATATCGCTTCTTCAGTTGGAGCCGTACGCGCCCATGGGAGCTCGGATCGATGGACATGGCAGACCGCCTCGCGAAGTGGAGATTCGCGATCGACGCTAGTGCATGTTGCACTGCCGCTGAATACGGGAAAATTCGTACACGGCGGTGGCGCCGATGAAGAGCGCGGGGAGCAGCGGCCGAGCTGGTCCGGCCCGAGTGCGCGGACCGGCGAGAGAGGCGGATGGACTGGGCAGCCAAGCCAGCGTAGCATCTCCTGCAAATAAACAGGGGTCACCCGAACAGGGGTCCGTTCGCATGGCGCTGCACAGTCTGACGGCGAGGCTCCTCGGAGCCAGCGCCCTCCCTCCCGTACGGCGTTTGTCGCCGGACCCGGTGCCCTGATGAGTTCCGCGGCTCCCGTTCTGCCCGAAGGTACGCTCGATGAGGACGCCTGGGACGACCTCCTGAGCTTCATTGAAGAGCGGCGGGTCATCCCGATCGTCGGGCCCGAGCTCCTCATGGTGGCGACGGACGAGCGGCCGCGGCTGCTTTACGACTGGATCGCCGAGCGCCTGGCCGCCAAATTGAACGTTGATACGCGGCGGTTGCCGCAACCTTATTCGCTCAACGACGTCGTGTGCTGGTTTCTCGCCGAGCGGGGGCGCCGGGAGGAGGCCTACGTCAGGCTGCGGGCGGTGCTCAAGGACGCGAACTTCGAGCCGCCGGCGGCGCTGCGCCAGCTGGCCGCGATCAGCGATTTCGACCTCTTTGTCTCCACCACCTTCGATCCGCTGCTCGAGACGGCGATCAACCTCGAGCGCTTCGGCGGCGCGCCCTCCACGGACGTCATCGGCTACACCCCGAACCGAGTGAGCGATCTGCCCGCCGAGCGCGACCGGCTGACCCGGCCGGTGGTGTATCACCTCTTCGGCAAGCTCTCGGCATCCCCCACCTACGTGATCTCGGACGAGGACCTGCTCGAATACCTCTGCGCACTGCAGAGCGAGCACCTCGCGCCCGAGCGGCTGTTCCACGAGCTCGAGCACAATCACCTGCTCGTCATCGGCAGCGGGCTGTCGAACTGGGTGGCGCGTCTTTTCCTGCGCATGGCCAAGCGCCAGCGGCTGTCGGCGCCGCGCGATGTGAGCGAAGTGCTCGCGGACGATCATTCGGCCCAGGACGAGCGGCTCGTCACCTTCCTGCAGCAGGTGAGCGTCCATACCCGCGTCTACCGCGGCGCCGAGCGGTTCGTGGCGGAGCTGCACCAGCGCTGGCAGGCGCGGCGCAAGCCCGCTGCCGAGACGCGGCATGCCGGTCCGACACGCTTTCTGCCACCTGCGCGCGAGATGCCCGAGAACGCGGTGTTCATCAGCTACGCCCGCGAGGACCTCGCGGCGGTGCAGCAGTTGAAGGCCGGGCTGGAGGCGGCGGGCGTCCCCACCTGGTTCGACATCGACCGGCTCGAAGGGGGCGATGATTACGATCACAAGATCCAGCGCAACATCGGCCGCTGCTCGTATTTCATCCCGGTGATCTCCGCCAACACCCAGCGCCGTCTCGAGGCCTACTTTCGGCGCGAGTGGGGCTACGCGCTCGATCGCGCGCGCAACATGGCCGACGGGGCGCTCTTCATCCTGCCGGTGACGCTCGATGCGACCTCGGCCGCCGAGGCGCTGGTGCCGGAGCGGTTCAAGGCGCTGCATTTCACGCAGTTGCCGGGCGGCGAGGTGACACCGGAGTTTGCCCGGCGGCTGGCGGACTTCACGCAAGCACGCGGCGCATGAACGCCCTCGCGCATCCGGGGAGCCCACCCGAGGCGGCAGCGTTCGCGTCGGACGCCGCATCGACGGTCGATGCCCACAACCCCTGGCTCGGCCTCGCCTCGTTCACCGAGGAGACTCGCTCGTTCTTCTTCGGGCGCGAGGAGGAGGTGGCGGAGCTCGCGCGGCGCGTGCAGCGCAAGCTCCTCACCGTCCTCTTCGGCAAATCCGGGCTCGGCAAGACCTCCATTCTCAGAGCGGGACTCGTGCCGCGGCTGCGCGAGCACGGCTTCTGCCCGGTGTACGTGCGCATCGACTACAGCCGCGGCACACCCGAGCCGGCCGAGCAGATCAAGGAGGCCATTCGCCGGGCGGCGAGCGCCTCCGGGCAGTGGACGCAGGTGGGTGTCGCCGCGGCCGGGGAGTCGCTCTGGGAGTTCCTCCATCATCGCGACGATGTGCTGCGCGATGCCGCGGGCGCCACCATCATCCCGCTCCTCATCTTCGATCAGTTCGAGGAGCTCTTCACGCTCGCGCAAAGCGATGATTTCGGACGGGCGCGCGCGTCGCGCTTCGTCGAGGAATTGTCGGACCTCGTCGAGAACCGCGCCCCCAAGACCCTCGAGGCGCAGCTCGAGCGCGACGAGGCGGCCACCGAGCGCTTCGATTTCACCCGCGGCGATTACCGGGTCCTGATCTCCCTGCGCGAGGACTACCTCGCGCCGCTCGAGAGCCTGAAGCGCATCATGCCGAGCATCTCACAGAATCGTCTGCGGCTCGCACCCATGACCGGCGAGCAGGCGCTCGAGGCGGTGCTTCAGCCAGGCCGCCACCTGGTCTCGGAGGAGGTCGCGGCGGCGATCGTGCGCTTCGTCGCCGGCGGCGCCGAGCTCGCCAATGCGGAAGTCGAGCCTTCGCTCCTGAGTCTCATCTGCCGCGAGCTCAACGACACCCGCATCGCCCAGGGCAGAAGCGAGATCTCGCTCGACCTGCTCGCGGGCTCCCATGCCAGTATCCTCAGCAACTTCTACGAGCGCTCACTCGCCGACCAGCCGCCGGCCGTGCGACAAATCATCGAGGACGAGCTGCTCACGGCGTCGGGGTTTCGGGAGAACGTGGCGGAGGAAAGTCTGCTGCGTCATTTCGAGGCGGCGGGCGCCGCGCCCGATGCGCTCGCGACGCTCGTCAACCGCCGGCTGCTGCGGATCGAAGAGCGGCTCGACGTGCGCCGCGTCGAGCTCACGCACGATGTCCTCTGCAGCGTCGTGCAATCGAGCCGCGATCAGCGCAAGGCGCGCGAAGCCCAGGAAGCCGCCGAGCGCGCGCTCGCCGACCAGCGCGCGCGGGAGCAGGCGGCCCAACATGCCCTGAGAAGGGCGCGGGCCATCGCCACCGGTTGCATCCTACTCGCGGCGGTGGCGCTTTTCGCCGCGGTATTCGCCTACGTGAGCGCCCAGCGGGCGCATCGGGCCGAGGTTCTGGCGCAGCAGAGCCGGCTCATCGCCGATCAGGCGCGCAGCCACTCGGAGGCTCTGCTCGGTTATCTCACGGACACCTTCGTCCGCGAGTTGGAAAGCTTCGGGCGTTTGGAGGTGCTGGCGCAGTTCACCCAGCGGGAGATCGATTATTTCGACTCCCTGCCATCCGAGCTTCGAAGCGCCGAGACGGTTCGTAACGGCGCGCTGGCGATGATCGATCACGCGAGTGCGATGCGCTTTCTCGGCAGGACCGCGGTGGGAGTGCAGGACGCCAGCGCAGCCATCGGGTTGCTGGAGGGACTGCGACGTCAGGGCGATCGCTCGGACGCGACCCTGGTCGCGCTCGGCATGGGCTACACGGCGCGCTGCGGCCTGCTCGCCAACGGGCAGGACCCGGGCGCTCCCGCCGCGTGCCGCAATGCCTGGACCGTGCTGCAGCCGCTCGCCGAGCGACCGAACGCCTCCGTCGCGGCGCGGCGCGCCTACGTGGAGGCGCTGACGCGTGCCGGCTTCGAGGACATACAGCTGGCCGACAATCAGGGCACCGTGCGCGCCGAGACCCGGGCTATGGACGTTGCCGCCGCCCTCGGCGGCGAGGATCTCAGCGACTTGCAGATGGGCGCGGATTACGCCGAGGCCGGCACGTGGCGGGTGAACGCGCTCGCCAACCTCGGCCGCGACGATGAGGCGATGCGGATCGGCAAGGAGGTCCTGACCGTTGCCGATGGGGTGCTGCAACAGCGTCCCGGTTACCGGCTCGCGCTGCATGCCAGGCAGGTTACGGAAAGCATGCTGAGCGTGATCGCTTCCAACGAGCTCGATCCGCGGACCGCCCTGCAATATGCCCTGCAGAGCCAGAAGACCGCGCAGGTGATGCTGCAGCTCGACCCGAACAACGTCTCCATGTTGAACAACATGTCCGTCACGTTGTCGGGTATCGGCGGCGCACTCTCGGCCGAGGGCCGTGTGGAGGAGGGCAACGCCTGGCTCGTCAAATCGCTCGACCCTCTTGCCAAGGCCGTACACGCCGGCCCGTTCTTCTTCGCCAATTACGCCGGCTTCGTCTCCCAAGTCGGTACCTCTCAGGCTCTGGCGGGCGATCTGGCAGGCGCACTGCGTACTGCGGCGAGCGGCCAGGCGTTCCTCGACCGCAATCGCCGCACCCTGAAGCAGGACAACGCGGTGATGCATCTGCTCGATCTCTGGCCTAAGTACGTTCAGGGCGTGGTGAACTACGAGCGGGGTGAGTTCGCCGCGACCAGCCGTCTGGCGACCCAAGCCATCCAGCAGACTGCCGCTGCGAAACTGGTGGGAGCCGTACAACAATCCTTCCGGCCGAGCCTCTCGTACTGGTATTCAGACCTCGACGGTCCGGCCGAATACCAACTCGGTCACTTCGCGCAGGCCGAAGCCGCGGAGCGCGCCGCGCTCAAGTGGGGCAAGATCAACCTGAGTCAGTCCATCGGCGATCGGCGTCAGATGGTGAAGGATTCGACCTGGCTCGCCATGGCGCTCGCGCGCCAGGGTAAGCGAGAGGAGGCGGCACAGGTCATCGACCCGGCGGTGAAATTCGAGGAGGGACTGCTGGCGCGCGATCACGGCGATGTGTTTGTCCCTTACGAGCTCGCGGGCGCGCTCTACGCCCAGGCGCTCGCCGAGCCGACGCACCGCGAGCTTCTGCTGTCGAGATCTGCGGCGCTGCTTCGCGGGTTGCCGCCGCGGCTCAAGAGGCTGCAGGACGTGCGTTGGCTGCAAGGGTGGGTGGCGCAGTCGCGGCACGGGCGCTGACGTGCACCGTAGCTCCGCACTCGTGCGGGCATGCGATTAGCCGGAATTTCGCCGTTCGAGGCCTCATCGAGTGCCCCGCGCATGAGCCGGCGAAGCCTCATCGAGCGTCTCGCTGCATGGACGGTGGTCGCCCCGATGGCAGGGGCCGGGCTCCTGGCCTCAGGCTGCGGGGGAGGGGGCGGCGGCGCTAGCAGCGCCGCACCTCCTGCAGCTTCCGGCAGCGACGGCTTTGCGGGCTCGGATCAGCAGTTGCTCGATGAGATCGAAAGCGCCGGCTTTCTTTATTTCTGGGAGCAAACCGATCCCAACACCGGACAGGTGAAGGACCGTGCGCTCGCTGCGGGAAAGGACACGCGCACGCTATCCAGCATCGCGGCCACGGGATTCGGGCTCACCGTGCTCTGCATCGGTGATTCGCGGAGCTACCTGCCGTCCGCGCAGATCGTGGCGCGCGTGCAAACGACCTTGCAGTTCATCCTCGATCGACTGCAGGGGCAGAACGGCTTCTTCTTTCACTTCGTGGACATGAGCACGGGTGTCCGGACCGGCAACTCGGAAGTTTCCTCCATCGATACGGCCATCCTGATCTGCGGAGTGCTCATGTGCCGGGCGCACTTCGACGACCCGCTGATCACGAGCCTCGCGACGCAGATCTACGGCCGCGTGAACTGGGCCTGGATGCTCAACGGCGGCCCGACACTCGCCATGGCGTGGACGCCGGAGGGCGGGTTTGCGACCGCGCGCTGGGATCACTATTGCGAGCTCATGATGTTGTATCTGCTTGCCATGGGCTCCAGCAGCTATCCGATTCCAGCCTCCAGCTGGAGCGCCTGGGCTCGGCCCACGATGACCTATCAGGGACTGACGTATATTTCGGGTGCCGACCCGCTCTTCGTCCACCAGTATTCGCATGCCTGGTTCGATTTTCGCGGCAAGAGCGATGCGTATGCGGACTATTTTCAGAACTCCATCACCGCAACTCAGGCGCATCGCTTGTTCTGCCTGTCGCTGCAGGGGCAATTCAGCGACTACTCGAGCGACCTCTGGGGAATCACGGCGTCGGATTCAGTGAGCGGCTATGTGGCGTGGGGTGGGCCGCCCGCCATCGGTCCCATCGACGGAACCCTCGTGCCGTCCGCGACCGGGGGCTCGCTGCCGTTTCTTTATCCGGATGCGATCCACGTCTTGCGCTGGATCCGGGGCCACTATGGCAACGCCTGGCAGCGATACGGATACGTTGATGCATTCAATCCCCTGACCGGCTGGTACGACCCGGATGTGCTGGGCATCGGACTCGGCATCATGGTGCTGATGGCTGAAAACCAGCGCAGCGGATTCATCTGGCAGACTTTCATGCGTAACAGCGAAGTTGTGACCGCAATGGAGCTCGCGGGTTTTCAGTAGCTGCCCGCAGTCCTCGGAGCAGCGTGCGACATGGGGCAGGCGGCTGCGGTCCACAGTGTACTTCGCATAATGTATATTATGTAATGTTATATTTTATCCTGGGCCTCTATGCGGCCAGATACCAAGGCACACTCGCCACAGTTGCCAGTCTCGTCACCTATCGCAAAGTGTACCAAGTGGTGCGGCCGCCCCCGTGGCGCGTGAGAATGCCGCGCTCGACGAGCTGACTGAGCTGCTGCTTCAGCGTATTGCGGCTGGCACCGGTGAGCCGCAGCATGTCGCCAGCGCTTACCCGCCCGTGGTCGCGCACGAAATCGAGGATGCGCACTGACAGCTCCGGCAAATGCGCGATGATGGCCTTTTCGCGCTCGAGCTTGGCGGAGAGATGGTTCTTCTGCCGATCCAGCGCCCGGAGGAAGAACAAAACCCAGGGCTGCCAATCGGTGCGCTCGCTATGGAGCGTCGCCTGAGTTTGGCGAAGAGCAAGATAATAGTTGTCCTTGCTCTGCTCGATCACGCTTTCCAGCGAGGCGTACGGCACATAGGAGTAGCCCGCCTGCAGCAACATGAGGGTGGTGAGAACTCGTGAGAGCCGCCCGTTGCCGTCCTGGAAGGGATGGATTTCAAGGAATACCACGACGAAGATCGCGACGATCAGAAGCGAGTGCAGTCGCTTCTCGGCTAGGGCCGCTTGGACCCAGCGGATGAGCTCCGCCATCCGACCAGGCGTCTCAAAGGGGCTTGCCGTCTCGAACACCACGCCGATTTGCTTGCCCTGCTCGTCGAACGCAGCAATGTGATTGGGCGTGGTCTTATAGCTGCCGCGGTGCCGATCGTCTTTCGCGCTGTAGCGCAAGAGATCGCGGTGCAGCTGTCGGATGTGATTCTCGGTGAGCGAGATTTCGGCATAAGACCCGATCACGAGCTCCATGACTTCGGCATAGCCCGCGACTTCCTGCTCGTCTCGGCTGGTGAAGGACTTGATCTCGACGCTGGATAGCAGGCGCTCGATTTCGCGGTCCGAGAGCTTTGAACCCTCGATGCGAGTTGAGGAACCGATGCTCTCGATGGTGGCTACCTTCCGCAGGGCTTGGAGCCGTTCCGGCGCGATCGCTCCAAGCGCCCGCCAGGCACCTTTGAATTCGTCGATCCCGGCGATGAGGGCAAGGATTTCCGGGGAGATCGTCAGCGCGTCCGTATCGAGACGTTTCGGGTTCATACCCAAATATACGCCCATTAACACCCATTTATCCAATACCTGTTTCGGCGCCCCTTTACACCTAAACGCCGTCTCCGGATCGGTAACTTCGTCGCGGCGTGCCTGTGCGCGTTCAGCACGCGCTCCGGGAGTCTTGGGCTTACCGCCGACTCAGGGATTGCTGAAAACGGCGCCATGCGGAATCGCGCCTCCCTGCCATCCGTCCGGCCAAACGCGCGTGAAGTCGATCGTCGACGGGTCAAGTGTCAGGTTACCCGTGTGCAGATTGATCGTTGCAAACCGGACTCGAGTTGCCAGCGCGCCGGGGCCCGTGATGGCCAGACGATCGCCGCCCGGCTCGAGCGCGAGCCAATGTGGATATTCATCCGGCGGCAGAAGAATGCGACCGACTTCGCGCGGATGTTCCGGATCGTGTAGATCGAGACTCACGATCGCGTGCCCGCTTTCCATGGCTTCCACCAGATAAGGACCGGCGACTACGGGTACCTCACACACGCGGTAGCCGAAATCATAGATATGCTGCAACGTCGGCTGGTCGCCGGCCAGGTTACGCGCCAGGTAGAGACCGCAATTGAACGTTGGAACCACGACCGTTTTGCCGTCTGCCAGCACGCGAGGCTCCGACGAATCGGCCGGGGTGTCGTTGTACCAGTCCGTTTGCGGCGGTAACCGCATGGTGTTGATGAGCTTCAGATCGGTCAGCCGCCAGACCTGTGCCACATGGCTGGCCTGCGCACCCATCATGTCGGCGCTCCCGGTCACGACGCGGTTGAGCTTTTCAACGACGGCCAGGCTGTATGGGCGAATATCGGGATATCCGGACGCGGCCGCTGAGGCGGTGTTCACTACCTGACCCTGCGGATTGAACTCTACCAACCCGCCCGCGGCGTGGTTGAATCCGCCGGAATACTGAAAAGTCGCCAGCGTATTGCCGTTGGAGAGATAGACAAAGGAATGTGGATAGCCGTAGGCGCCGACGCTGCCGAATTGCCGCAGGAGTCGAGGATGCCGAGGATCGCGCAAGTCGAAGACGTAGGTGCGGTTCGCGGCCCAGTCGTTTGCGTAGAGGACATTGTCCGGAGGTTCCGCATAGTTCGTGTGATGGGCCATTGCGGCCTCACCGACGGCGAGCGTCGCGACGAGTCTGCCGAACGACGCGCCCGGGCGGATGTCGAAGACAGCGAGGAAGTCCTTGCCTAATCCTTGCGCCCTGCGCCGCGCGGCGGGATCGGCCGACATCAGCGACAGCGTGGAGGCCTGCGGGTGCTTGGCTTCCATCGCCCATACGAAAAGATAGTGGCTGCGAGCAGGCGCGGCCGCCGCGATCAGCGGGAGGACCAGAACCAGAAATGACAGGCTGCGGGCAATTACTTTTTTCATTGATCCGACCCCTCCTGGATCGCATTATCACCCGGCCCGACGACGCCCAGCCATCCGCTCAGGGTCTTCCTATTGCGCCGCCGCCAGCAAGGCGAGCTTGGCAGCCGCCACGGCCCGCGCCGCGCAGGGCTTGAGGTCACTCGCCTGACAGGCCGAGATGCTCGTCGACAGGTAGCGGTCCGATGAGGAGGTGACGATCACGACCGTGCTCACCATCACGGCGCCCGCGGTATCGAAGCGAAGGAGATTGCCCGGGACGTGCAGCTTGAGGTTGCAGGAGTCACTCGTCGGCGCGAGCTGCAAGGTGCTCGAGGCAGCGATCGCCTCCCGCAGGCGAATCGCGAACTCCTGAGTCAGAGTGTCTTCGGTCTGGACATCGACCCATACCCGCGCAGGCCCCTGCGGTGCGGGCGCCGCGCTGGGCGGCGCCGCCGCCTGCCCCTGAGGAGCGGCTTGAAGCGCGGCTCCCGACGCGAAAGCCGAGCCCGCCAGGGCCGCGAGGACCGTCAGTGTCGCCAGGCGTCGCATACATTTCATCAAGGCACCCTCCCCCATGTTGGTGTTAGGTCGACGGCGTGTGGCGGGGCTATCCGCATGCGAAATCGCCGCAGACGCGGTCGTCGCACTTTACCACGGCCCGAGAGAGCCAAGACTCGCGGGGCCCCTCCTCTGCCAGGCGGCTCGGTATGCCTGTCACTTGCGCGGTTCGGCGACGCGCACCCGTGGCAGCGTTCGCTTGCGCGGCCGGAACAGGTTTTGCTTAAGGCGCCTTATTGGCATCCTCATGACCGCCTCACGAGCGCACGAAAGCAAGCCCGGAGCCGCCCGCAAGCATGACGGGCAGGACAGAGGGCGAAGCGCCGAGCTGCCGGGTCAAATCCCGCCGCAGGGGTGGCGCGATATCCTGCTGCGCGTTCTGCAGCGCATCGGGGCGGACAATCTGACGCTCATCGCGGCGGGCATCGCTTTCAACGCCATGTTCGCCCTCTTTCCCGCCCTCATCGTGCTCGTCTCGATCTACGGTTACTTCGCCTCCCCGGCGGACGTGGCGGCGCAGATCAAACCCTTCTACGCGATGTTGCCGCACGATGCCGCGAGTCTCATCCAGAGCTCGCTCCAGAACCTCGCGGGCAAGCCCACCGCCACGCTCGGAGTGGGCGCGGCCGTCAGCCTTGGCGTCACCATCTACAGCTCCGCTCAGGGCATGGTGGCGCTCGCCACCGCGATGAACGTCGCTTACCACGAATCGGAACGGCGCGGATTCTTGAGGCTCCTCGGCCTTGCGATCCTGTTCACCTTCGGCGGGCTCGCCGGGTTTCTCCTGTTGGTGGGCCTGGGCATCGCAGTGCCCTACGTGCTCGGCACGCTGCCGTTCACTCATGCCGCGAAGGAGATCGCGCTCGCTCTGCGTTGGGTGCTGCTCTGGTGCTTCTCGGCCGTCGCGCTCGCGGTGGTCTACCGCTACGCGCCTTGTCGGGAAGATGCTCGCTGGAGTTGGGTCAGTTGGGGCTCGGTGCTCGCGGCCACTCTGTGGCTCGGGGGGAGCGTGCTCTTCTCGCTTTACGTGCAGGATTTCGGCAGCTACGGCAAGACCTACGGCGCGCTCGGTGGCGTGATGATTCTGCTCATGTGGTTCTATCTCGGCAGCTTCGCGGTGCTGCTCGGCGCGGAGCTCAACGCGGAAATGGAGCACCAGACGGCCGTCGATACCACCACCGGACCGCCGCAGCCGATGGGTAAGCGCGGCGCCTACGTCGCGGATACTCTCGGCGAAACTCCCAGATCCTCGGCAAAAGCCACAGAGCGGGACCCACCGCCCGCGCCCTGAGCTGGCTCGATCCAAGAATAATAAATAAGTAGAATTATAGACTTGCGAGAACTCCAGAGAAGTAATCTCATATCGAAAATACCCCGGACGCGAGCGAAAGCTCGAGAGGCATTCTCGCGGTCATTGGCCGCGGCCTCCCTTCGGCGCATGATGCTCGCCGTTCCGTGTGAAGAGAGATCTCGCGAGCAGTGCACGTGCACTGCGCCGCCGAATGAGTCGAGTCGCTGACAGTCCGCTGACAGCCGGAGGGGGAGGATGAGCGAGAAAGAGGTGCCGGTCGTGATCGTAGGCGGGAGCCTTGTCGGGCTGTCGGCGGGATTGCTGCTTGCGCGGCACGGCGTGCGCTCGCTCGTGCTCGAGCGGCACTCGGGCACGGCCATTCATCCGCGCGCCGCTCACGCCACCCAGCGGACCATGGAGATCTTCCGGTCCGTGGATCTCGAGGCCGCCATTCGCGAGCGCTCCGCGGAGCAGTTCGTTCAGGACGGCGGCGTCGTCGAGGTCGAGACGCTCGTGGGGGGAGCGACCCGAGAATTCATCGCGGATCTCAACGCCGGCATCCGCGATGTGAGTCCGTGTGAGCGCGTGTTTCTTTCGCAGCACTCGCTCGAGCCGCTCATCATGGAGCGCGCGCGCGCGCTCGGGGTCGAGGTGCGATTTTCCACCGAGGCGATCTCCGTGGAGGAAGACTCGAGCGGTGTCACGACGCTGTTGCGCGATCGGGAGAGCGGCGCGACGACTACGGTACGCTCTCCGTACCTCGTGGCGGCCGACGGCGCGCACGGCGGTGTGCGGCGGCGGCTGGGCATCGGAACGCAGGGGCACTCGATGTTCTCGCGGAGCATCACCATCTACTTCCGCGCCGACCTGCGCTCGCTCCTCGCCGGCAAGCGGTGGGCCGTCGTCTACGTGAATAACCCGCGCCTGCGGGGCTTCTTCCGCTTCGAGAAGCCCTTCGACAGCGCCTTTCTGGCCGTCAACACCGAAGGCGAGAGCTCCCACCCCGTGAGGGACGTGTCGACGGGTCTGACGCCGGAGCGCGCGCTCGATTTCGTGGCGTGCGCGCTCGGCTCCCGGGAAATCCCGGTGGCGATCGACAGCATCATGCATTGGGATGCCGCCGCCGAGGTGGCCGAGCGGCTGCAGACCAAGCGGGTATTCATCGCCGGCGATGCGGCGCACGTGATGCCGCCAACCGGCGGCTTCGGCGGCAACACCGGCATTCAGGACGCGCACAACCTCGCCTGGAAGCTCGCGCGGGTCATCAAGCAAGAGGCGCCGGCGACGCTCCTGGCCACGTACGATCCCGAGCGCCGACCGGTCGCGAGACTTTCGGTCGAGCAGGCCTACACGCGCTACGTGCTGCGCACCGATCCGAGCCTCGGTGCCGAGGCGTGCGAGCCTCTCGTGAACGATCTCAACATCGAGCTCGGCTACGTATACCGATCGCGCGCCATTGCCGCGGAAGCGCCCGATGACGGCGCTGTTCACGTAAGCCCCCGCGAGTCGCGCGCTCGCCCCGGTACGCGCGCTCCGCACCTCTGGCTCGAAAGACGGGGACAGCGTCTCTCGTCGCTCGATCTTTACGGACAGCGCTTCGTGCTGCTCGCGGGACCGAAGGCCGAGGAATGGTGCCGCTGTGCGCGGATCGCCTCCTCCGAGGAGCGCATCGCGCTCGATATTTCACGCCCCGGCGCCGACGGTCTCGAGGATCGGACCGGTAGCTTGAGCGAGCTGCACCTGATCGAGAGCGACGGTTGCCTGCTCGTGCGGCCCGACGGATTCGTCGCCTGGCGCGCGCGCAATGCGCAGGGGGCCTCGGTCGCGACGATGAGGTCGGTGCTCTCGGTCGCCAACGGCGCAGCCGCTCGAGAGTGATCGCTCAACCCGCGGTCTGCGCGAGCTGGCGCTCCAAGGCGGCGAGCACCCGGTAGCAAGGCAGCACCTGGGCCACACTGGCGTTGGGCTCGCGTCGCTCGCGGATCGCCGCCAGGAATTCCCGGTCCTGCAGCTCGATACCGTTCATCGACACGTCGACGCCCGATACATCGATCTTGTTTTCCTTGCCGTCGATGAGGTCATCGTAACGGGCGATATAGGTACCGTTGTCGCAGATGTAGCGAAAGAAGGTCCCGAGCGGGCCATCGTTGTTGAACGACAGCGAGAGCGTGCAGATCGCCCCCGTACGGCTCTTGAGCTGGATGGACATGTCCATGGCGATGCCGAGCTCGGGATGGATCGGACCCTGCAGGGCGTTCGCCGCCACGATCTCGCCGCTCTGCCAGGCGAAAAGATCGATGGTGTGCGCGGCATGGTGCCACAGCAGGTGATCGGTCCAGGAGCGCGGCTGGCCGAGCGCATTGATGTTCTTGCGGCGGAAAAAATAGGTCTGCACGTCCATCTGCTGCAGCTTGAGCTCGCCGGCGAGAATCTTCCGGTGCACCCACTGGTGACTCGGATTGAACCGACGGGTGTGCCCGACCATGGCGACCTTGCCGGTGGCCCTCTGCATGCGCGCCACTTCCTCCGCACCCGCGAGGCTGTCTGCGAGCGGAATCTCCACCTCCACATGCTTGCCTGCCTTCAGGCAGCTGATCGCCTGCGAGGCATGGATCTGCGTCGGCGTGCAGAGGATCACCGCCTCGATGTCGGCGCGCGCGAGCGACTCCTCGAGCTCGGTGCTCACGTGCGCAATGCCGTAACGCGCCGCGATCTCCTGGGTCGGCGCGAGCGCCCGGCCGACCAAAGAGACGACCCGCACATCCGGAATGTTGCGCAATGCCTCCAGGTGCTTGATGCCAAAGGCGCCGGCACCGGCCAACGCAAGCTCGATCGTACGCGTCATGTTGTCTCCTTCACGGGCTCCCGGTCCTCACCGGCACTCGAGGATGATGTTCCCGACCGCGGTCGAGGATGCCGGAATGTGGTAGAAGCGATAGACCTCCTCCACCTTCGGCCCGAGCGCCCCGCGCATCAGCAGCCACATCACCAGCTCGATCGCCTCGGCACCGGCCTCACGCATGTACTCGAGCGGCGAAATGCGGATGAGGCGTTCGGGATCGCGCGACAGGTCATCGAGGAACGCCTGGTCGAAGGCCGGATTGGTCAAGCCGGCGCGCGGCCCCTGGATCTGGTGCGACATGCCGCCGGTGCCGAAGACCACGATCTTGAGCTCCTCCTCCCAGCTCTCGACCGCCCGGCGGATCGCCTGGCCCAGGTGATAGCAGCGCCGGCCGGTCGGCGCCGGATACTGAACCACGTTCACGGCGAGCGGGATGATGCGGCAGGGCCATTGCGCAGGCGAGCCGAAGAGCAGTGTGAGCGGCACCGTCAGGCCATGATCGACCTGCATCTCGTTGACGACGGTCATGTCGAACTCATCGAGCACCAGCGACTGGACGAGGTGCGCCGCGAGCTCCGGGTAACCCTTGACCACCGGCACCGGCCGGGCACCCCAGCCTTCGTCGGCAATCGGGAATTCGTCCGCGCAACCTAAGGCGAAAGTGGGAATCACCCTGAAATCGAAAGCGTTGGCGTGGTCGTTGTAGACGAGAATCACCACGTCGGGTCGGGTTGCGGCGATCCAGCGCTTGGCCGGCTCGTAACCGGCAAAGAGCGGCCGCCAATACGGCTGCTCAGCCTTGCCGTTGTCGACCGCGGCGCCGATCGCCGGCGTATGCGAGGTGCCGACTCCCGCGATGATCCGCGCCATCAGTGCTTCTCCCGCTCGGACCTCGAGCGCCAGCCCTCCGGCGAGCGTCCGCCCTTGAGCATCATATCGACGTACTCTTGCTCGCTCATGCCGGTCATCTTGGAGGCCATGAACTGGTAGGACTTGCCGTCGGTGAAGGCGAGCTTGGCGAGCGCGTAGACCACCCCGCCGAGCTCGAGCAGCCGGTTCCAATCGCGTTCCAACACGGCGTCGCGCTGAGCTTCGGTCAGCTTGAAATCGGCGAGATAGGCGCGCTCATCGGCGAGAAAGGCCTTGCGGTTCGATTCCTTCATGAGCGTGTAGAGGAACTGGTTCAGGTGATAGCCCGCCCGCGCACGCTGCGCATCGAAGATCCACGTGCCGGGGATGTCATCGTAAGGCTTGTCGGCCGCCATATCGCTTTCACCAGGGTTGGATTTCAGGATTCTTCCGGCCAGTACAGCCGCATGGGATTCGCCACCAGGAGCCTGCGCTGCGCTTCGGCCGTCACCGCGATGTGCGGAATGAAATCGACCAGCAGCCCGTCATCGGGCATGTGGTCCTTGAGATTGGGGTGCGGCCAGTCGGTGCCCCAGAGGACGCGGTCGGGAAAGGTCTCGACGAGATGGCGCGCGAAGGGCACGACGTCGCGGTAGGCGTGGCGCTCGCCGTTGAGCGCCGGCGGACCCGAGACGCTCAGCCGCTCCGGGCACGACACCTTGGTCCAGACGTTGGGGAACTCGCGCATCAATCGCACGAAGCGCTGAAACCCCTGCCCCTCGAGCGGCGCTCGCACATCGGGCCGGCCCATGTGATCGACTACCACTGTCGTCGGCAGCGCGGTGAAGAAGTCCCACAGCTCGGGGAGATCGGCCGCCTCGAAGTACACCACCACGTGCCAGCCGAGGGGCGCGATTCGCGCCGCGATCTCCATGAGCTCGTCCCGCGGCGTGAAGTCGACCAGCCGCTTGAGGAAGTTGAAGCGCACTCCCCGCACGCCGGCGGCGTGCAGACTCTCGAGCTCACGGTCGCTGATGCCGCGGCGTACGGTGGCGACCCCCCGCGCGCGCCCGCCGGAGTGGACGAGCGCATCGACCAGCGCCCGGTTGTCAGCGCCGTGACAGGTGGCCTGCACGAGCACGTTGCGCGCAACGCCCAGATGATCTCGCAGCGCATAGAGCTGGCGTTTGCCCGCATCGCAGGGGGTGTACTTGCGCTCCGGCGCATAGGGGAATTCCGCGCCCGGTCCGAACACGTGACAGTGGGCATCGACCGCGCCCGGCGGCAGCGCGAATCGCGGCTTGGAGGGATCTGGGCGCCAATCGAGCCAGCCCGGCGTCTTGGTGAAGATCTCAGTCTGCGCGGGTTGGATCATCCGCCGTGCTCGGCAGCGTCAATCGAGATACTTGAGCCCGAGCTTCGCGAGCGGCTCGCGCATCTTGTACATGTCGAGCCCGAGCACGCCGGCGGCGAGCTGCTTGCGCTTGTCGGACTCGTTGCTCTCCCGCGCCTCGGCGGCGTCGGCCACTTTGCCGGTCAGGGCCGCGGGCACGACCACCACGCCATCGTCGTCGGCGACGATCGCATCGCCGGGGTTGACCAGTGCGCCGGCGCAAATCACCGGCACGTTCACCGAGCCCAAGGTGGCCTTCACGGTGCCCCTGGCGCTGATCGCGCGGCTGAAGACCGGGAATTGCATCTGCTTGAGCTCCCGCACGTCGCGCACGCCGCCATCGATCACGAGTCCCAGGGCTCCGCGCGCGCGGAACGAGGTGGCGAGCAGCTCGCCGAAGAATCCATCCTCGCTGTCGGTGGTGCATCCGGCGACGACCACATCGCCCTCGCGAATCTGCTCCGCGGCGACATGCATCATCCAGTTGTCGCCGGGCTGCAGCAGCACGGTGACCGCGGTGCCGCACAGGCGCGCGCCGGGATAGATGGGACGCAGGTAAGGCTTCATCAAGCCCACGCGCCCCATCGCCTCGTGCACGGTGGCCACCCCGAAGCGGGCGAGTTTTTCGACCGCGGGGCGCTCGGCCCGCTCGATGTTGCGCTTGACGATGCCGAGATTGTTCAACGGCGTGTTCATAAGGGTAGTCGGACGTTCAGGCGCGGATAAACGCGGCGCGCATTGGCCTCGTAGATCTGCTGTCGTTGCTTGGAGTCGAGCGCCGCAGCCTCGATATAACGCTTGGTGTCATCGTAGTGATGGCCCGTCAGCGGATCGATGCCGCGGACGGCGCCGATCATTTCCGAGGCAAAGAGGATGTTCTCGATCGGCATCACCCGGGTGAGCAGGTCGATCCCCGGCTGATGATAGACGCAGGTGTCGAAGAAGATGTTCTTGAGCACGTGCTCCTCGAGCGGCGGCTTCTTCAGCTCCTGCGCCAGACCGCGAAAGCGGCCCCAGTGATACGGCACCGCGCCGCCGCCGTGAGGGATGACGAACCTGAGCGAGGGAAAATCCTTGAACAGGTCGCCTGTCACGCACTGCATGAAGGCCGTGGTATCGGCGTTGAGGTAGTGCGCTCCGGTGGTATGAAAGCACGCGTTGCAGCTCGTGCTGACGTGCACCATCGCCGGGATGTCGTACTCGACCATCTGCTCGTAGATCGGATACCACCAGCGATCGGTGAGCGGCGGCTCCTTCCAATGCCCGCCGGAGGGGTCGGGATTGAGGTTGATGGCGACGAAGCCGTACTCAATCACGCATCTTTGCAGCTCCGGGATGCAGCTCGCCGGATCGACCCCGGGCGACTGCGGCAGCATGGCCGCGCCGATGAAATGCTCGGGGAAGAGCCGCGACACGCGGTGGCAGAGCTCGTTGCAGATGGCAGCCCAGGTCGAGCTGGTCTCGAAGTCGCCAATGTGGTGCGCCATGAAGCTCGCGCGCGGTGAGAAGATCGTGAGGTCCGAGCCGCGCTGTCGCATCAGCTTGAGTTGGTTGCTCTCGATGCTCTCCCGCAACTCGTCGTCGCTGATCCTGAGCTCCGAGACTTTCGGACCCGACGCGGGAGCCGCGAGACTTGCGATCTGGCGCTTGCGCCACTCTTCGAGCGCCTTGGGCGCGGTGGTGTAGTGTCCGTGACAGTCGATGATCATCGCTTGCCTCACCGCGCCGCGGCTCTCGCCGGCCAGACGGAGGCCGGCACCATCACTTCACCGCGCAGGATGAGCCGCGCCGTCCGCAGCAGAGCCGCCCGCGTGACGAGCGGTGGATCGCCGGCCGAGGTTTGCAGCTCCACGCTGAATTCGCCGCTCGGATGCTCGACCGAGATGGTGCGCAGCGACCCCGAAGGCACCACCGCGAGGCCGTCGGTGATCGAGCCCGGCAGCACGCATGCCGTGGCCACGGTCACCGCCGCCAAGACGCCGATCGCCTCGTGGCAGACATGCGGGATGAAGCAGCGGGTTGCGATACTGCCGCCTGCCGCCGGAGGAGCGATGAGACACATTTTCGGGTAGGTCTTGGCCGAGACATCGCCGAGGCCCATGAGCTCGCCGCAGACGAGCCGCAGCGCCTCGAGTCGTTCCTTGAGCGCGGTGTCGGCATTGAGCTCGGCCACGCCCTCGAGCCCGGTGCGATCCAGGTCCGCGGCGCGCATCATGACGAGCGGCATGCCGTTGTCGATGCAGGTGACCTCGATCGGGCCGACGGCCTGCGCCGTGACCGTGTCGCGCACGCGGCCGGTCGGCAGGAGCCCCGAGCACACCGAGCCTGCGGTATCGAGAAAGTTGATCTTGATCGGAGCGGAGGTACCGGGCACCCCGTCGATGCGCGCGTCCCCCTCGTAGCTCACCCGGCCCCCCGGGGTCTGCACGGTGATCTCGCACAGCATGTCGGTGTTGCGGGTGAGCACACGGAACGTGCTGGTCTCCCCTTGCGCCCGCACCATGCCCGTCTCCAGGGCGAAAGGCACGACGGCGGCCAGCATGTTGCCGCAGTTGGGAGTGGTGTCGACCACGGGCTTATCCACCACGACCTGGGCAAAGAGGAATTCGAGGTCCACCTGCGGCCGCGTGCCGCGCCGCACGATGCCCACCTTGCTCGTGAGCGGATGGGCGCCGCCCAGTCCGTCGATCTCCCGTCGATCGGGCGAGCCCATGGCCGCGAGCAGCACGCGGTCGCGGGTCGGCACATCGGCCGGCAGGTCGCTCTCGTTGAAGAACGGCCCCCGGGAGGTGCCGCCGCGCATGAAAAGGCAGGGGATGGGCGTCTGCATGATGAAGGGTGCAGTCTTCGCGAGCGATGCGATTATGGCCCTGTGCCCCCTGCCCTCCAAGCGGTACGCCAGCCCTCGTGGTAGCCCTCGCGGGCGTCGCGGGCATAAGGAACGGGGGATACCCTGACGCGAACCTCGACCTGCCTGTGGCGCTCCACGGTGGTCTTGCGGGTTCCGCCGCTCTCTTCGCCCCAGAGGAGCGTGAGCACGTTGCCGATATCGATGCTCGGGTCCACCACCCCGAGCGACAGCGCGGTGCGCTCATTGAAGCTGTAGCCGCCGAACATGGAGTAGCCGACGAGCTTGCCGTCCTTCAGCACCGCGTCGTAGGAGGCGGATGCATAGTTCGCGATCGGCAGGTCGAAGAATTTGCAGCACTCCTCGCCCCGCCGGAAGAGCGAAGCGTAGATCGCGGCCATATCCTCGCCGTTCCACTCGAAAGTGACTTTCTTGCGCTGTGGCTCGCGCGCGAGCTTCTCGAGCGCCTCGCGGCCGATGAAGTCGTGATCGAACCTGACGAACGGGCCGTAGCCGAGCGCGTAAGGGGTCAGGTAATAGTCCTCGATGTCATCCGACACGAAGCTGCCGCCGATCGAGCCCGAGCCCTCGTAGCCGCTCGCCGGCAGCCACTCGCGGTATTTGCGCATCTTCTCGCCGGTGTAAACGGCCGGCAGCGGCGAGGGGATCCAGCCGGATTCCAGCGTGTTGCTCGCGTAGGCGCGCGAGCCTACCTGCACCAGGCCGAACTCCCGCCCCGCCTCCAGAATGGAGTCGCGGACCTCATCGTACTCGGCGTACGGACCCCAGATCTCGAGCCCCGGGGCTCCTGCCATGCCGTGGCGCAGCGCCCGCACCTTGCGGCCACCGATGTTGATTGCGCCCATGGTGAAGAACTTGATGTCTGCGAGCTTCGCGCCGTTTAGCTTCTCGAGCACCTTCCAGGCAGGGGGTCCTTGAATCTGGAAACGATAGTGGCGGCGCGTGATCGCCTTGCCGCGTGGATGCGAGGGCGAGCGGTCATCGCGCACGTAGTCGACCTTCCACGGACCTGTCTGGCAGTGGAATTCGATCCAGTTGACCGAAGGGGCACGGCCGACGAACAGCAACTCGTTCTCGGCCAGGTAAAAAAGAATGCCATCGCCGATCACATAGCCATCGTACGAGAGGGGCACCATCTGCTTGGCTCTGCCCGGCGCGAAATGGGCAAAGCTGTTGATGGTGAGGTAAGACATGAGCTTGAGCGCATCCGGGCCCCTGACCGTCATTTCCGCCATGTGATGCGACTGATCGAAGAGCACGGCCGATTCCCGCCAGGCGCGCTGCTCGTCGCGCCAGTTGGAGAACTCCGAGGGCACGACCGGGTACACGTACGCCCCGAGCTGCGAGTTACGCAGCAGCTGCACCGGATTGCCGGCGGCGCGAAGAAGCTGTTCGAGGTTCGATGCGTTCATGGACAGGGACCGCTCTTGCGTGCGACTCGCGCGCAACGCTAACGGGTCTTGCTCCGGCTCAGAAATCCAAAGTTGAGATGCCAGCTATTCGCGGCGCGAATAATACTGCGCTCGCCGCACTCGCCCGTTGCAGGACTCGCGTGAGGCCCTTAGTCTCGGGGAAAGCCGCCTTCGGGGGAGGCATGCGCACACAGGTGGTGATCATCGGGGCCGGCCCGTCGGGCCTGCTGCTCGGACAGTTGCTGCATCGCTCAGGGATCGACAATGTCGTCCTCGAATTGCGCAGCCGCGAGCGCGTGCTCGGGAGGATCCGCGCGGGAGTGCTGGAGGAGGTGACGGTGAGCGCGCTCGCCGAGGCCTCAGCCGATGGCCGCCTTCGGCGTGAGGGGCTGCGGCATGAGGGCGTCGAGCTTTCCTTCGATGGCCGAAGGCATCGCATCGATCTCTCTCGGCATGCAGGCGGCAAGTGCGTCGTGGTCTACGGTCAGACCGAGGTCACGCGCGATTTGCTGGCGGCCCGCGCGGCCGCCGGGCTCGCCACGGAGTTCGAGGTACCGAACGTCACTCCGCGCGAGTTCGATACCGAGCGCCCCAAGGTCGGTTACCGCCGCGGCGAGCGCAATGTGGAGATCGAGTGTGATTTCATCGCCGGCTGCGACGGCTTTCACGGAATATGCCGCGCCAGCGTTCCGCCAGCGGCTCTGCGCAGCTACGAGCGGGTGTATCCGTTCGGATGGTTGGGAGTGCTCTCGGACACCCCGCCCGTCAACCCCGAGCTGATCTACGTTCACAGCCCACGGGGCTTCGCACTCTGCAGCATGCGCTCGCATACCCGCAGCCGCTACTACGTGCAGTGCCCGCTGACCGACAAGGTGACGGACTGGAGCGATGAGCGCTTCTGGAGGGAGTTGCGCGACCGATTGGACGAGGAAACCGCCGGCCGCCTCATCACGGGCCCCTCGATCGAGAAAAGCATTGCGCCGCTGCGCAGCTTCGTCATGGAGCCCATGCGCTTCGGGCGGCTGCTGCTCGCCGGCGATGCGGCGCACATCGTACCGCCGACCGGCGCCAAGGGCCTGAACCTCGCCGCCTCGGACGTGCTGATGCTCTGGCAGGCCCTGGTGGAGCACTACCGAGGCGATACGTCGGGCCTCGAGCATTACTCCGAGCGCTGCCTGCGGCGCATCTGGAAGGCCGAGCGCTTTTCCTGGTGGCTCACGAATCTCCTGCATCTGTTCCCGGACAGCGACTTCGACCGCAAGGTGCAGCACGCCGAGCTCGAGTACCTCACGGGCTCCGAAGCCGCCCAAAGCGTATTTGCGGAGAATTACGTCGGGCTGCCGCTCGAGCCTTGAAGTGGCACCCGCGCCCGAGAAGCGACCGCCCTGGCCTTTCGCTCTGGCCTCGATACAACTCCGAGGGAACAGAAACTCGCTCCCCCGCGCTTGTGTCGGGCTCCGGTGGACAGTAGGTTCGTGCCGGTGTATGCAACGGAAGGTGCCCGGCGGCCGCCGGGTGCCTGAGATACTCGGAGTGCCATCATGAACGCCGTTCCCGCAACGCACGCTATCGCCGCGCAGCCGACACCCTCGAGGGCCGTTACCGAGTTCCTGCAACGCAAGCCGCGCCTGCTGGTGAACGGTGCGTGGGTGGAAGCGCACGGCAGGAGCCGCATCGCGGTCATCGACCCGGCGACCGAGCGCCAGATCGCCGAGGTGTGCGATGCGGACGCCGAGGACGTGGACCGCGCCGTACGCGCCGCCCGGGCTGCATTCGAGAGCGGGCCCTGGCCGCAGATGCTGCCGGACGAGCGCGAGCGGCTGATGTGGCGCCTGGCCGATCTCATGGAGCGGCACGCCGCCGAGCTCGCCGAGCTCGAGAGCCTCGACAACGGCAAGCCCATTGCCATGGCGCGCCTCATCGACGTGCCGGGCGCGATCGCGCACCTGCGCTACATGGCCGGATGGGCGAGCAAGCTCGACGGCTCGACATACAACACCTCGCTGCGCGCCGCGCCGGGCACGAAGTTCCACACCTACACGGTGCGCGAGCCGGTGGGCGTGGTCGGGCAGATCATCCCGTGGAACTTCCCGCTGCTGATGGCGACCTTGAAGCTCGCGCCCGTGCTCGCCACCGGCTGCACCAGCGTGCTCAAACCCGCCGAACAGACACCGCTGACCGCGCTGCGTCTCGGGGACCTGATCCTGGAGGCGGGATTTCCGCCCGGCGTGGTCAACATCCTGACCGGCCTCGGCGAGAGCGCCGGAGCTGCCCTCGTCGCCCATCCCGAGGTCGACAAGATCGCCTTCACCGGCTCGACGGAGGTCGGCAAGCTCATCAACATCGCGGCCACCTCGACCCTGAAGCGCGTCTCGCTCGAGCTCGGCGGCAAATCGCCCGTGATCGTGCTGCCGGATGTCGATCCGCAGACGGTCGCTGCCGGCGCCGCCCAGGCCGTGTTCTTCAACTCCGGGCAGGTGTGCGTCGCGGGCTCGCGCCTGTTCGTGCAGCGCAAGATTTTCGACCGGGTGATCGAGGGGGTGAGCGAAGCCTGCCGGTCCATCGTGATCGGGCCCGGCCTCGATGAGCGGACCGAGATGGGACCGCTGGTTTCACAGGACCAGCGTGAGCGCGTGTTGGGTTATCTTCAGTCCGGACGCAAGCAGGGTGCGACCATCGCCGTCGGCGGCGATGCCCCGGCGCAGAAGGGCTATTACGTCAATCCCACCGTGATCCTCGACGTCAAGCCCGAGATGAGGATCGTGCGTGAGGAGATCTTCGGACCGGTGGTCGTCGCCCAGCGCTTCGACGACCTCGACGAGGTCGCGGCCTGGGCCAACGACACGCCCTACGGGCTCGCGGCGAGCATCTGGTCGAACGATCTGCGCGCCGTGCAGCGGCTGGTGCCGAAGATCAAGGCGGGCACGGTCTGGGTGAACTGCCACTCCATGATCGACGCCGGCATGCCGTTCGGCGGCTACAAGCAGTCGGGATTCGGGCGTGAGCAGGGCCGCGCCGGCATCGAGATGTACACCGAGCTGAAGTCGGTGTGCATGGCCATCTAGCGCTCCCGGGGGCGGCATGTCGATTTCAGAGCGGCAACGCCGCGGCATGTTGATTCGGCAACCGGACGGCGGCTATCGGCTCACCATCGAGCAGGCGACGGTGCCCACGCCCGCCGAGCGCGAGGTGTTGGTGCGCGTGCGCGCAGCGTCGCTCAACCGGCGGGACGTCTACGTGTTGAGGGGCCAGTATCGCATGCCGCCGCGGCCGAAACTCGTGCCGCTGTCGGACGGCGCGGGCGAGGTCGTCTCGGTCGGCGCGGAAGTCACGCGCTTCAAGAGCGGCGATCGGGTCGCCGCCATCTTTTTCCAGCGCTGGCTCGGCGGGCGCCCGGAGGCCGATACCCCGGCATCCGCCCTGGGCGGACAGCTCGATGGCATGTTGTCCGAGTACGTGTGCCTCTCCGAGGAGGGGTTGATCGCCATTCCGGAGGGGTATTCCTACGAGGAGGCCTCGACCCTGCCCTGCGCGGCGGTGACCGCCTGGAACGGCCTCGTCACGCGCGGCCGGATGCAGCCGGGTGACAACGTGCTGCTCCTCGGCACCGGGGGGGTATCGATCTTTGGTCTGCAGTTCGCCACGGCCGCGGGCTGCCGCCCCCTCATCACCAGCTCGCACGAGGACAAGCTGTCGCGCGCGAGGCGGCTTGGAGCCGCCGCCACGGTCAATTACCTCACGATGCCCGAATGGTCCGGAGCCGTGCGCGCCGCGACCCAGGGTGTCGGCGTGCACCAGGTGCTCGAGGTGGGTGGAACCGGCACTCTGCCGCAGTCGATCGCCAGCCTCGCCCCCGGCGGTCATATCGCCTTGATCGGGGGACTTTCGAGCTTCGGCGGCGAAATCCCGGCGATGGCGCTGCTTCAGGCCAATGCCACCGCGAGCGGCATCTACGTGGGCTCACGGGCGAACTTCGAGGCGATGAGCACGTTCCTGGTGCGGCACCGGATCCGTCCGGTGATCGATCGCGTGTACGAGCTCGATGAGGCACGCGCGGCGTACGAGCGCATCGAGGCGGGACAACACTTCGGCAAGGTCGTGATCAGGCTCTGAATCGATCGCCGATTCAGCTCAGCCCGCGCGTGATCTGCACGATCAGCTCGCGCAGCCAGGCGTGCGCCGGATCAGGCTCATGGCGCTTGTGCCAGAGCAGCAGCTCGTGTTGGGTGGACACGGGAAAAGGCGTCGGGAAGGATTTCAGCGGCGAGACGGCGGGCGCGAGCCGCAACACTCTCTCGGGCATGGTCGCCACATAAGGCGTGCCGGCGAGCACCAGCGGCAGGTGCAGCAGGCTGGGCACCGCGAGGTGTACGGTCAGATCGACATCGAAGAGCCGACGGACCAGCTCCTCGGAGCTGACCGAGTAGCCGCTCGGGGCGGCAAAAGCGTGCGGCAAGGCGAAGAACTGCTCGGCTGAGAGCGCATTGCCGACGGTCGGATGATGGGCGTCGACGGCGCAGATCCAACGCACCGGCCGCAGCCGCACCATGTGCAGCGAGTCGGGCCACGCCCGCGCCGCGTACAGCCTCAGGCTGTCGAGACACACGCATAGGTCCGCCTCGCCGTACTCCAGGCGCGTGAGAATGCTCTCGGAGATGAGCTGCACCCGGCACGAGATCCCCGGCGCTTCCACCGTCACCCGCTTCAGCAGCGCCGGCAGCAGATCCGGCAGCGCCTCCTCGGAGATGATGATGGTGAACTCGCGCCGGGCGGTGGCCGGATCGAATTGCGGATGGGTGCCGAGCGTCGCCTGAATCCGCAGCAACGCCTCGCGGACCGGCTCCACCAGGGACTGCCCGCGCGGGGTCAGCTCGAGATTGCGTCCCACACGCACGAGCAGCGTGTCGTTGAAGTATTCGCGCAGCTTGTGCAGAGCCGCGCTCATCGCCGGCTGCGAGACGTGGAGCTTCTCGGCCGCGCGGCTGATGTTTTTCTCATGCAGCAGCGCATCGAGGGAGATCAAAAGATTGAGGTCGAAACGCCGCAGCTCGAGCATGCGCTAAATTGCCGTGGTGAGGAGGACCGCCGCGACCGCGCAGGTCCCGGCATCGCTCCATCGTACCAGCGCGGCAGCCCCGCGGTGGCACCATCCGGTGGCGGCTTGGCGCCTCAGCACCCGCCGGCGAGCGCGACAGCCGCCGCCGCTTCGCGGCGCATGAGGGGCCTCGCGACGGCCCGGCCGCGGTACTCCCGCGGGGTCATGCCGAACTGAGCGCGAAACACCCGACCGAAATGCGTCGCGCTGTTGAATCCATGGTCGAAGGCGATGGCGGTCACGGTGCGGCCGCGATGGCTGTCGGCGAGCAGCGCCTGGGAGCAGGCTTCCAGCCGCCGCTTGAGGATATAGCGGGCGACGGTCTCCTCTCCGTCCGAGAAGAGGTAGTGCAGATAGCGCGTGGTGATCCTGCACGCGCGAGCGATTTGCGCCGGCGTGAGGTCGGAATCGTACAGATGCGCATGGATGTAGTTGATGATGCGAATCCGGTGCGCTGTGCCTCGGGAAGAGCGCTCGGCATGCGTTCTCGCCACCTGGGCGTACGCGGCGCCCAAAAGACCCAGCGCGGCTACCGCGATCTGCCCGAGCGGCTCGGCATCGAGCGTACGGCGGCACTCGAGCCAGTAATTGCGCAGGAAATTCGAGGTGAGCGCGCTGACGCCGCTTGCGGCACGCATGGGAATGGCGACCAGCGACTCCGGGCAGGCGATGTAGCGGCGCAGCTTCGCGGCGGGGATTGCAAGCACGAGCATCCGGCTGCCGCTCGGGCAGCCGATCTCGTAGTGGCGGGCGCCATCGCAGAGGGTGAAATCGCCGCTGCGCAGCAGCGCCTCACGGCCGTCCTGGCGGGCCATGCCCTCGCCCTGCAGTTGCAGGTGCAGGAAGACTCCGGGCGGATGCAGGCCGGCGCCCGAGGTGCGCGCTTGCCTCGCCTGCGCATCCGAGGCGATTTCGGTCACCAGCATCTCGCCGAGACCGGTCCAGGCGAGGGGCTCCCAGGGCGGGGCGAGGTCGGACGGCGACGGCGTGCCCTCCTCCTTCGCATAGCGCACGACGTAACGCCCGGGTTCCGGGCATGGCCGATCCTCGGCAATGGCGCTCGATTCGCTCAGGATCATGTTTCCCCCTCGCAGCCGCGACCTGGCGCGGATGCCTGCGGTTTTTTATACGGAGGCGCCGCGGCCCGAGCAAGCCGGCGGCGCTTATAGGTGGTATTGCGGGCGTCGAGGTCGGGACGGGATCGGGCTTTCACCCGCGGCCTCGTGCCGTTTCGCCATCGGTGGAACAGAGCTGGCTGATTGGCGGTACATCATCAATGGGACGATTTGGAGCATAGAAGATGAATCAGGAAAACCTCGAGCAGTTGCTGCGCCGCACCGGCAATCCGGTGCGCTTGCTGCGCAACTCGCAGATCGGCGCTTACGTCTACCCCGTGGTGCCGTACGAATTCAGCAACTGGCGCAGCGAGCAGCTCGCCTGGCAGAAGACGGTCGTGCTCTACGATCAGTCGCATCACATGGCCGAGATCACCGTCAAGGGACCCGATGCGGCGAAAATGCTCTCGTATCTCACCATCAACAGCTTCAACGGCTTCGTTCCGAACAAGGCGAAGCAGATGGTGCCCTGCAGCCACGACGGCTACGTGATCGGTGACGGAATCCTCTTCTACCTCGAGAAGGACGAGCTGCTGTTCGTCGGCCGCGCACCCGCGGTGAACTGGATCCAGTTTCATGCCGAGACCGGCGGCTACAAGGTCGAGGTGATCCGCGACGACCGCTCACCCTCTTATCCGCGCGGCAAGCCGGTCCACCGCCGCCACTACCGCTTCCAGATCCAGGGACCGAACGCCATGCAGGTCCTCACGAAGGTGAACGGCGGTCCGCTGCCGGAGATCAAGTTCTTCAACATGGGAGTGATCAACATCAAGGGACGCAAGGTCCGCTGCCTGCGCCACGGCATGGCCGGCGAGCCGGGGCTCGAGATCTGGGGTCCGTACGCCGAATACGACGAGATCCGCGAGGCCATCGTCGAGGCGGGCAGGGACTTCGGGCTCGCGCAAGTGGGCGCGCGCGCCTATTCGAGCAACACGCTCGAATCCGGCTGGATCCCCTCGCCGCTGCCGGCGGTGTATACGGGCGAGGCCATGCGCGCCTACCGCGAGTGGCTGCCCGCGAGCGGCTACGAGGGCTCGGGCTCGATCGGCGGCAGTTTCGTCTCGGAGAACATCGAGGACTACTATCTCACTCCCTACGCGCTCGGCTATGGTCCCTTCATCAAGTTCGACCACGAATTCATCGGTGCCGAGGCGCTCAAGCGCCACGCCGCGGAGCCGCAGCGCAGGAAGGTGACTTTCGCCTGGAATCCGGCCGATTTCATCAAGATCTACGCCTCATTGCTCGAGCCGCAGAGCGAGAACTACAAATTCTTCGACTTTCCCAACTGCAACTACGCCTCCGCTTCCTACGACCGGGTGGTGGCGGGCGGCCGGACGGTCGGGTTCTCGATGTTCGGGGGTTACAGCTACAACGAGCGCACGGTGCTCTCGCTCGGCGTGGTTGATCCTCAAGTGCAGATCGGCGATGTGTTGACGCTCATCTGGGGCGAAGAAGATGGCGGCACGGCGAAGCCCACCGTAGAGCCGCACAGGCAGCTCGAGGTGCGCGTCCGGGTGGCTCCCGCCCCCTACTCCAGGGCCGCGCGCGAGGGCTACAAGGAGGGCTGGCGGACGCGGCAGAGCTGAAGTGTCCCGCCTCAGCCGCTGCGGGCGGTGTAGTCCCGCTGGGTCGCGGCGTACGCAATGAAGAAATCGAGCGCCCTCGGGTCGGCCATGGCGCTTAAGTTGGCGGCCTTCTCCGGCGCCGTGCCGAGCAGGATCCGTCGGACCGGCACCTCCATCTTCTTGCCCGTCAGTGTCATGGGGATCGCCGGCACCGCAATGATCCTGTCGGGCACGTGACGCGAGGTGTACTCGCGGCGCAGGGTGTCGCGGATCCTCTGCGCGCACCCCTCGAGCGTTGCTCCGGGCGCGAGCTTCACGAAAAGCGGCATGAAGAACCCGCCATCCGGCAGATCGAGATTGACGATGAGGCTGTCCTCGATCTCCGGCAGCGCGGCGAGCGCGCGATAGATCTCCGCCGTGCCGATGCGCACCCCGTAGCGGTTGAGCGTCGCGTCCGAGCGTCCCAGCACGAAGCAGCCGCCGCGCGCATTCATGCGGAAGAAATCCCCGTGCCGCCAGACTCCCGGGAACTGCTCGAAGTAGCTTTCGCGGTAGCGGCGATTCTCGGGATCGTTCCAGAACGCAACCGGCATGGACGGCATGGGCTCTTTGATCACGAGCTCGCCGACCTCATCGACGACGCTCTCGCCCCGCTCGTTGAACGCATCGACCGCGACGCCGAGCGAGGGCGCCTGGATCTCCCCGGCATACACCGGCAGCGTCGGTACCCCGCCCACGAATCCGGTGCAGCAGTCGGTCCCGCCACTGCCGTTGGCGACCCACAGGTCCCGCTTGACGGCGCTGTAGAACCAGGCCATGCAGGCGGGCGTGGCCGGCGAGCCCGCGAGCGAGATGCTGTCGAGCTCGGCCAACCCGTAACGCTCGCGCGGCACGATCCCGGAGCGCGCCATCTGCTCGACGTAGGTCGGGCTCGCGCCGAGCATGGTGGCTTTGCCGTCCTCCGCCAGCTTCCAGAGAATATCCGGGATCGGATAGGCGGGACTGCCGTCGTAGAGAATGGGAATCGCGCCGCTCGAGAGGGTGCTGACGAGGAAGTTCCACAGCATCCAGCCGGTGGTCGTGAAGAAGAGCAAGCGCTCGCCGGCATGCAGATCGAAGTGAAAGGTCGCGTTCTTTCGGGTCTCGAGCAGGATGCCGCCATGACCGTGAACGATCGCCTTGGGTAGTCCCGTGGTGCCGGAAGAAAAGAGCGTCCAGAGAGGATGATCGAACGGGACCTGCTCGAAGCGGAACTGCGCCGCCTCGACCGGGGAATGATCGAGTATCTCGCTCCAGAGGAGCGCATCGGAGCGCGGCGGCGCAGCATCAGGGTCGAGGTAGGGAAGGAAGATCACCTGCTGCACGCTCGCAAGCCCGGCGAGAATCCGCTCGAGCTCCGCGCGGCGGTCGAACGGCTTGCCGCCGTAGCGATAGCCGTCGATGCAGAAGAGCACCTTCGGGGAGAGCTGCGCCAGGCGATCGAGCACGCCCCGCTCGCCGAAATCCGGTGAGCAGCACGCCCAGATGGCCCCGATCGCCGTGGTCGCGAGCATGGCCACCACCGTCTGCGGGATGTTGGGCATCCAGGCGACCACCCGATCGCCGGGCCGCACCCCGAGCGCGCGCAGCTCGGTCGCGAGAATCCGCACCTGCCCGGCAAGATCCGACCAGCTCATCGCCTCGAGCCCGCGGTTCTCGGCCGCATGCAGCAGCGCAACGCCTCCTTCGCGCTCCCGCCGCAGCAGGTTCTGCGCGTAATTGAGGCGCGCGCCCGGGAACCACTCGGCCCCCGGCATGGCCCGCCGGCCGAGCACCCGGACGTAGGAAGCGGAAGCCTCCACCTCGAAATAGTCCCACAACGCGCCCCAGAACGACTCCAGATCGCGCACCGACCAGCGCCAAAGCTCCAGGTAGTGGCCGAACGAAAGCCCGCGCTCGCGCTCGAGCCAGCGCGCGAACGCCGTTATGTTGGCGCGCTCGATGCGCGCGGCATCGGGTGTCCAGAGAATCTCGCCTGCCTGCATCGAGCTTCGGATCTCACATAAGGAACGGGCCGCCCGACCGTGCCGATCGGGCGGCCCGGCACATCGCTCGCGCGATTCTACTCGCCCATCCGCACGCGCAGGGTGGCGTACCACTCCCGCGGCGCGTTGTAATAGGCATCGATGAAGCCGGCGGCGTAGTTCGGCTGGCCGGAGGAAATGTAGCGGTCGTTGGTGAGATTGGTGCCTCCGACGGCAAGATCGTACATCCCGGACGGCGAGACGTAATGGAGCGAGGCGTCGAGATTACGCGTGACCGGCCGCCACATCTGCGGCGTGTTGAGGGAGTCGTTGAACATGCTGGTGATGTAGCTGAGCACCGGGATGAAGCGCAGCTGCGCCTGGTTGGGCAGCTGCAACGTGTACACCGGATCGAACGTGAACTTCCAGCGCGGGGTCTTCGGCAGCTTCGCCTCAAGCGGTGAGCCGCCGAGACTGATGCTGCAGCCCGCCGCCTGTCCTCCCGGACAAATCGTGGTGCCATCCGGCAGTGCGGTCTCCGGGATGTTCGCCGCGGGGTTCACGTAGGTGTAATACGCGTCCAGGAACGCCGCCGAGCCGTTCAGCTCCAGGCCCGAGTTGCCGATGAGCGACTGCGCCTGCAGCTCCCAGCCGAGGATCTTCGCGTTGCCGGCGTTGACGAGGGTGGGCGATGCGCCGTGTTGCACGTTGAGCTGGATGGCATCGAAGTCCGTGTCGAACACGTCGGTATCGAGGATCAGATGCCGGTTGAACCAGGAGGACTTGAGACCGAGCTCCCAGGCCTTGGAGGTCTCGGGACCGAATTCGGCGGCCTTCGGCGAAGTCTCCACGCCCGAGACGCGGGTGGTCCAGCCGCCGGCCATGAAGCCCTTGCTCCAGCTCACGTACGCCATGATGTCATCGTTGAAGTGATACTGGATGCCGCCGGTCGGATCGAAGATGTGCCACTGCTGGCTGTCGGCAGTGCCCGGGAAATAGTGCAGGAAGGGCTGGCCGGTAATGATGGGATAGAGCGCCGACCCGAGCGGGAAGGAGTTGAGGTCGCTCTGCCCGGGCCTGAAGTACGCCTGCGCGTCCGTCAAGCGGCCGCCGACCGAGAATCCCCAATGCGAGGTCGGGTTGTAGTCGGCGTGGAAATACGCCGCGTAGTTGACGTTCTCCGCATCGTTGGTGGCGTCGTAGACCTCCAGTATCCCCTCGAACGGCACGTAGTCATACACGTAGCCGGATTCCCTGAAGTAATAAAGTCCGGTGACGTAGTTGAGCTTGCCGTCGAGCGCCTTGCCGAGGAGCTGGAACTCCTGCGAGACCTGCGACTGATGCTGCTTGTCTTCCACCTGGAACATCGTCTCGGGCGTGCCGTCGAGCTCGGTGCCGATCCGCCAGCGCATCTGCCGGTAGCCGGTGATGGACTTGAAGGTGAGATCGTCGTTGATCTGGTACTCCCCGGTCGCCGAGAACCCGAACACGTCGCTACGGGCATAGTCAGGCCCCACGCCGTAGGTCGTATCGATGTTGCCGGTGTTGCTCGCGGCGCCACTGATATAGATCCGCGGATCGCTCGAGCCCAGATAGGGGGTGCCCGGATGATCGTTGTAGTTGTAAGGCCCCGGAGGCCCGCCGACGTATCCGGCGCCGAGGAGCGGCGAGCCGCCGATCGAGAGGCCCGGCACGTGCGCGCGCGGCTGCGAGCAGATGCCCCCGAAGAGCGCGTTGTTCTGCGAGCCGACCGGAAAGATCGGGCCGATGCCCGGGATGGTCGTGGCCGCCGCGATCGCCCCCGGCAGGCTCGCGGCATCGTTGCTGATGCAGAGATTGTAGAGAGTGGAGAACGTGGACGCGAGCAGGTTGCCGGCGAACGTACCGACCACGACGTTGGGGAGCGAGGTCTGGTTCTCGTGCGTCCAGTCGCCGGTGAAAGTGAACTTGAGTTTGTCGGTCGCGAACCACAGGACTTTCGAGCGCATCATGGTGATGCCGACGCCGCCGTAATCGCTCCCGGTCTGATAGCCGGATGAGGGATAGGCGGTCTGCGGATCGACGATGAAGGGCGTCTCACCGTAGGGCGTGTTCGTCGGGTACGGGATGACCTTCTGCCAGCCGTTCTGGTTCTGGCTGGCGAAAGTGACGCTGGAGAGGAGCTTGTCCGGGACGATCGGGATGTCGGCCGTGAAAGCCAGGTCGCGCCGATCGTAGCTGCCTCCCGTGGCCTCGGCGATGAAGCGCGCCGTATTGCCCGGGGTGTGGGTGATGATGCTGATCGCCCCGCCGATGGTGTTGGCGCCGAAGAGCGTCCCCTGCGGCCCCTTGGCGATCTCGACGCGATCGACATCGAGCAGATTGACGTTAGCGCCCACCGTGCGGGCCAGATAGACCCCGTCCAGATACACCCCGACGGCGGGGTTGACGTTGATCGCGAAGTCGCTCTGACCGATGCCGCGGATCGATGCCGAGAGCACCGAGCTGTCGCCGGAGAACGGCGATCCGGCATCGAGGGTGACACCCGGGGTTTGCGCGGAGAGCGAGGCCAGGCTGGTCACGTTCTGCTCCTGCAGCTGCGCGCTCGTGAACGCCGATATCGCAATCGGGACCGTCTGGATGTTCTGGCTGCGCTTCTGCGCCGTCACCACGATTTCTTGCAGCTGCGGCTGCTCCGATGACTGCTGTGGCTGCTGAGCCACACAGGTTCCCCACGACAGCGACAGACCCAGGCCGCACAGAACTAGCGCCCCGGGGGCTCCCGGCCGCACACCTTGCTTCGCATTCATGAACGGCGCACCCCACTTCTGATTGTGCGGGTTAGCGTAGCGCGCAGACCACGCCGGCTGCCCAGATTAGAGCGCAACACTTATGAACCGACAGCGCAAGAGAGCGCACGCGGGTGGATCGCCCGCCCCGGGGATGGCCGTAGGCCTTGCGCGAGTGTCGGGGTTCCGAGGCCAGCTCGGTATCAGCCGGTTGCGTCTCGCCGCGCCGGCGACTCGGGTATGCAGCTCAACACTTCGCGCAAGTCCCCGAGCACCCGATGAGGCCGGCGCCGATCGGGTTGGCGCAGCCATTCGTCACGGCCGGTGATGCCGGTCGTCACCGCCAGCGCCGTGGCTCCGCCCCGCCGCGCCATGGCGACCTCGACCCGTGGGTCGTCACCCACCACGGCTACGCGACGCATCTGGATACCGAGCCGCTTCGCGACGTAACGCAGCGCATGCAGGGAAGGTTTGCCCATCACCGTGACCGGGGCGCCGGTCAGTCGGCGAATGGCGGCCACGATGGCGAAGCTGTAGCCGATCGCGCGCCCCTGGCGGGTGGCGAAGAACGGCACGTCCGATGCGGAAAAGAGCTTCGCTCCGGCCCAGATCGCGTGCGCGGCGGTCTCGATATCCTTCATCGTACAATCGGGATGCCAGCCGACATAGACGGCATCGACCTCTGCGGCGCGCGGCTCGCCCGTGTAAGCGGTCTCGATGGCCGCCTCCGCGAGCGCATGGCCCACGCCGCGCGTGCCGAGGACGAGGACGCGGCGAATGCCGTGTCGGCGCATGTGCTCCGCGGTCACGCTCGAGGGCGTGATCATCTGCCCATCGCTCACCGGAAGTCCCGAGTGGCGCAGCCTCGCGGCCTGCTCCGCGGGCGGATAGTTGCTGCCGTTGGTGAGCAGGACGAACGGAAAATCCCGCTCGCGCAGCGCCGTGAGCACCTCGATGGCCCCAGGGAGCACTTCGAAGCTGCCGAGGGTGCGATCGCTCAAGAGCAGCGTGCCGTCGACATCGAACATCAGCCCCCTGATGTCCGGCAACGAGGTGCCGTGGCTCATGCTGAGCGATGCTCCGGCGATCGGCGGAGCGTGAGGCGAAATCCCGGCTTCTCGATCGACACGTGCGAGAGATCCCGGCGCGCGGTCAGTTTGCGCAGGAGGTCCATCGCCGGTCGTGTCGAGGGATCGTAGTGCCTGGGCGCGGGACCTGCCGCCAACATCGCGTCCACCTGCATCTGCGGCATGGTCGCGCGCAACAGCAACTCCTCGTCCGAGATCCCCTTGCCGAGCTTCTTGCGCAGCTCTTCGATGGGCGCCATCGGCGGCTCCGCCTCGAGCTCGCGCGTGCGCGGGAGCGAGGCGATCCGCTCCATGATCGCAGGATCGATCGGCACCGTCGGCTTGCCGAAGCGGCCGATCGCGTAACGGATCAGCTCGTCCGGCATCAGCGAGTATCGTTCACGGCTGGTGACGTTCATGACCGCCTGCGTGAGCAGTATCTGCGAGAACGGTGTCATGACGATCGGCCAGCCGAGCTCCTGGCGTACCCGCCCGAGCTCCTCGATGACCGCGCTCTCGAGGTGCGAAACGCGGCTCTCCTCGAGGTGACGACGCATGGTTCCGATCATCCCGCCGGGGAGTTGATGATGCTGATAGCCGGCATCGAACCCCTGCGGGCTCCCCGACGGGAGTCCTTCTGCCTCGGCGAGAGCCGTGAAGTAGCGCTCGACCTCGGCCAGCGCTTGCTCGTCGACGTCGACGTTGTGACCCAGTGCCCGCAGGTTCGCAACGATCCTGCCGGCCGGGGGGTTGGAGATTCCGTCGGCCGCCGCTCCCGAGGCACACTGTAGCGCGCTCACGCCGAGATCCGGGGCATCGAGATAGGTGTGCTCGGCGAGCCCGATGGTGCAATGCGAGTGCAGCTCGAGCGCTTTATCGCCGATCTGCCTCTTGATGGCCGGGATCAGGGTCGCCGCCCGCTTGGGCGAGAGCAGGCCACCCGGATCCTTGATGTAAAGCGCATCCACGTCGGGGCAGGCGGCGAGCCGGCGCGCTCGCTCGGCGTAGTACGCATCGTCGTGAATCGGGCTGATCGTGAATACGAGCGCCACGATGACATGCTCTCCCCCGCCCTGCTTGACCATGCGCGCGCAGGCGATGTTGGCGTCTGCATCGTTCATGGGATCCGCCAGGCAGAAGCGGCGGATGCCGTTTCGCGCCAGAGTGCGGAAGGCGAGCGCCATGAATTCCGCACTGGCGGTCTCCCAGGAGATGAAGCGAAAGCCGGTCGACATGAACTGCAGCGGAGTGCGCGGCGCGCCCGCGGCCATGAGGCGGATGCGCTCCCAGGGATCCTCGCGCTTGTAGCGCACCGCCACCCCCATGTGGGTGGAGGTCGTGAAATCGATGGCCTTGAAGCCCACTCTGTCCATGACCGGCGCAATGGTGAGCGTCCTCGCGGTATCGAGGCCGAGGGCCGCCCAGACACACTGGTTGCCGTCGCGAAGCGAGGTCTCGATGAGCTGCACGTCAGCCAAGTTGGGCCTCCACGGACATCGGCGCGCCTTCAAGCAGACGGGTCAGGAATCCGGTATCCACCCCGCCCTGTTGAAATTCCCGGTTGGCGAGCAGCATCGAGTGAAGCGGCAGGTTGCTGATGACCCCTTCGATCCGGGTGGCGGCGATGGCCCGCCACATGCGCTCGAGCGCCGCATCGCGCTCGTCGGCCCGGGCGATGATCTTGCCGAGGAGCGAGTCGTAGAACGGCGGCACCTGCGCCCCCGCTTCAATGTGGGTATCCACTCGGATCCCATCGCCCCTCGGCCAGCGCGCCGCGCTCACCCAACCCGGGCTCGGCTCGAAATCGCGCGCCGGATTTTCCGCGTTGACGCGGCACTCGATCGCACAACCGCGGCACTCAACATCGGCCTGCCGCAGGCGCAGCCCCGCGCCCGAGGCGATGGCGATCTGCTCGGCCACCAGGTCGATTCCGGTGACCGCCTCTGTGACCGGATGCTCGACTTGAATCCGGGCGTTCATCTCGAGGAAGTAGAATTCGTCACGCTCCAGGTCGACCAGGAACTCGACCGTTCCCGCGCCCCGATAGGCCATCGCCTGGGCAAAGCGCACCGCGGCCTCGTGCAGCCGATGTCGGAAGGAGTCCGGCAGCCCGGGCGCCGGTGTCTCCTCGATGAGCTTCTGATAGCGCCTCTGGACCGAGCAATCCCTTTCGCCGAGGTGAATGACATCGCCCTCCCCGTCGCCGAGCACCTGTACCTCGATGTGCCGAGCGCGCCTCACGAAGCGCTCGAGGTAGACGCGCGCATCGCCGAAGGCGGCGCCCGCCTCCGACGCCGCTAACTCCACGAGCGGCATCAGCTCTTGCAGGCGCTCGATGCGCTTCATACCCCGGCCGCCACCGCCGCCGACGGCCTTCACCAAGAGGGGAAGCCCCAGGCGGCGCGCAACGGCCAGGGCTTGCGCCCCGCCTTCGACAGCGGCTCCGGGGATCACGGGAACCTGGGTCGCCTGCGCCTGCGCGCGGGCACGCAGCTTATCGCCCACGGCCTCGATCTGCGCCGCCGTCGGACCGATGAAAATGAGGCCGTGCTCCTCGCAGCCCTGAGCGAGCGCCGGGCGCTCCGACAGAAAGCCATAGCCCGGATGAATGGCGTCGGCGCGCGCGGCGAGCGCCGCCTGCAAAATCGCGCCCACATTGAGATAACTGTCGCTCGCGCGCGCGGGGCCGATGCAGAGCGTGCGATCGGCGAGCCGCGCCGGCATCGAGTCGCGGTCGGCCTCGGAGACTGTCAACACCGTCTCGAGGCCAAGACGCCGGCAGGCGCGGATGATGCGCACCGCGATCTCGCCTCGGTTGGCAACGAGGACACGCCTTAAGCTCACGCCCCGGCCGCCTTGCTCACGCGCATCAAGGCCTCGCCGTACTCGACGAGCGCACCGTCTTGCGCGAGGATCGCCGCCACCCTGCCGCGCGTCGCCGCCCGCACCGTGTTCATGAGCTTCATCACTTCGATGATGCCGACGATGGTCTCTTCCTCGACCGGCGAGCCGACTTCCACGAAAGGCGGCGCGCCGGGTTTCGGCGCCCGGTAAAAGGTGCCGAGGAGCGGCGCGGTGATGGTCTGCGACACGGACGCTTCGTCCAGGGAGGCGCTTTCCTTCGCGCTCGGGGGCTGCGCAGCGGGCGTGGCCGGCACCAGGGATTCGAGGGCGACAGGCGCGGCGGCACCCTTGCGCCTCACGGCGAGCTTCAGGCCATCGAGTTCCAGAGTGAGCTCGTCGAAGTCCGACTCCTCGAGCAGGCGCGTGATCTCCGCGACGTCCTTCGCCGTGAGCGTCATTTGCGCCCTCCGAAGATCGACATGACATGAGTGATGGGATTCTCAGCCGCGCTCGCGATGAGCGAGCGTTCCTTCGATCCCCACACCGTCTCCGGCCGGCTCTGCAGCAGCAGCACCTCGCCGCTCGAGCGATCGACCGCCCACTCGATGTCCTGGGGAGATCCGTAATGACGCTCCACCTTGCGCGCGATGCTGCGCAGCGTTTGCAGCTCCGCATCGCTCAAGGAGGGGGCGCGCCGCAAAGCTTCCTCCACCGGCACGGCCTCGATGCCTCCGCCGGCTGCCGGCGCATGGCGAATCGCCTTGTCGGAAATCTCCCGCACGGTAATCTCGCCCGTGATCTTGCCGAGCACCCAGCGATCCGGAGTCACCTCACCGCCGACCACCGCCGATCCGAGACCCCAGGCCGCCTCGATGGTGATGACGGACCGGTCGCCGGTGGTCGGACTGCGCGTGAACATCACGCCCGCGGTGCGGGCATCGACCATCGCCTGAACCACGACCGCCATCGCCACACCCTGCTCCGGGAAGTTTCGCTCGCGGCGATAGCTCACCGACTCGAGCGAGTAGAGGCTCGCCCAGCAGCTTCGGACTTTCCGCAACGTCTGCTCGAGGTCCGGCACCCAGAGGTAGGTATCCTGCAGGCCTGCGAAGCTGGCATCGACCGCATCCTCCGTGGTCGCCGAGGAACGCACGGCGAGCGGCGCGCCCTCGGCGCCGCAAAGCTGCGCATAGGCGCGCTCGATCTGCTCCGCGAGCTCGAGCGGCAGTGGCGCTTCCTCCAGGCGACGGCGTACGGCCTCGCAACAGGCGCTGACGGCCGACAGATCGCCGGCTCTGAGCGATGCGATCCGCGAGCGCACGGGCCACTCGCTTTCCACCGTCTCGAGGAAGCGCTCGAAAGCGAGGGTTCTGACAATGAATCCGGGTGGAACGGCGATGTTCGCGCGAAGGAGCTCCCCGAGGCTCCCTCCCTTGCCGCCGACATGGGGGCGGTCGTCGATCCCCACCTCGGCAAAGGCGCTCACGTAACTCATGGCGGTCAAAGCAAAGTGACGATGCCCCTGGCGCCATCGACCCGCACGCGCTGGCCGTCGCGGATGCGTGAGGTGGCGGTACCGGTACCGACGACCGCCGGCAGGCCGAACTCGCGGGCAACGATGGCCGCATGGCTCATCGAGCCGCCGATGTCGGATACGGCGCCGGCGATCTTCTGAAAGATCGGCGCCCAGGTGGGATTCGTGACCTGACAGACGAGGACATCGCCGTCGCGGATCCGGCCGATCTCATCCACGGATTTCACCACCCGCGCCGTCCCTTCCACGACTCCGCTCGACGCGGCGAAGCCACGGATCTCGTTGCTGCCCGCATCAGTGCCGGCTTTGAGCCAGGTGTCCAGGCTCTCGCGCGTGATGCCCCACAGCATGACGATCGCCGGATCGTCGATCACCTCCGGCACGGGCCCCAGGGCGGGAGGCGTCTCGTGTTTCGCCCATTGCGCGATGGCGGCGCGCCGCTCGGCAACCAGCGCCGGCCAATGCTCAGGTCCCCGAGGAGCCGAGCCCGTCGACCAGGCGTTCATCAGGTCGATGATGGCGAGCTCGAGCTCGTAATGCGTCAGCTGAAAGACGTCCTCGGCGTCGTGGAAGAATCCGTGCGCTGCAAGCAGGGCGCCGAACTCGCGGATCTTGTTGAAGAACAGATTGGTGTACCAATGCTCGCAGTAGAACTTGTGCCCTTCGACATAAGGGAACACGCGGTGCGCGAGCGTGATCATCTGATCGTACGCGGCGCGCTCCTCCTCGCTCGCGAGCAGCTCCCGGTAATCGGCGATCAGCTGCCGGCGCTCGTCCCGGAGCTTCTCGAATGGACGCTCCAGGCTCTCGCCCGCCTTGATCCGCGCGATGTATCCCGGCAGTCCCGCGAACGGCATCGACAGGTCATCGTTCCAGGAACGGTGATAATGATAGAAGCCGTCGCCGACGTTGATGTTGAACCAGGGGTCGCGGGAAGCGGCGAGCTCTCGCAACCACTCCGCTCCCGGCGGCCCCGCCTGCTCGAGCGAGCGGATGAGGCTCGCGGCGGGTACGCCGTCGCCGAATCGGTCATCGACGCCGAGCTCCACGGCGCGGCGGGCCAGACGTCGCAGCTCCTCGTCGGGGCGGAAAATCTCGGCCTCGAGGCCCGCCACCATGCGCGCCACGGTCTGGTCCGGGATCTCCGGGAAGGCCTTCTTGCAGAAGGCGAAGAAGGTGAGATAGGCGCCGTAGCCGAGCAGCAGGGACTCGAAGTGGTGGTGCCACATCCGAAAATATCCCTCGAGCGTGCGTTGGTAGGTCTCGAGGAGATAATGATTGGCGGCGATGCCCCGTCCGGCGCGAACGTGCTCGAGCGGCTCGAATTCCGGCAGTGCGGGTTTCGGCAGCGCCTGCGCCTCGCGAATGAGCGCGAGCATCTTGCGCTTCCACTTCTCGTACAGCGTCTCCCAGTTCTCGTAGTAGTAGAACGCCCGCTGCTGGAACTCCGCCGTGCGACGGGCGATCTCCTTGGGATCGGTGACCGCATTGCCTCCGATATAGACCCGCCCGTTGATGATCCGATGGTCGATTCCGAGGGTCGTCGGCAGGCAGTGCACGCGGGTGTTGGCGGCGCCCAGGGCGCAATAGGCCGCCTCCGCCGTGACCATGTCGAAGCAGGACATGGGCTCGGGGAAATGCATGGAGTTGTAGAACCAGAAGCGCTGATCGTCGCCGGGGCCGAACTGCACCGTGTACGGATACGCCGCCTGGGCCCGCTCGGTCCCGGGAACCACCTTCAGCGAGCTCGGCAGCGGGAAACCTTTGGGCGCCTCGACTGTGTTCATGACCCAACCTCCCGGCGGCAACCGCGCGCAGCGCCGCAGATACCGCTTTGGATGCGAGCGAAATTCAACATCGCAGATCCCGTGTTCTCACCCGAGGCGCAACGCCGCTACCGCGTTCTCCTTGAGGATCAACGGGTGTACCTCGGGCTTGAAACCGGCGTCCTTGAAGTCACCGATCCAGCGATCAGGGCTGATCAGGGGGAAGTCCGAGCCGAACAGCATCTTGTGCTTGAGCTGCGAGTTGGCATACCGGATGAGCTGCGGCGGGAAGTACTTCGGCGACCAGCCCGACAGATCGATGTAGACGTTGGGCTTGTGCAGGCAGACCGACAAGGCCTCGTCCTGCCACGGCCAGGAGGGATGGGCGATGATGACCGTCATGTCGGGGAAATCCACCGCGACATCGTCGAGGTGAATGGGGTTCGAGTATTTCAGGCGCAACCCGCCACCGCCCGCCATGCCGGTGCCGATGCCCGAATGGCCGCTGTGGAAGATGGCGGGCAATTTGTGCTCGGCGATGACCTCGTAGAGCGGATAGGCCATCCGGTCGTTCGGGAAGAACCCCTGCGTCGTCGGATGGAACTTGAATCCCTTGATGTCGTACTCCTTGAGCAGCCGTCGGGCCTCGCGCACGCCGAATTTCCCCTTGTGCGGATCGATGCTCGCGAACGCGACCATGATGTCGCTGTTGTCCCGGGCCGCCTCGGCGACCTCCTCGTTCGCAATCCGGCGAGCGCCGATCTCGCTCTCGGAATCCACCGTGAACATCACCAGGCCGATGCGTCGCTCGCGGTAGTAGACGATCGTCTCGGCGATGGTGGGGCGTTTGCCGGATTTGAAGTACGCCGATGCCGCCTCCTCGTATTCCTTCCACACCTCGTCCACGGGCTGGCGACACGATACCTCGGCGTGCGTGTGAACATCGATGGCGACGAGATCCCGTACGTTCATGGCATGACTCGCAGCTGTTAAGCGTACTCTCCAACCCGGCTCCAGTCAGCCAGCGTGCGTCCCTCCTCGACGAGCCGCCGCAACAGCGACGCCGGCTGCCAGTGCATCGGGCCGAATTGCTCGCGGTACTTGAGCATGCCCTCGTAGAGGGTTTTGAGGCCGATGCTGTCGGCGTAGAACATGGGACCACCGCGGTACCTCGGGAAGCCGTAGCCCGAGGTCCAGACGACGTCGATGTCGCTCGCGCGCAGCGCCACGCCCTCCTCGAGAATGCGCAAGCCCTCGTTCATCAGCGGATAGAGGCAGCGCTCGATGATTTCCTCCTCGCTGTGCTCCCGTTGCGGAACCGCGAGCCGAGTGGCGTGATCCCTGAGGATCGCGATCGCTTGCGGATCGTCGTAGCGCGCGCGATCCCCGGGAACGTAGCGGTAGTATCCCTTGCCGCTCTTCTGGCCGAGCCGGCCGGCCGAGCAGAGGGCGATATCGGCCTGGTAGTACGTCGGGTCGGGCGGGTACTTCGCGGCATTCGATTGGTGCACGCTCACGCCGACGTCGATCCCGGCCATGTCGAACACCGCCAATATGCCCATGGCCATCCCGAAATTCTCCAGCGCGGAGTCGACCTCGCGGGGTGTCGCACCCTCGAGAACCATGCGCTGGGCCTCGCGCGCATAGCCTTCCATCATGCGGTTGCCGATGAATCCGTAGCAGACCCTGGAGAGGACGGGAGTCTTGCGCAGCAGTTTCGCGACATCGAACGCCGCGGCAAGGGTCTGCGCGGAGGTCTTGTCGGTGCGGACCACCTCGAGCAGGGGCATGACGTTCGCGGGGGAGAAGAAGTGCAGGCCGATGACCTCCGATGGCCGACGGGTCGCAGCCGCGATCTCGTCGATGTCCAGGGTCGAGGTATTGGTCGCCAGGATGGCGCCCGGCTTGGCGATCTCATCCAGGCGCGAAAAGATCCGCTTCTTGAGGTCCATCTTCTCGAACACCGCTTCCACGATGACATCGGCATCGTGGAGAGCCTCGTAGCTCGATGAGCCACTGATCAGGCCAACACGCTGGTCCCTCTCCTGCTCGCTGATACGTCCACGTTTCACCATCGAGGCATACGCGGCGGCAATCGCCTGCTGTCCGCGCGCCAGGGCCTCATCGCTCACATCGAGCAGCGTCACCGGAATCCCGGCGTTGGCGAAGCAGATGGCGATGCCGCCGCCCATGGTGCCTGCGCCGATGACGCCGGCGCGCCGGATCACCCGCGGCGCGGCGGGCTCGAGGCCGGGGATCTTGCGGGCCTCGCGCTCCGCGAAGAACACGTGGATCAGCGCTTTCGCCTCGGTCGTTGCCTTGGAGCGGTTGGCGATGTGTTCCTCGAGGAGAAGTCCCTCCTCGAACGGGTGGGTGAGGGAGGAGGTGACCGCTTCGATCGCGCTCAGAGGCGCAACGCGGTGCGGGAACTGCCGTTGGGCTTGCTCTTTCAGGCGCTCCACTATTTCGGGGGTGGCGGTCGCGGGATCCACCCGGCGATCGCAGGTGCGCCGCGGCCCCTTGCCTTGCGCGAGCAGGGATCGGGTGTAGGCGAGCGCTGCTTCGCTCAAGGGGCCCTCGCTGATCCGATCGATGAAACCCAACTCGAGCGCCTGTGCCGCATCCACCGGGCGTCCGCTGAAGAGCAGCTCGAGCGTCTTCTCGACGCCGATCAGGCGCGGCATGCGCTGCGTGCCCCCGGCACCGGGGATGATGCCGAGCGTCAGTTCCGGAAGTCCCAGGCGAGTTCCGGGGGCGGCGATCCGGTAGTGGCAGGCCAACGCCAGCTCGAGACCCCCGCCGAGCACGGTCCCATGCAGGGCTGCGACGATCGGGATCGGGGACTGCTCGAGGCGTCTAAAGAGATCACGGTACTCCGCCTCCCGCGCAGGCCCGGAGAATTCCCCGATGTCGGCGCCCGAGCAGAAGGTGCTGCCCTCGGCAGCGAGGACGGCGGCGCGCAGATGGGTGGTGGAAGCGAGTGTGGTCAGCGCCGCCGTCAATCCCGCTCGCACCGCCGCGCTGATGACGTTGACGGGCGGATTGCAGATCGTGACGACGGCGATGTCGTCCTTCTGGGACAAGGAGACGATTTCCCGGCTCATCGCGATACGGCTCCTTTGGATGATGCGCGCACGGTCGCTGATCAGACGCTCTCGAGCTTGCGCAGCAGATGGAGGAGCTGCGAGCGGCCTGCCGCGCCCAGGGAATTCGTGATCCTCCTCTCGAGCCGCTCGTGCAGCGCCAACGCCCGCGAGAGCACATCCCGCCCGAGGGGAGTCATCCTCAGGGTATTCGAGCGCCGATCCGCCGGCAGCACCTCGCGTATGGCGAGACCCCGCGCCTCGAGCTCGTGCAGCAACGGCGTGAAATTCGCCCGCCGGATGCCGAGCGCCGCGCAGACCTCCGACTGCGTCATTCCCGGGTTGCAGGAAATCACCAGCAGCACCGAGAGCTGGCCCGGAGACAAGCCGGTCTCGCGCAGCGCGAATTCGAATCCGGCGAGCACCGCCAGCTGGGCGCGGCGCAGCCGGTAACCGACGAACCCATCGAGGGGGCCGAGATCGACTGCGCCCGCGGACGTCGGCGCGGATCTGACCGTAAGCGAGCGCGCGGCTTTGGCGCGGGCAGTGTCAGCGCTCACCTGTACCTCGCGACGGGATGGTCCGATGGTTATTTATCATAACCAACTCTGACGGACAAGCTCCGGGGCCGGTGGCCTGACTATTCTCTTTCTCGATGGCTGCTATCGCGTTTTTCGACTTCTGCATCCGCGGCCGACCCGCTAACGTTTGAAGCCGATGAATCCGCAATTCGATGACTCCGCCGCCGCGACCCAGGACCGCCTGGGCGAGCTCAAGCGCGCCATCATCGCCTTCGCGCGCCGCGCCTCGACGGAGATATCGCCCCACGACGAGAAGCTGCTCGATGGGCTGGCGCAGCGATTGCCCGCGGGCATGCCGATCTATGTCGCCCACACTCCGCGATGCTCGGTCGAGGACGTGGTGCGAGTCGCGGTCAAGGTGCAGTCGCTCGGCTTCGCGGCCTCGCCGCACCTGGTGGCCCGCAGGCTGGCGAGCGAGCGGACCCTGCGGGATGCGCTCGCGCGCCTGCGCGCGCAGGGGATTGAGCAGGTACTGCTGGTCGCCGGTGATCTCGATCGGCCGCTCGGGCCTTTCAAGAGCACTCTGGAGGTCATCGCCACCGGGGCTTTGGAGGCGTCCGGGCTGAGGCGCATCGGCGTCGCCGGTCATCCTGAGGGCCACCGCGCCGTCGGGGAGGCGGAGCTCTTCTCGGCGCTGCATCGCAAGCAGGAATTTGCCGCCCGCTCAGGGCTCGCCGTGCACATCGTGAGTCAGTTCGGATTCGAACCCGCGAGCATCTGCGCCTGGGACCGCAGGCTCACGCGCGAAGGGATCTCGCTGCCGGTCCATGTCGGGGTGGCCGGGCCCACCGCTCCCGCAAAGCTGCTCAAATTCGCCATCCAGTGCGGCATTGGCACGTCGATGAGTTTGCTCATGAGGAACATCGATGCGCTGAAGCGCCTGAGCGGCTTCGCGTTGGGACCCGAGGAGATGTTGGTGGGCCTCCTCGGCGGTTGTGCCGGTCATGCCGGTTCGCACCTCGTGCAGCCGCACGTGTACTCCTTTGGCGGTGCTTTGGCCACATTCGATTGGCTGCGATCGGTCATGGAGGGCAATTTCGACCTGGCGCCGAACGGTGGGAGTTTTACCGTCCATTCCTCACCGAGGACGCCGGCGATCGATCTCGGTGCAAAATGACGAGCGCCAGAGCGCTTGGCGGCACTCTCACCCGCACTTCGCCGCCTTTGACCATCACCTGCCACGCGGGCGGCAGTCGAGCCGCCTTGCGCAACTGCCGGTACTGCGCCGCCGTCGGGTAGCGGGGTGCGCCCATCTGCCGGTACGCCGCGTGCAGATCTCCCCGCGCCCCATCCAGGATCTGTACCGTAGCGCGCCGCGCGAATGGCGCCCCGGTCAGCCGCAAGACGAAGGTACGAGCGCCCCGCTGCTCGCCGTCGATGAATGGATTCCAGAGCGCGACCGCCAGATCCCCGTCCCGTTTTCGCGTGACGAGGACGCCCGGCTGCGCATCCGGTAAGCGCACCTCGCCGAGCTGGTGCAGCATGGCGAGGGCGTTATAAGCGGGCTTCGGCACCGAGCCGATGGTGAGGAGGCCAAAGCCGCCCCACAACGGACGCTCGGGAACTCCCCGCTCCTCGAACACGTCCGAGAAAGTCCAGTAGGCCATCATGCGCGTCAGCCCGTCGCACTCGCTGGCCGTCTGCGCGAGCCACGGGCCCATGTAGAGGCTATCGGTGAGCCCGCGGCCGTTCGCATAGGTGGCGGCGTTGTACTCGCTCACGATGAGCGGCACGTGAGGGGTGGCACTTGCGAGAATCTCATCATGGACCTTGCGCACGGCGCGGCACACCATCTCATCCCGAGGAATGAGCCCCGGATGACCAAAGACATCGAGCGAGGTGTCGGTGGCGTAGACGTGAGTCGACACGAAATCGACCGGCACCCCCTCGCGCGCGGCGTGCTGCAGAAAGGCGCCGATCCACGCCGTCTGCGCGGTTGCCGGGCCGCCGACGCGCAGGCGCGCATCGACCGATTTCACCGCTCGCGCGGTGTGATCGTAGAGCTGCCAGTAGCTCGCCTGCTTCGGCACGCCGGTCCAGAAGTCGAGGTTGGGCTCGTTCCACACCTCGAAATACCACTGACGCACTTCAGTCGCGCCGTAGCGCCGCTCGAGATGCAGGATGAATGCCCGGATGAGCGCGTCCCAGCGGCGGTAGCTCCTCGGCGGCGACACGAGCGGGTGGTAGGAGAACCAGTGACGCATCGGCTTCGCGGCGAGCTGCCGCGGCATGAAGCTGAGCTCGACGAACGGGCGTACGCCGCCAGCGAGCAGCCCGTCATAGATCTGATCGACGTAGGTGAAGTTATAAAGCGGCCGGCCGTGGGCCTCACCGTCATACACCCCGACCTCATCGTCGAGGATGCCGTGGAAGCGCACGTAGCGGAAATCGGTCACCGCCTTCACCAGGCGTAGATCCCGCCGATACCCGGCGCGCAGTGCCAGCAGCGCATGACCGGAGCCGAATATCTGCTCCCAGAAGTGCGGGAATGGACGGCCGGTCGCTCGCGGATCGAGCGGCACCCGGATGAGGGGTTGCGCCGCCGTCATTCGCGTCAGCATCAGAGCCGCGGCAACGATGGCGGAGCTCAAGCAGTTCGCGCAGCGCATCCTTTTCTCGCCATGGCCCTCGCCACGTGTTGGTGTTAGGTCGCCATCGCGGCCGCGCGATTGACGCTTCGAGAGGACGGTAACTATACTAGTCACCGCACCGATTTACGTCCAACCCAGGCGCGGCGGCTTGAGCGATCACAAGAGAGATTGTCGTTGACGGGCAGGTGGCGAGGCGCCGGCTGGCTTTCCGGCGCGGCGCTCTGCCTCCTGGGCGCGCTTCTCCTTCCGGCAGGCGATTGCGCCGCCGCGGCAGCTTCACCCGCCGCGGCCGCCCTCGCCGGCCTCGAGCGGCCGATGTTCGATTATTTTTGGGAGAACGTCGATCGGCAGACCGGTCTCATACCCGATCGCGTGCCGAGCTCCTCCTACTCGAGCATCGCCGGCCTGGGTTTCGGCCTCACCGCGTATGTCATTGGCGCAGAGCGGCACTACGTTCCTCGAGCCGCGGCGCTCGCGCGCTCTCTCAAGATGCTGCGCACGTTGTCTCGAGCGCCGGCTGAGCATGGCTTTTTCTATCACTTCATCGACCTGAAGACCTTGCGACCGACATGGGATAGCGATGTCTCTCCCATGGACAGCGCATTGCTTTTCGCCGGCATGGTCACGGCGGAGAGCTATTTCGACGGTTCGTCGGCGCCGGAGCGGCAGCTGCGCGCGCTCGCACAGCAGCTCCTCGATCGTGCCGACTGGCGGTGGGCCGCGCCGCGGGCGCCCGCGATCGCGATGGATTGGGGACCGCACCGGGGTTTCGCCGACTACGACTGGGTCGGCTACAACGAGGCGATGCTGATGTACGTCCTCGCGATCGGCTCGCGCAGCCATCCGCTGCCGCCCGCCGCCTGGAGCGCCTACACCGCGGGGTACGCGCGCACGTGGGGAGTCCATCAGGGCTATCAATACCTCGGCTTCGGTCCGCTCTTCGGACACGAGTTCTCGGAAGTCTGGATCGACTTTCGCGGGATCGCGGATCCTTTCATGCGGGCGCACGGTATCGACTATTTCATCAACAGCCGCCGCGCGGTGCTCGCGCAGCGCCGCTACGCCATCGAGGATCCGAATCATTGGCGCGACTACGGCGCGAATGTCTGGGGCATCTCGGCGAGCGACGGGCCGGGCGATGAGCGCATGGACGTGGACGGCGCCGCTCGAACGTTCTTTGGCTACCAGGCGCGGGGCGATGAGGCCGATGCGCCGGATGACGGCACCCTGGCGCCGTTGGCCGTGGTGGCGGCCCTACCCTTCGCGCCACAACAGGTCGAAGCGGCGATCGCGGCCCTGAGGAGTCGATTCGGCGCGCGCATTTACGGCCGCTACGGCTTCGTGGACGCATTCAACCCGAGCTTCGGCAAGCAGGGTTGGTTCGACCACGACTATGTCGCCATCGATACCGGGGCGGCGCTCGCGATGCTGGAGAACTACCGCTCAGGGCTCATCTGGAGCCTGAGCCGGCGCAATTCGAACATCGTGCAAGGCCTGCGCCGGGCGGGTTTCAGCGGCGGCTGGTTGACTGCTCGAGCCGCTTCAGCATCGCGCCGATCTCCGGGTTCGACATGAACGCTCGCCACGGCAGTCCCGAGCGATAGTTCTCCACCATGGCGACGATCGGTCCCTGATTGAGGCCCATGTAGTGGGGCGCGACCCAGTGCTGGCTCGGATTGTAGTTGTCGCGCGGTCCGTAGATTCCCCATAGCTCGGCGCCGAGATCGCGATAATAGTGCTTGAGGGCGGCCATCGACGCCTTCGGCGTGTAGGGAAATGAGGCGAGCGCGCCGGTGAGCGTCAGCGTTCCCTCGTCGTTCGTCGCATCGGGTGCCGGCGTCGAGTAGCCATCGAAGCCGTAGCTCGCGGTCAATCCCCACGCATCGGGGCCATAGCCCGCGAAGTGCTTCGGGTTCGCGATGCACCAGGCGCGGTTGATCTCGGCGATGCGGCGGTTGTTGTCGAAATAGGACGAGGTGTAGCGATCGTGCAGGGCGTGCGGATCGAAGCCCATGAAGGAGTAATGAGTGAAGAACAAGGGACCGCCGCTGCCCACGCCCACATCGAGCTTGATGCCGAAATACCTCTTGCCGTTGGCATAGAGCTTCCCTGCGGTGCTGCCGGACCACCCTTCGCGGTATTGCTGGGCCCGCAGGCTCTGGCTGGCCCAGCCGCTGTAATACATGCTCGCCGGCACCGGGTGCGTCGGTGAGGCGATCGCGAGCAGATACACCGCCATCGTCTCGTTGAAGCCGATGAGCGGATGGTGGATCTGAAATCCCCACTGCGGCGACCAGTGCCAGTAGAGAAACGGGCTCTGCGGCGAGCTGCGGTACCAATCCCACTCCACGCCCCGCCAGAGTGCCGTGATTCGCTGCCGCAAGGTCTTCTCGCGCTGATCGTCGCGATTGAAATAGCCGCGCGCCGTGAGCAGACCCTGCATCAGGAACGCGGTTTCGACCAGATCGCCGCCGTTATCGTACAGGCCGAAGAGCGGCATGGTCTTGCCGGTCTCATCGTTCATGTAGTGAGACCAGGCGCCGTGATAGCGCGGCGCGTGCTCGAGGAACGTCAGGATCTTCTCCAGGCGCTCGAGGCCCTGGTCGCGGCTGATGAAATGCCGGTGCACGGCCACCACCAAAGCGATGATGCCGAAGCCGGTGGCGCCGGTCGCGACGATGCGATCATCGCCGGGAACGTTCTCGTGCGCCATGCCGGAGTGCTTGCCCGAGGCGTCCCAGTAGTAGAGGAATGCCTCCTTTTGCAGCATGGTCAGTAGCTCATCATCGCTCATCGCGCGCGTGCTCGCGGTGACGGTGTCCGATGGCGCGGAAACGCCGCCCGCCCAATCGGCCGCGGCTACCCGATAGCGCGCGCGAACGCCCGAGCGGCCGATGAAATCCGAGTAGCGATCGACGCCGGGGCGCTGAATGCCGATCGCCTGGAAGGGCCGGCCGTCGAGCGAGCGATAGATGAGAAAGTAATTGGCGCGATCGTGCGCGGCTTCGCGCCAGTGAAGCGCGACGTGCCGATCGAAGCCGTGCGCGGTCAGCTCATCGGGTGCGGTCAGGTCGGAATCGGCGCCCTGCGCGGGCTCATCGCCCACACGCACGTCATCGACGATGAGTACGTGCCGGATTGCATCGGCACGACGCTGGTGGAAGATGAGGCTCTGCAGGTGCTCCGGATGAAAGGGATACACCGAGGCCGAACGAAGCTTGGCCAGCGGGATGCGCACCTCGACCCAGCGAGCCGCCGGCAGATCGCCGGTGTAGGCGGCAAGCGGCTCCTCGACCGTGAACCGTCCGGGCTCGGTGGCCACCTGTAGGCCGCTCCGGTTGTCCGACAGGATCACCCCGGGCAGGTCGGCAGCCGCAATCGCCTGCGGCGCATATATCCAGAAGTAAAGAAAATGCCCGGTCAGCGCCGGATAGCGATTCGGAAAGTCGACCAGCTTGATCCACGCATCCCAGCTCCCTCCGGGGCGCGATTGCCACTCGAGAGCCAGGGCGTTGGGCGGGGTGTGGTGGATTTTGGATTCGACCGGGAGATGATGATCGATCGATTGCAACCGGCTCGGCCCACTCTCATCGGCGCTACTCCAGTAATAGAGATCGAGCTGCCGGCTGTTGTCGAACACCACGTGTCGGTAATAGTCGGATTGCGCGCTGGCGGGACGATCCCACGCGAGACCGGCGGCGAGCAAGGCGAGCAGGACGAGCCCCTCGGCGACCCGCCGATGCGCTCTGAGTTGGCTTCTCTTCATCACGGAGCGGGCCGGCTGCCTTTCAGGAGCCGCTCAAGGATCGCACGATGAGCGCTCGCACGGTGCGCAGCGCCTGCTCGCCGCGCTCACCCATGAGACCGCGAAACTCCGGCGCCAGATGCGCCAGAGGATCGCCGCTCGTCTGAAACACATAGTAATCGAACAGATTTCGCCACACGGCGCGCTGCTCGAGCGGCAGCTCGCGCAGCGCGAATATGGCGTGCAGGAGGCTATCGAGGGGTGAGAGAGGGAATTTGTTGTCGTTCCACCAGTAATTCACCAGCGCGTTGAATGCGGTCAGTGACTCGACGCGATGCCACCAGGCGTACGGAATGAACAAGGCATCGCCGGGCTCGAGCTCGACCACCTGGGCGTGCTCGAGCGCGAGCCGAAATCGCGGATAGCGGACATAGTCAGGATCCTCGAGCTTGACCATGCTGACCGGCACGCCGGCCAGCGTGACGTCCATTGGACCCGGGTATAGGTTCGGCAACTGCTCGGGCGGAAACAAGGTGAAGCGGCGGCGGCCCGCTACCACACAGGCGATATTGCTGTAGAAGTCGTAGTGGGTCTGCACCGTGATCCGGTTGCCGATCCAGATTCTCGGCACGATCGCCGGATCGAGCAGCTCCAGCCGGTGCAAGCTCGTGAAGGTGGGCAGACACTCGGGCAGCGGCGCGGATTCCATGAAAATGGCCGGCGGCTCCGGATCGGTGAGATGCGCCAGCAGGGCCTGAAGACCGGTTGCAAGCGGTGCCGGGCGGCGCTCGAAATTGGCGCTGCGCAGATCTTCCCGATAGAAGAGTCGACCCTTGATGGCTGGCGGGGCGGTGATGAGCGGCAGCGGACCGCCTTGTGGCAGACTCAGTAGGTAATCCGCCGTCGCCTGTGGCGAGCGCTGACCTTCGCTCACCACCGGCCAGGAAGCCACGAGACCCCGCATGACCGCGGGTCGATGCTCTGGAAATATACGCTCGCGAAAGGTCTGCCCATCGACCTTGTGCCACTCACGCACGGGATTGGACATGTGGCTCAGCCTCCTGTCGCGCGCTTCATGGCAGCGCCCGGGCTATTCTCTCCCCAGAGCGGACTCGATCGCAGCCCGAGCGAGCGGTGCCATCGCCGCATAGCCTTTGGAGCTCGGGTGCACGCCATCCAGCGACAGAGCGGGCTTCATGGCCCCGGCTCGGGTCGCGAGTGCCGGCCAATAATCCACATACCCGACACCCGCGTGTTTGGCATAGGACTCGATCCATTCATTCAGGCGCCGAATCCGGGGGACGGGCTCGAGGCCCGGATGCCATGGGAAATCGGCGGCTGGAGGAATCGATGCGAGCAGAACCCTGATGTGACTCGCCACGGCCAACTCGACCATCGATTGAATGGCGCCTTCGATCTCAGCGTCACTCTCGGGTCCCTCGTTCTCGGCCACATCGTTCGTGCCGGCCATGATGTGAACCAGCCGGGGCTTGAGCGCGATCACATCGGCCCGGAAGCGCACCAGCATCTGCAGCGCCGTCTGGCCGCCGATTCCTCGGCCGACGTAGTGAGGATTGCCGGTGAAAAAGGGCTCCTTGGCCCACGCTTCGGTGATGGAATCACCCATGAAGACGACTCGTGAACGATCCGCCTTCAAGGATGCATTCTCCTCGCGATAGCGGGCGAAGAAGGCCCAGTCGCCCTTGCCTCCCTGGCCCGGTCCCGGCGCACAGGCTGCGGGAGAGCTCTGCGCAAACGCATTGGCGGAGCAGAGCAGGACGATGGGGACGAGAGCGAGACGGCGGGACATCATCGGGCGTCGACCTGCATGAGGACAAGTCCGTGCTGCGGCACCGCGACCCGGATGCGTCCGTCGCGTAATCGGACACGCTCCGGTGGCTCGAGCTGCCCTGCCGCTCTGAGCTTGGCGATCTGCGCCGGCGTGGGCCACCTCGGACGCCCCATCGCATCGTAGGTCTTGAGCACGTTGCCGTGTCGATCGTCGACACGCCAGAGCGTTGCGAGCGCGGCGGCAGGGACTCCCTCGATGCCGATGTCGAAAGTGCGCAGCGGCCGCGTGGCGGGCGGCGGCACGTAGCGCGGGCCGGTGCCGTCGGGCGGCGCGTAGTTCCAGAGCGCGATCGCGAGATCGCCCTTCGGGGTGCGCGTGATCAGCGCCGAGGGCGCGCTCGGCTCGAGTCTCACGTCCCCGAGTTTGTGAAGCAGCAGGAAAGCATTGAATGCCGCCTTGGGGATGTCGTCCTCGGCGATCAGGCCGAATCCGCCGTAAAACGGCGTACGGACGACGCCGCCCTCCTCGAAGACGTCCGAGAACGTCCAGTAGCTCATCGCCTGCACCAGACCGTCGCACTGAGCGATGGTCGTCGCCAGCCAGGGGCCCATGTAGGGCGTGTCGGTCACGTCGGGCTCGTTGGCGTAGCTCGCGTTGTATTCGGAGAAGATGAGCGGCAGGCGGGGCTCCGGCGAATGCTCGATCTCTGCGTGAACCTTGCGCACCGCGCGGCAGACCATCGTCTGCCGGCCGATCCTCTCGTGGGTCTTGAAGACGTTCTCGGCGCTGTCGTTGGCGTAGACATGGGTGCTGACGAAATCGACGGGCGCCTTGACCTTGGCCGCATGGGCCAGGAACGCGCTCACCCAGGCCGCTTGGGCGGTCGCGGGCCCGCCCACCCGCAAGCGGGCATCGACGCTCTTCAACGCCCGCGCCGTGTGGTCATAGAGCGTGAAGTAGGTGCGCTGCTTGGGAACGCCCCCCCAGAAATCCAGGTTCGGCTCGTTCCAGACCTCGAAATACCATTGCGACACCTCATCGATCCCGTAGCGGTCAATCAGGTGTCTCGCCAGGGCGCGGATCATGTCGTCCCAGGCCGCGTAGCTGCGGGGCGGGGAGACGTTCGGGTGATACCAGAACCCGAAGAGCTTGTGCGGATTGGCGGCGAGCCGCTCGGGCATGAAGCCAAGCTCCACGAACGGGCGCACGCCATGGGCCAGCAAGGCGTCATAGATCTGATCGACGTACGAGAAGTTGTAGGGCGACTCGCCTTTGGAACGCCTGTTATAGAAGAGGGCCGCATGCTCTTCGACGAGGCCGACCTCATCGTCCAACACGCCATGAAAGCGCACGTAACCCATGGCCGTGCCCGAGCGCATCATGGTCAGGTCACGCTGGTAGTTCGCGCGCAGCACGAGCACCGCGTGACCGGAGCCGAACATGCTTTCCCAGAAATGGGCGAAGGGCCGACCCGGCGCGTGGGCGTCGATCGTCAGATGCTCAACCGGAGTCTCAACCTGAGTCTCGGGCGCGCGAGTAGCGGCGCGCCCGGAGCCAAAGGCTGAAAGGATGAGGAGAATGCAGGTCCAACCCAATACCCGGATCATGCCGTCGCCGCCTCCGCAGGATGTGTTTGTATGGTCAATCATTGCTCCGCGGCGCGAAGTCCCGTCCGGTCGCCGCTGGCTGCTCGGGGCGGGGTCGGCAATACTCATCGCAGATCGCCGCGCCGATATAACCTGCCGCGGTGGCGAACGCCCCGCCGCCGGGGATGCTCTTGGCGGTCTTAGGATCCACCTGCTCCGAGATGATTCCGCCATCCCAGGGGCTCGCCAGCAGGATCTTGAGGGCGATCGCCCGCCCCTCCTCGAGTCTCAGGTGATCGGCGATCGACCAGCAGGTGGTTTCCGGCAGCCGATAGCTGCCCGGCAGCCCATACGGCTCGCCGGCGAAGGAGTATTTGAAGTTCTTCGAGTGCAGCCACTCGTAGGTGCGGCGGAAAACCGGATCGCTCTCGGGGATGAAGCCCAGGATCGGGAGCTTCAGGATCGACCCGGGCGGTACGTCATCGAACGTGTAATGCGTCCCGCGCCATCCGAAGGCGAAGATCGGACCGGATGCCCCTGGCGCCCCCCGAGCCACGAGCCACTTCATCACCGCGGCGTGCAGGGCGGCAGCTTCCCTCAGCATGCTGGTAGCGCGAGCGGCATCACCCAGCGCCTGATAGAGGTCCGAGGCGTCCTCGAGCGCGCGCCAGACCAGCGCGTTGTCGTACGTCTCATAGACCTCCTGGCGATTCTCGTCCTGCGAGTCCTGCTCGGTCCAGTAAAGTCCCTCGGTCCCCCGATGAGCCGCAAGCTGCGCAAGCAGCCGCTGCAGGCCGGATTTTCGCTCCGCGAGATAGGAGTGGTCGCGGGTCCGCCGCCAGTATTCCGCCAGGGCGATGATCGGCGCGACGCTCTCATCGAGCTCGAAACCCGGCTCCAGGGTCATGCCGTCGATGAAGCGGCTGTGAGTGCCGGCATCGCGCAGCTGGATGCCATAGGCGACATCGAGGGCCTGTCGCGCGCGCTCCGGGTCGGTTGCAAGCAGCGCCGGGAAGCTCCAGAGCATCGCATCGCGGTCCCAATAAGCCGCGGAGACGTAATAGCGCGGTGATCGCGAGGTCACGCCGACCAATTGCTCGGTATCGAGAGTCTTCCCCCAGGCGAAGAACGATGAGAAGAGGAGGTTCCGGTTCATCAGCTCATCGAGCGCCGCATTGCCTGTCGTGCGCAGCCGCGGCGCGATCCAGGCCCGCTCGCGGCCGATGACAGTGGCATCGCCCCAGAAGCCCAATTGCGCAGCGAGCACGTGCTCGGCGTAGGCAGCGCTGAATTCATCGAGGCCGATCGAGAGGATGAAGTTCGCCTGTCGGCTCTCGTGCGGCCCGAGCTTCGCGGCGCAGAATGCCTCGAAGGCATGACCCTGGCGCGAAGTCTTCCTGCAGTCGGGGTATCCCAGAGCCCAGGCGAACGCGGTCTCATTCTCGAGAAAGCTGAACACTTGAGTGTTGGGAGTCCAGGCCGCGGGTGCCTGCAGGGTCTCGCCGCGGATCATCGCCGGGACGTACGTCACGCGCGCCAGGCCGCCCCAATGGACGGCGAGACCGAACCGCACGCGATGCGCCATGCGATCGTCATTCGTGAGGGTCATGCGCAGCAATGCGGTTCGCGTATGGGGCGGGGTCGCGTAGGTGATTTGCAGGCGGATGCCTCCCGCGCGAGCGGTCGCGATCGGGATCCAGTCATCGATCAGTTGCCAGTGGGTGATGCTCATCCGCACGGGCCGGCCATCGACGGTGAGTTGCGGAGCCACCGCCGGGACGAGATCATCGACAGGCGCCGCCGCGGGACGGACGGTCGGCGTTCCCTGCACCTGCAGCAGTCCCCGATCGCGCATCGAGAGAGCGTTGAAGGTGACGATCGCCCCATCGCTCGCGCGGATTTCGGGCAGCGCAATCCAATCATTGCCGGTCGCGATGACCGCGCCGCGCGCGAGGGTGAGCGGCTGGGCTCCCGATATCGGCGCTGCCGTGGCTTCTGCGCCCGGCGCCGCAGCACCCGCGCCGGAGGCGAGCGCGAGCGCCGCCATCATCGCGAGCCAGGATCTCATGATGCACCTGGCGATGAAGCGGGCGAGTCGGGCCGATGGGTTTGGAGCTCTCGCGCAGGTGCCGGTGCTTTGGCGTGATCCAGCCACCCGTCGACGAATCCCGCCCGCAGGAGGCCGGCACGGATGTAGGGATTGCCGCGCAGGAGCTTCCAGATGAGGCCGCTCCGCTGGTTCTCGATCATGGCGAGGATCGGGCCCTGATCGATCCCGATGAAATCGCCATCCACCCAGCCGCGGCCCGGGATCACGTGCCCGAGCTCGGCGAGCGCCGCATCGGTGAAGCTCGGATTGAAGGAATCGAGAAAGCCGTAGCGCGTGTAGATGATGTCGCCGTACTTACGCATCAGCGCGACCACGGAGTCGGTCACGATCGTGGGCGCGAAAGGAAGCGATGCGACCATGGCCGTCGGCGCGAGCGTGCCATCGTCGACATCGTCACTCGTGATGCCGCGGGCGGCGTAGGAATGGAATTCCCGCCGGTGCCCATGATAGGGAGCGAGCACGTCGCCCGGGCCATCGCAGGCCGTCAGTCCCCAGATATCCTTGTTGTAACCGGCCCAGTGGTGGGGGTTGTCCATGGCAAAGCGCTGCTGCGCGAACGTCGCCCGCTCGCCGTTCTCGAAGAAGTCGGTGTGGTGAATGGCCATGAAGCCCGAGGTAATCCCGCGGAAGTCGACCCAGATCGCGGTGTATTGATGGGCGAACTGGGGCCCGAAGGTGAGGAAGGTCTGACCGTCCATGCTCTTCCAATACTGGGGATCGGTGGCGCTCCACGCGTCCCACGCGTCCCTTTGTAAGGCATGGGTCGGCGATCCCATGCCGAGGATGTAGATCAGCGACCCTTCGTTATATCCGTCCCAGGTCATGGGGTCGAAGCCGGTTTCAGGCAGCCATGCCATGCGTACCCGGGGATCGCCTTTCTCGCTCCATCGCCAGTCCACGTTGAGGTACAGCCGATCGGCGAGCTGCCGCAGGCTGCGCTCCACGGCCGTATCGCGGTTGAAATAGCTCTCGGCCGTGAGCACGCCCGCCATGAGGAGCGCGGTGTCGATCGTCGACAGCTCCCTATCCTCATAGCGGACACCGGTCTTCATGTCGAGGAAGTGGTAGAAGAACCCGTGGTATCCGGCGTATCCCACGGCCCCCGGCCCCTGGGGTCGGCTGGCGAGAAACGCCAGTGTGGTGCGCGCTCGCTCGGCGGCCGCTTCGCGGCTCACATAGCCGCGGTAGGCCCCGATCACATCGGCGGTGAGCGCAAACCCGTCGGCCGCGATGCTCGAGGGGCTCGACGTCGGCCAGCGATCGGGAGAGAGGCCGGTGGCAGGATCGGTCGTCTCCCAGAAGTACTCGAAAGTGCGCCGCTCGATGTCCGCCAACATCCGCTTGGGGTGATCGGCCAGATCGAGCACCGTCGCCTTGGGCAACGGATTCACGGCATTTTGCGCGCTCACCCCCGCCGTCGGCAGGTCCCTGGCGGCGGCGCTGCGGCAACCGGCGAGCGCTAGAAGCATGCTGGCGGCAGCAACGCCCAGCGCATGCGCCTTCACCTTCACGCTGCGCGCTTGCACACCCGACCTACTGCACGCGCGAGGCATTCGGAGTCACCGTCACGAGGAGGAGCGCGTCGGGCTCGAGGGTCAGGGTGAGCTCACCGCGGCGCAGGTGCATGACCTGCGCCGGCGGCAGTGCGGTCGCGGCGTTCATTCGCGCGACTTGCTCCGGCGTCGGATAGCGCGGACTGCCCATCGAGCGGTAGACGGGCAGCACGTTGCCATGCTGATCGTCGACACGCTCGATCGCGAGCGGCGCATCGGCGGGCACGCCACGGATCTCGAGCCGCAACGTCTTGGAAGTCCCCTTCACTCCCGGATCGACGAGATTCCACAGCGCGATCGCAAGTCCCCCCTTCGCGGTTCGCGTGACGATGGCATCGTCCGCGGGATTGTCGAGGCGCTCATCGCCCAGCTGGTGCAGCAGCGCGAAATCGTAGTAGCTCGGCTTGTTGATCCCGCCGTAGGCGCGCAGGCCGAAACTGCCCGTCAACGGGCCGCGGCTCGGTCCGTCCTCCTCGAAAACGTCGGAGAATGTCCAGAACGACATCATTTGCAGGCTGCCGTCGCATTCGCGGATCGTGTCCGCGACTCCGGGCCCCACGTAGGTCGTATCGCGCGCGCTATCCGCGCCCATCACGCTCCACTCGGTGAGGTAAAGCGGCAGGCTCGGCAGCGCTGAGCTGGCGATCGCCCGGCGCATGCGCTTGACGGCGAGGCAGACCCGGTCATCGTACGGCACCGGCCGATCGCTGCCGAAGAGCCCCACGGTTGCATCGTCGGCGTAAGCGTGCGTCGAGACGAAATCGATCGGCACGTGGTGCGCCGCGACATGCTTGAGGAAGGGCACGAGCCACGCCCCCTGCGAGGTCGAGGGCCCGCCGACCCTGAGGCGCGGGCTCACGGCCTTCAGCGCCCGCGCAGTCGAGTCATAAAGATCGAAATACGTCTGCTGCCGCCACCAGCTGCCCCGAAAGTTCTCGTTCGGCTCGTTCCAGACCTCGAAGTACCATTTCGACACTTCATCGATCCCGTAACGCGCGACCAGATGCCGCGCGAACGCCTGAATGACGGCTGCCCATTTCGCGTAAGTCTGCGGCGGTGAGACGTTCGGTCGATACCAGAAGTCGTACAGGTCGTCCGGGTTGGCCGCGATCCCTCGTGGCATGAAACCGAGCTCGACGAAGGGCCGCACCCCGTTCCTCAACAAGCCGTCGTAGATCGTATCGACGTAGGTGAAGTTGAACTCGAGGTTGCCGAAGAAATTCCGCCGGTACACCCCCACCTCATCGTCGAGGATCCCGTGGAATCTGAGGTACTTGAAGCCGGTGATCCGCTTGACCGCCCGCACGTCGCGAAGGTAGTCCGCGCGCATCGCGAGCGTCGCGTGGCCGGAGCCGAAGGTCTCCTCCCAGAAGTGCGGAAAGGGTCTCCCGGGCGCAGCGGCGTCGATGCGCACGACTTGCGCGGCGGTGACGGGGGGAGCGCAGCAGAGCAGCGCAGCGAGCGCGGCCATAGCGAGCCCCGCACGCGCCAGCCGGTGGCCGTGAGCCGGAGTACACGATTGCATCAGCAGACCCCTTGTTCCGTCCTAGGGTGGCGGCGCTTTGCAGTGCCGGGCGATGAAAGCGTCATGCGCCGGCACGGCCGCTACGGCACTGCCGATCACCTCTTCCACCTGATCGACGAATTGCTTGAGCTCCCGATCGGTCAGGCGATCGATGACCGGCGGGTAGCGCTTGGGCGCGATGCCCTGCCCGATCATCACCTGCGCCCAGCTCACCGTGGTGAAGAGCTCATCGCTTCGGGGCATGATGCGGCCGCTGTCGCGAAAGAGCGCGATGTACTCGCGCAGCGATTCCGGAATCTCCATGGTGCGGCAGTAGTTCCAGAACGGAGTATCGGCGCGCTCGGTCGCGTGATAGTGCAAAACGAGGAAATCGCGCACCCGCTCGAACTCGTCGTCCATCTGCGCGTTGTAACGGTTCTGCAGCGCCTCGCTGCAATCGCGCTCCGGAAAGAGCAGCGCCAGTTTCGCGATCGCCGTCTGCACGAGGTGAATGGCCGTGGACTCGAGCGGCTCGAGGAAGCCGCCGGAAAGACCGATGGCGATGACGTTGCGGATCCAGCTGCGCCGCCGCCGGCCGCCGTTGAAGGGGATGAGTCTGGGCTCCGCCAGCGGCTGCCCCTCGAGGGTCGATAGCAGCAGCGCCCTCGCCTCCTCATCGCTCATATGACGGCTCGAGAACACGTGTCCGTTGCCGACGCGATGTTGCAACGGGATGCGCCACTGCCAGCCCGCAGGCCGGGCGCTTGCGCGTGTATAGGGCGTCGGCGGGATAACACTGGCGCACGGCACTACCCAGGCGCGATCGCAGGGCAGCCAGTGCGTCCAGTCCTCGTAACCGGCGTGCAGCTGCTGCTCGATCAAAAGGCCCCTGAAGCCCGAGCAATCGATGAAAAGCTCGCCGCTCACCGTGCGGCCGTCCTTGAGCACCAATGTCTCGACGAACCCTGTCTCCGGGTGCAGCCGCACATCGACCACACGGCCCTCGGTGCGCCGCACGCCACTCGCCTCGGCGAGGCGCCGCAGGTAGCGCGCATAGAGCGTCGCATCGAAATGATAGGCGTAGGCGATGTCCTCGAGCGGCGTGTTCTTCGGCGCATCGGCGGGCGAGCGCATGAACCGGTTCTGGCGGGCGGCCTGGACGTTGAAGGAATAGACGCCGAGATCCTTGGCCACGCCGGCCAGCATGGCCCGCAGCCAGTAGAGGTGGAAGGGCTGCCCGCCCAAGTCCAACCCCAGCTTGCCGAAGCCGTGGATGTAGGAATCGCCCGGGCGGGTCCAGTCTCGGAACTCGATGCCGAGCTTGAAGGTCGCCTGGGTGCCGCGGACGAAGTCCCGCTCGTCGATCCCGAGCAGCGCGTTGTGCGCGCGAAACGGCGGGATGGTCGACTCGCCGACGCCGATGATGCCGATCTCCTCCGACTCGATCACCTCGATCGAGAGCTCCGGATAGAGCAGCCGGCGCAACGCCGTGGCCGCCATCCAGCCGGCTGTACCGCCTCCTACGATGACGAGCCGGCGGATGCTGCGGTCATTCATCACCCTACCAGCTGAGGCCCGCGTCGAGCTTGAGGGTCAAAGGTACTCCGTAAATCGGCCCGCTGGTGTTGTACTGCGGCGGCCCATTGCCCGGGCTGAAAGCTTCCGCGGTGGGATCGTACTGCGGCGTATTGAACAGATCGAGGACAGAGAGGCGGAAGTAACCCTTCATGCCGTACCAGCGCAGGTCGATGTGCTTGGTGACCTGCACATCGAGATTGTGCTCGCCCCAGGCATCGCGCGGGAATCCGGTCACCGGGAAGTCCCAGTAGCCATTGCACTGCTGGATGGTGCTGGTCATCGGGCAGCCTACGGAGCCGCCGATGCCGATCGGGGTCGCCAGCGACAGCTTGGCGCCGAAGGTCAGGCCCCAGGGACCGTCGACCGAGCCGGTCATCACGACCCGGTGCTTCGGGATGACACTGCTCGGCACGAAGGGGTACATCGAGACCTTGGGCAGATCGAAGAGATAGGCATTGTTGCCGGCGTACGAGTAGTAGTCGTTCTGGTACGCGTCCGAGTAGGTGTAGGCAATCGTGGCGCTCCAGCCGGACTCGACGGTGTAGGGCTTCTCGAGGAACACCAGCACCTGCTTGTTGATGTCCTCACCGCCGTTGTTCCACAGCACGAGATTCCCGGTGGTGCCCGGCACCCCGCCCCAGGAGGGGTTCACATGCGCATTGCCCCAGCTGCTCGGCTCGTAATAGCCCCCATCGGCCAGCCGATTGCCGAGCTGGCCCACGATGCGGTTGTAGCTCTTGACCTCCGACAGCGTGACGCTCGCGTCCCACTCGTCGATTTGCGTGCGGAACCCGAGGCTGAACTGGTCGGAATACGGGCTCTTGATGTGGTTGTTGACGAGATCGATCTCGCCGAACGGGGTGGTGCTGAGCCCCTGCAGGCTGGAGAGGCTGGTCAGGTAGGCGGGATTCCACGCGACGCAGGGCGGCGGAGTCGTGTGTGCGTCGGCGGCCGTCACGCAGCCCTGAGTGCTGTAGCCGCCGCCGTAGAAGAAAGCCTGCGGCTCGGCGAGCGCCGACTTGGTGAGCTCGAGCGACATCAGATCGAAGATGTTGCGGTCGTAGCTGCGGGCATAGCCGCCGAACACGACGTAGTGCTGATCCCCCTGGATGTCGTAGGAGAACCCGAGCCGCGGCTGGATCTCGTTGGTCTGCGGCGTGCGGTTGTGGCCGGTGCTGATGTAGTCGGCGGCGTTGATGCCGCCGAGCGCGAGCGCCTGCGCGTAAGTCTCACCCGGAGTCGGCTGCGGAAAGTTCGCAGGCTGCGCGGGGTACGGCCCGTTGAACCCGGCAACGACGCCGGCCGGCGTGACGAAATTCTGCCACGAGGGCACGGTCTCGTAGTCGTAGCGGACGCCGAGATTGAAGAGCAGATGCCGGTTCACGTTCCAGTCATCCTGCAGGTAGATGCCGAACAGCTTGTCGTTCGAGTTCGCCTCGACCTGCTTGCCCCCCTGGTAGAGCTGTGTGTAGTTGACCTCATAGGGAGTGGCTTGGGTCCCCGTCGAGTCGACGGCGTACCAGAACTGCGAGCCCTGACCCGCGTCCTGATAGGTCAGCTTGGCGCCGCTGTAGCTCACGCCCATCTTGACGGTGTGACTGCCGACGAAGTTGAGGTCCGGCAGCGTGAAGTCATCGGAAACCGTGTAGACCCGCTGCTGATTCTTGAACTGCGCGTAAGCGCTCTCGCCGTTGACGTTGATGATGGTGGCGTTGCCACCGCCGTAGAACCATTGATACGTGAGCTGCGGGTTGGTCGAGCTCGCGAACGGGGTCTGGCCCGTCGACTCGTAGTTGACGCGCGCCTCATTCGTCCACCGGTCAGCCGCGTGCAGCCAGTAGAGCCCGACCCGGCTGAAGCGGTTGTCGATTGCGTTGGCGGCCGATTCGGCCGTCTGGCCTTGGGCGCCGTTGATGGAGCTCTCGAAGCGATACAGTTCGGTGAGCTCGAGCCGGTCATTGATGCCGGGCTCGTAGTCGAGCTTGCCGAAGATCAGGTCCTCCTTGAAGGGGTTGGTGGTCGGGCCGAACTGCGACCAGACGCTCGCGGGCAGCAGTGACTTGAGAGTCGCCACGTCCGGCGTGTTGGCGCCTGGGAATACGGTATTGGGAAGCGAGAGGTCCTTGTGCTCGTAGGCAACGAAGAAATGCGCCTCGTTCTTGATGATGGGACCGCCGAAGGTCACGCCGTACTCGAGGCTCTGGGAGCCTGCGGCTTTGGGGTCGCCGGGTTTAGCCGAATTCGCCTCCGCCGGCGTCAGCGCGCGCAGATTCTGGTTGGTGAAATCGACGAAGGAATCGCCGCTGAAGTCGTTGGTGCCCGATTTGGTCTTGGCGGCAATCGCCGCGCTTGCGACCTGGGCGAACTCCGCGCCGTAATTGGAGGTGATGACCCGGTACTCGCCGATCGCCGACTGCGGGAAGGGATTGCCCGGATCGCCCTGGTTGGGGTTCTTGTTCGCACCCGACTGACCCGCGATGCCGCCCTGGATGAAGTCCTTCATGCTCATGCCGTCGATATAGACGTTGGCGTTCTGGGCTTCCTGGGCGCCGCCGCGGAATGAGGTATTGCCCTGCCCGTCGACCGTGAAGGTGACGCCCGGCACGGTATCGGCGAATTCGAGGAAGTTGCGGGTGATCTGTGGAATGGTGGTGATCACTCGCGGTGAGACCAGACCTCCGACCTGCGGGGTCTTCATGTCGAGCAGGCGACGGCCGTGCACCACCACCTTTTCGAGGTTGGCGGCCTGCGCCGTGAAATCATAGGTGACCGTGGAGGCGACGCTGAGCGTCAGGACTTGCTCCTGCCCGTCTGCCGTGACGCGATAGGTGCCGGCCGGCAGGCCGATGAGGGAGTAGACGCCGGCCGCGGTCGCGGTCGCTTCGCGGCGCTCGCCGGTATCGACATTGGTGGCGACGATCCTGGTGCCCGGAACCGCGTGACCTTCGAGGGTCGCAGTGGCGATCTGCGCCTGCGCAGTGTGCGGAATGAGCGCTGCGGAGCTGGCCGCAACAGCCGATGCCACGAAACTCGCAACGAGATTGCGCCGCTGCTTGATTGGCTTGGTCATCTTTCCCCCTGTGGATTGCAATTGGCCGCGCCGTCCGGCTCCGCCGGAGCTGGCTACGTTTTCACATTCCTCAAGATAGTGTCGGTCCCCTCTTCGAGGGGCACATGGGGTGTCGGCGAGCGCGCTGATTCGTCATGGTTCTGAAACCGATGCCGAGGTTGCCGAGTCTTGTAGACGGTTATGGTTTTGCGGGACGTCGGGCGGCACAGACGCGCTCACAGTTCTTGTTCCCCTTGCATGCATGCCCTGATATTGAGGTCCAGGGTGTGTTCTACCGCAGTGCGCAGGCTACCATCAAAACCGGAGAGGTACAATGCAATTGCTGCAGCGAAAGGCTTAATTTTGCGCCGGGACCGATGGACGAGCGGGAGGCGTTGGTCAAAATATCTCATAAATACAAAGAGTTGCAGATGTCATGTCATCTTTGCCAGAACCCGACGCGTCAGGTGCGACGCTGGATCAGCGCTTGCCGCGTTGCAATTGCAGATACACTAACCCGGCAGGAAGGGGGTGGAAAATCGTGACCGAAACACTCGCGATTGCGGGTGGAGTCGCGATTTCTGACGGTACATAGATATCGAGAACGGGATTGGATAACACGCGCATCTCTGCACTCGACGGGAGCATCATTGTTGCTTACCTCGTTGCGATTTTGGCGTTGGGCCTGTCTGCATCTCGGTTCAAGAGCTCCACGGGTGAATTCTTCCTTGGCTCTCACCGCGCGGGTTGGAGGAGGCTCGGCCTATCGCTCTTCGCGTCCAATCTTTCCCCGAGCAACCTCATCGGAATCACGGGCGCTGCCTATGCGGTCGGTGTTTCCGTTTACAATTACGAGTGGCTGGCTGCCGTAATTCTCGCGCTCTACGCGCGCTATTTTCTGCCGGCAATTCTCGTCGCCGGGGTCTACACTTTTCCGGAGTTCCTCGAGCGCCGGTTCAATACGGCCGTACGTATTTGGTTTGCCGCACTCACGCTGCTACTGAACGTATTGGTGGACGCATCGGGGGTACTCTACGTCGGAGCCGTCGTCCTCGGACAAGTTGTGCCCGGCCTGACACTCAAGGAGAGCGCCTGGCTGCTTGCCACCCTTTCCGCGCTCGCCGCCATCGGGGGATTGCGGGCGGTCATGTACACCGAGGCCGTTCAGGCCGTCATCATCTTGTCGTCCGCAGTGCTCTTGGCGTTGTTTGCGCTGAATTCCGCCGGCGGCTGGCACACGCTGGCGCATGCCCTGCCGCGCTCCGCGCTCACCCTGGTTCAGCCGGCCAACGATTCCTTCATGCCGTGGACCGGGTTGATATTCGGCGCGCCGATTCTCGGCTTCTATTACTGGGGCACGAACCAGCTCATGGTCCAGCGCATGCTCTCGGCTCGGTCGGTTGCCGACGGACAGCGGGGAGCGATATTCGCCGGTTTCTTGAAGTTGCTCGTGTTGTTCGTCGTGGTGATGCCCGGCCTCGCGGGCCGGATACTCTATCCACATTTGCAGCGTGACGATGCGATTTACATCCGTCTCGCATTCGGCCTGCTACCGAGCGGGCTGCTCGGCCTGCTCCTGGCGGCATTCATGGGCGCGCTGATGGCGCAACTCTCCGCCACCTATAACAGCGCGGCCAGCCTGATCGCGATGGACTTTGCGCGAAACTTCCGGCCAGACCTTGCCGAAGCGGACTTGGTGAGATGGGGTCGAATTGCGGCAGCGGGATGTATGGTCGCCTCCATCATCTGTGCGCCGCAGATCAGCCGCTTTCCGTCACTCTGGCAGTACCTGCAAACAGTACTGGCCTACACGACGCCGCCCGCCGTGGTGTTGTTCCTGGGCGGCATGCTTTCCGACCGCGTGGACTCCCGGGGTGCGATTGCCGCAATCGTGACCGGTAGCTCAGTCGGTGCCGCGTTTCTCGCGATGGAGCTGCTCGGCTTGGTGCACGTGCAGTTCCTCAACGTCGCCGGCATCGTATTCGCTGTTGCCGCGGGCGCGCTGGTATTGGCAAGCCGAGCCCGGCGGGCCGAGGCATCCGTGATGGGAGCAAAGGCTTTGCCTGCGGATCTCGGTATGGGCAGCCCAATGAATCTCGGCATCGAAGGTGGCGCGCGTTATTGGGCAGCGGCGCTTCTCGTGGTCACTTCCTTGATCGTGATTTACTTCCGGTGAAGACAGTGGCGACGGGCAAGAGCAAGAACATTCGACTTGACGATCTCGCCGACAGCGCGGGCGTTTCGGTCTCGACGGTCTCCCGTGCGCTGAGCGGCAGCGCCGCAGTCAACCCGCAGACTCGCGCCCGAATCCGCGCGCTGGCGGAAGAAGCGGGTTACAGCGCACCGGTCCGGCGATCTCGGAGTGTCTCGCAACGGACTCAGCCATCCGTGATGATCCTGTTGCCGCCGCCCCTGGGGCAAGACGCACCGCAGATCGATCCTTTCACCTTGAGCCTCCTCGGCGGCATCTTCGCGGAAATGCGCAGAAGACAGTTGGATCTTTGCGTCAGCCACTGGGTCCCGCAAGATCAGCATTCGTTGACGGGCTTCCTCGATCTGAACCATTCCGAAGGCCTCATATTCCTCGGACAAAGCCAGTTGCACCCCCTGCTCAACAAGCTCGCGCGCGAGGGTCGGCGGTTCGTCGTCTGGGGCGCCATGGTGCCCGGGCAGGTCTACTGCTCAATCGGGAGCGACAATTTTGCGGGCGGCATGCGGGCGACCAATCACCTGATAAGACTCGGCCGCCGTCGCATTGCATTCATCGGTCAATCGGAGGTCATCGAGCTGGCGCAGCGGCACGAAGGCTATCAAGCCGCGCTATCCGCGGCGAACCTCGAGATCGACCCTGCACTCTTTCGTCCCTGCTCGCTCACTCCTGAAGCTGCGGCCGAGGCGATCAACGATCTCGTCGATCATGCCATTCCGTTCGATGCGCTGGTTTGCGGAAGTGATCTCGCCGCTGTCGGCGCCCTGCGCGCCCTCGCGCGCCGCGGGATTTCAATTCCCGGTGACGTTTCCGTCGTTGGTTACGACAACATCGATATCGCCGCGTACACTCACCCGGCGCTAACCACAATTCAGCAGGATACGAAGAAGGCGGGTCGGCTGCTGGTCTCGAAATTGATGCGAATGCTCGCCGGCGACCAGCCATCGTCGGAGCGTCTGGCAACGAATCTCATCGTGCGTGAGTCCTGCGGCGCCTAGATGACCTGCCTTCGCCGCGCGGTTCTCGCCCTCGAGACGTAGCCCTGACGTACCGCGGCCGAATCGCGGGACAGGAGCGTCGCCTGGCGCAGCAGTGCCGTCATGCGGTCCCGCATCGTTCGCATGAGGATGAGCGCGTCCGGCTCCGGTGCGGGTCTGCCGATCAGAAAGCCCTGCACGAGGACCGATTCCTCGGGCAGCAGGACCGCGAGCTGGTAGAGGTCCTGGACTCCTTCGGCGGTGACCTCGAGCTCCAACTTGCGACAAAGTCCGATGATCGATCGCGCGATCGCCAGCGACCGGGCGCTGGTGTGGATGTCGGCGATCAGCGTCCTATCGAGCTTGACCCGCGAGAGCGGCAGGTGCTCGAGCGAGGCGAGCGAGGAATAGCCGGCGCCGAAGTCATCGAGGGCAAGAGCGATATCTTCGGCGCGCAACGCGCGCAGCACATCGACGGTGGCTGGATCGGTCTGCAGCGCATTCTCCGTCAGCTCGAGCTCGATACAGCTCGCCGGCAGCCGCTCGCTCTCGAGCAGGGCCATGATCCGGTTCGCGAAGCCTGGCGCAAGCAGCTGCCGGGCGGAGACATTGATGGCGACGCGAACATCGGTGAGACCCGAGCGGTACCAGGCCGCCACGGTCGCGACTGCGCGGCGTATCACCCAGTCCCCGATCTCGAGAATCAGCCCCGATTGCTCCGCCACGGGCAGAAACCGGCCGGGCGCCACCAGCGTTCCGTCCGCCATCCGCCAGCGCACCAACGCCTCGAGGACGGTGGTCGATTGATTCGCCAACGACACCTCGGGCTGAAAGTGAAGCTCCAGCTCTCCTCTGTCGATCGCTCGGCGCAGGCCCTGCTCGACCCGGAATCTCACCGATGCATCCTCGAGGAATGCCGGACTGAAGTGAACCTGTTGAGAGCGGCCGGATGCCTTGGCCTGAGAGAGCGCCGCGTCCGCGGCGCGCAGCAGTCCTTCGGCGGTCTCGGCGTGGTCGGGAAACACGCTCGCGCCCACGCTGATGCCCATCGAAAGCTCGTGGCCGTCGACGCGCAGCGGCATCGAGAACGCCTGCAACAACCGCAGGCCGACATCGTTTGTCGCAGCCGCATCACCTGCAAGCTCGTGCACCACCGCAAACTCATCGCCCCCGAGGCGAGCGACGAAGGACATCGGGCCCGCGACCTCGCATACGCGGTGCGAGATCGCGATCAGAGCACGATCGCCGAAATCGTGATCGACCCCGTCGTTCAGCGTCTTGAAGTGATCGAGATCCACGATGAGCACGGCGAGGCGCTTGTGCTGCCAATGGGCCCTTTCCACGGCCTGGCGCAGATGGGTGAGGAGATGACGTCGATTGGGTAGTTGCGTCAGCGAGTCATATTCCTCCCGAGGACGAAGCACATCCGGCTGTTTGACATCATCGGGGTCGGCTGGCAGGACGGCCTCTCCCCGCGCCAACTTGCGCATTGCGGCGATGAGTCGCCGCGGAGGTCGCGCGCTGCCGAAGGTAGCGGTCATCGCAAAAAGAATCGCGATGAGCACGGCGAGATTCATCCCGAGGAGGAGCCGCCCCTGCCGTGCGCCTGCTCGTACGGCAGGCGGGTTGCCGCCGCCGCGAATGCGGTCGGATGCTCGAGACCCGCTCCTCATCGGCAGAGCCCGATCGAGAGCGTTGATGGCGCCGACGAGCCCCTGCTCCTCCGCGTGGAAGGAGGCGAGCTCGGCGGGCGCGCGCCGCTCGATCGCCTGCAGCCCCGCGCACAGGGAGCGCAACCGATCGACCTCGAGCCGTATCCGAGTCAACCAGCTCGGACCTGCAATACGGGCAAGCTCACCCGCGTGCGTTTCCAACAGCGAGGCGAAGCGCGCGTGGCTTGCATTCAATGCGTCGAACGCCGAGCGGTCGTAGGGGTCCGCCGTGGTTAGCCGCTGCGACTGCAGCCAGATGGAGTCCAGGGCGCGATCGAGATCGAGCAAAGAGGGGCGCATCAGCACGCGCCCGAAGAGCTTCCAGGAGCCGTCCATGGCGCCGTGGACCTGCGCGCTGATGATGGCGAGCGTGGCGGCGTACTCGCGCGAGAGCTCGCGCCGCCGATCCGCGTTGCGCGCCAGAGCGGCAGCACGCGACAGATGGTCCTCCTCCCGAGCAGCCAGAGCCGCGAGCGCTGCGGGCGCCGCAAAGGCGCGCATCGCCGTAAGATACGCGCGCATCTCTCGATCGAAGCTCGCGCCGGCCTCGTTGAAGGCGGCGTTCGTCCGTCGCGAGCCCGATCTCACGCGTGTCTCGGTGACGCGGTCCAAAGCACCGAGGGATGCCGAGACGGCCGCCGATTCCGCCGCGACCCGCGGGCTGACCCAAAGCGCGGCGGATTGCGGCTCCTGAACGGGAGCCGGGCTCGGCGTCGCGGCCGTTGGTCGGCGCTGAGCCAACAACGCGGCGGTCAAGATGAGAACCGCCACGCCACAACCTATCGCCGCCACGCGCACGATGATCGCGGCTTGCGAGCGCACACGGATGAGCCTTCGACAAGCGGCGGCCGCTTCCAGCCATGATCGGGCGCGAGCGGAGCCGACAGCCCACGTGCGAATGAGGGCCGACATGAAGACGTGCCGCTCGCCGGGATTCAAGCCAGACAGAGGGTCCAGCGCGCGGACTTCTCCCGTCGCCACACTCCGGAGCTGACCAACTCGCCCGAGAGGTCGAAGAAGAGCGCATGCAGCATCACGCGGTCGGGACGGTGGATGGACCACGGCGAGAGACGGCCGATGATGAATCGGGTGCAGCCTTCGTGGATCCACGCTCGCCAGACCGCATCACTGCCGCAGCCGAGCGCCTTGCGCTGCAGGGCGAGGGGCAGCTCGGCGACGTCATCTATCAGCCGCGCCTGCGGCGGCACGTAGCGCGTCTCAACCGCGAATTGCTCCAGCAGAAGCTCGAGAGCGGAGGGGCGTCGATTCGATTGGACGGCCGATAGCTGCATGGGATGTGCCTCATGTTGACTACACGCCTGCAGAGGGTGCACTCCCGCAGACAGTCGTCAGACCCCATGTTCGATGGCCGCCCGAAGGTCGTCGCCTGACAGGACGCGGCGATCGCCTTGGACTTTCACTTGGCATTGCAGCACACGCCAAGCGTGGCCGGCAAATGTCGCGATTCGGCAACAGCCGGCGGCGATGCTGATCAGGCTCGATTGCGTGTTGAAATGCGGTCGAGTGTTTGATGCATCGCTCCAATCCGCGGCGGGGCGAGACGGTAGCAGCGTATGTCCTGACAGGCTTTGGCAAATACGAGAATGCGTAGTCTAAGATAGATATTAAAAACAATAAATTACCGATAGTTAATCGAAGTTACTTGATGTTAGGAACTTCTGCTCGATGCCAATGACGGGCGTCCCCGGAACGGCAATTGCGCTTCGGCAGCTACACGTTGCCGACCAGTCCGAACGCCGCCGCCTTGCCGACCCCGCTCGAGTTCATGCTCCCCTGGGAGCTCTCGCCGACCGTCCTGGCGACGCTCGCGCTCGCGGCCGCGCTTTATGTGCGCGGGATGAGGAGCACTGCGTTTGCAGTTGCCAATGCTCGCCGCGCGGCCTTTTTTGCCGGCCTCGCCTGCATTTATCTGCCGTTGCAGACCGCCTGGGACTATTACGCGAGCCACATGTTCTTCGTGCTGCAGCTGCACGAGTTTGCGCTGCACGACCTGGGACCTGCGCTGCTTGCGGCCGCGGCGCCCGGCGCGATCCTTTCGCGGGGCCTGCCGCGGCGGCTGCGCGCGTTGTTGCCGGCGGCCGCCCGGGTGCTGCGAGGACCCTTGAATCTCCTGCTCGATCTTCGTGTCGCGACCGTCCTCTATGTCGCAAGTCAGCTCCTGTGGCTGCTGCCGCCGATCACCTTTGACGTGATGGTGAGCGATCGGCTCTACCGGGTCATGAACTGGACCAGCGTGCTCGGCGCTTTGCCCTTCTGGCATCTGATGCTCGATCCGCGGCCCTACCCTCTCTCGCGCCTGCGCCTCAGATATCGTTTCGCAGGTCTGTATCTGGCCATGCTGCCCATGGTGCTGACTTCGGCGGCCCTGGCGTTCTCGCAAAGCAACTGGTACCCGGTGTATGCGGTTTGCGGAAGATTTCTGCCGATTTCCCCCGTCATGGATCAGGAGCTCGGTGGCACCGCAATGTGGGTCCCCGAAGGAGTGCTTTTTGGACTCGTCTTTTTCATCTTTCTCGGCCGCAAGCTCGAGCGGACCGACGCGGCGGTCGCAGTGCCGAAGGGCAACGCCTCCTCGATTTGAGATCCGACGAGTCTCGTCGCAATACGGAGTGCCCGCTCGCGCGTGTGTTGGCTCAGCGGCTCGCCATCCTCTCCGTCAGCTTGACCGTGACGGCAATTTGGCGCCCCAAGCGGGTGCAGTTGAGTCATAATCGCCCGATACTCGGGCGGTCAGACTCGAAGGGCTGGGAACAAGCCTGTGCGGCGACCGGATGATCTGGATCCCGCTGTGCATCGGGATCTCAGCTCACGATGAGGGTAAGCATGTCTTCAACGCCAGGGCGCGTATCGGCGGCGCGTCAGTCCATGGATGTCGAGCCGGCCGATCTCGATTTTCTCACCGGCGGCGGCGAGATGGGCGAGCTCATGCACAGGCTCGACTGGTCATCGACCTCGCTCGGATCTGCTTCGCACTGGCCGCAGAGCCTGCGCACGGCCGTGGGCATCATGCTCTCCTCGCGATACCCGATGTTCGTTTGGTGGGGACGCGAGCTCATCAGCCTCTACAACGATGCGTATCGTCCCTTTCTCGGCAGCAAGCATCCGCATGCACTCGGACAGCCCGCCGCAGAGGTCTGGGCGGAAATCTGGGATCAGATCGGGCCGCGCACGCGCGCGGTGCTGGAGAGGGCCGAGTCTACTTTCGATGAATCGCTGCTGCTTTTGATGGAGCGATTCGGCTATCCGGAGGAAACCTACTTCACGTTCGCCTATAGCCCGATCCGCGGCGAGGACGGCACGGTGGCGGGCCTTTTCTGCGCGGTTACCGAGGACACCCGGCGAGTGATCGGCGAGCGCCGCCTGCGGCTGCTGCGCGAAGTGGCCTCCACGGCATCCGAGACGCACTCGCCCGAGCAGGTATGTAGCGCGGTGGCAGACTGCATGAGCGGCTCGGCGCGCGATCTGCCGTTCGCCCTCCTTTACCTTACGGAGCAAGGCGGCGAGGTGGCGCGCCTCGTCGCACGGGCCAACATGGAACCGGGGCGGGGGGGCGCAGAGACCGTCATCAACCTTGATGGCTCGGACACGATCTGGCCTTTGCGCCGAGCCCTGCTCGATGGCGACGCGGTCGTCGTCGAGGGTCTGCGAGATCGGCTCGAGACCCTGCCCACCGGAGCTTGGGATCGGCCGCCGGAGCGCGCGGTGGTGATGCCGCTTCGCGAGCAGGCGAAGGCCACGGTGGCCGGCTTTCTGATCGTCGGCCTCAACCCCTATCTGCCCCTCGACGAGCACTACCGCGGCTTTCTCGGGCTTCTCGCCGACCAGATCGCTGCCGGTATCTCCCGGGCCCGCGCCTACCAGGAAGAGCGCAAGCGCGCCGAAGCCCTCGCCGAGATCGATCGGGCGAAAACGGCGTTCTTCTCGAACGTGAGCCACGAGTTTCGCACCCCCCTTACTCTCATGCTGGGGCCGATCGATGAGGCCGCCGCTCACGCCGCGACGCCCGAGGCCGTGAAGGCGCATCTCGATCTCGCGCGCCGCAACGCCCTGCGGCTTCTTAAGCTCGTCAACAGTCTGCTCGACTTCGCGCGCATCGAAGCCGGTCGGGTGCAGGCTTCCTACGAGCCGACGGATCTCGCTGCCCTGACTCGCGATCTCGCGAGCGCATTCCGCTCGGCGATGGAGCGCGCGGGACTCATCCTCCGGGTCGAGTGCGATGACCTCGGAGAGCCCGCGTACGTCGATCGGGAGATGTGGGAGAAGATCGTCCTCAATCTCCTCTCGAATGCGTTCAAATTCACGCTCCAGGGAGAGGTCACGGTTCGCCTGCGAAGACAGGGCGAGAGCGCCGTGCTCGAAGTGACCGACACCGGCGTGGGCGTGCCGGCGCACGAGCTCCCCCGCCTCTTCGAGCGCTTCCACCGGGTGGAGGGCACCGCCGGGCGCACTCAGGAAGGCTCGGGGATCGGTCTTGCGTTGGTTCAGGAGCTGATCAAGCTCCACGGCGGCAGAATCGAGGTCTCGAGCGAGCTCGGTAGCGGGTCGACCTTCCGGGTCCTCATGCCGCTCGGCACTCAACACTTGCCGCCTGAGCGCATCAAAGCCTCCCGCTCGCTCGCCTCGACCGCTTTAGGTCCCCAGGTCTTCGTGCAGGAGGCTCTGCGCTGGGCATCGGAGAGGGACGAACCCGATGCGCGCACGGCCCTCGCCGAGAGTCCGGGGCCGCCGCTCGATCCGCGTTTCCTGCGGACCGCCGGGGCGCGCGTCCTCATCGCCGACGACAATGCGGACATGCGCGCCTACGTGCGCGATCTGCTCTCGCCCGCGTATCGCATCGAAACCGCGGTCGATGGGGAGCAGGCGCTTGCGGCCGCGCGCCGCCTGCGTCCCGATCTCATCCTCTGCGACATCATGATGCCGCGGCTCGACGGCCTCGGATTGCTGAAAGCCGTGCGCGATGACGAGGCGCTGCGCGATGTGCCGCTGATCCTGCTGTCGGCGCGCGCCGGGGAGGAGGCGCGGCTGGAAGGATTCGATACCGGGGCGGACGACTATCTGGTGAAGCCTTTCGCCGCGCGGGAGCTGCTGGCGCGTGTCGGCGCGCTGCTCGAGCTCACTCAGATGCGTCGCGAGAGCGAGGAGCGTTTTCGCGCCTTCGTGAGCGCGACCTCCGAAGTCATCTATCGGATGAGCCCGGACTGGAGCGAGCTGCGTCATCTGCAAGGTCGGGATTTCATCCCCGACACCGACCATCCGAGCCGCACCTGGCTCGCTGAGTACGTCCATCCCGATGATCAGGCGGAAGTCATGGCGGCCGTCCGGGAAGCGATCCGCACCAGGAGCATGTTCGAGCTCGAGCATCGCGTGCGGCGCGTGGATGGCAGCTGGGGCTGGGTGCTCTCGCGCGCGATTCCGCTCAAGGATCGCGACGGCAACATCACCGAGTGGTTCGGCGCCGCAAGCGATGTGACCGAGCGGCGGCTGGCGGAGCATGCGCGTGGCTGGCTCGCCGCCCTCATCGAGTCCTCGAACGATGCCATCGTCAGCAAGACCCTCGACGGCATCGTCACGTCCTGGAACCCGGCGGCGGTGCATCTTTTCGGGTACGAGCCGGAGGAGATCATCGGCAAACCGATCACGACCATCATTCCGCCTGAGCTGCACCACGAGGAAACGGAGTTTCTGGCGCGTTTGCGCCGCGGTGAGTGCATCGAGAACCACGAGACGGTGAGAATCGCGAAGGATGGACGGCGGCTCGAAGTGGCGCTCACCATCTCGCCGATTCAGGATGAGAGCGGGGCGATCATCGGCGCATCGAAGATCGCCCGCGACATCGCGGCTCAGAAGCGGGCGGAGCGCGCGCTGCGGGAGGCGGACCGCCGCAAGAACGAGTTCCTCGCCCTCCTCGGCCACGAGCTGCGCAATCCACTCTCGCCGATCAGGACCGCGAGCGAGCTGCTATCGCGCACCTTGGAGGGCGAATCTCCGGCCCGGACCTCCGTCGATATGATCCAGCGGCAGGCCGCGCATCTCACGCGGCTGGTCGATGATCTGCTCGACATCGGGCGCATCACGCAGGGTCGAATCCATCTCAAGCGTTGCTCGCTCGAGCTGGGCAGCGTCATCGCCCAGGCCATCGAGACGGTAGAGCCGCTTCTGCGTCAGAAGCAGCACCAGGTCTCGATCGTGAGCAGCTATCAGCCGCTCTATGTGAACGGAGATTTCGCCCGCCTGGTGCAGTGCGTGGTCAACCTTCTCACCAACGCGGCGAAGTACACCGATCAGGAGGGCCAGATCCGCATCGTGACGCGCGCCGAGAGCTCGTGGGCGGTCATCGAGATCTCCGATACTGGTGTCGGGATCGCCCCGGAGCTGTTGCCGGAAATATTCGATCTTTTCGTGCAGAGCGATCGCACCCTCGACCGTGCTCAGGGCGGGCTCGGAATCGGTCTCTCGGTCGTCAAACGGCTGATCGAGATGCACGGGGGCGAGGTCAGCGCTCAAAGCGCAGGTCTCGGGCACGGCTCGAGCTTCGTGATCCGCCTACCGCGGGGCGCCCGGCCGGAGGCCGCCGCTCGGGTGGAGTCGGTGAAATCGCCGCCGCGCCGCGTGCTCATCGTCGATGACAACGTCGATGCCGCGAACGCTCTTGCCATGCTGCTCAGCTACACCGGTCACGAGGCGCAGGTGGCCTATAGCGGGCGTGAGGCTCTCGCGCGGATCGAATCCTTCCAACCGGATGTGGCGCTCCTCGACATCGGTCTGCCCGAGATGGACGGCTACGAGCTTGCGAGTCGGCTGCGCGCCCATCCGCGATTCGCTGCCACGCGGCTCCTGGCCCTCACCGGCTACGGACAGAGCGAGGACCGGGCACGCTCCCGAGAAGCCGGTTTCGAAGATCATCTCGTGAAGCCGGTGGATCTTGCCGCGCTCGAGCGGGCGCTCGCCGGCAAGGCAGCGTCCGATCTCAGATTGCACTGAAAGCGCATGAGCAGCCTGGCGAGCGGCTCAGGCTTCCTCTGCAGGGACCGGAACCTTCGCCATCACGGCGGTTCCTCCCAGCATGATGGCCGCAGCCGCGAGAAATGCCACCGGCGCGGAGACGGCGGTCCACAAAGCGCCCACGAGCGCGCTCGAGATGAGATCTCCGACCCCGTTGGTTGCGCCGAGCACGCCGTAGCCGATGTTGCGCAGTCGGCTTGGAACAAAGTGGGCGGCGAGCGCCGCCTCGATTGCATCCTCCGTCGCCACGTAAGCACCGGCGAAAGCAAACACCGGGATGAGTAGCGCAAGTCGCAGAGCGGCAGACTCGGCCAGGAATGCGACTGCGGTCAGCATGGCGGTGATGACGCCGAAGGCATAGCCGCCGACAAGCACCCGATGCGGCCCGATGCGGTCGGCCAGCGCGCCGAGCGGATAGGAGCAGGCGGTCTGCACGAGATTGCGCAGGACGTAAAGGAGGCCCGCGATCTCCGCGGCGTGCGCCACGCCGAACCGCGCCCGCAGGAGCTGCGTCGCCGCCAGTATCAGCAGCGTGTGCGCAAAGTCCCCGGCGCCAAAGAGGCCGACGGCTCCCAGGTAGCTGCGAAAGCTCCGTGGCAGCTCGCGCAGCGAGCGCCAGAATAGCGCCTCAGGAGTTGCGATCGAGCGATCGTCGCGAACGAGCGCTGCGAAGGCCAGCACCGAAAACGCGCCGGGGATCAAGGTGAGCCAGAGCACCCAGCGAAACGGGCGCGCGGCGTCGGCGGGCAACACCGACTGCAAGGCCGCGAGCAGCACGACACCCAAGAGCGGACCTGCGACGGCGCCGATGGAATCGGCGGCGCGGTGAAAGCCGAACGCCCTTCCCCGTGTCTCTGCCGTGATCGACTCGGCCAGGATCGCATCCCTCAACGGTCCCCGCAGTCCCCGCCCGAACCATCCGATGGTGCGGCCGAGGAGGATGAGAGGCCAGCCGACCGAGAGTGCCATCAATGCCTGCCCGAACGGGGTGAGCGCGTATCCCACGCAGACGAGGAGTTTGCGCCGCCCCAAACGGTCGGCGAGGTATCCGGCGGCGAGTTTCGTCAGGCTCGAGACGGCATCGGCCAGGCCTTCGATCGTGCCGAGCGCCGCGGCAGGAATGCCGAGCGCCGCGAGCAGGCCGGGCAACACCACGCTTGCCGTCTCGTAGCCGAAGTCACCGAGCGCACTCGTGAGTCCTGCGCCCAGGACGTTGCGATTGAGCCAGCGCGTGGGAAGGTCGGCGGGGGGCGCTCGTGGATCGGAGGGTGCACTCATCGTGCGCGCATGATAGCCAAAGAGGACGCAGTTGTACGTAGGGAGACTCGTGAGTCTCTGAGGTCGTAAAAGTGCTGATGTACATCGTCTCGCCGGAGCCTACGATGATTTCTGTTCCAGAGACTTTCAACAGATGTTAGAGGAGACACGACGATGAAGACCAGACGTACGCTGCGCGGGGTTGGTTCGGCTCTCCTTTTGGGCGGCCTCTGCCTGACAGCCGCGGCATTCGCGGACAACCTGCCGACGATCACGATCGGCGCCGGTGTGGTGACCAAGACGGCCGTCGGCCACTCCAGTCTGGGCGCGCCGCTCGAGCAGGTGAGTATCACGCATCGAGTGAGTTATTCCGATCTGGATCTGACCACGGTGGTCGGAGCGACGGAGCTCAAACAGCGCGTAAAGGAAGCGGCCAAGATGGCTTGCAAACAGCTCGATGATCTTTATCCGCTGGAAGCGAAGAACGTGAACGAGTGCACGCGGACCGCTATCGCACAGGCATCCTCCCAGGTGGACAGTGCGATCTCGGGCGCGATCAGAGAAGCCAAGGCCGAGTGAGACCTCTCGGCACTGAGCTTTGAGCGCCAAGGCGCTGCGCTTCCCCACGATGGGGAAGTGCAGTGCCGGGTTGCCGTTTCCCAGCCTCAACCGCGTCATCGCGCCACTGGGGGTTGTGAGCGACGGGTCGTGAGCGACGGAACGAGCCGGCCGCTCGGCGATCAGAGTCCCGCGCCGTTTCGCTCGGAGGCCGATGGCGCAATAATGAGCCCGCGGGGAGCGGTTGCCCCGAGCGTTTGGCACCCATGCAAAATTCCGCGGAGGCTCGCATGCTCGCATCCCGTCGATGGGCCTTTGGGCTCTCACTGATCGCGGCCGCGCTGGCTTTATCGGCCGCTCCCCCCTCGGCGAGAGCGCAGACGCAACCTTTCTTGGGTCCCGTGCCCCCGCCGGCCTGCCAGCCCGGAGATCGGACCGAGGAAGGGGTGGACGGCCAGCTCACCAATGCGGAGCGCGAGAGCGGCGCCTCGACCAAGCCCTACAACTGCAATCTCGCCATCGTCGGGGAATATGCCGGACAGGGCGCCGGCCACCAGCTCATGTGGTACGGCCATTGTGCCTACGTCACCACGGAGGGCTACGAGGCCGGCCAGCGGGGTATTCCGCCGCTGCTGTATCCCGGCATCCAGGTGCTCGACGTCTCGAACCAGAGCCATCCGCGGTACGTCACCCATCTCGATGACCCGGCCGCTCTCTATGACTGGGAGGATGGTCAGGTGAACACGGCGCGCGCGCTGTTGGGAACCGCCGAGAGCTGGACGGGCTCGGGGCCGCAACCGGCCGTTGCCTTCTATGATCTGCATGATTGTGCGCACCCGCGGCTCCTCGCCAGCGTGCAGCTGCCCGACCCGAATCTGCAGCCACACGGCGGCAATTTCGCCTACGACGGAAAGACCTACTGGATCGCCGACATGCGCAACGCGCGGCTCGCCGCCGTGGATGCGACCGACCCGGCTCATCCGAAGGAGCTCATCGACTGGAATTTTCCCGATGGCCAGGCCGGGGGCGCCGGCGCCGACCAAATGTGCCACCGGATCTCTCTCAACCAGTTCACGGTCGACGGCCATCCGCCCGGCACGCTTCTTTTCTGCGGGGTCATCGGCAAGCTCGTCCGTCCCGGCGTTTTCAGCTCGGGTAATGGCGTCGTCATCTACGATGTGAGTCAGGTACAGGAGCGCCGTCCAGACCCCGTCATCAAGGTCGTGAGCTCCTTGTACTGGGTGAACGGTGATATCGCGATCCAGCCTGACCTGGCTTTCATCGACGGCAAGCCCTTCCTCGGAGCCGGTGACGAGTACGGGGCGGGCGGCGGCAAATATCCTCAGGCCGCCATCGGCGCCTGCGCCGCGGGCCTGCCACCCTTTGGCTTCGAGCGCCTGATCGATATCAGCCAGGTGTCTAAGCCCAAGCTCGTCGCCCAGCTCATGATCGGCGCGGCGGATCCGAAGAATTGTTCAGCGACCGAAAACGACATCACGGCCAAGATGGGAAGCTACGGCTACAGTCAGCACGATTGCACGTTCGACAATCCGCGCAATGCGAAGCTGCTCGCCTGCTCGGGCCACCAGTCGGGCGTTCGCGTCTTCGACGTCCACGACCCCTACCATCCGCACGAGATCGCTTACTTCGTCGGCCCTGCCCCGCCCGATCCCAAAGAGCTCGATCCCGGCTCGCTGATGAACTCTTTCCAGCGCATCTATCCTCCGATCAACTTCGCCTGGTCGAAGGCGCACAGCCGCTTCGTATGGCAGAAGGGAAAACTCTATCTCTGGGTCACCTCGAGCCACGGCGGCTTCTACACCCTGAGGTTCGAGAACCAGAAGGCGATCGCGAGCCTGAAGCCGGTTCCCACTCCGGGGAACGAGGACTACCAGGACTGAGTATCAGATCCTCCTTGCCGGACCTGCGGCAGACAGTTGCGCGACGAGCCGCGCAAACAGTCGGCTGACTCGGCGTATCTCGCCCTGTGTCTGGATGAGCGGATAGCGGACGGGCGCACGCATCTGCTCGCGCCGTGAGCGCGCTTTTCCCTGCCCGCAACGCATCAAGCTGCAAGGCGAGAGCAGGAAGCTCGACCACGAGCACGAGACCTGTTAGCGGTCAAAAAGCTAATCCGGCCGGCAATCCGGTTCGATAGGGGTATCTACGCATCGATGCCGGATAGCGCTGCAGGCAGACTTCTGCTTCGGACCATGAGTGCCCCTGTGAATCCCGAGCCAGTGATGCAGGTCCGAGGCGTGAGCAAGACCTACCGCTTGGGCGAGGTCGAAGTGAGCGCGCTTCGCGGCATCGACCTGGAGTTGCGGGCTGGGGAGTTCATCGTAATCCTAGGCGCATCCGGAAGCGGCAAATCGACGCTGCTCAATATCCTCGGCGGCCTCGACACGCCGACCGAGGGCGAGGTGCGCTATCGGGATCACGTCCTGTCCAAGGCGAATGACCGCGCATTGACCCTCTATCGGCGGGAACACGTCGGGTTCGTATTCCAGTTCTTCAATCTGCTGCCGAGTCTGACCGCGCTGGAGAACGTCGAGCTGGTCACCGAGATTGCGACGAATGCGTTTTCGGCACGGGACGTGCTCGAGCGGGTCGGGCTCGGGGACCGGCTTCATCACTTCCCCTCCCAGCTCTCGGGCGGTGAGCAGCAGCGCGTCGCGATCGCGCGCGCGCTCGCCAAGCGGCCGGATGTTCTCTTGTGCGATGAGCCGACGGGCTCCCTCGACTACCCGACCGGCAAGCGGGTCCTGGAGGTTCTCGCGCGGGCGAATCACGAGCTCGGGACGCTCGTCCTCGTCATTACCCACAACGCGGCCATCGCCCAAATGGCGAACCGCGTCATCCGCCTGAGCAGCGGCAGCATTGCCGAAGTGCAGGTCAATCCCACCCAGGCCTCCGCGGAGGCGATCTCGTGGTGAGCCGTCTGCATCGAGCGCTGATCCGGGATCTCTGGCACTTGCGCGGACAGGTGATTGCGACGGCGCTCGTGGTCGGTGTCGGCATCGCCGCCTTCGTCACCATGCTGAGCACTTATCAGTCGCTGGTCCGAGCGCGCGCCGATTACTATTCGATGCAGCGGTTTGCCGATGTGTTCTCGAGTCTGAAGCGGGCTCCGGAGTCCGTCCGCAACACCCTGGGGCGTATTCCGGGGGTGGCTGTCGTCCAGACCCGGGTGGCCGAAGATGTGATTCTGAGCGTCCCAGGACTTGCAGAGCCGGCCACGGGTCGCCTGATCTCGCTGCCGAGCACGGGGCAGAGCGGGCAGAGTCTCAATCGTCTGTACCTGATCGCGGGCCGATACCCCTCGCCGCAAAGCGACGACGAGGTCGTGGCAAGTCAGACTTTCGCCGATGCCAATTTACTGGCCTGTGGGAGCCGCATCGGAGCGGTCCTGAACGGTCGCTGGAAGGTGCTCAAGGTCGTCGGGATCGCCCTCTCGCCCGAGTATGTTTACGAAGTCGGCCCCGCGATGGTCATTCCGGACAACAGACGTTTCGGTGTGCTCTGGATGAATGACGAGGGCCTCGCAACCGCCTTCAACATGAAGGGAGCATTCAATGATGTCAGCCTTGCCCTTACGCGAGGCGCGTCGCTGCAGGATGTGATCGCCACCGTTGACCGTCTGCTCGCCCCGTATGGAGGATTCAGTGCGTATGGTCGCGCCGACCAGTCGTCGAATCGATTCCTGACCGACGAGCTCGGCGAGATCGAAGTGAACGCCACCTATATTCCTGCGATCTTCCTGGCGGTTGCGGTCTTTCTCGTCTACACGCTGCTCGCCCGATTGATCACGATCCAGCGCAGCCAGATCGCGCTGCTCAAGTCCTTCGGGTTCTCCGACGCGCGCATCGGCATGCACTACCTGGAATTTTCGCTGGTCATCGTCGGTATCGGGCTGACCCTCGGCCTGAGCCTCGGTGGGTACTTCGGCGCCAGGCTGATCGGCGTTTATCACCGATACTTTCATTTTCCTCTGTTGCAGTACCGCCTGAGTGCTTCGCTCATTCTGTTTGCGATCGCTATTGCGCTCGCGGCCGCTATGGGTGGATCGCTTAGCGCCGTCAACAGCGCGGCCCGACTCCCGCCCGCCGAGGCGATGCGTCCGGAGCCTCCACGAAGTTTCCGGGCTGGGCTGCTCGATCGGCTGGGACTCATGCGCCGGTTGGATACGGTGACCAGAGCCATTCTGAGGAATCTCGCCCGCCGCCCGTGGCGGGCCGCGCTTTCGATCCTCGGTATCGCGGCCGCCGTGGCGACCGTGGTGGTCGGGCGCTTCATGTTCGATGCGGTAGACGCCCTGATGGCGGTGCATTTCGATGCTGCACAGCGCGAGGACGTGACGGTGAGATTCAACGAGATCCGCGCGCGAGGGGCAGTGACGAGTCTGAGGGAGCTCCCCGGAGTGCTGCGGGTAGAGCCCTTCCGGGTCATGCCGGCCCGGATCCGTGCCGGGCACCGCGAAGAGCGCGCATCGATTCTCGCCTTGCCTCCCTCCGGCACGCTGCGCCAACTCGTCGATGCGCACAGAAGACGGATCGAGGTGCCGCCCAACGGCCTGGTGCTCACCCGCAAGCTCGCGCGCCTGATCGGCGTCGTCGAGGGCGCTCACGTCATCGTCGAGCAGCTCGATGGCCGCAAGCAGCGATTCACCGCCACGGTCGTCCGGCTCTCGGACGAGCCGGTCGGAATGAGCGGCTATATGGACGCGGACGCCCTCGCCGCGCTCCTGGGCGAAGACGCGCCCATCTCTGGCGCGCTCCTGCAGGTCGACCGAAGCCGCGAGCCGGCACTCTACGCCTCGCTCAAGCGCACGCCGGCGGTGAGTGCTGTCTCGATTCGCGCCGCGACCCTACAGACGGTTCGTGAGATGATGAACCGCAGCTTCATTCTCATGACGATCGTCATGACCGCATTCGGCATCGTCCTCGTGGCCGGAGTGGTCTATAACAGTGTACGAATCGCTCTCTCGGAGCGCGGCAACGAGTTGGCGAGTCTGCGGGTGCTGGGATTCACCCGAGTGGAGGTGGGTCAGCTGCTGCTCGGCGAGCAAGCGCTGCTGACGCTCATCGCCATTCCGGCGGGATGCGCGCTCGGCGCCTCGATTTGCCGGCTGCTCGTTCCCTTATTCGACCGCGAGCTCTTTCGTCTGCCATTCGTTCTGACAAGCGCTACCTTCGGGTTCGCCTCTCTCGTGACCCTCGGATCCGCCGGCCTGGCTGCCTGTCTGGTTGCGGACCGCATTGCGCGGCTCGACCTGATCGCCGTGCTCAAATCGCGGGAGTAGCCGGTGAGGATTACACGCGGAACGCTCTGGCTTGCGACTGCTGCGGCAGCTCTCGTGGCGCTCTCGGCGATCGCGCTTCGACCGCAGCCTGTCGCCGTCGAAGTAGGGACGGTGAGTTTTGGCTCGCTCGAGGTAACGGAGGAAGATCAGGCGGAGACACGCTCACATGATCGCTACGTAGTGGCGGCGCCGGTGGCCGGTCGGCTGCTTCGCGTGCTCCTTCGCGACGGCGACTCGGTCACGGATGGCCAGGCCGTCGCCACGCTCGCCCCGGTACCTCTTAGCAGGCGCGAGCGGGACGAGGGTACGGCCCGAGTGGATGCCGCCGCGGCGGCGCTGCGGGCAGCTCAGGCCCAGTTGCAGCATGCTCTCGAGGATCTGGCCCAAGCCCGCCGGGAGGAGATCCGCTTGCAGGCACTCGTTCCGCAAGGCTTGGCATCTACACAAGCGCTCGATCAGGCGCGCACCGCGGTCACGACACTCGGTATGGAGGTGACGGCAGCGCGTAACCGGGGAACGTCTGCGGCTGCAGAGCTGCGCGGGGCGCGCGCGGCGCTGACGGCGCTCGCCGCGACATCCGATGGACGCGCCGCTCCCGGGACTTATCTCACCCTTTACGCACCGGCTGCGGGGAAGGTCCTTCGGGTGATCGAGCAGAGCGAGCGGGTGCTCCCCTCGGGCGCCCCCGTTCTGATCATCGGCGACCTCGCTCATCTCGAAGTCGTCATGGAAATGCTTTCCTCTCAGGCGGTACGTGTTTCCCCCGGTATGCCGGCGCTCCTCCTCGCATGGGGCGGAGATCATCCGATTCGAGCGCGCGTGCGGCTGGTCGAGCCGTATGCGTTCACGAAGATCTCGGCCCTCGGAGTCGAGGAAAAGCGCACCAATGTCATCCTGGACTTCGTCGATCCGCCGGGTGATCTGGGAGACGGATACCGCGTGATCGCCCGTATCACCGTCTGGAGCTCACCGCATGTGCTTCAGGCACCGCTCTCGGCGATCTTCCGTTGCGGTTCCGACTGGTGCGTGTTCGAGCTCGAAGGCGGCCGGGCGAAGCTGCGCCATATCCGGATCGGACACCAGAACGAGGAAGTGGTCGAAGTGCTTTCCGGGCTCGAGGACGGCGAGAAGGTCATCAGACACCCACCGAACGAGCTCGCCGATGGCGCGCGAGTTTCGGTGCAGCCTTAGAGCGGTACTCGCCACGGCTCTCCCTGCACTTCTACGTATTTTTCTTGCCCGCGCGAGCCGGACAATTGGAATCACCGCGAAGGCATTCGGGTCCGGAAGGTTGAAGTGTGCGTTGGATAGAGGCAACCACTTGGGTAGTTGGCGTCGTGCTGCTGAGTTCCTACGCGACGCTGCGCGTCTCGGCCGAGCGCGACAGCCACGCGGGCGTGCAGGCGTTCCAAGCCCTGCGGCATGACGCTCTTACGCATGACTCGACGGACCGTCTCCGTCGGCCGCTTGACCGGATCGATCAATCCCTTTGGTCGAAGGCCAGAGTGCGCGCGTTCCGTCAGGCGAGATTGCGCGAATTCCCTCAGGGAATACTCCGCATTCCTGCGCTGGGTCTGACCGTACCGATTTACCCCGGCACGAGCTCATCGGAGCTCAACCGCGGCGTCGGCCATGTAGAGGGTACGGCCCCACTCGATTCCGCAGGCAATGCCGCCATTGCCGGGCATCGGGATGGCTTTTTCCGCGTTTTGAGTGGCATCGAGCGCGGACAGACGTTGTACGTGGAAACTCTTGCGGGCACTCGACGCTATCGCGTGACCGAGACGAGGATTGTCGCTCCATCGGATGTGTCCGTCCTCGCGCCGACGGGCTATCCAAGCCTCACGCTGGTCACGTGCTATCCGTTTTATTTCGTAGGGCCGGCTCCGCGGCGTTTCATAGTCCGAGCCGTGCTCCTTCCCGGTCAGCGGCACGCGGCGGCAGAGCGCACCGCTGATCATTCTCAACGTCAGGAGTAACTGTCATGTCGAATCGTATACTATGCTTTGCTGCAATAGCCTCACTCGGGGCCAGCGCGAGCGTCCTCGCGCAGACCCCGACGGACCTCACTTTCACGGCAACTGGCACTCAGTGTGACGAGGTGAACTGGTCCCCGCAGACGCTGGCGCGTTACCCGCGCATCGCCCAGGCGTGCCAGTCCGTGGTACAGCGCGACGGCAAGTATTTCGTCGTATTCTCTGGCATCGTGACCCATGTGGCTGGCTTCGGGCGCACGCTGGAGGTCGATTTCAAGGATGGAGATCACATTAGGCTCAACCCGCCCTCCGACATGAGGTTCGACATCGATGGCACCATGACTCGGGCACGCGACCTTCAGCCCGGACAGGAGCTCACGTTCTATGTGCCACAGGATCAATTCGTCGCCGAAGTCCCGCAGGGAGAGAAAGTCTCGGCTCCGATTCCCATCACCGTCCAGGAACCGCAGCGCGTCGCGGAGGCGAAGATGGCGCCCCCGCAGCACTTACCGCAGACGGGAACGGATCTCGGAGCGTTGGCTCTCGGCGGGGTTGCCCTCATGCTCACGGGAGCGGGGCTCACGACGCTACGCTACCGGCGCGGTGCGCGCTAGCGGCGTAATCTGGAGTCGCCGGGTCTGCCGGCGACTCCGTGCCTCGATCTCAAGGACCCCCGTCGGTTGCAATTGGCTCACTCGGGCGGGTTGCCTGGCGGACGGCGATCTTGTCCACCCCTGTCCTCGGGGGGCTTCCTCTGCTGCTGCTGTCCCTGGCGCTGCGGCTGTTGCTGGCGCTGCGGCTGTTGCTGATGCTGCGGCTGGCGCTCGGGGAGCATTGAACGGTTAGGCGCTCGCGGAGGCGGGGCACTCGGGGCACTCGGGCGGCGGCTCGTATCCGATCTTGGCTGACCGGCGCGGGCGGGAGGTGCCGGCGAAGTAACGGCGGCTGGCCGTTGCGTCATGCCCGGCGTGCCGCGCTGAGTCCGCGGCGGCCCCTCGGGTCGGCGGCGTTCGGGGGCAGGCCTATTCTGTTGAGGTGCGAGGCGTTGCCCCAACTGCGGCGCTTGCTGCAGGCGAGACCGGTCGCGTGAGTCGCGAGGCGTATACCGATAATAACGGTTCTCGAGATTCCTCTGCTGGTTGGCACCCGGATAGCGGTCCCGCGGATAGCGGCGTTGATATTGCGGCAGCGGTGCCCGCTGCGGCATGGAGGCGCGGTCCCAGTGATCCCAGCCGCGGCGCTGTCGCTCCCAGCGACGTCCCCAATGCTCGCCCCAGCGAGGAGGTGCCGCCCGGTTCCAACCGAAGAAGTAGGAAGGCGGACGGCGGTAGTAGCCGACCGGCACCCGCAATATGAAAGCCGGCACGAGCTCAGGTTGGACGCTGTACCAAGGGCCGTCGTACCAGGAGCTGTAGTACCAGTTGTCTTCCGCGAACGTCCAATACAGTCCATCGTAGAAGAAGAGATTCACGCCTAACTGCGGAGCGTAATAGACCGGATAGCCCGGTATGGGGACGAGCTGCGGATAGCTCGGAATGTTGATGCCGATGCTGAATCCGGGTACTGCGATACCGACGCCTACACTGACCTGACCGATGGCGGCCGTGCTCGTGAGAAGGATACAGAGCGCGGCTATCCGGATCTTCCAGTTTGCCCTGTCGTTTACCTGAATCATATGACCGCCCGTACTTTGAGAAAACCAACCACTCGTGAGCAGCTGCGCGCTTGATTGAGCGAAGCATCGCGCGCTGGTTGCGGTTAGTATCCTGTCCGCGGACCGGCTCGTGTATCCGAACATTTACTTATTACCCGATCGGCAAGTCCGTATGGACTTCTGTGCCGGTTCCATCAGGCTTTTAACGTTATGGGCACTGGAAACCTGCATGCTCGAGCTTGAGCCTCGTCCGACCGCGAAGTCTCTTCAGCGGCTGTTGCTCGCTCTACTGGCCGTGAGCCTGACATTATTCTGTGTCTGGGTGCTCGCGCCCTTCCTTTCCTCCATCGCCTGGGCTGCGATACTGGCCTATATCACCTGGCCTGCATATCGGCTTGTCCGCAGGCCCTTCGGCCGATCGCCTGATGCGGCTGCGCTCGTCATGCTGCTCCTCGTCACGTGCCTTCTCCTGGCCCCGCTTCTTTGGCTCATCTTCCTGCTGCGCGATGAGTTCATGAACTCATTCCCGTCGATCGCGAGCTCTCTTTCCGAGGGAGTTCATGCCGCCGTCGAGGGAATGGGGCGGATTCCCTGGCTGGGAGCTCCGTTGCAGGATGAGCTCACCCGGTATGTCGCCGATCCCGCCATTCTGGGACGCGACTCCGTGAGCCTGCTGCAGTCCTGGGTCGCTGCTCTAGCCCTCTTCCTCGCGGCACTCGGACGCAACCTGGCGAGGATTCTTCTCACACTCCTCGTTCTTTTCTTCTTCTATCGAGGCGGCGATGAGATTGCTCGAGAGCTGCGACGCGCCGCCAAGAGACTCTTCGTGGGAGGCGAGCACGTTCGTTACCTCAGGGCGGCGGGCGGGATTACCCGAGCCGTTTTCTTTGGCGTTCTCCTCTCCGCGGCGGCGCAAGGCGTGATTGCCGCTATCGGCTACCGCCTCGCCGGCTTGAGGGCGCCTGCGTTACTCGGTGCGCTGACCGCGGTCCTCTCCGTGGTACCTCTCATCGGCACTGCCTTCGTCTGGCTTCCGGTCGCTATCGGATTCGTGGTGTCGGGGGCGTGGGGAAAGGGTGTGTTTCTGCTCGCCTGGGGCACGCTCCTCGTACATCCCACCGACAACCTGCTGCGCCCTCTTCTGGTGAGCAACGCCGCAAGGGTGCCCTTTCTCCTGGTCGCACTCGGGGCCATCGGTGGAATCAGCGCTTTCGGACTCATCGGGGCATTCGCGGGCCCGGTGCTCCTCGGAATCGCATTGGAACTCTGGCGCGAGTGGACGGATGATCCGGGCCGCTCCCTGAGCCGCAGCTGAATCTACTCGCCGACTCGACCGACTCGGGCGGATCTCGGCCGTGCGGACGGCAGCATCCGACGAATCAGACCGTCGTGATCGATGAACTGATGCTTCAGTGCTGCGAGGAAATGAAGACTTACGAGTATGAGCAGCGCATCGCCGAGCAGCTCATGCGATTCCTTGGAGAGCTCCTCGCGATCTTCAGCCATCGCCGCGATCGGCCGCCCCTGCGGCGCCGCGGCGGAACCCGGACGCGCCGCAGCCGAACCGTCCCAAAGCGGCAAGGTCGCCACGTTGAAGAGATTGATATGGTTGCCCTCGGATGACGCCGCGAGCCAGCCGGTGAGCGGCAGCGCGACCAGCAGTACATAGAGAGAGACGTGCATCGCCCTGGCCGCAATGCGGCCGGCCCGCATCATCGTCGAGGGAAAGTCCGGAGGTGGCCTAACCAGGCGCCAGAGGAGTCTGAACGCGACCAGCGCGAGCACGAGTATTCCGAGCGAGCCATGCCACATGAACCACGCGCTGGCCGGTTGGTCCTCGCCGACGAGGCCGGCCTTGCCCAGGACGAGCAGAACCGCAACCAGCAACACGGTCGTCCAGTGCAACAGCTGCGCGACGCCGTCATAACGATCTTGAGTCACGGTCGGCATCTCTGTGATCCTCCTGCGCTCGCACTATCGTCCGAGCATTTGTACTCCAGCGACGGGCAGGCGAGGCATGCGGGCAGATACCTAGAGCACTCTCGCCGCGCCCGCCTCAGGGGTGGGATGCTAGAAACTCCGCAATCGCAGCGCTGATTTCATCGGTGTGACCGACGCACAGATGCCCGCCATCGGGATATCCGAGGAACCGGGCTCCGGGTACGTGCTCGGCCGCATACCGTGCCCCGTCGTAGGTTCCATAGAGATCGTCCCTGGCGCTGATCGCCAGCAGCGGCACCTTGATATCCCCGGGCTCGTAGCGGGTGAGCGTGGAGACGACCCGGGCATCGTTGAGCAAACCCAGGCGTCGGGAAGCGACCGGCAGGATGTGCTCGAGCGTGGTGGCAACCTGGGCCCGCGCCGCCGCATTCGCCTTGTCGATGGCCTCAGGGGGAGTACCCAATATCGAGCGGATCATCAGTGACTTGCGGGTCCGCATCGAGAGCCAAAAGAGAAAGTCGGACCGAAGGGCGGTGTCGAACAGAACCGTGAGCCACCGGGGCGTCCTGACCGATGGAGCATCATCCTTGCGGGCCACATAGATGGCCGGAGACAACAGCACCAGCGCCGCGCACCGCTGCGGATAGCGGAGCGCAAACTGCATCGCGGACGGCGCGCCGGCCGAGGCGCCCACGACAGCGGCACGTGAGATGCCGAGCGTATCCAGCAGGCTCGCGTGCGCATCCGCCTGAGCCGCGGCGGAGGCAACCCTGGGGAGCGGTGTTCTCAAGTAGCCGAAGCGCGACACCGCGATGAGCTGAAAGCCCCTCTTGACCAGCGGCGCGCCGATATCCAGCCCCTGATCGAAACCGCCCCCTGCGCCGTGGATCATGAGCACCGGCGGCCCTTCGCCGGCGAGCGCGTACTCGATGGGTCCGTGCGCGGTACCGGCGATGCGGCTGCCTGTGGCTACGCGCGCACGCGCCGCGCCGATGTCACGTCCATATGCCGAACGGGTCAACCAACCGCCAACAGCGGCGAGCATTCCAGCCGATGACCAGACGGCGGTTCGAGCTCGCGACATTTCCGTGCTCCGCTTGTGGATTGCGGGACGGAGTATTCAGTCTCGCGCGAAGCGGCAGCAATCCGTATTAGTCCCAGTGATAGCCCACCCTGACCCACAGCATTCGCGCCGGCAGCAGGTAATACGACTCGCTGCCGAATTCACTGGCCGTCACCGGAGGGCGGCGGTCGGTGAGATTGGTGCCATCGAGAGTTACGCGGTAGCGCCCCCACGCGTAGCCGAGTTGCGCCTGCAGCGTCGTGAAGCTGCCCACCGGCGCCCTATTCTCCTCATCGAGAAATCGCCGGCCGACGTACTGCCCGACGAGCGAGGCAGTGAAACCTCGAACCGGCCTGTAGATGATGCCCGCCGAGGCCAGCAGATGCGGCGAGAGCGGCAGCTCGCGCCCGGCGACGTCGACCGTTGAGATGTCATCGGAGAAAAGGTATCGGGTGTAGGTTGCCTCGTGATGCGAGGCGGTCGCGATCAACGACAGCACGCCGGAGGGGTCGTAGTGCAGCTCGAGCTCGGCACCCCGCAGCCGCTCGCCCCCGGCATTCGCGAGCGCGCCCGAGGGGGTCGAGACCACGAGGTTGGTGAAATTGAGCTGAAACGCCGCGAGCTGGTAGCTCAGCCGCCCATCGAGCGCGTCGCCCTTGAGTCCCGCCTCGTAGCTGTCGGCGGTCTCGGGGCTGAGAAGATCCGGCGTGTAATCCGGTCCGAAGTCGATGGCCGCCGGCTTGAACGTGTTGCGGTAATCCACATAGGCGCGCACCTCGTTGCGGCCGGAGCGCCACAGTCGATAGCTGGCACCCAGCATCTCGCTCGGCTTGACGATGGTCTTGCTCACCGTCTGCGCCGTAAATGCGGGTGGCGGCAGCGTGAGATCGCTCGAGTCCTTGTGCTCGTACGCCTCGTTCAGGCGCACGCCCGCGAGGATGTCCCAGCGCTCTTGGGGATGAAGATCGAGCTGCGCGTATTCACCCGCGAAGAGGCGCTTGTCATCGAGCGCGCCGATTTCATTCGGCGGAAACGTCCAGGTCGGCGGTGGCACCACCGAGCCGTCGAGCGGCACCACGTAGGCGCTGTTGCCGTTGAGGGTCACCTGCACGCCGCGGCCATAGAGCAGGTCAGCACCCACCAGCACTCGGGCGCGCTCGGAATCCTTCACCTCGAGGTGCGTGTCGAGGTAGCCGTCCTCGATCAGACGGCTCTGATTCTGGGTGTCGGCCGCGCCGCTCAGATCCGGGTGCAGGAAGGCGCGGATGTCGGTGACTTTCGAATACGCGTAAGAGATCCGTGTCTCCCACTCACCGAGCGGCGTCGCATGCGTGTAATCGAGCGCCAGCTGATACTCGTTCTCGTTGATCTTGGCATCGGCGGGGTTGAAGTTGGCGTTCAAGGGCGTGAGCGAGGTGAGCGTCGCGCCGCTGCGGATCACCGGGCTCGGCGGCACGTCGCTCACGAACGAGAGATTGGCATCGAGTCGCAGCGTGCCGCCCGCGACATCGACCGCGCCCCGGTAGAGCGCGCGTTGATCCGCCACGGACTCGCGTCCGTCGGCGAAGCCCAGCCGCTCGCCGTCGATCGCGAGAGACTCGCGGTAGGAGCCTACCGGCGGCAGCACCAGGGATGCGGAGCCGCGCAGCGACCCATAGTCCCCGTAGGAGAAATCAGCCTCGTTGGCGGCGCGGCCTGCGGGGTAATGCAGCACCTGCACGACGCCCACGAACGAGGTCGCCCCGTACATCACCGGGGCGGAACCCTTCATCACTTCGATGCGCTCGACGTCGGTGAGGTCCAGGGTGGGAATGGCCGGGTTGAAGGCCCCACCCCAGGGCACACCATCGACCACGAGCAGAAAGGCATCAAACTCGTGCAATCCCCAGAACGCGGGCACCGCGCTCGAGGGTCCGGCATCGCCGCCCGGCGGCGCCTCGACGCCGGGCACCAGGCTGAGCGCGCTTGCCATCTCGTGGGCCGCGAGCGCGCGCAGCGTATTTCCGAAGACCACCGAGACGTCGATCGGAATGCGTCCCTCGGGCTCGGGCGTGCGCGTCGCAGTGACGATGATGGTGTGCAGCGAATCGGCCTTGGCCGATGAGAGCGCCGCGAGCGCCCCAAGGGCACAGGCAACGGTGATGCAGGCAGATCTGAAGGGTTTGATCACGGCGGCGGCAATATAGGAACCGCCCCGACCTACTACCAGCGCTCGTACCTCGGGCTGACAGAGTTTCCGCTCGGCTAGGCGCATCTCGGGCGCATATCGGGACGCATCCCTGCGCGGGCCTCCAAAGCCGGCACGGGTGTCCGCGCCGGGCGCGCTAAAAACCGATGTGATAAAGGTAGGCGAGAGCCGCCGCCGCAAGCAGGCAGTAGATTCCAAAGAAGTGCCAGCGGCCCGTCTCGAGCCAGCGGCTGAGCCATTTGAGCGCCAGGAGCCCTGCCAGAAACGCGAACAGCACGCCAAGACAGCTGGGAACCGCGGCGGGAAGAAGTCCCGCCAGCTGGTGGTGCTGCGCCTGATAGAGGCGCCAGATCTCGCGGGCATCCGCGGGCGGTGTCAGCACGACGGCGAGGGCAAAGCTGAAATCCTCGGCGCTGCTGCGCGCGACGTCGAACATGAGGCCCGTCGAGATCGTGGCTCCCGAACGGGAGAAACCGCGGAAGGGAATGGCGAGCCCCTGAATGGCGCCGATCGCGGAGTATTGCGCGGGTTTCAGCTCGCGCCCCCCGGGGGATCGAGGCCGGCGCCTTTCGTAAAGGCCCGCGATCACAATGAACACGCCGGCCGCGGCCAGCGCGACCGCAATGAGATCCAGACGATTGAAAAGCTGCTCGATCCACTGCGCCTCGCCGCGCATGAGCACCTTCTCGATGAATTCGATCAGGCCGCCACCGACGACTGCGGTGAGGACCGTAGCGACGATGATCGCGGCGACGAAATGCTTCAACTCGGGGACCGAGTTGAAGAAGGCGCGCCGCCAGCGCGGCCAGAAGTAGACGATCACGGCGATCATGGTGCCGGTATGGAGCATGACGAGCAGGAGCGTCATTTCCGGCGCCGAGGCATTCAGGCCCATCAGCTTTTCCGCGACGATCACGTGCGCGGAGCTCGAGACCGGCAGTAGCTCTGCGAGGCCTTGCACGATCGCGAGGATGATAACGTGAATAATTGACATTTCAATCACTTACAATTTTATTAGAGAATGCGTCTAGTACGGCAAAGTGGCTGATTCTATCGGGTTGGGGTTGCCGCGACGTTGTTTTTTGTCGAGAGAAAGATGAGCTCCGAGGCGAGCGGCTCGGCAAGCACGACCGGGAGGCCCGAGGTCATCAGCTGCGCGCCCGAGAGGCTCTCATCGGGCGAGGTGCCGTCCTCGAAATGCAGCTGGTACCTCGCGCGGCGGCTCAAGCCTGCGAGCACGAACCGATGCTCGCGCTCGGCAGCCTCGGAGCCATGAAATGCAAACACGACTCCTCGCTCGCGCACCGGATCCCAGTACTCCATCCCATCCCAGTGCACCCCGTCCGGGCGCGAGGAGACGTGAAAGAGCTCGGCATCGCGGATGAGAGGACGGAGCCGGCTCTTGTAGAGCGCGATGGCCGTGCGTGCGAGCTCATGCTCCTTTGCGCTCCATTCGTTCGTATTCTGCATCACCGTGAGCCAGCCCATCATGCCGCTACGCAGCATGTAAAGAAAATTCGCGCTCGTCGGCGTGGGCCACTTGGCCTCGTAAGCCTCGAGCATGGCGGGGGGCAGCACGAAGCTCGCGTCATAGAAGGCGCGCCGGTTGGCGAGCGGCGTGTAAGTGTCGGTGATCGAGAAGTAATCCCCGTGCGCGGCGCTGCCGAAGTCCACCATTCTGCCGCCGTCGTTACAGAGCTCGAGCAGCAGCTGCGGATGGCGCCGGCGAAGGTGCTGGTAGATATCGTAATAGGCGCGCACCGCGTGATAGCTGACATCGGTCGAGTTGGAGCTCGTCACGATATCTTCTCCCTGGTAGTGCTCGACGCTCATCCGCCGCGCAGCGGGTGGCGCATGGGGGTGATCGGCGCGGGTGCAGCCCTGCGCGACGAGATACCCGTCATGCTCCAACATGTCGAGGTGATAGTCGCTCACGATCCGGTTGACTTCCCTTTCGGCGTAGGCTTTCGCGCCGGGCACGCCGATGTCGATGGTCTGGCCTTTGAAGTCCTGAGGCTTCCAGTCAGGCGGCACATCCGCCACCAGCCAGTCCCTGACATTGGCGGCACGCAGATCGAGCGCGCCGGGCTCGGTGTCGAGCCCCGCCTGCGCCCAGTCCACCCAGAGCCCGAATTTCATGCCGTGGGCGTGCGCGTCATCGACGACCGGAGCCAGCCCGCGGGGGAATTTGCGCCGATCGGGATACCAGTCGCCCACTCCCCGAAACCAGCCGGCATCGAGGTGGTACATCTCGAAGCCGAGCGCCGCCGCATCGGCGATCATCTTCTCCGTGGTGGCTTCGTTGACGTCCATGCCCGCGCCCCAACTGTTGTTGACCGTGAGCGGATAGTGAGGATTGCTCCAGGTCTGGGGCGATCCGAGCACCGCCCGCACCCAGGGCCGCAATTGATTTCCCGCCCCGTCGGGGCCGTGAGAGAAAGCGCCGAGGAATGCCGTCGGGGTCTGGAACTCACCGCCGGGCGGCAGCCGGGTCAGCACCGGAGCGGGCTGCGGATCGAGCCCGAGCGTACTGCTCAGGCGATCGCCCGCGCGCTTGAGCGTCAGGCGAGTCCGCCCGCTGAATTCGATCCCGGCATACCAGCCTCTTCCCTCGTTTTCCGGCAGAAATACCGCTTCGTAGGGAATGATCTCCCGCGGCCTGCCGGGCACCGGATGCGCGAAGGTCGTCGACCAGCCCGTCCAGCGGTACCCTTCGCCGGCGCTGACCTCATGGGTTCCTGTCGCGGTGGGCTCTCCTGCGCCTTTCTCGACATAGAAATGAGTGAGCTCGGTTCGAGCCCGTAGCTGCCACTTAAGATGCAGGCTCTCCATGGGCGCGAGCCAGTACTCCTCGCCGCTCAGGTTCTCGAGCGTGATGCGATGCTCGAGCGGGCCGAATGGGGCTCGCCGCTCCCACTCCCACTTGAGCCGCAAATGAGGCCGTCGTGAGTCGTAGACGAACACGATTTTCCCCGGCTGCGCCGACGAGAGAGCTTGCATGAGCTGCCATTGAAGCGGTACCCGCTTGCCGTTGCGCTCGATCGAGGGAGGCAGGCTTTCAGCCGCTTCATTGACCCACGTGGGTCCGTTCACCGGCCGAAGACGCAGCACTCGCGGGGCCTTCGCCCCGGCCTCGAGGTCGAGAGCGACATCCGAACTCGCGAGCGTGCCGCGCACCTGAGCGTGGGCGGGGGGAGCGCAGAGCGCGATCGCGATCAGCGAGCCTAAGGCGCAGGTGACTGGTGAGTTCATTGCTGTAAGGTACACGCTCCGGCAGTGCTGAGAAGGAGGCTAGCTCAAGGCCATGTACGTACCGATCGGCGGCATCGAGCAGTGGATTCAGTGGCGCGGCGCGCCGAACACCCCCATTCTTCTTTTTCTGCACGGCGGACCGGGCGGGACGTCCGTGCCGGCGGCCGAGGCCTGGAAGCCGTGGGAGGAGCACTTCACGGTCGTGCACTGGGATCAGCGCGGCGCGGGCCGCACGTTCGCGAAGAACGGCGAGTCGGGATGCGGTCGGCTGACTCTCCGCCGCATGCTCGAGGACGCCCTGGAGGTCATCGAATTTCTCACCACCACGCTACGCAGGCCAAAGGTCCTCATCGTCGGCCATTCCTGGGGCGCGGTGCTCGGTGTCCATTTGATCAAGGAGCGGCCGGATCTCGTCTGCGCTTACGTGGGAACGGGACAACTCGTCAGCGGGCGGCGTAACGAGGAGCTCAATTTCAAGCGGCAGATGGCGCAGGCGGAGCGCTCCGGGAACACGCAAGCGCTGGCCGCCTTGCGCGCCATCGGGGCGCCGCCCTTCGATCGCAAAGCGCTCAAGATCCTTCGCGGCTGGGCCGATGCGCTCGCCGAAGGCGCTGGCGATCCGCTGCAGCCGCGCCCTACGCCGATCGCGCCCGACTACTCGCGGGATGAAGTCCCGGCGTTGATGAGCGGTGCCGAATTCTCCCGTCGCGAGCTTTACGATGAGCTGCAGACGGTGGACCTGCCCTCTCTCGGGCTGCGCTTCGAGATGCCGTTCTTTCTTTTTCATGGAACCTGCGATCAGGCGACGCCGCTCGAGCTGGCGGAGGAGTACTTTGCCGCCATCGAGGCGCCGCACAAGGAATTCGTGCGCTTCGAAGGCTGTCATCATTTCGTCGTGATGAATCGGCCGCGCGAGTTTCTGCGCGAGCTCGTTGCGCGAGTCCTGCCCCGCCTCTGAGGCGATTCTCACCTTGCCGCCGGCCGATAGGTCGGGTCGATGTCGCGCCGCGCCTGGATGCTCGGGTGTAAGTCATCGCCGGGCGCGGGAATGCGCGGCGCTCGTCCGAGATGGTCGAACGGCGGCTGCGTCCACGGCGTGTGAATGGGCTGCGTGAGCACCCGCGAAGTATCGGGGCGATACACGGGGGTCGCGGCAAAGCCGACCCCGAGCGCGGCGAGCTGCCCCGTCATCCACTCGAGCGTGAGATCCGACAGGCTCGACTCGGCGGGGGGATAGCCGCCGCCGACATCGCCGTGAGCGCCGATGAACCAGGTCTGGGTGATGCCCGCGCGAGCGTCCCATCGGGTGACCGGGAAATCCACCCGCAGCTCATCGATCGCCATGGCATGAAAGCCCCGTTCGACCTTCGGGCTGAGCGCCGCATCGACGAAGCGAAAGACGTCGGCGCGCGCCCCCTTCACGTACTCCGGGATGCCGAGTGAGCCGACGGTGTCCCAGACGGCAACCGAGCTCACCGGTACCTCGGCTCGCAGATTCCGCGGATCGAGCGGGGCGGCAAGAAATCGCTCGAATACCGCAATGATGTCCGATGCGAGCTGAGTCATCTTGCCTTTGCCGTTGAGTTGCAGAGTTTTTGCCTTGGCCCAGGCGGCGATGCCGAGCCGGTAGGCATGCTCCTTGTCGGTAGGGTCGTAGGTTGCCGGATCGAGGAGACCGACCTGGGCGATGACTCCCGTGAGGGCGCGTGCCGTGTAGGCGCCGCGGCTGAATCCGCAGATGTGAATCTGATCGCCCGGCGAGTAGTGCCGTGAAAGGAAGGTGTAGCCCCTCACGATCCGCGCGACGACGCCGACACCGAACATCCCGCCCAGGAGCTTCACCAGCAGGTTCTTCGAGTCCCCGACCCCGTGCAGATACTTGGCGACCTGCAGCGCATTACCCGCCGGGTCCGCGAGAATCTTCTCGTCCTCGTTCTCGAGCGCAACGGTGCCCGGCAAGGTCGCTCCCTGGAGATTGGCATAGAGCTTGACGACATTGGTGAGCGCCGTGGCTGCAAGCTCCTGCGCGAGATTGTCGGAATCGAGCACGGACTCTCCGGTCGCGTCCTCGGGCCCGTCCCACGTTCCATCGGCACAGAAGATGATGCTCTTGGACATGCGGCTGTCGGTGTTGATGGAGAGTGCGCATGATATGCAATACCTGCCGAGCCGGAGCGCACCGGCCGCCCGTTTCGTTAAAAAATCTTCATCGACGCTATCCGGGGCGAGCGCATTATCGCGGCTTCGCGGCGCGCGATCCGGTGGGGGGCCGGACATCCCGTTCGACGCACACGGGGATGTCTTGCGCGACTACTGGGGCTTCACCGGCCCGGTGCCGCTTCAACCAAGGGTACAAAAATGAAAATCCATCTCATCCGTCCTTTGAGACACTCACTCGCCGCTCTCACCGTGGTGCTCGCCGCCTCGATGGGACTGGCGCCGGTGGCGGGAGCCGCCACCATCGCCCGGGTCTACGTGATCGTAGTACCGTCGGCACAGGACCACGCCTTCAACGTCGGCGTGAAGGCATGGGAGAAGTGCCTGCGCGCTCACGGAACCAAGGAGACGACCTACGCCTACGATGCGGAAACGGGCGATCTGTCCCGTTATCTGTTCCTCAACGCCTACAGCGCCTGGAGCGGCATGGATGCGCGTAGTCCAGCCGGCAAGGCGTGCCGGGGCCTCTTCATCAGCGGGGTGTCGCCGCATGTCGGCAATGCCTACAGCGAGGTCGCTGAGCTCAACGACAAGGACACCTACCTGCCCGGCGGCGATCCCGATCCCGCGCCCATCATCTGGGTCAACGGCTTTCGCATCAAACCGGGACAGTCGCCGGCTTTCCATGATGGGATTGCGAAATTCGCCGCTGCGGCGGCCAAGACCCACTGGCAGGGACACTTCGGCGGCTGGGACATCGAAGCTTCCGGTCAGGGAGGGGAGGATTTCGTGTTGGTATGGCCCAACAAGAACTGGGCGGATGTCGGTACGGATCCGAAGCCCTCGGCCAAGGACATGATGGATGGCGTCTATGGTGAGGCCAACGCCGAGGCCATGCACCGCAAGTTCATGGACACCATCGCGGATCAATGGTCGGACGCGTGGAGCTACGATAAGGATTTGAGCATCGTTCCCGGGAAGTAACGCTCTCGCCGGCGACCCGGCCGCCGCCGGGTCGCCGGCTCATCCCGCTGACACCTCTCGCGTCCAGCCGAACGGGTCCGGGGCCCGCCGCTCCTGGATCGCGAGCAGGGATTCGCGCAGATGCTTTGCCACCGCATCGCTCTTCCCCAACACGTACTCGTGCCCATCGCCCTCCACCAGGGCGCCGATCGGACATACGATGGCCGCGGTGCCGCAGGCAAAGAGCTCGCTGCATCGGCCGCTGCCAATGCCCTCGAGGACCTCGTCCAAGGCGATCCGCCGCTCGTGCGCCGTGTAGCCGAGGCTGCGCGAGAGTGTCAGCAGCGAGTCGCGCGTCACCCCGGGGAGGATCGCGCCATCGAGCTCCGGGGTATGCAGCTCGCCGTCGATGACGGCAAAGATATTCATGCCCGAGAGCTCCTGCAGATAGCGATGCTCATTCCCATCCAGCCACAAGGCGACCGAGTAGCCGGCGGCGACCGCCGCGGTCGAGGCGCGAAGCGATGCGGCGTAGTTGGCCGCCGCCTTCGCCTCGCCGATCCCGCCCACGGCAGCGCGCACCTCCGCTCGCTCGACCGCGACCTTGATCGCTCCGGTGGCATAGGGCTCGACCGGGCTGGCGATGACCATGAAGCGAAACTCGCGCGAGTTTCGCAGCGCGTAGCTGCTTTCGGTCCCGAAGAGGAACGGCCGCAGGTATAGCGACTGCCCCGAGCGCGTTGGGATGAAGGCACGGCAGGCGTGCACCACCGCGCCGATGCCCTGGAAGAAGAGCTCCTCGGGGACGGCGGGCATCGAGAGACGCGCTGCCGAGCGAGCAAAGCGTCTGCAGTTCGCTTCGGGGCGAAAGAGATTGGGCGCCCTCCCCTCGACCCGGTAGGCCTTGAGTCCTTCGAACACCACCTCCGCGTATTGCAGCGCGCGCGAGCCCGGCAGCAACTCGATGGGGCCGTAGGGCAGGAGCCGTGCTCTCTGCCACTCACCCTCGCGCCAGAGGGCGTCGAACATCACCGGGGCGTTGACCTGTCCGAAGCCGAGGCGCTCGGGGAGCCGGAAGCTTGCGATCGCGGCGGGAACCCTCGGGTCGATATCGTAGGCGCTCATGTCAGCCTCTTAGATAAGAGTCGGTGCCCGAAAGCCAGTCCTCTCGCGGCGGCGCGAACACATCGACGTCCAAGGTGTCCTCGAGCGCCACCGCCCGGTGGGGCAGGTTGGAGGGAATGACCACCACCTCGCCGGCGCGAACCGTGATTTCCTGCTCGTCCCGGGCGCCGAACCAGAAGCGAAGCGCTCCACTCAGGATGTAGGTGAGCTGCTCGTTCTCGTGCGAGTGCCGCGGAACCTCCTCGCCGCTCTTGAAATAGACGTGCGCGATCATCATGCGCTCGCCCGTGATGAGCTTGCGGCTGAGGCCCTTCTTCAGCGGCTCGGCAGGCATGTCGTCCCAGCGATAGTGGCGGACCGGTTCACTCGTACCCGAGGTCATGAAGGTTCCTTCGCGAGCATCAGTGTTCAGAGAATTCCGGTATACGTGCCGCTGAGCCGCGGCGTCAAGGTGAGGTTGCGGAGCTGTTTGACGCGCGGCAGGAGAGCGCGACCCTCACGGTTCGGCCCGCGCCGAAGCGGCCGCGCACCGTCACCTCCTCATGGCCGCGGCTTGTTGTCGTCTCAGGCGTCGTTTCCCGCCCATCGACCGTGGCGCGCAGGAGTGATGGCGGGCAGATCGCGGGCAAGGTCACCGTCCAGCCGGTGCCTTCGCGGGGATGTTCCAAGGAAAGCTCCACACTCGTTCGCCGCGCTTGCCGCAGGACCTCAAGGTCAACCGGGTCGTCGGCAAATGGCAGGCGGCGGGCACCCATGCGCGTCCATTTACGGGGCAGATGCGGTGACAGGCGCAGCTTCCCGGCCGCCGCATCGGGATCGTAGCCGAGAAGTCCGCCCACGGTGGCCGTCAGAAAGCCCGCCGAAGAGAAAGTCTGCGCCGGTACCGCCACATCCAACGCACGAAACGCCCGGCCCGAGAAGACCTCGGCGATGTGGCCGGGAGCACTCCTGTCGCTGGCGGCGACCAGAGTCTGCCACAGGTGAAGCGCAGCGGCGTCCCGGTGATGCCGCCAGAGTGAGATGGCAAAGGCGGCATCGGCTGCCGGCCAGACGCTGCCGCTCGCGTAGGCGGTCGGATCATAGGCGGCATCGGTGCTCGGGAGACTGCGCACGCCCCACGAGGTGAGAAAGTCAGGTTGCAGCAAGCGCTCGATCAGCACCTGCTGTTGCGCGGCTGTGAATGCCGGGCTGTCGAGCGCGGCGATGGGAGGACGCTGCTGCGGTGTGGGCCGGCCGTCGGGCTGAAAACCCTGCACCACGAACTCATCCTTTCGATTCCAATAGCGCCGGCCGATGCTCGCCTGCAGGGTGCGAGCATGGGTGAGCGCATCCCGAGCGGCCGTCTCATCCTCCATGGCGTCGGCCAGGACGGCATAACTCTTTTCCGCCGCGAGCATATTCAGCGACAGGCTCAGCTCATCGCGCAGCGCCAGCTGCTCGTTTTCCCCGCGCTTGCCGGGCGCGATCAGCGGGATACCGCTCTTCGGGTCGCGCAGGGAGCCGATATAACGATAGGCGGACTTGAGTGATGGCCAGATCGCTCTCAGCCATGCGCGATCGGCGCGCGTGCGCCAGACCCGTGCGGCGGTGGTCACATAGTCCATGCTGATATCCGGGTGGAGGTACTCGTACGGGTACCTGCTCCAGTCGATGAGGCCCGCGCTCTGGGAGAGCTCGTGCCATACCATGCCGGTGCGGGGGTTCTGATAGCGGCGCAGGAAGTCGAACTCGGCGACGACTCGCGGCTCATCGCCGACCGCATCGAGCCCACGCACGGCATCGAGGCCATCGCCGCCGAAGAACCACTCGTACTGAGGTCGGCGCACGCCACGCGTGGGTCCGTAACCGGCCAGCAACCCGCAGCCAAGCTCGGGATTGCACGCCCAGGACTGTTCCAACGCGATCTCCGCCCAGCGAAACGCGCGATTGGCCGCGGCATCGGGCGTGTCGAGGACCGCGAGCGATGCAAGCCGCTCATTGAGTCGCCGCTCATCGCGGCGCTGCACAGCACGCCAGTCCTTCGCCATTTCGCGGTAGGTCGCAAGACCATCGTAATGTCCGCGCAGATCGAGGCTCATGAGGACCTCGGCGCTTGGCCGGGATGTCGTCAGGCGCAGGTTGAAAGCGGCTCGCGCGAGCGTTGCGGAGGCATCACGCGCCTGCGCCCGAGGACAGCCGATGTAGGCGCGGTAGCGCCCGCTCGGCTCGCTGATCACGAACGCTCGCAGCGTGCCGTTCCATGCGCTCGACTGGCCGCCGATGGCGCCAGGCCACATCAGGTCGAGCACCGGGCGGAAGCTCACCTCGAGCGTGAGTGTCCGAGTACCTCGCAACCGGTAGCTGAGGACAACACCGGCGAGGTCGTGCGGCACGAACCAGTGTTCGGTGAGGGTGAACCCGTTGCCGAAGTAGGTGCGCTCGATACTCTCCGGAGTCACCGCCGTATGCAGAGGGAGGGAAGAGAGCGGTATGCTGCGGCCCCTCGTGCCGAGGATTGCCACGCGATAATCGCGCAGGATCTGGAACGGGTAGATATAAGCTTCCAGGTCCCCCAGCGCGTACCCCTGTAGGACCGCGCGCTCGCCGGGTTGCACCAGGAACTCCCGCGCGCCCGGATGGAGGCTGTCGAGCCTCAGGCCGGCACCTCTTGCGGGCGCTGCGAGCGTGAGCAGCACGAGGAGTGCGAGTGCCACAGGCACGCTGCGGATGTACGGCGCCGGTGGTGTTTTGAACATGGCTTTGCCGCTGCATCCGTCGGATGCCATAGTTTAGCCGAGGTGACCCATGGTCAGGCCCGCGGATCTCGATCGCTACCGCGCCAATCTGCGCTCCGAGCTCGACGGGGCCGCCCTCTACCGCGCCATCGCCGAGGCCGAGCCGGATGCGGCGCGGCGTGCGGTACTCATGGAGCTCTCGCGTGCCGAGAGCCGCCACGCGGCGCTCTGGCGCGAGAAGCTCCGCGCCGCCGGCGCGCGCGAGCCGCGCTTCTCTCCGAGCCTGCGGACACGGCTGCTCGCCCTGCTCGCCCGCAGGTTCGGACCGCGCTTCGTGATGCCGAGCCTCGCTGCGGCGGAGTACGCGGACCGCGACAAGTATGCGAGCCAGGCCGATGCGGCATCGCTGTCAGCCGACGAGCGCGGGCACGCTTCGGTCGTCAACGCACTCGCCACCGGCGCCGAGCGCCCGGCCGCCTCGATCGGAACCGATATCGCGCGCGCCGAGCCCTGGCATCGCAATGCCTCGGGTAACGATCTGCGAGCGGCGGTGCTCGGGGCGAACGACGGACTGGTCTCGAATTTCTGCCTCATCATCGGAATCGCGGGCGCCGGTGTCGCGCCGCGCACCGTGCTTCTCTCCGGCATCGCGGGGCTGGTCGCCGGTGCCTGCTCGATGGCGTTGGGCGAGTGGCTTTCGGTGACCAACGCGCGTGAGCTTGCCCGCACGCAGATCGCTCAGGAAGCGGAAGAGATCGAGCAGACACCCCAAGCTGAGCAGCACGAGCTCGCGCTCATCTACCAGGCGAAGGGCTTGCCGCAGGCCGAGGCTCAGCGCATGGCCGCCGATCTGATGCGCGACAAGCAGGGGGCGCTCGATGCCCTCACTCGGGAGGAGCTCGGTATCGATCCCGCCGAGCTCGGCGGCAATCCCTGGAGCGCCGCGGCGACGTCCTTTTTGTTGTTTGCTCTGGGAGCGTGTGTGCCGTTGCTGCCTTTCATCTGGAGCAGCGGACCGCGGGTGGTTGGGTTCTGCGTCGCAGCGAGCGCGGCCGCGCTTGCGGCCATCGGAGGCCTGACATCGTTGTTCAACGGCAGGAGTCCCGTGTTCTCCGCCGCTCGCCAGGTCGTGTTCGGGTGCGCCGCGGCCGCCCTCACCTACGGCATCGGCCGGCTGCTCGGCGTCACGCTGTCCTAGAAGCGCCCGCCCAAGGCACAATCGGACGAATTGATGTAAATTTGTGCTTTTCGGCTCGGGCCGGACCGGTGACGCTCACTGATCGGGCCGCGTTCTTGCAGCCGCAGCCTTGGAGCGGACGGCCGCCTGCAGCGGAAGCGGGCGCGCCGCCGCGGGACGTGCCGTCATGGCGAAAGGCGTATGGGTGGATAGACAGGATCGGGCTCTAGGGCCGGGTGTTATCGGGCGCGGCGGCAAACCGGCACTCGATCCCGAGGAGATGCTGGCCGCGGCTCTCAAGCGCGCGGGGCGCGACGGGTTCGAGGACCGCTCGTTCCTTCACCCCCTGCAGCGCCTGATCGCATCGTGCAACAGCGAGAGCGACCTCAATACCCTCGGCCGCAACGCCGTCAAGTTCGAGATTCGACGGAGCCTGCACAACCTGCTCGAGTTCGAGCGCCGCGAGCGCGAGCATCCGCAGGTGCTCATGCGTGCCATCGAGCGCCCGGTGTTCATCACCGGCATGCCGCGCAGCGGCTCGACTTTTCTGCACCGGCTGCTGGTGCGCGATCCGTGCGTCGCCGCCCCGCTCTCCTGGCGGCTCGTCCACCCGCATCCTTCCACGACCGGCCGTCTGGGAGAGACTCTCAATCGCGCCAGGGTGCAGGCGCAGTTCTATCTCATGCGTCTGCTCGCGCCGGAGCTCAACAGCCTGCACGAGGTGGCCGCGGGGGAGCCCGAGGAATGCACGGACATCACCGCCCAGGTGTTCCAGAGCCTGCGCTACGACAGCGTCTACCGGGTGCCGAGCTATCAGAGCTGGCTGCAGCGTCACGGACACCTCGAGGCGTACCGGTTCCACAAGCGCTTTCTGCAGCACCTCGATCATCTCCATCCCCTCACGCCTCATCGGCGCTGGATCCTCAAATCCCCCGATCACGTCTTTGCTCTCGATGACATCCGCGCCGTGTATCCGGATGCGGTTTGGGTTTACATCCATCGCGACCCGGTCGCGGTGTTGGCTTCCGTCGCCCGCCTGACCGAGGTGCTGCGCCGTCCCTTCGCCCATCACGTCGACAGGGTGGAGATCGGGCAACAGGTCTGCGCCTCCTGGCTCGATGGCGCCGAGCGGATGATGCGCTCCGCGCGCTCCGGCGACTCCATTCTGCATCTGCATTACCGCGAGATCGTCTCCCATCCGCAAGCGATCGCGGATCGCCTCTTCCGCCACTGTGGCCACACTTCCAGTCGCGAGGCGGCGCGGCGGATGCGCAAGTGGCTCGGCAACCGCTCGAACCGAAGCCACCGACAGCGACAGTACGACCTCGCGAGCTTCGGGCTCGATCCCGAGAGGTTGCGCGCGCAGTTCAAGCCCTACACGGACGCGTTCGACATCGAGCTCGAATGGCCGCCGAAGGCGCGCGCCGCCCGCGGCCCGCGGAACTGACAGCGTGAGATGGCGCTCCGCCGTCGGCCTGATGCTCGGGGCGGCGGTGCTCGCCCTCACGCTGATCTACGCCGGCGCCGGCGCGGTCGCGCGCACGCTCGAGGGATTGCGCGTCGCCGGGCTCCTCATCATCGTGCTCGCGCATTTGCCCGTGGTCGCGCTCATGGGTCTCGCGTGGCATCTGGCGGCAGGCACCGCCCGGACGGCCTCGCGCCGCCGATTCATCTGGGCGCGGCTGGTGCGCGATGCCGCCGCGGAAACGCTGCCCTTCTCGCAGATCGGCGGCTTCGTGCTCGGCATTCGCGCGCTGCGGCTCGCCGGGGGGGCGGCGCTTCGCGGCGTGCTCTCGATGAGCGTCGATCTCGTGATCGAGCTCGGCGCGAAACTCCCTTACGTGCTGGCGGGGGTGTTGGTGCTGCTCGCCATCGCGCCCGGATCTCGCCTCATGCGCCCGCTCGGGATCGGTCTCGCGCTCACCGCCGCGGCCGTCGCCGTGCCGATGTTGGCGCGCCGACGGCTCGGGAGCCTCCTCGAGCGCCTGATCCGCAAGGCCCTGCAACGCTGGCCGGTGTTGGCATCGCTTCGCCAGCTGCACGCGCAGGGGGACATCAACAGCGTGCTCGAGGATATCCTCGGGCAGCGGCGGCGGCTGGCGGCGGCCTTCGCGCTGCACGTCCTCTGTTGGTTTCTCGGCGCGGCGGAGCTCTGGCTGGTGTTCGAGCTCCTCGGCAGGCCGGTCACGGTGCCGCAGGCGCTCGTCATCGATGCCGTGGTCGCCGGACTTCGAACCTTCGTCTTCATGGTGCCGGTTGCCGCCGGCGTGCAGGAGGCGAGCTACGTGCTCGCCTGCGCGGTGTTCGCCATCCCCCCGGCCGGGGCCGTGGCGGCCTCACTCGCCCGCCGGGCGCGCGATCTCACCTTGGGAGCCGCCGTCCTCGCCCTCGCCGTCGGCACGGACAGGAGCATCATGCGTCGCCGGACAGAGACCTCCTGCGGGTCGTGATCTGCCACCAGAGGAGCCAGTCGCCCGCGAGGCTGTACCAGGGTTGGCGGAAGGTGGCGGGCGTATTCTTCTCGAAGAAGAAGTGCCCCACCCAGGCGAAGCCGTAGCCGACGACTGGGACGGCGATGAGCACCAGCGGCCGTCGCGCGAGAACCGCCGCCAGCACGATCCCGATCACGAGCCAGCTGCCGATGAAGTGCAGCAGCCGGCAGGTGGGGTGCCGGTGCTCGCCCAGGTAGTGCTCGTAGAACCGGGGGAAGGGACGGATGCGCGATGCGGCCATGGGATCTGCCCGAGAGTACAATCGAGAGAGTCGGTCCACAACAAGAAACGAAGGTCTCGATATGCCCGATCTCATCGGCGCGTGCGCGTACTTCCTGCTGATTCACTATGGCGTTTCCGGCACGCGGCTACGCGATGCGCTCACCGCGAAGCTGGGCGAGGGACCCTATCGCGGGCTCTTCTCGCTCGCCTCGCTCGCCGGCTTGGGCTGGATGATCTACGCCTACCGCCGTGCTCCCCTCGTTGCCACCTGGGGGTTGCTGAGGGCATTCAGGCCGGCGGCCTACGTGTTGGTGTTCCTCGCGTTTCTTTTCGCCGTGATCGGCATCCTGACTCCGAGCCCCACCCGCGTGGGCATGGAATCCAAGCTCGATCCACAGGCCGCCCGCGGCATGGTGCGCATCACCCGCCATCCCTTCCTCTGGGGCGTGGGTCTTTGGGCCGCCACGCACCTCATCGTCAACGGCGATGTCGCATCGCTCATTCTCTTCGGCACCTTGCTCGTGCTCGCCATCGGCGGGACGGCCTCGATCGATGCCAAGCGGCGGCGCAAGTTTCCCGACCGGTGGCCGGCCTTTGCGCAGGCCACCTCGAGTGTCCCGTTCGCCGCCATCGGCCGCGGCGGTAATCGCCTGAGCGCCGCCCTCAGCGAGATCGGCGTGTGGCGGCTGCTCGCGGCGCTCGTGCTCTACGGCGCGGCGTTCTATCTGCACGGGCGGCTCGGGCCGCCGCTCGTCTGATTCCAGGAGGTCCTCAGATGAGCTCCAACAGCCCTTATCCGCTCGAGGGCGGCTGCGACTGCCGGCTGATCCGCTATCGGATGGAAACCGCACCGCTCATCGTCCATTGCTGCCATTGCCGCTGGTGTCAGCGCGAGACCGGCACCGCGTTCGCGCTGAACGCGATGATCGAGGCCGAGCGCGTGGTTCACCTGCAATCGGAGCCGGAAGTCATCGACACGCCTTCGCAGAGCGGCCGAGGGCAGAAGATCGCGCGCTGTCCGGCGTGTCGCGTCGCGCTCTGGAGCAACTACTCGGGCGCAGGTCCCATCCTGCGCTTCGTCCGCGTGGGCACGCTCGATAACCCCGATCTCCTGCCGCCCGACATCCACATCTACACCGTCTCGAAGCAACCCTGGGTGGTGTTGCCCGAAGGCGTTCCCGCGGTGGCGGAGTTCTACGACATCGAGCGCTACTGGTCGCCGGAGAGCCTGACTCGCCGGGCGGCATTCATGGCGCGGCTGAAAGCCTACCGGGCGGCGGCGCAGAGCGGCTGAAGCGTTCCCGCTGCAGCACCGCTTGAGGATCGTCCGCGCGCCGCGCAGCCAGCGCTCAAGTATGGGCATGTCTATTGCTGTCCAGCCGGAGCCATGGCCATCCGCATCGCCCAGGTCTATCCCCACGCCGACATTCCCCTCCCCGCTCCGCGGCTTTACGACGCGCTCGCCATCGTCAACTACGAGCTCGGCCGCCGTCTCGCGCGCCGGCATGAGGTCGTGACCTATCCGAAGTGGGTCGCGGGGGAGCCCGAGATCGAGCGCTACGAGGGAGTCACCTATCGGCGTATCCCCGAGGGCATCGACCGGGCTCTGAACGGCCTCAAGATCTTGGATGTCGCCGGCCTGCGCAACCGCCAGCGGCCCTTCCGGCTGAGCCCGCTCTACTACGCGCACTACGCGCGCGAAGTGGCCCGCGACATCCGGGAGCGCGGATGCGATCTCGTGCACCTGCACACCTGCTCGAATTTCATCGAGCCGATTCGGCGCGCCAATCCGCGCGCGCGCATCGTGCTGCACATGCACGATCACTCGCTGGCCGATTTCGACCCGGCGGTGATCGGGCCGTGGCTCAAGGAGACAGCGTTGATTCTCGCCTGCAGCCGCTTCGTCGCGGATGGGATCCGGCGGCTCCATCCCGCGGCGGCGGCGCGCTGTCACGAGCTCTACAACGGAGTCGACGAGCGCTTTCTCGAAGTGAAGGCCGACCCGGCCGCGTCGCGCACCGTGCTCTTCGTCGGGCGGCTCTGCCCCGAGAAGGGCGTGCACGTGCTGCTTGCGGCCATGAAGGCGATTTCGCGCACGCATCCACTCGCGAGCCTGAGTCTCGTGGGGCCGCTGGATCTGTCGCCGAAGGAGTACGTGGATCCGCACGGCCGCGACCCGGCCTTCAATGGGCTCACCCGGTATTACTCGAACCCCAAGGCGTATGAGGCGCTCATTCGCCGCGCCGCCAGCGAGCTGAGCCAGGCTCATCTACATGGGCGCGTGGCGAACTCGGAGATCTGCTCGCACTACTCACGGGCGGGGATTTTCGTCTTTCCCTCGCTGTGGCAGGAGCCTTTCGGCATCCCGGTGATCGAGGCCATGGCCGCGGGGCTGCCGGTGGTGGCGACCCGGGGCGGCGCCCTGCCTGAGGTGGTGGTGGAAGGTGAGACCGGCTTTCTGGTCGAGCGCGGCGATGGCGAGGCGCTCGCCGCCGCGATCGGCAGGCTCCTCGCGGACCCTGACCTGCGGCGGCGGATGGGCGCCGCCGGGCGCGCCCGCGTGCAGCAGCTCTTTACCTGGGATCGCAGCGTCGCCCGCCTGGAGGAGCTCTACGGCGTGGAGTCGAGAGGCGCCGCATCCGCTGCCACCGCCCATGCGCAACACGTGGCTTAATTTCTCGAGCGACTCCGGCGCACATCGACCGTAGGCACGATCTCTTCCCTCCCGCCGTGATGAGCGCATAATGCGCCGACACCATCCTGCGGGGGAGATACGTCATGGAGCATCGCTGGGGTGAACGTGTCTCTGTGCGTCTGACCGTGGAGCTCTCGTGTGGCGCTGCGGCGCCGGTGGCCGGCCTGCTGGAAAACGTCAGCTCGAGCGGCGCCTTCGTGCGCACGCATGGCTGCCGACTGCCGCGCGGAGCGGTGGAGGTCGCGCTCGTGAGGGGCGGAACCGACAGCAAGTCCCTGGTGCGTCTCCCGGCCTACATCGTCCGCGAGAATGATGTTGGTGTTGGAATCGAATGGTGTGAGTTCGCGCCGCGCGCGGTGCGGGAGCTCATGGCGCGCGGCCGGCGCTCCGGCGCGCGGACGCGAGCCCGGGCGAGCGTGTCCAAGCGCCGGCCGGCGCGAGAATCCAACACGGCGCTGGCGGCGGTCGCGCAGCCGGCTGCGATCGGCGCGAGCACGGCGGCCGTGAGCGCCTCTTTCGGCACTGAGCTCGGCGCGTTGCGGCCGTAGCGAACCAACGCAGGATTCGACGGTCGAAGGCCTCTGGGCTCGATCCCGTGTTCCCCAATGGCCTCAAGAGGACCTTCACGATGGATTATCAGACCGCCGAGAACCAAGCCATCCAGCTGCAGCAGCAGGCCGACCAGGTCGGCCAGAGCGTGAAAGCGCTCGCCGACAAGCTGCAGAGCCAGGTGACCGATCCGACCCTCTCGCGCGAGCTCTTGCTCGATCTTAAGGAAGCCGCCTTGGCCATCCAGAAGCAGAACCAGTCGGCCCTCTTCCTCATCCAGCAGATGGCCGAGTACATCCACTCGCTCGAGACGCACGTGAGCTCGCAGCCGCAGCCGACCTTTCAGACCCGCGGCTGGGCCGCGCAGCCCTATGGCGGCAGCGGCGGCTTCATGGGCAACGTCATGTCGGGGCTCGGGCTCGGCGCCGGCTTCGGCCTCGCCAGCGACCTGGTCGGCAGCATCTTCAACGCTCTTTGAGGAGAGCGCTACAACCAATTGAATTAAAAAAGATACTTTATCTGGCCCTGCACCTCGCGGCCGAAGATCGGCCGCGCCATCTCGAGCCCGGTCGAGATGCCCGAGGTCAGGGTGCGCGAGTTGCCCTCGGTGAGCCCGAGCGCATCGGTGAGGTTGGTGCCCTGCACTCGCGCCTGTAGGTGTGCGCCGATGTCGGCCACCACGCCGGCATCGAGCGTGGTGTAGGGCGGCAGCACCTGCGTGTTCTCCGTGTCGGAGTAACGCAGGTCGATGTGGCTCACCGTGGCGAAGAGCCGCAGCGCTCCCCAGCTCATCGGCAGGGTGTATTCGGGAGTGAACCTCAGCTGCAGCCGCGGCTGGCGCTGCAGGATGTTGCCGTCGTTGTCGAATGCGCCCGAGCCCGCGAGCCCGGCGAAGGAGCTGAAATGGGTATAGACGGAGTGCTGCCAGTCGCCGGTGACTCCGAGACTCAGATGCTCGAGCGGGAACCAGTCGGCCTGAAAGTCGATGCCCCAGGCATTGGTGCCGTAGTTGGCCGTGACCTGGGTGCCGTTGCCGAGAAAGGCCTGGAACGGAACGCCGAAGAAGAGCCGGTGGAACGCATCGATCGAGGCGTAGATGAAGCTCGTCTGCGCCTTGTAGCCGACCTGGTAGTTCTCGATCTGCTGCCGCTCCGGAGTGCCATTGCGCAGCTCGTCGAATCCCGGGAAGTGCACGCCCTCGTTGAGGCGCGCATAGAGGCTCATCCGCGAGTCGATCTCGTAGTTGGCACCCGCGCTCCACGAGCCGAGCGTATGGTCGTAGGTGGAAGGTGACCAGCCGCCGTTGGCGACACTGGTGCCGTTGTTGTAGAGCGTGAGCGGGTTGGCATCGAGATCCAGGGTCGAGTCGACTTCGACCGCGCCATCGATGTTCTCGTTCTCCACGCGGTACTCGGCATCGAGGAGCCAGCGGCCGATGCGCCACTGGTCGGAGACGAAGACCGCGGCGTTGCGGCCGTCATAGCGGTCGATGAGCGCGAAGGTGGCGCCGCTCAAAATTCCGTTCTGGGTGACCTCGCCCACCGGCCCCGCCGGCCCCGCCGGCCCGGCGGCGGTATGGAGAGCCACGTCGATGAGCTGCGCGTTGGGCGTGGCGGTCATCAGCTCGTTGTTGCCGATGTACCAGGTGTCGTTCGAGGAGTAGCCGGCGAAGTAGCCGCCGAGGGTCGCGCTGTTGTGCTCGAAGAGAGTGCGGCTGAAGCGCAGATCGTCGGTGAACGCCTCGATGCTCTTCTGTACGATCCAGAAGCCGAGCGATGCGACCTGTGTGCCCTCGCCGACCGCTCCTGCGCCCGCCACCCAGGTGGCGCTTGCGCTCGTGAAGGGCGCCCCGCCCGTTGCCGCCATCACCGCGGGATTGGCGTTGCTCGCGGCGATCTCGCCCGCCATGAAGCTGCCCAGGGATTCCGGGGCGAAGTTGTTGAAGAGCGCGTTGGTCGGCATGTCCCCGGCCGTGTAGCTCATCCGGTTGCTCATCGTCCAGGGCCCGAACGTCAGATTGAGGTCGCTGCCGAAGAGGCGAAGGTCCGAGCCGCGGCCATCGGCGAGGTCCGCCCTCACCGTACCCGGCACGCAGCCCGGGATGTTGCAGGGGAATTCCTCCACGGTGATGCCGCGGGTCGCATTGCCGGCAAAGGTGCCGGTGAGCGGATCGAATCCCGGAAAAGCCGATACCGTGCGGCCATCGGCACTCACCGCCACCGGCAGGTCGGTGATGAAGAGATTCTTGTCGTGAAGCTCGCGCGCCCAGAAAAGGAGCGCGCCGTCTTCGAGCGGACGAAAGAGGGTTGCGGTGAGCTGCCCGCCCTCGTCGGCCGGAAACTGCGAGTTGCGGATGCCGTCCGATAGCCGATAGAAGCCGCCGATGCTCACGAGCCAATCCCCCGCGAGCGGGCCGCCGTAAAAGCCGTCCAGCCGGTAGAGTCCCTCATCGCCCAGGGTGAGCGCGAGATCGCCGTGAGGCGAAGGCGTACCGTGACGCAGGATGAAGTTGGCGGTGGCGCCGATCTGGCCGTTGGAATACACCACCGAGGGGCCGCCCTGCACGACCTCGACCCGCTGGAGGGTGTCATCCAGTCGAAAGAGCGAGGAGTTGTCCATGAAGGAGAGCGTCGGCGAGGGATAGACCGGAGAGCCGTCGATCTGATAGGTGACGTAGGGAGCATCGTTGCCGCCGGGAAATCCCGCCACCTCGATGTTGGCGCCCGTCTCACCGCCGCTCGATTCGGCCCAGATTCCCGGCACGAATTTGAGCAGATCCGCCGAGCTCGAGGGCAGCGCCAGATGAATCTGGGTCAGGCTCGCGGCGCTCACCGGGAAGCTGGCATCGAGGACTCTTACGCCACTGACCTCCGGCGTGCCGGTCACCACGACCTCCTGAATGCTGCTGTACTGCGTGCCCCGCAGCGCCGCTTGCGAGCGCACGCCGTGCCTTTCGCCGGCGAGCACCCGGCGCGCGCGCGTGAGAAAGCGGGCGATCCGGCGCAGCATGCCGGGCTCGCTCCCGGGGGAGCTCGCGGCAGCGGCGGGGGCGCTCGGCGCGGTGCCGCTGGCAGCGCCTGCCGCCTGCTCGGCGGGATTTCCGCCGGTCTCCTCGCCGCTCGCGCTCTCGACGATGGCGATGGCGGAGGCACTGACCTGGCGAAAGCCGAGACCGGTGCCGCCGAGGAGACGGCCAAGCGCCTGCGTCACCGTAAAATCACCCTGCACGCCGGAGGTCTTGAGTCCCCCGACCAGGGTCGATGAGAAAAGCAGAGTGACGTCGGCCTGGCGCGCGAAGTCATCGAGCGCGGTGCCTACGCTCTCGGCCGGAATGTCGAAGTGGCGCGCAGACCCGCCGGCTCGCGCCTCGGGCGCCGCGAATCCGACGGCCAGAGTGCCCAGCAGGAGGACAACCGCGGGCCAGCCGCGAGGGACCGTGCTCAGGGTGCCCATGACTGGGCGACAAAAATACCCGAGTCCGCTCGAGGATGTGAGCCCTTCGTAGCGGTTTGTTGCGGGTGCGCAACGACCGAAGCGCCGGCGGCCCGGCGCAAGCCGCCGCTTCAGCGCGGCGCGATGCTGACGCTCTCGGGACCCTTACGGCTCACCCGAACCGGCAGTGCCTCCTGCAAGGCCTGGAGGAACCCCGGGACGTCATCGGTCCTGAAGCGTCCGCTGATGGGGAGCGACGCCACCTCGGGTCCGCTGAGCACGATGCGCGTGCGGGTGTAGCGCTCGACCTCGGTGATCGCCTGAGACAGCGGCTCGCCTTCGAACACCAGCGCGCCCTGGCGCCAGGCGAGATCATCGTCGATCTGGCGGGAGCTCACGCTCATCACCTTGAGATGCGGTCCGGCGATCAGCAATTGCTGACCCGCGCTCAGCGCTCGCGCGGTGCCCGATCCCTGCACCTCGACCCGCCCCTCGTTCACCAGCACATCGACGTCGTGGTCCGGATGCACGCGCACCTCGAACTGCGTACCCAGGTCGCGGATCAGCGTATCGCCGGCATGCACCACGAAGGGTCGTGCGGCATCGTGGGTCACGTCGAAGTGCGCCTCGCCGCGGCGCAGATCGATCACGCGCCGAGCGCGGCTGAGATTCACCGTGAGGAGCGTATTGGTGTTGAGGGTGATCCGCGAGCCGTCGGCGAGAGTCACGTGACGCTGCTGCCCCACGGCGGTCGCGAGCACCTCGGTGCCCGGCCGCTCGGCAAGCCACAGGGCCGCCCCGAGCGCGACCACGAGCACGGCCGCCGCGGCGCTCAGCCAGTACGGCTTGGACCGGACGAAGGTATGCCGGGCGGCGGGCGCTGCGACCCCGGCCTGCTCCTTCTCGGCGCACTCGCGCAGGCGATCGAGCACGCTCCAGGTGCGGCCCAGCTCCTCGAAGGCGCGCCGATGGCGGGCATCCCGACGGAGCCACGCCTCGAGCTCGCCCCGCTCGGTTTGCGTGAGCGCGCCCGCATCGAGCCGCCAGGTCCACACCGCCGCCTCGTTGTCGATCTGTGTCTGTGTCCTCAGTCTGACGATGTCACTCATCTCGATTCTCTTTCCCTGACCCCTCGCCGCGGCAATCGCTCATGGACGGCAACTTCCGACTCCTCGAGCAGCCCGAGCTCTTTCAACCGGTCCCGGCAGCGCACCAGACCCTTGGCCACGTGCTTCTCGATGGTGCTGTGCGAGACGCCCAGCACTTCGGCGATTTCCGCGTGTGAGAGCTGGTACACCTTGCGCAGCACGAATACCCGCCGGCAGATGGGCGGCAGGCTGTCGACCGCGGCGCAGAACGACTCGAAGCGTCGGCGCAGATCGACCTGCTCGTCGGGCTCTGCCTCAACAGAAGAGACGTTCAGCGGCTCGAAATCCGCTACATCATCGGTGGCGCGAGCCAACCTCTGACGCGCCCGATCGACGGCGAGGTTGCGGGCGATGCGAAAGAGCAACGCCCGCGGCGAGTCCACCACCTGGCCCGCCGGCAGAGCGCACACCCGCACGTACGCTTCCTGTACCAGATCCTCGATGTCTTCGGCGCCCGCGGTGAATTTGCGCAGGTATTTCTGCAGGGCGGCCCGATGCGTGAAGATCTGGTCCAGCAGCCGTTTTCGGCGCTCGTCGCCCATTGTTCTTCGGTCCCCCGCGGACAGCTCCGACCGGTGTTATACCCGCACTCGTAGTCTACGCGCAACGCCCGCCTGTACCCCGTAGGCGCCAGCCTATATCCTGTGGCCGCTCCATGCAGATCTTCACCATTGTCTCGGCGGTGATCACCGTGGTCGCCTTGAGCGGCTACGCGAACTACAAGCTGGTGCGCCTCCCGGACACCGTAGGGATCACCGCAGTCGCGCTGCTCATCTCGGTGGCGACCATCGCCGTGGGGCAGCTCGTCCCCCAGGTCACCGCCTGGGGGCAGCTTGCGGTCCGCGGGCTCGATTTTCCGGATCTGGTCTTCAACGGGCTCCTCGGGCTGCTGCTCTTCGCCGGGAGCCTGCACGTCGATGTGGCGGGCCTCGCGCGCGCGCGGGGACTGGTGGTGCTGCTCGCCACCTTCGGCGTCGCCATCTCCACCGTGCTCGTCGGACTCGCCTTCTTCTATGCGATGCGCCTCCTCGGCATGCACCTCTCGCTCCTCGAGAGCTTCATTTTCGGCGCGCTCATCTCCCCGACCGATCCGATCGCGGCGTTGGGTCTGCTGAGGAAGGCGGGCGTGCCCCCCTCGCTCCTCACCAAGATCACCGGCGAGGCGCTCTTCAACGACGGCACCGGCGTGGTGCTCTTCGTCGTGCTGCTCGGGCTCGCGGGCGGGCCGAACGGCATGACCCATGGACCGCTGCCACCGACGGGCGCCTCGGGCGTAGCGATGCTGTTTGCGCAGCAGGTGGTGGGCGGTGCCCTCTTCGGCTTGGGAGTCGGCTACGCCGGCATCATGTTGCTGCGCGGCGTGAATAGCTACACCGTCGAGACGCTGATCACTCTCGCGATGGCGACCGGCGGCTATGCCGCGGCGCAAGGATTGAAGGTATCGGCCCCCATCGCCACAGTCATCATGGGACTCGTCGTCGGCAGCGGGCGCGAGTATGCGATGTCGGAACCGACGCGCGAGCGGCTTTTCATGTTCTGGGAGCTCGCCGATGACCTGCTCAACCTGGTTCTCTTCGGTCTCGTGGGTCTCGAGCTGACCGCACTCGCCGGCACCTTCCGCGAGTATTTGCTGCCCGCCGCGGTCGCCCTGCCCATCGTCCTGGTCGCCCGTTATGTGAGCGTGGGGCTTCCGATCGCCGTGCTCGGCCGCTTCCAACGCTTCGAGCCGCACACCGTGAAGCTCATGACCTGGGCGGGGCTGCGCGGCGCGCTCTCCGTGGCGCTCGCCCTCTCGCTGCCGGAGGGAGCGCCGAAGAATCTCATCGTCACTGCGACCTATGGAGTCGCGATTTTCAGCATCCTGATACAGGCCACCACGGTCGAGCCGCTCGCGCGGCGCTGGTGCAACAGCCAGTCGGTCAAATGATGGCCTTGCTTTCCCTGACGGCCCAGGCCCGCCGTCGCCGCTCGGCGCGCGCGCGCGGCGCCACCGCTTCACCTGCGGCCAGCGGACCTGCGGCGACCGGACCGCATTTGGGCAGGTAGAGCCGCACCGACGTGCCGCTCCCCGGGACGCTCGAGATCCGGATGTGACCGCCGGACTGTTGCGCGAAGCCGGCCACCTGCGAGAGTCCGAGGCCGGTCCCCTGCCCCGGCTCCTTGGTGGTGAAGAAGGGCTCACAGGCGCGCGCCGCCACCTCGGGCGACATCCCCGTTCCGGTATCGGACACCGCGATCATGACGCAGGGACGCGCGCCGGAAGCATCGTTGGCGGTCTCGATGGTGAGCAGCCCCGCCTGCGACATCGCATCGCGCGCGTTGATCGCGAGATTGAGGAGCGCCGTCTCGAGTTGTCCGGCATCGGCGGCGACGTTCCAGACCCCGCGCTCGAGAAAGGTCTCGATGGTGATCCGCTCACCGAGCGAATGACGCAGCAGCTCCGTCACCTGCGTGACGAGCTCGTTGGGGTCGAGCGGCCGCGGCTCGAGCGGCTGGCGGCGCGAGAAGGCAAGGAGCTGCCGGGTGAGCGCCGCGGCGCGATCGGCGCTGCGGCGGATCATCTCGAGATAACGGCGGGTGTCGGTCTGCGGGTCCTGCCGCTGGAGGATCTCGAGCGAGT
>DATFCZ010000131.1:0-24790 GCA_035252605.1 Steroidobacteraceae bacterium
CAAAGCCGGCCCGGGGAGCCCAGCCGGCTGCGGCGCCGCAGGCCCCTGCGCAGACCAAGCCGTCGGCAGCGCCGCGGTCCACGGCCCAGGCAGAGCCCGGCGCGCCTCACAGCCCCCAGGCTGCGGAAGCCAAGCCGCAGCGCTACTCCCGATTCAGCACGACCTATCCCGTCGACGTCGGCGATCCGACGCTCATGCCCCTGCTGCGCGCGCATCATGTCACCGTCAACGTGCAGTCCCCGTCGCCGCCCTGGTTCGAGCTGCTGCTGACCGATGGCTTGCCGATCATTCTCATGCTGGGCGTGCTCGTTTGGATGGGACGGCAGGCGGCGCGCTCGCAGTCCGGGGGAATGTTCGGCTTCGGACGCACCCGGGCGCGGCGCTACACCGAGGATCGTCCGCGGGTCACTTTCGCCGACGTCGCCGGCGCGGATGAGGCCAAGCAGGATCTGCGGGAAGTCGTCGATTTCCTCAGCCACCCGTCGAAGTACCTCGCGATCGGCGCGCGCATTCCGCGGGGCGTGCTGCTCGTGGGTCCCCCGGGCACGGGCAAGACGCTGCTCGCGCGCGCGGTCGCAGGGGAGGCGGGAGCGCCTTTCTTCCACATCAGCGGCTCGGAATTCGTCGAGATGTTCGTCGGCGTCGGCGCGAGCCGGGTGCGCGACCTCTTCTCACAGGCCAAGGCCGCGCAGCCCGCGATCATCTTCGTCGATGAGTTGGACGCGGTGGGGCGGCGGCGCGGTGCCGGTGTCGGCACCGTCAACGACGAGCGCGAGCAGACGCTGAATCAACTGCTGGTGGAGATGGACGGGTTCGATCAGCGTCAGCAGATCATTCTGCTCGCAGCCACGAACCGGCCCGATGTGCTCGATCCCGCGCTGCTGCGGCCCGGCCGGTTCGACCGGCAGGTGATGGTACCGCTTCCCGATTGGCGGGGGCGCCAGGGGATCCTGCGTATCCATACGCGTCAGTTGCAGCTTGGGCCCGATGTGAATCTCGAGCGTCTGGCACGCACGGCCATCGGCCTCTCGGGGGCGGATCTCGCCAACCTCTGCAACGAGGCGGCGCTCATGGCGGCGCGGGAGAACCGCAAGGAGATCAGCATGGAGGATTTCGAGCGTGCATGGGACAAAGTCCTGCTCGGGGCCGAGCGGCGCGTGGTCATGACGCCCAAGGACCGGCGCGTCACGGCCTACCACGAGAGCGGCCACGCGGTGGTGGCCTGGCTCACTGCGGCGGCCGATCCGGTGCGCAGAGTCACCATCGTTCCGCACGGTCGCGCGCTCGGAGTCACCGAGCAGCTGCCCACCGAGGAGCGCTACAACATGAGCAAGGCGGATCTGCTGGCGCGGCTCGATGTCATGCTGGGAGGGCGCACCTCCGAGACTCTGGTGATCGGTGAGATCACGACCGGAGCGGAAAACGACCTCATCAAGGCGACCAGCCTCGCCCGTCGCATGATCACGCGCTGGGGCATGGGTACGCTCGGTCCCGTCGCCTTCGATACCCAGGAGGAGCAGCCGTTCCTCGGCTACCACATGGGTCAGTCGCGCGACTATAGCGAGGCCACGGCTGCGCGTGTCGACCGCGAGGTCGAAGCCCTGCTCTCGGAGCGTCAGAGCACGGTGCTGCGCCTCCTGACCTCGGCCCGGGAGAAGCTGGATGCGCTCGTCGAGACGCTGCTCAAGGAGGAGACCATCGGCGAGGAGCAGCTCACGCGCATTCTCGGTCCCCGGCCTGCCCTGGTGGAGACCCCGCCGAAACCGGAAAGGCACCCCGCCGCGCGCTCGAACGTCGGCTGATCCGCCGAAGCTTCGCGGTCCCTACGTATACTCCCTGCTGGTGTACGAGCCGACGGTCCCGCTAGGATCGGCGACCGCTCTCCTGGAGGTGTGAAATGGCGGAATTTCTCAGAGCCGGCGATGCCCGCGCGAGTACACCAGCAAACGTTCTCTCCCCGGATTTGCTGCGGCGGATGGATGCCTACTGGCGGGCGGCCAACTACCTGTCCGTTGGCCAGATCTATCTCTACGACAACCCGCTGCTGCGCGAGCGGCTCGAGCCGCGGCACATCAAGCCGCGCCTCCTCGGTCACTGGGGCACGACGCCCGGACAGAACTTCATTTACGTGCATCTCAATCGAGTGATCCGCCAATACGATCTCGAGATGGTCTACATCGCGGGCCCGGGGCACGGTGGCCCGGCGCTCGTCGGCAACACATACCTCGAGGGCAGCTACACCGATCGCTATCCCAACATCACGAGGGACGAGGCGGGGCTCGCCAAGCTGTTCAAGCAGTTCTCCTTTCCGGGCGGGATTCCGAGCCACGTGGCGCCGGAGACTCCGGGCTCCATCCACGAGGGCGGGGAGCTCGGCTACTCGCTGAGCCACGCGTTCGGGGCGGTGTTCGATCACCCGCGCCTCATCGTAGCCTGCGTGATCGGTGACGGGGAGGCGGAGACCGGGCCCCTTGCCGCCGGCTGGCACAGCAACAAGTTCCTCAACCCGGCGACCGACGGGGCGGTGCTGCCGATCCTGCACCTGAACGGCTACAAGATCGCCAACCCCACGGTGCTCGCCCGCATCGGCAACGAGGAGCTCGGCGAATACCTGCGCGGCTGCGGCTACCAGCCGTACTTCGTCGAGGGCGATGAGCCGGCGCGCATGCACCAGCTGATGGCGACGACCCTCGATGGCGTCATCGGGGAGATCCGGCGCATCCAGACGGCGGCGCGTTCGAACGGCATGAAGGAGCGTCCGCGCTGGCCGATGATCGTCCTGCGCACGCCCAAGGGGTGGACCGGACCCAAGCTCGTCGATGGCGAGCAGGTGGAAGGCACCTTCCGCGCGCACCAAGTGCCTCTGTCCGAAGTCCGTACCAATCCGGCGCACCTCGCGCTTCTCGAGCAGTGGATGCGCAGCTACCGGCCCGAGGAGCTGTTCGATGCCTCGGGCGCCTTGCGCGCAGAGCTTGCGGAGCTCGCGCCGCAGGGTGAGCGGCGGATGGGCGCCAGCCCGTACGCCAACGGCGGCCTTCTCCTCAAGGATCTCGCTCTGCCCGATTTTCGGCAGTATGCGGTCGAGGTGCCCCGCCCGGGCGCCGTTGACGCGGAAGATACGCGGGTGCTCGGCAGCTTCCTGCGGGATGTGGTGAAGCTCAATCAGCATCCGCGCATCTTCCGGCTCTTCGGCCCGGATGAGACCAACTCCAACCGTCTCGGCGCCGTGTTCGAGGTGACGGAGCGGCAATGGGTCGCGCAGCGCATCCCGGGTGACGATCACCTCGCGCCCGAGGGGAGCGTCATGGAGGTGCTGAGCGAGCATCAGTGTCAGGGCTGGCTCGAGGGGTATCTGCTCACCGGACGTCACGGCATATTCAACTCCTACGAGGCGTTCGTGCACATCGTCGATTCGATGTTCAATCAGCATGCCAAGTGGCTGAAGGTGACGCGGCAGATCCCGTGGCGGCGGCCGATCGCCTCGCTCAATTATCTTCTCTCCTCGCACGTATGGCGGCAGGATCACAACGGCTTCACGCATCAGGATCCGGGTTTCATCGACAACGTGGTGAACAAGAAAGCCGACATCATCCGGGTGTACCTGCCTCCGGATGCCAACTGCCTGCTTTCGGTCATGGACCACTGCCTGCGCAGCCGTCACTATGTCAACGTCGTGATCGCGGGCAAGCATCCGGCGCCCCAGTGGCTCACCATGGATCAGGCGGTCATGCACTGCACCGCGGGAGTCAGCATCTGGGAGTGGGCGAGCACGGATCGCGGCAGCGAGCCGGATGTGGTCATGGCGTGCGCGGGAGACGTGCCGACGCTGGAGACGCTCGCGGCGGTGAAGTTGCTGCGGCAGCTCGTGCCGGAGCTCAAGATCCGCACCATCAACGTGGTTGACCTGATGAAGCTGGTCCCCGAGACCGAGCACCCGCACGGCCTCAGCGATCGCGACTTCGATGCGCTCTTCACCCGCGACAAGCCGGTGATCTTCGCCTTTCATGGGTATCCCTGGCTCATCCACCGCCTGGCGTATCGGCGGGCCAACCACGGCAACTTTCACGTGCGGGGCTACAAGGAGGAGGGAACCATCACCACGCCTTTCGACATGGCGGTCCTCAATGATCTCGATCGGTTCCATCTCGTCTCGGACACGATCGATCGCCTGCCGCAGCTCGCCTCGCAGGCCGGCTACATCAAGCAGGCCATGGGCGAGAAACTGATCGAGCACCGGCAGTACATTCGGCAGGCGGGGGAGGATCTGCCGGAGATCCTGGAGTGGCGGTGGATTACGTAGCCGTCAGCGCGCGAGCGTCCAGCCATCGCCGGTGCGCGCCGCCCGCCCCTCGGCCTCGAGCTTGAGAAGATGGGCGAGCAGCGAGCGCTCCGCCAGAGCGTGCAGTTGCGCCGGAACGTCGTCGTAAACACGGGGGAGCAGAGAGGAAAGATCAGCCGGGCTCGCGCGCCGCAAGGCGGCGAGCACCTTCGCTTCGCGGTTGCGGCGGTGTTGGATCAGTGCTCGAATCGCCGAGTGAGGCTCCGGAATCAGAGTGCCGTGCCCGGGAGCGAGGTACTCCAGCCGCTCGCTGAGCAGGGACTCGAGCGAGCCGAGATAGGCGGCCATGTCCCCGTCGGGAGGGTCGATCACCACCGTCGAGCCTTGGATGATGTGATCGCCCGTGAAGAGAATGCGCTCCTCCTCGAGCAGGAAGCAGAGGTGATTGCCGGCGTGGCCGGGCGTGTGAATGACGCGCACGCTCGCGCCGGCGGATAGCCGCAGATGATCGCCGTGATGAAGCTCGCGATCGGGGGCGAAGGTGAGGTCCTGCGAGTGCCGATGCGGTGTCGTCTGGCCGAGGAGGAGCGCGCCGGTCGCGGACTTCAGCGCCGTGGCGCCGGGAGAGTGATCCTCGTGCGTGTGCGTAACCAGGATGTAACGGATGCCTCCCGGAGCGGCGTCGATGAGAGCCTGGACGTGGCGCTCATCGGCGGGGCCGGGATCGATGACGGTCCAGTCATCGGCAGCGCCCACGAGATAGCTGTTGGTGCCGGGCCCGGTCATCACGCCCGCGTTCGAGGCGGTGACCCGCCACACCCTCTGGGTGAGGCGAACCGCCACATCGCGCTCTATGGCGGCGCCTGGTGAGGGCCTGGAACCCTTGCCCTGCCCCTCGCTCATGCCCGAATCCTAGCACGGCGTCGGATCAGAAGATCCCGAGGCTCAGGCCTGCCGCCAGGGTCGCGCCAAGCTCCTCGCAGCGCGCGAGATCGGCGCTCTCGATGTGCTTCGGCGCGAGAATCGTCTGCGGCGTCTGCGCATGGGTGCAGACGATGAGCGGCGGCGCGATCGCCCGCAGCCGCCATCCGGTCGCGATACGCTCGATCTGGCGGGCGGCGTTGGTGCCATCGCTCCCGGCGCAGACGAGGATCGCGTACGGGCGCCCCTGGATACGGTCGAGCACGGCGTAGTAGGTGCGGTCGAAAAAGTCCTTCATGACCCCGGACATGGCCGCCAGGTTCTCCGGGCAGGCGAAGAGATATCCGTCGGCCTCGAGCAGCGCTGGCGCTGCGGCCGCAGCGGCCGTTTCCAACCGCACCGCGACGCCGGGCTCCCGCCTGGCCCCCGTTGCCGCCGCCTGGGCCATCTGCAGCGTGCCGCCGGTGAGGGAGTGGTGGACGATCAGCAGTGTCTGCATTCGATGCCAGGTCACAGGCCGTTGTTGGCCGCATCATGCACGGAAAGCGGCGTGGACGTGCGAAAATGCAGCGCGACTCATTCGCGGGGAAAATGCCATGCGCTATCGGACACTCGGCCATACCGGCTTGCTCGTCTCGGAGATCTGCCTCGGCACGATGACCTTTGGCGCCGCCGCCGGGCGGTGGGGGGCCATCGCCGGTGTGGATCAATCCGCGGCGGACGCAATCCTGCGCCGCTCGCTCGAGGCGGGTGTCAACTTCATCGACACGGCCGATGTCTATTCGGAGGGTCAGGCGGAGGAGGTGACCGGAAAGGCGATGAGGAGCTCGGGGCGCCCGCGCACGGACTTCGTGCTCGCGACCAAGGTTTTCGGGCCCACCGGTCAGGGTGTCAACGATCGCGGCGCCTCCCGCGGCCACATCATGAATGGCGTCCAGGCGAGCCTGAAGCGCCTCGGCACCGACTACATCGATCTTTATCAGATCCATGGGTTCGATCGGGTCACGCCGGTGGAGGAAACGTTGCGCGCGCTCGATGATCTCGTGCGCGCGGGCTGGATTCGCTACGTCGGAGTCTCCAACTGGCCGGCCTGGCACCTCATGAAGGCGTTGGGGCTCGCCGACCGGTTCGGCTGGAGCCGCCCGGTCTCGCTGCAGGCGTATTACACGATCGCCGGTCGCGATCTCGAGCGCGAGCTCGTGCCGCTACTGCAGGCGGAGAAGCTCGCGCTGATGGTGTGGAGCCCGCTCGCAGGCGGACTTCTCACCGGCAAGTTCACCCGCGAGGGCCGCGGACCGCAGGATGCGCGCCGCGCCGCGTTCGATTTTCCTCCCGTCAATCGCGAGCGCGTCTTCGACTGCGTGGATGCGATGCGTAAGGTCGCCGAGGCGCGCGGCATCTCCATCGCGCGGGTGGCGCTCGCCTATGTGCTCGCAAAGCCCTTCGCGACGGCGGTGATCATCGGCGCCAAGAGCATGCAGCAACTCGATGACAATCTTGCCGCGACGGCGGTGCAGCTCACGGCGGAGGAGCTCGCGAAGCTCGATCAAGTGAGCGCGCTGCCACCCGAGTATCCGGGTTGGATGATCGACTTTCAGGGCGCGCGCGAGTCGGCTGCCCAGATCCTGAAGGAGGGACGCAGCTAGCCGAGCTTCAGCAGCTGGCTGATGAGCGCGTCGGCCTTGATCTCCTCGCCGCTCAAGGCCATGGCAAGGAGCTCGCCGCCGAGTTGCGGCAGAGCAAGCAGCACGTCCGGGCGGGTGCGTGCGACTCGGCCGGTGTTGTGCGTGTCGTTCACTGCCGCGACGGTGCGCAGGCTCGAATTCAATTCCTTGGCGGCGAGGATCACGAAGGCGTTGTAGGAGTCGTCCTCGCTCAGCGCCAGCACCGCCCGCGCCTCGGCAACATTCATCCGGCGAAGGGTCTCGGTATCGCTGCCGTCGCCGACCACGAAGTCATCCGGCTGATCCGCTTCGGCGTCGGGCTTTTGCGAGAGTATCGAAGAGACCTGCAACCCACGGGCAGCGAGCGCGCGGGCCGAATCCCGAGCGAGGGGGCCATCGCCCACCACGATGACATGAGAGGCGCGTTTCATCTTTCTCTTCCTCGGCTGCAGCAGATTCATCATCCGCTTGTCGATCAGGGGGGCGACGATGGCGGGGAGCGAGGTCGCGAATACGGCGAGGCCAAGCACGATCAGCGATACGGTAAAGAGACGCGCGTCGGCCGTGTGCGGGGTGATGTCGCCATAGCCCACCGTCGCCATGGTGACGACGGTGAAATAGACGGCATCGACGAAGGTGCTGATCCGGGGAGTGAAGCCGCTGCCGAGGACGTACGAGCCGATCACGCCGTAACCCAACGTCACGAGAACGCCCATCAGCGCAAAGAGCGTGGCGGTGGCGAGGGTCACCCGGGTGAAGCTTCTGCGCGAGACCAGCAGAAAGAGCAACACCACCACGCTGAAGATCTCGAGCGATCTCGAGGCCGTCGACAGGGGCGAGAGCTCGAGCGCGACGGTCGCGAAGGCAAGAAGCAGCGCGATCAGCCAGGCGAGGCGGGACCGCCAGAGAAGCCCGATGGCGACCAGGATGAGCAGGCCGCCGATGGCTTCCTGCGGCGCGCCGCGGATCTCCGGGATGCCGAGGCCGCCCGCGAGCGAGACGAGGGGATGTCCCCCGGTGGCGACCAGGCGCTGCAGGGAGCCCGAGGTCCTGAGGATCTGCAGCACTCCCGTCGCGCCGACGAGAACGGCGAGCGGCACGTGCGGAAACCACGCGCTCGCGCGCAGGAGCTGCGCCACGCGCTGGCGCGCGAGCTGCATCCCGAGCGGGAATGCGCTCGGCAATCGCGCTCGAGCGGTCATCGAGCCGAGGCGATCCGCGCAGGACCCCCGCGCTCTCCCGGGTGCTCTTTAATCACCGGTTCCGCAAGCGCCCGAGCCGCAGAAGTCCGTGCCGCAGAACTCCGTGCCGCAGCCCGACGCCGCGCACGCGCTCTCGCCGGCACTCTTGCCCGTGCTCTGGCCCGTGCTCGGGCCGGCGTTGATGAAGCCGGCCGAGATCAGCTTCTCGACGGGAGCTGCCGGGTCGGTGGTCCCCGGGGAAATTCCGGCCCGCTGACACAGCTCGCCCCAGGTCGAGAGTCTTTCGGCCATGTTGTGCCGGACCTCGACGAGGCGCCCATTGGATTCGCACTGGTATTCGTATGTCGGCACCGTTTCTCTCCGTGGGCCGCCCGATGGGAGTCTCCGGGCCGCCGGCATGGGAAAAATTATAGTAGATTAAAGTGATGGAAAACGCCTATCTCTGCGATGCCGTGCGCACGCCCATCGGCCGTTATGGCGGAGCTCTGTCCGCCGTGCGGGCGGACGACCTGGCCGCCATTCCCATCCGCGCGCTGCTCTCGCGGCACCCCAAGGTCGATTGGAGCGCGCTCGATGATGTCATCTACGGTTGCGCCAATCAGGCGGGCGAGGACAACCGCAACGTCGCAAGAATGGCGTTGCTGCTCGCTGGGTTGCCGCAGGAGGTGCCCGGGGCGACGGTGAATCGACTTTGCGGCTCGGGCCTCGATGCGGTGGCGATCGCCGCTCGCGCGATCGCGGCCGGCGAAGGGGAGCTCATGATCGCAGGCGGCGTCGAGAGCATGAGTCGCGCGCCGTTCGTCGTCTCGAAGGCACAGACGCCCTTCGGGCGCGAGGTGGAGTTTCACGACACGACCATCGGCTGGCGCTTCGTCAACCCGGTGCTCAAGGATCAATACGGCATCGACTCCATGCCGGAGACGGCGGAGAACGTCGCCGAGCAGTATCGGATCAGCCGTGCGGATCAGGACGCGTTTGCGCTGCGCAGCCAGCAACGCGCGGCGGCGGCCCAAGCCAACGGCCATCTCGCGCAGGAGATAGTGCCGGTCCTGATTCCCGCGAGGAAGGGAGAGCCGACGCGGGTCGATCGCGACGAGCACCCGCGCGCGACCAGTCTCGAGGCGCTCGCCAAGCTCGGCACACCCTTTCGCCGCGGCGGCACGGTGACCGCGGGAAATGCCTCCGGAGTCAATGACGGCGGGTGCGCCTTGCTGCTGGCGAGCGAGGCTGCGGCGAGGCGCCATGGACTCACGCCGCGCGCACGGGTCGTGGGCTGCGCGGTGGCCGGTGTCGCGCCCCGCATCATGGGACTCGGGCCCGTTCCGGCGACGCGCCGGCTGCTCAAGCGGCTGCGGCTCGCGATCACGGATTTCGATCTGATCGAGCTCAACGAAGCTTTCGCCGCTCAGGCGCTCGCGGTGTTGCGCGAGCTTTCGATCCCGGATGATGCCGCGCACGTCAACCCGCAGGGCGGCGCTATCGCGCTCGGCCATCCGCTCGGCATGAGCGGCGCGCGGCTCGCCACCACCGCGATGCATCAACTGCAGCGCTCCGGCGGACGGCGAGCGCTCTGCACCATGTGTATCGGAGTCGGTCAGGGCATCGCGCTCGCGCTCGAGAGGGTTTGAGACCATGCTCGAGAGGAACCCCGCTTCCAGGTCGCCGCCAGCGGACCCGCTGCCGCTGACATTCGCCGACGTCGAAGCGGCGGCGGCACGGCTCGAGGGCATTGCCCACCGCACGCCGGTCATGACCTCGCAAACCGCGGACGGGCGGGCTGCGGGCAAGCTCTTTTTCAAGTGCGAGAACCTGCAGCGCGGCGGCGCATTCAAATTCCGCGGCGCCTACAACGCCATCGCGACCCTGACCGATGAGCAACGCCGCCAGGGAGTGATCGCCTACTCCTCGGGCAATCATGCGCAAGCCGTGGCGCTTGCGGGCCGTCTGCTGGGTGTCGCGACGACGATCGTGATGCCGAAGGATGCTCCGGCCGCCAAGGTGAGCGCCACCCGGGAATATGGCGGCGAGGTCATCTTCTACGACCGCTACGGCGAGAGCCGCGAGGAGATCTGTGCTCGCCTTGCGGCCGATCGGGGTTTGACCATCATCCCTCCTTACGATCACCCTCAGGTGATCGCCGGACAGGGCACGGCGGCGCGGGAGCTCTTCGAAGTCACCGGCGAGCTCGATGTCTTGCTGGTGAGCCTGGGTGGCGGGGGCCTGCTCGCGGGCAGCGCGCTCGCCGCGAGGGCGCTGAGCCCGCGCTGCCGGGTGATCGGTGTCGAGCCGGAAGCCGGCAATGACGGCCAGCAGTCCTTTCGCTCAGGAAGGATCATTCGCATCCCGGTGCCGCACTCGATCGCCGACGGAGCGCTCACCACGTTTCTCGGCTCGAACAACTTTCCCATCATCCGCGCGCTCGTCCACGACATCGTCACCGTCAGCGATGCCATGCTGGTGGATGCCATGAAGTTCTTCGCCGAGCGCATGAAGATCGTCGTGGAGCCGACCGGCTGCCTCGGGGCGGCGGCGGCCTTCTCGCGGCGCTTTCATCAACCGGGCGAGCGCGTCGGGGTCCTGATCAGCGGCGGCAACATCGACCTTGCGCGCTACGCGGATCTACTGCGGAGCGGGGCAGGCGCGTAGCTCGCGCACCCGCGCCTGCGCCTGATACGCGAAGATCACGCCGTCCGCGCGCACCGCCAGACCCGCGAACTCGAGCGCGGCAACCGTCCAGGTGTTGCACGTGTGAACCATGCTGTAGTGTCCGGCCGAGGCGTAAAAGCCGCTGTCGGGGAATGGGCCGCGCCCGAGGTCGATCAGGCGGCCGCGGGGCCGCGACAGGAACTCCTCGATGTAGGCGTTCACCCGCCAGAGCTGCTCGCGATCGGCGCACAGCCATCGAATCTGCCCGTCCTCTGCGGAGAGGTCCGCGGTGCTGGCGACCCTTTGCAGGAAGAGCGCGCTGGGTGAGCGAAAGAGCGCGGCGAGCGCGTCTCCCGAGCCCGGGTGAGCGGCCATGTAGAAGCGCCGGTTGCCCCAGCCGATGTTGAGATACCTCGCCTGCGGGTTGTCCTCGAGGAGCGGAGTCAGCGGGCCGAGCTCATCGGCGGGGAGAACGATCCCGGAGTGCCAGCCGGCAAAGAGCACGCCGATCTCGAGCGGCCGGCGCGCGTGTTGGGTGAGGAAGGAGGGTGGTGCAGTTGGCGGCGCAGGAGGCATTTCCGCGCAGCCTCCGGCGATCATCGGCACGCATAGCCACGCCAGCGCGTGGATATCGCGAGCCCGTGCCGCAGGCCACCTCGCCGGCCCGACCATGCGCGCAGAATAACACAGATTGTGCGACCCTCATGATATCGCTACCATTCCAACGCCGACAACTCACGAACAGCCGCTCGAGGGGAGCCGTACATGCCGCAACGTCGATTGCCGTGGCTCGCGCTCGGTGCCGCTTTGATCGCGGCTCACCCGGGGGCGGGCGCTGGCCTCAGGACGGCCGCGAGCGCGAGTTGGGTCGGCTCGTGGGCATCCTCGCAGCAGATTCCGGAGCCGCAAAACGCGCTGCCGGCGCAGGCGCTTCGGGATTCAACACTGCGGCAGATCGTGCATCTGACGGTCGGGGGCAAGGAGCTGCGCGTGCGCCTCGCGAACACGTTTGGCACGGCGCCGCTCACGATTCTCTCGGCTCACGTCGCCGCGCCGCTATCCAAGCGCACGGGAAGCATCGATCCGGCAACCGATGAGGCGCTGAGCTTCGCCGGCAGTGCGGCGGTGACGATCCCGGCGGGCGCCGCTTACACCTCCGATGCCGTGGCCTTCGATGCGCGGCCGCTCTCGGATCTCGCGATTACACTCTATCTCAAGGAGCCGCCGGGGCAGCAGACGAGCCATCCGGGCTCGCGGGAGACCTCCTTCCTCGTGCACGGCAATCATGTCGGGGATGCGGCGCTAAAGGATGCGACCACCGTCGATCACTGGTTCTTCATTTCGGGGGTCGATGTCAGGGAGAGCTCACCGGCCGGCGCGATCGTCACCCTCGGGGATTCGATCACCGACGGGCATGCCACGCCCGACAACAGCGACACCCGTTGGCCGGATGATCTCGCCCGCAGACTCGAGTCCTCGCCCGCCACCCGGCACTTGAGCGTGCTCAACGCCGGCACGGGAGGCAATCGCCTGCTTCTCGACGGACTCGGGCCCAACGCTCTGGCGCGCTTCGACCGCGACGTGCTCGCGCAGACCGGCGTGCGCTTTCTCATCGTGCTCGAGGGCGTCAACGATCTCGGCACCGCCACTCGCCTGGCGCCGATTTCGGCGGCGCAGCACACCCTGCTCGTTCACCGGATGATCGGTGCCTACGAGCAGCTCATCCTCGGGGCGCACGCGCACGGAATCACCGTCATCGGTGGAACGATCACTCCTTATAAGGGATCCGATTACTACCATCCGGCGGCGCCGAGCGAGGCCGATCGTCAGGCGATCAACGCCTGGATAAGGCAGCCAGGGCATTTCGATGCCGTGGTGGACTTCGATCGGGTGCTGCGGGATCCCGAGCATCCGGAGCGACTGCTGCCCGCCTATGACTGCGGCGATCACCTGCATCCTTCTCCGGCCGGCTACCGCGCGATGGCGGCGGCCATTCCGCTCGGGCTCTTCACCGATGGCGCGCGAGCCCACCGATGAGGGTGGAGCCGCGCCCGCTCGGTTGAGCCACGTGGGGTACAACAGCAGCAACCCCACGCATATTTTTGAGCGATCTCATGCCGGTCGGTTTGCGCCAGGGAGCGGGTCCTACTATCTTCGCCATTATGATTTGTTGCCCCAGCGTTGCTTTAGACAGTACACCAGGAGAGATCTGCGTGGCCCTGTCGTCATGAGCCTCTGGCCGCTGCTCGGGATCGCCGTCCTGGTGATCGGCTTCGCCGCGGGACTCAATCCGCTCATCGTCGTCGTGGCGGCCGCCGTGACGACCGGAATCGCCGCGGGCGTTGCCCCGCTCCATCTCATCGCCGCGCTCGGCAAGGCCTTCAACGACAGCCGCTATGTCTCGATCATCTGGCTGATCCTGCCGGTCATTGGTCTACTCGAGCGGGAGGGTCTGCAGGAGCGGGCGCGGATGCTGATCGCCCGCGTGCGCGCCGCAACCGTCGGACGCCTGTTGATCGCCTATCTGGCGTTGCGGCAGATCACTGCGGCGCTCGGACTGACCTCGCTCTGCGGCCAGGCGCAGACCGTGCGGCCGCTCATCGCGCCCATGGCCGAAGCGGCCGCGGAGGTGCGGCTCGGGCCGATATCCGATCGCCTCCGCTATCTCATCCGCGCTTATGCCGCCTCCGCCGATAACGTGGGCGCATTCTTCGGTGAGGACATCTTCATTGCGATCGCCTCCATTTTGCTCATCAAGGGCTTTCTGCAGCAAAGCGGCTTCGACATCCCGCCGCTTCGGCTGTCCTTGTGGGCCATCCCGACCGCATTGTTGGCCTTCACCATCCACGGGGTGCGCCTCTGGCGGCTCGATGCGCGGCTCGAGCGCCTCGCGCGGGAGAAGCCGCTTTGATCGGGTTGGAGCAGGTTTACTGGCTCGCCGGTGCCATGTTCGCCGCCATCGCGGCGCGCAGCCTCGGTGATACGGCCAACCGCAGGCGCTTCGGCAATGCCGCGTTCTGGGGACTCCTCGCGTTGAGCTTTCTTTTCGGCTCGGAGCTGGGGAATCTTGCCAACGGGATCCTCGTGCTCGCACTCATGGCACTCGGATCCGGCGCCATGGGGCTGGGCTCCTCCAAGACCACCTCGGTCGAGGATCGCGAGGCGAGCGCCCGGGCGAAAGGCAACGCCATCTTCGCCCCTGCGCTCGTCATTCCCGCGATTGCGATCGCCGGCACGCTGACGCTCGGCAAGGTGAGGATGGGCGGCCTGCCGCTGGCCGATCCCAAACAGGTGACCCTGATCGCGCTCGCCCTGGGCATCCTCGTCGCGCTCGCCGTGGCGTTGCTTTGGTTCAGACCGCCGCCGCTCGCGCCCGTCGAGGAGGGCCGGCGACTCTGTGATGCCATCGGCTGGGCGATCATCCTGCCGCAGATGCTGGCATCTCTCGGGGCGGTGTTTGCCATCTCGGGCGTCGGCGCCGCGGTCGGACGGATCGCAACCACGTGGCTGCCGCTCGGCCATCCGTTCGCGGCCGTTGCCACTTATTGCATCGGCATGGCGCTTTTCACCATGGTGATGGGCAATGCCTTCGCTGCCTTTCCGGTCATGACCGCCGCCATCGGCTTGCCGCTCATCGTGCACCGCTTCGGCGGCGATCCGGCCATCATGGGCGCCATCGGCATGCTCTCGGGATTCTGCGGTACCCTCGCCACGCCCATGGCCGCGAACTTCAACATCGTGCCGGCGGCGCTGCTGGAGCTCCCCGACCGCAACGGAGTGATCCGGGTGCAGATTCCGACGGCGATTCCGCTGCTCGCCTGCAACATCGTCCTGATGTACGTGCTGGTGTTTAGATTCTGAGTCCATGGGCAAAACCGGCCTGCGGCCGTTTTGCCAAAGGAGCTGACCTTTGTCGCAGACGCTCACGACGGAAATCGCCTCGCGCTTCGCCTCCATCGCCCTTGGACACCTCACCCGCGAGTATCCCAACAAGCTCGATCACGTGCTCACGGGTGCTCAGGACGTGAAGTCTCCACGCGCCCTGCACCCCATCTTCTTCGGCAGCTTCGACTGGCACTCCTGCGTCCACGGCCACTGGCTCCTCGCGCGGCTCTATCGCCGCTTCCCCAAGTTGCCCGAGGCGCCGGCCATCCGCGCGATGCTCGATGCCCAATTCACGGCGGAGAAGGTGCAAGGAGAGCTGCACTACCTGGAGCAGCCATCGACGCGCGGCTTCGAGCGGCCCTATGGCTGGGCCTGGGCCCTCGCCCTCCACGCCGAGTTGCTGCGCCACGAGAGCGAGGAGGGCCGTCGCTGGGCATCGACCCTCGCGCCGCTCGCGAAGGAGTTCGTGCGCCGCTTCGAGACGTACCTGCCGCTCGCGACCTATCCGGTGCGCGCCGGTGTGCATTCGAACACCGCCTTTGCGCTCCTTCTCGCGCGCGACTACGCGGTCGCGGCGCGCAACTCGGCATTTGCCGGCGTTTGCGCCGCCGCGGCGCTTCGCTGGTACCAGGCCGACCGGGGCTGCCCGGCGTGGGAGCCGTCGCAGGACGATTTTCTCTCGCCGGCACTGATCGAGGCAGCGCTGCTTGCCGATGTCATGCCGAAGGAGGACTTCGCAGACTGGCTCGCCGCCTTTCTGCCGCAGGCGGCGCGGGGCGAGCCGGCGACGCTCTTCACCCCGGCCAAGGTCAGCGACCGCAGCGACGGCAAGATCGCTCATCTCGATGGGCTCAACCTCTCGCGCGCCTGGTGCTGGCGGCGCATCGTGGTGGATTTCCCGCCCGCGGATCCGCTGCGGGTGCGGGCGCAGGCGGCGGCCGAGGCGCATCTGGCGAGCGCCCTCGCGCACGTCGCGGGTGATTACTCGGGCGAGCACTGGCTCGCCACCTTCGCGCTGCTCGCGCTGGATGCGGCGTGACTGAGGCCATCTCACTCGGCTGCGGTCGGCACCCGTCGTGCGAACGTATGGGCAATCCATGCAGGTAGCGATCGGCGCAAGGCGCGTTTCTCCAAGGCGTGCCACGAAACGATGGCGATAGGTAGCGTGATCAGCGTGGTCAGTAGAAAGTTTCCCTCGACGGTAACTGCCGCACCCATAGAAGAAAGCGCAATGTGGACCGGATACGCATAGATGTACATTCCGTAGGAGTAGTCCCCCAATCGGTTCCACAGGCGAAGAGGGCCGCCGCGCGGAACGAGGCCGAGCCAGAGGAGCAGATAGGGTAAGGCGAGAAGCAAGGCCGCCTGTCTCACGGAATAACGACTGGTGACGGCGACGGTGGCGGCGACGGCGGCCGCCAGGGCGACCGCGAGCCAGGTCCGCAGCACGATTCGCCTGCGCAGGGTGTAGGCCAAAGCGCCAGCGAAGAAGAGATAGAGGAAGCGGCCGCGCACGCCGAACTGTAGAGCGGCGGGGGCTAGATTCTGCAACAGAATGCCGGCGGCCCCGATCGCCGCGAGCGCCGCCACATACCGAGCTCGCAGGCCGAGGGTCATGCCGAGCACCGCGAGCAGACCGTACAGCTTCACCTCGAACGGCAGTGTCCAGAGCGAGACGTTGAACTCGCCATCTACATGCGCGAAGGCATGTGGGAGAGTCAGCTGCGCGCCATGAATCAGGGTGGCGTTGCGCGCGAGATACGCGACGGTGGAGCCGCTCGTCAGGAACCGAAGTGCGGGCTGATCGGAAAACACCAGAGCAACGAGCACGAGCGAGACTGTGATCGAGACCCAGAGGGCCGGATAGATCCGCATGCAGCGGGCCCACGCGAATTCAGCCAGTGTCTTGCCGTCCAGACTCTTCGAGACGAGAAAGCCGCTGAGGATGAAGAACACGTCAACCCCGATGTCACCCGCTCGCAATCCGAAGAATCGGTACGCGGCTTCGATGTGACCCCGGGCCATTGCGCCGAACGCGGCATGTGTCCAGATGACGAGGACCGCCGCGAGCAATCGAATCAGATTGAAGTTGTTGTCGCGGCCGCGGAACTCGTCCAGCCGGGTCACACGACTAACCTCTTGTACCTGTTTCCGGGTGCCATCTAATGTGCGCCGACCGTGAGTTCTCGGCACCGGGGCTCGGGTTCACTGGGTGCCGCGCCGCCCGGGCCCGCTCGAGGGATGCGGCGGGCGTTCCGTCAGCGGAAGTCCCTGATACCTGAGGGATCACTGGGCAGCCGTTGAACCCCGCGTGGGCGTCAAGGAACTCAGTCTTACCTTGTCAGCCCTGCCGCGCGAACTGAATGCGCCCCTGCGGCGCCTGCCGCTCGTGACGCTGTACCTGAGCGAGCGCTGCAACTCGCGCTGCCGGACTTGTGATTACTGGCGGTACGGCAGCGCCGATCTCGACCTCGCGGCCGTCACTCGGCTCCTGCCGAGCCTGCGCCGGCTCGGGACCGAGACCGTGGTGCTCTCGGGGGGCGAGCCGCTGCTCAACCGGGAGTGGGCGCAGATCGCCGAACTCCTCGCCGGCGAGGGACTCGAGGTCTGGCTGTTGACTTCCGGATTATCGCTCGCGAAGCACGCACGGCGGGCAGCCGGGCTGTTTCGCGCCATCACGGTGTCGCTGGACGGTACCGATCGGGAGACCTATGCGGCGATCCGCGGCGTCGATGCGTTCGAGCCCGTGTGCAGGGGCATCGGCTCGGCCGTCGCTCATGGCGTGCGTGTGTCGGTGCGTGTGACCTTGCAGCGTGCCAACTTCAGACAGCTGATCTCGTTCGTCGATCTCGCCCGGCAGCTCGGAGTGGGGCAGGTATCGTTCCTCGCGGTGGACGTCGCCAATCCACACGCCTTCGCGCGGCAGAACGGCTTCGATGCCGACCTCGCGCTGCACCCCGGGGAGCTCGAGGAGCTCGCGAGCCTGATACTGGCGCTCGAGCGCAGTCGGCCGGAGGCGTTCAGCTCGGGATTCATCGCCGAGAGCCCGGAGAAGCTGCGGCGCATCCTGCAGTACTTCGCCGCGGTGTGTGGCCGCGGCGCGTATCCGCCCGTGCGTTGCAACGCGCCGGAGTTCTCGGCCGTCGTGGATGCGCGCGGGCACGTGAGCCCGTGTTTCTTCATCGCCGGACCTGGCGATGGCTTCGCGGATGGCCGTCTCGATGAGGCTTTGAACCGCGAGGCGATGGCGGCGCTGCGCGCCTCGATCCGCGCGGGCGGGCGACGCGAGTGCACGACTTGCGTCTGCTCGATGTGGAGGCCGTGCGCATGAGCGGCCACGAGGAGCAAATGACCCTGGAGGTCTACGAACAATGGGCGGCAAGCTATCCGCCCGTGCCGCACAACCCGCTCATGCGGGCCGAGCAGGAGGCGATGCAGCGACTCTGGCCATCGATGAGCGGACGGCGTGCATTGGATCTTGCTTGCGGGTCGGGCCGCTACGCGCGGCTCCTTGCCGCGGCGGGCGCGGCCAGCGTGCTCGCGCTCGATCGATCCGCGCAGATGTTGCGACAGGTCGCAGGAGCGATCGCCATCCAGGGCAGCATGATGAGACTGCCGTTCGCGGCCGGCGCGTTCGATGTCGTCGTCTGCGGGCTCGCAGTCGGCCACGCGCGCGATCTCGAGCACTGGATGAGCGAGGCGGCGCGCGTGCTCGCTCCAACGGGCGTGCTCATCTACTCGGACTTCCATCCGCAAGCGGCCGCGGCCGGACATGCTCGCCGTTATCGCGACTCTCGGGGCGCCATGCATTCCGTCCCCCATCACCGGCATTCGCTTGCCGCGCACCGGTGCGCGGCGGCCGCTGTGGGCCTCACGATCGAAGCCGTGCGCGAGGTGCGGGTCGGCATGGAGATGCAGGAGGCTTTCCCCGGCTCGCCGGAATTCTACCGGCGTTGGCATGGGCTGCCGGTGGTGCTCGCGGTCCGGGTGCGCAAATGAACCTGACCTTTGTCAACGCTGATCTTCACGCCGGCGTGCGCACCGGCGTGAAGATCGCCGGCGCGCGCATCGCCGCCGTAGGCAAGTGCGTGCGGGCGCACGAGCGGGTCCTCGACCTCGAGGGCGATCGCCTCTTGCCGGGATTGATCAACGCGCACGATCACCTGCAGCTCAATCACCTGCCGCCGCCCGCCGCGCAGCGCCGCTACTCGCACGTGCGCGAATGGATCGCCGACATCGACCGGCTGCGGCGGCTGGAGGGACCGCTGAAAGCGGCCGTCGCCGTACCGCTCGCCGACAGGCTGCTGCTCGGCGGCGTGAAGAACCTGTTGAGTGGTGTCACCACCGTCGCGCACCATGATCCGCTGCATTCGAGCCTGTGCGAGCCGCGCTATCCCAGCCGCGTGGTGACGCGCTTTGGTTGGGCGCACTCGCTTTACATCGAGGGCGAGGCGAAGACTCGGGAGAGTCATCGGCGCACGCCCGCCGAGTGGCCCTGGATCATTCACGCGGCGGAAGGGGTGAATGCGCAGGCGCTGGAGGAATTCCGGCAATTGGAGCGCCTCGGGTGCCTGCAACCCAACACGCTGATCGTGCACGGAGTCGCGCTGCGCGCCCGCGAGCGCCGCCGGCTCAGCGCCGCCGCGGCGGGACTCATCTGGTGCCCCTCATCCAATCTGCAACTCTTCGGCGCGACCGCCGAGGTGGCCGAGCTCATTGCCGGCCGGCGAGTGGCGCTCGGCACCGACTCGCGCTTGACGGGGTCGCGCGATCTGCTCACGGAACTGCGCATCGCCGCCGAGCAGGCATCGCTCACCTCCGAGGCGTTGCAATCCCTGGTCACGCGCGATGCCGCGGAGCTGCTGCGACTTGCCGATTGCGGGGTCATCGCGCCGGGCCGGCGCGCGGACTTGCTGGTGCTTCCGGCCGGCCTCGCGCTCGAGCGCGCCGAGAGGGCGCAGATTCGCCTGGTCATGCTCGATGGGGTGCCGCTCTACGGCGACCTGGATCTCGCGCATGCGCTCGGCCCCGAAGGATACTGGGTCGAAGTTTGCGTCGACGGCAGGGCCAAGGCGCTCGCGCGATCCCTGGCCGAGCGCCTGCTTTCTCTGAAGCTGCGGGAGCCCGGCCTGGAGCTGCCCGCCCGAGAGCCGGGCGAGCGCGCGATCGCGCGCCAACATGGCGTAGAGGACGCGCTGCGGGGATGGGCATGAGCGCCCCGCGCCACATCGTGCTGGTGAATCCCACCATCGCCAAGGCGCGTAGCGCCCGGTTCCCGCTTGCCGTGCTTCACCTCGCAGCCGCGCTCGAGCCGAGCCACCGAGCCACGCTCGTCGATGGCAACGTGGATCGGGACTTCATCGCCACCGTGTTGAAAACGCTCGGCAGCACGGCGACGGACGCGCTCGGCGTCAGCGTCATGGGTGGACCTCAGCTTTCTTCGGCCATCGCGCTCTCGCGCGCGGTGCGCGAGCGATTTCCCCGCATCCCCATCATCTGGGGCGGACACTTCCCGACGCTCTGCGCGGACGCCTGCCTCGCCATGCCGTATGTCGATTACGCGGTGAGAGGCCAGGGCGAGGAGACCCTGATCGAGCTTCTCGCCGCTCTTCACGCGCGCTCGCGGTCGCTCGAGACGGTTGCAGGTCTTACCTGGCGGCAGGGCGATGAGATCATCCACAACACGCGCCGCGCGTTCTCGAGCACGAGTCAGGAGAGAAGCCTGCCCTACGAGCGGCTCGGGGATCCGAGACGCTACCTCGCGCGGACCTACCTCGGGCGGCGGACGAGCGGCTATCAGGCGGCCATCGGTTGCCGCTTTCGCTGTACGTTCTGCGGCGTGGCGGCGATGTTTCGCGGCAAGACCGCCGTGCCGCCGATCGCGCGGCTCGAGCGCGACCTCGATCACCTCACTCGCCGCCTGGGAGTCGACTCGCTCCTTCTCTACGACAACAACTTCTTCGACCGGGAGGCAGACACCGTACCGCTCCTCGAGGTGCTGGCGAAGCACGGACTGCCGTGGTGGTGCTTCGCGCGCGCCGATGCGCTGGCGGGACTCTCGGCGAGCGCCTGGTCGCTCGTGCGCCGCAGCCGCTTGCGCATGGCTTACATCGGCGCGGAGTCCCCGAGCGATCGCTTGCTGCACGATGCCCGCAAAGGAACCCGCGCCGATCAGACGCTCGAGGCGGTGGAGCGGTGTCGGCAGAACGGCGTGATCCCGGAGCTGTCCTTCATGCTGGCGCCACCGGAGGATCCTGAAGGCGAGACCGAGCGTACCTTCGAGTACATCCGGCACATCAAACGCATCCATCCGGCGACCGAGATCATGCTCTACGTGTATGCGCCGCTGCCTCCGGCGGCAGGCCTTCGCGATGGACACGTCGAGCGCGCGGTCGCGAGCCTGCGCGATGGCTCGGGCGCGCCGCTCGTCTTTCCGACGACCGCGGAGCAATGGGCCGAGCCGCAATGGCTCTCGTACTGGTGTCACACCGACACGCCGTGGCTGACACCGCGCCTGCGGCAGCGGATCCGCGATTTCACGACCGTGCTCGGGTGCAGGTTTCCGACGGCCACCGACGTTCGCTTGCGGCCCTGGGGCAAAACGGCGCTGCGGGCATTGTCTTCCTGGCGCTATCGCTACCGGCGCTACCGCGCCCCGTGGGAGCTCGAGGCGGCCAGGCGGTTCGTGCGCCTGTGGGATCCGCGGCTGGCGGGTCTTTAGGAGTGCAGGGGCCATGGTCAAGGGATCGATTCACGTCGTGCATGTGGGGTTTCACCTCGATCCGCTGCGCCGCAAGCCGGCGCAGCTCCTCGAGGCATGGCCGACGCTGGTGAATGTCGCGGAAGCAGTCCAGCACGCCGGCATGGAAGTGTCCGTGGTGCAGGCCTGCCATTACGCTGCGACTCTCGAGCGCAGCGGCGTGAGCTATCGCTTCTTCACTCACGAACGGGAGGCGCCGGCGCTGATTCGCAGCCTCGAGCCCGACGTCATTCACGTGCACGGGCTCGGCTTCCCGCGCGAGGTCCTGCGCCTGTCGAAGTGCCTTCCCGGCGTGCCGCTCCTGTTGCAGGACCATGCCAGCCGGCCGCCCCGGCTCTGGCAGCGGCGGCTTCATCGGCGGGCATTCGCCGCTGCCGCAGCGGTCGCCTTCTGCGCAGCGCCCCAGAGCTTCCCCTTCGAGGCCGCAGGTCTGATCGGCCCCGGCACCTCGATCCGCGTCATCCCGGAGTCCACGAGCCGCTTCAACCCCGGTCCACGCGAGGCGGCGCGCGCGCACACCGGGCTCGAGGGCGATCCGTGCCTGCTCTGGGTAGGGCATCTTTCGGCCAACAAGGACCCGCTGACCGTGTTGGAGGGGGTGAGCCGCGTGGTGCCCGCGCTGCCGCAGTTGACGCTCTGGTGTTGTTTCGGTACCGCGCCGCTCGAGCGTGCCGTCATCGGGCGGATCGAGCGGGACGAGCGCCTGCGTGGACGGGTGCATCTCCTCGGACGTCGGCCTCATTGGGAGATCGAGTCGCTGATGCAGGCGGCCGATGTCTTCATTTCGGGCAGCCACCGCGAGGGCAGCGGTTATGCGCTCATCGAGGCGCTCGCCTGCGGCTTGCCGCCGCTCGTGACGGACATTCCCTCCTTCCGGGCACTGACGGCCGACGGGGCGATCGGCCGCCTGTGGCGCCCCGGCGATGCGCAGAGTCTCGCCGATGGTCTGCTCGCGATCTCGCAGGAGCGGAGCCTCGCGCAGCGCACGATTGTGCGCGCGCATTTCGAATGGGAGCTGTCATTGACCGCGCTCGGCCGGCGGCTCGCCGATACCTATCGCGAGCTCATCGATGGGCGGGGAGGCGGCGCATGAGGCAACCGCTGATCTCGGTGATCTTGCCGGCGTTCAACCGTCTCGCATGGCTGCAGGCCGCCATCCACACCGTGTTCGCTCAGACCCTCGAGGATTGGGAGCTGATCGTCGCCGACGACGGCTCGGACGAGCCCACGAGGGAGTACCTGCGCGCGCTCGCCTCGAACCACGAGGGCCGAGTCAGGGTGCTTTACCTTGCCCACAGCGGCAATCCTCCCGTCGCTCGTAATGCCGCACTGCGCGAGGCGCGGGGAGAGTACGTCGCGTTCCTCGACTCCGATGACCTCTGGCTGCCGCGCAAGCTCGAGATGCAGATCGCCTCGCTTGGGGAGAATCCGGCGCGCCAGTGGAGCTACACGAGAAGCGAGCTGGTGGACGGCTCGGGCCGGCCGCTGCCTGGCGGGCGCGGCCTCAAGTATCCGCAAAGGAAGGACGGATGGATCGCGGAGTCATTGCTCAGGGGCGAGGCCGCGGTCACTCAATCGAGCGTCGTAGCCCGCCGCGAAGCGGTCGTGCGCGTCGGCGGCTATCCGGAGGATCTACCCATCTGCGGCGACTACGAGCTCTATCTGCGGCTCGCGCTCGAGAGCGAGATCGACTTCGTCGATGCGCCGCTGGTCCTCGTCCGCCGCCACCAGGAGCACTACTGCGACGACGTGAGCGCGCTGGCGGAGGTGCGGCGGTTCATGGGCAAGGTGCAGCGCTCGAACAGGGTGCCGCATCTGCGGGCGCTGGTGCGCTCGCGCCGGGCGAGGCTTCTCGTCAGCCTGACGAGGGCTTGGGTGAAATCGCGAGTGCGCGGCTGGGTCGTGGGCGGCGAGTCATGATCCTCGCCACCGTGTGGCGGCTCCTCGAGCGGCGGCAGCAGGTGCAGCTGTTGGCTCTGCAGCTCCTCTCGGTGCTCATGGCGCTCACCACCGTAACCGGAATCGCCGCCATCCTGCCGTTCTTCACCGCCCTGGCGGCGCCGGCATCGATGCCTCGCAACCGGCTCCTCGCTCTGCTGCACCGGTATATCGGATTTCCGGCGGCGAGCGGTGGGCTGCACCTCACGCTGGCTCTCGGGATGGTGTTCATCGCGCTCGTGGCGCTCGCCAGCCTCGTCAATCTCGCAGGCGGGCTCCTCATGAGTCGTTTCGCCTTTGCGGTGGGCAACTCCTTCAGCATCGAGTTGTTCGAGGCCTATCTCGGCCGCGACTACGAGTTCCATCTCCGCACTCACAGCGCGACGCTCACCGCACGGCTGCTGCACGAGACCGGCCGCCTCACCGCGGGGGTTCTGCAGAGCGGCCTCATGTTCGCGGCCAACCTCGTCACCATTGCGGCCATCGTGGGCGGGATGGTACTCATCGATCCGGTCATTGCGACGATCGCCCTTGGCGCGCTCAGCACGAGCTACGCCGCCATGTATTTCGCAGCTCGCGGCAGGTTGCTGCGCAATGGCCTGGAGGAAAGTCGCCACTACGCCGAGCGCACCCGCATCGTCAGCGAGAGCCTCGGAGCGGTAAAGGAAATCCTCCTTTGGCGGGCGCAGCCGCTCTTCGCGACGAGGTTCGCGGCCTCCTGCCGCGCCATTTCCCGCAATGCGCTGAGCACGCTGGCCGTCTCGCAAACACCGCGCTACGCGCTCGAGCTCGCGACCGCCTGCGCCCTGGTGGGGAGCGCAGTCTATCTCGGCGGGCGCGAAGGGCAGGGTCCATGGATGGCGGCGCTTTCCTTCATGGGGCTGGCCGTGTATCGGCTCATGCCTGCCCTGCAGCAGGCCTTTACGGCGCTCGTCAGGATCCGCGCCGACCGGCCGGCCCTCGAGAGCATCGCCGCCGACCTGCGCGAGGCCCGGGCCAAGCCCCGCGTCCCGCGCTCCCCGGTGATCGAGGCCGCGTGGCAAAACCGGCCGCGGCGGGAAATCCTCATCGACAACGTTACTTTCCGGTATGCCCCGGAGGCCCCGCCGGCAATCGCCGGATTGAGTCTACGCATTCCGGCGGGCGCGATCGTCGGGCTCGTCGGCGATAACGGCTCCGGCAAGACGACTCTGCTCGACATCCTGACGGGACTGCTCGTGCCGCAGTCAGGCGTGGTCGCGGTCGACGGCATTCGGCTCGATGCGGCGAGCCGCGGTGCCTGGCAGTCGACGATTGCCTATGTGCCGCAGCGAGTATTCCTGCTCGATGCGACGCTCGAGGAGAACATCGCGCTCGGTGCCGCGCTCGGTGCGCACGATCGCGAGCGCCTGCGAGTCGCGGTGGAGCTCGCCCGCCTGCAGCAGTGTGCCGCCGAGCTGGGCGGCGTGGGCCGCCTCGGCGAGCGCGGCGCGCGCTTGAGCGGCGGCCAGCGCCA
>DATFCZ010000132.1:0-2766 GCA_035252605.1 Steroidobacteraceae bacterium
GGCCGCTGCAAGCGCGCCTCCCGGTCCCGCCACGAGCGCGCGTCGCGCGGGCGTGCCGGCGGCGGCGAGAGTCGTCAGCACCTGGCTCGCGATACGGTAGCGGGCCGAGAGGCGAATCAGAGCCGCAATCTCTCCCGGCGCTTGCGCAAGAGCACCGAGCAAGCGCCCGATCCGCAACCTTCCGCCGCCGCTCGCAGCGATCACCGCTCCCGGCAGCTCATCGGCCGCGGTGTCGACGATGACCCGCAGCGCGATGAATGGCAACCCGGCTTGGGCCGCGACCTCGGCGATGGCGGCGCTCTCCATATCCACTCCGGCGGCGCTCGTCTGCCGCCATGCGGCCGCCTTCGCGTCGGGTCGGCCGAGCGGCCGCTCGCTCGTGAGAAGACTGCCGCCGCAGACGATACAGGAATCGGGCAGCGCGCTTCTGAGCCGCTGCCGCCACTCGCGGGATGTTGGCAGGCGTGCATCGGGGCGCTCGCCACCCAAAGCCGCAATTTCCTCCGGCAACAGCACCGCGCCACAGATCAGGGTCGGATCGAGACCGCCAGCCATGCCATAACTTGCCAGCGCGCTCGCTCCCGCGAGCACCAGCCTGCGGGCCGCCGCGGCCGCCGCAGCGCGACCGATGCCGCTCACCGCGAGCAACGCGCCATCGCTCAGCCGGCGAAGTTCCGTCCCGTGACGATCCGCCGGCCCGAGAGTGCGCGCCTCGGCCGCGAGCGCCGAGACGATGCCGATCGACTTCAAGACGGCTGAGACCCGGTGCGGCGGCGGTAGGCGGCGAGCGCCCAGAGCGGAAAGAAGGCGCAGTAGCCGTGGTACTTGAGATAGAACACCCGCGGAAAGCCCGGAGCGGTGAAGCTCGGATGCGACCAGAGCCCGCCGCTCTCCTGGGTGCGCAGCAGATACTCGACTCCGCGCCGTACCGCCTTGGAGCCGCTCTCGCCGGCAGAAATGAGAGCAAGCACTGCCCACGCGGTGTGATACGGCGTGCTGTCGCAGGCCTGATCCGGATAGCGCTCGAGATCGTAGCTGTTGTTGCTCTCGCCCCAGCCACCATCGCCGTTCTGACGGGCGAGGAACCAGGCCGCCGCGCGGCGCATCGCCGGGTCCTCGGGCGCAACACCCGCGAGCTCGAGCGCCATGAGCACCGACCAGGTGCCATAGATGTAGTTGGTGCCCCAGCGGCCGAACCAGGAGCCGTCGGCCTCCTGCTCGCGCCGCAGATAATCGAGCGCGCGCTCGAGAGCGCCGTGGTCCTTCGACCGGCGCGCACGCGAGAGCACCGCCACCACCCTCGCGGTCACATCGCTCGTCGGCGGATCGAGCAGCGCGCCGTGGTCGGCGAAGGGGATGTAGTTGAGGTTGTAGTGGGTGTTGTCGGCGTCGAACGCCGCGAATCCGCCGTTCTCGCTCTGCATGCCGACCAGCCAGTCGAGGGCGCGATCGATCGAGACGGCATAGCGCTGCGGCAGGCGCGCCTGGTGCATCGCCCAGGCGACCACCGCCGTATCGTCGAGGTCCGGGTAGTGCGGGTTCGCAAACTGAAACGCCCAGCCGCCGCCTGCAAGCTGCGGGCGGCTCGCGCGCCAGTCGCCAGCCTCCTCCAACAGCTGTCTCGGCGCCAGCCAATCGAGCGCCCGGACCGAGGCCCGGATCGCCGCCTCGTCCCCCGCTTCCTGCATCGCGAGAGCCGCGAGCGCCGTATCCCATACGGGTGACACGCAGGGCTGGCAATACGCGCTCTCGCGGCCTATGACCAGAAGCTTATCGATCGCGCGCCGGGCAGTAACCCGGCGGGGATCGTCCGCCGGATATCCGAGCAGCACCATCATCTCGAGCGCATTGACCATCGCCGGAAAGATCGCGCCGAGGCCGTCCTCCCCGTTGAGGCGCTCGAGCACCCATGCCTCGGCGCGGCGCATCGCGGCTTTGCGCATCACCGCGGGAATCAGCGGATCGATCAGGCGCGCGAGCCGATCCACCGCAAAGAAGACCCGGGCGAGTACCCTTCGGCGCCGCGGCAGTTGGAAGTAGTGGCGCTCCTGCTCCGGTGGACGGGTGAAGAGCTCCCGCACGTGCACCTTGCGGGGGTTGCGGGCCACGGGCTTGACGGTACAGAGCACGAAGAGCGGCACCATCACGGTGCGCGACCAGTAGGAGACCTTGTCGATGTGAAATGGAAACCATCTCGGCATCAACATGATCTCGACCGGGATGTACGGCACCGCCCGCCAGGGAATCTCACCGAAGAGCGCGAGCGCGATCCGGGTGAAGACATTGACGCGGGCGGCCCCGCCGCGGGCCAGGATCGCCTCGCGGGCGCGGCGCATGTGCGGGGCGTCGGGGTCGTCCCCGGCGAGCTTCAATGCGTAATACGCCTTGACGGTGCAACTGAGGTCGAGCTCGCCGCCGAAGTAAAGAGGCCAGCCGCCGTGGGCCGCCTGTTTATCGCGCAGGTAGACGGTGAGCTTGCGCTCGAGCTCCGGGTCGACCTCGCCCAGATAGTGCATCATCAGGATGTATTCGGCCGGAATGGTGCAGTCGGCTTCGAGCTCGAAGAGCCAGTGCCCTTCAGGCTTCTGCAGCGCGATGAGGGCATCGCGCGCCGCCGCGATCGCGCGCGCGATCGGGGTGCCCTGATCGAGGACGATCGAGCTGTCCTCGAAATGCGGCGAGGCCCAGCTGCCTGAGGCCGTAAGGGGTGCCTCCGCGATGATCCGCCGCGCGGCTTCGAGCGCTGCGCCCCTCTGCAGGCCCTCG
>DATFCZ010000133.1:0-5068 GCA_035252605.1 Steroidobacteraceae bacterium
GAGTGCCGGATCGTCGGGCGCGATGTAAGGAGGATTGCTCAAAAGCAGATCGAAGGCGCGGCCCGTCAGGGCCTCGAGCCAGTCCCCTTGAATGAGCTCCACGCGCTCGAGCCCGAGCTTCACCACGTTGGCTCGGGCGACGGCGAGCGCCTCCTCGGAGACGTCCGTCGCGGTGATTCGCCACCCCGGCCGGGTGCTCGCCAGGGCGAGCGCGATCGCTCCGGAGCCGGTGCCAAGATCGGCCACCGCTCCCTCCGGGTGCGGGTGCAGCGCCAAGGCCCGCTCGACCAGCAGCTCGGTTTCCGGACGCGGGACGAGAACGGCTGGACTCACATCGAGCTCGAGCGTCCAGAAGGCCTTCCGCCCGAGGATATAGGCGATGGGCTCCCCGGCGGCCCGGCACTCGATCAGCGCGAAAAACCGCCGCGCCGCATCGGGTGAGGGAATCTCCTCGGGGTGCGAGCGCAGGCGCGCACGGCTGGCCCCGAGTGCCTGAGCGAGCAGCAGCTCGGCATCGAGCGCCGGGGTGGCGCCCGGACCTGAAGCTTGCATCTCCTTGAGGCGCTGCACACCGGCTGCGAGCAGCTCAGCCGCCGTAGCGTTCGCGTATTGGATAGCTCTTGTCATCATCCCGACGCTAAGATGCCCGCATGCCGAATGCCCTCTACCCACCACCCAAGCCGCGATCGCTCGGCGAGCTGCTCGATGCGATGCTGCAGATCTTTCGCCTCTCGCTGCTGAAGTGCCTGCCCTACGCCACTTTGGCCATCATCGCCGGGCAGCTCTCGACCTTTTATTATCTATCCCGCGGCCGGATGCCCGTTCTCGACAGCAACGACCCCGTCGGGATAGCACTATACGGCCTCGGCACTCTGCTCGCGCTCATCCTGTGGACGGCGATGCTGCTTCGCCAATCCACCATCGCCGCCGGCCGGCCGGTAGCCGGTTCCGCCGATCTTCTCGATGCGCTGAAGCGTACGCCCGCCATTGCCGCGATCGTGCTGCTCGGCGGCGCCGCCGTGGCGGTGGTGATGATGCCGGCACTCGCCCTCGCACCGCCCTATCGCGATGCCGGACTCGCGCTCATGTTGGCGCCGGCGATATACCTCGGAATCGCCCTCTCGTTCTCGCTGCCGGCGCTCGTGCTGGCGCGCAAGGGGGTGCTCGCGAGCCTCGCCTATAGTTTCAAGCTGGTGCGCGGCCACTGGTGGCGAGTCGCCCTGATCTACGCCATCGGGCTCGCGGCGATCTGGACGCTCTGCCTGCTCGTGGGCGAGATGGCCGCGATGGCCCTTTCCGACAACGGAGCGGATGATGCCGTCGCTCGCGCCGTGACCGCCGCCGCGATTCTCGCCGTCGCGGCCGTGGGGCTCACGTTCTACTCGGCAATCACCCTCACGCTCTTTGGCGATCTCGAGGTGCGCAGAATGGCGAGCCGCCCTGGGTAGGGTCTCAGTGGACTCCGGCCCGCGCCAAGCGCGGCACCGCGTGCTCTGGCTGCTCGAGCTCCGTCTCCACGAATTCTCCGGCGCGCGCGAGGCGGGCGAAGGGTCCGTCGCGCAGCACCAGCTCCTCGTAGCGTCCCCGCTCGACGATCGCGCCGTCCTCGAGGACGAGGATCAGATCCGCATCGCGAATGGTCGCGAGCCGGTGCGCGATCACGAAGGTCGTGCGGTCCCGCGTCAGCATCTGCAGCGCCCGTTGGATGCGCAGCTCCGTCGCGCTGTCCAAGGCGCTGGTCGCCTCATCGAGCACCAGGATGGGCGCGTCCTTGAGCATCGCGCGCGCGATCGCGACGCGCTGGCGCTCACCGCCCGAGAGCGAGCGACCGCGCTCGGCGACCAATGTTGCATAGCCTTCGGGTTTGGCGCGAATGAACTCGTGAGCCTCGGCTGCGCTCGCGGCGCGCTCGATCTGCTCCTCGCCCGCTGCCGGTTGCCCCAGCGCGATGTTGTCGGCGATCGAGCGATAAAGCAGCCCCGCGTCCTGGAACACAACCGCCACATTGCGCCGCAACGAGCTCAGGCGCACCGAACGGATGTCGATACCGTCGATGGTGATGCGCCCGCCCGTGGGGTCGTGGGCACGATAGAGCAGACTCGCCGCGGTGCTCTTGCCCGCCCCGGTCGGCCCGACGAAGGCGACTTTGCTACCCGCCGCCACCCGGAAATTGAGGTGTCTCACCGCCGGCCCGCCGGAGGGATAGGAGAAGGAGACGTCCTCGAACACCACATCACCGCGCACCGGCGGCAATGCGGGTGCATCCGGCCGCTCATCATCGACGCGGACATCGAGTACCTCGAAGAAGTCCCGGAGCGCGGGCGCGTGATAGAAGAGCCCGGCCGCGAAGCTCGCGAGCTGATCGAGCCGGCCGATGATCGCCAGCGAGAAACCGGCGAAGGTCACGATGTCGCCGATCGAAGCCTCGCCACGGCTCCAGAGCCAGGTGCCGAGCGCGAAGATGGCCACGACCGTGAGCGTGCTGGCCGAGCGGTTCGCGACGGTGAGCCAGGCCCAACTGCGCAGCACCGGATATTGTGCGGCGAGCGCGCGCTCGGAGAGCCCCCGCACCGCCTCGACCTCGGCTTGCTCCCGGGTGAAGCTCTGCACGATCGTGGCGTTCGCGAGCACATCGCCCGCGCGTTCCGCCAGCGCGTGATGCACCTTCTCGACCTGCCGCTGCGCGCCGGCGGTGCGCCGCATCGCGATGCTCATCGAGATCAGGAAGCAGATGAGCAACCCCGCCATGAGCGAGGCGAGCCGCCAGTTCAGCACCATGGCGATCGGCAGCATCACCAGGATCGAAAGGAGCGTCGCAAGATGACTGCGCAGGAACCCGAGCCAGAGCGTGAACAGGTTGCTCGCGCCGGTATGCATGATGCGCAGCAAGCCGCCCGAGTGGTGCCGCGCATGAAAGCCCACCGGGAGTGTCAGCGCATGCTCGAAGAAGGCGAGGATCGCAGCTTGGCGGCGCCGATGCGACAGCCGGTCGGCATAGAGCGAGACCCACACGTTGAGGGCGATGCCCAGCAGCCCGAAGCCGGCCCATTGCCAGATGTAGCGCCACGCCCGATGTGGCGCGCTCACCAGCTCGCCGACCACGTGGCCGAAGAGCCATGACTCGTAAAAGATGAGTCCGGCGAGCGCGAGGTTACCCGCGCACACCAGCAGGAAGAGCGGCCGCTCGACCGCGAGCAGCTCCAGCACCCGGCCATAGACGCTGAGCAGTGTCATCGTGGCCGTGCGCGCGCCGCACGCCTCGCGGGGAGAGGTCCTTGCTGCGGTGGTCATTGGGCAAATGGGCTCCTGAAGGACGGCAATCCTGCCGGGCGCCAAGTGAACACCCGGTGAATGCCGCCTGCAGTGAGTTGGCGCAAGGAATCGTCAAATCACCCTAGTACCCGAGGTTGGGCGACAGCCACTTCTCCGCTTCCTCGAGCGGCATGCCCTTGCGCCGCGCGTAATCCTCCACCTGATCGCGCGCGATCTTGCCGACCGCGAAGTAATGCGCCTCCGGGTGCGAGAAATACCAGCCGCTCACCGCCGCAGTCGGGTACATGGCGTAGGAGTCGGTGAGCTGGATGCCGGTGCGGCGCTCGACCTCGAGCAGCCGCCAGAGCTTCCCCTTCTCGGTGTGATCGGGACAGGCGGGGTATCCCGGCGCCGGGCGGATGCCGCGGTAGGATTCGCGGATGAGCTCATCGTTGGTGAGCGACTCCTCGGCCGCATAGCCCCAGAGCTCGCGCCGCACGCGCTCGTGGAAGTGCTCGGCCGCCGCCTCGGCGAGGCGGTCGGCCAACGCCTTGAGCATGATGCTCGAGTAATCATCGTGGGCGCGCTGGAAGCGGGCGATGTGCTCCTCGATGCCCACTCCGGCCGTGACCGCGAACGCACCGATGTAGTCGCGCACGCCGCTCGATTTCGGCGCGATGTAATCCGCAAGACACTCGTGTGGCTGACCCGGCGGCTTGCCCTTCTGCTGGCGCAGGAACGAGAGCGTGACGAGCGCTGGCCCACGCTCCTCGTCCGCGTAGACCTCGACATCATCGCCGACTGCGTTCGCCGGGAAGAGGCCGACCACTGCCCGCGCCTCGAGCCAGCCCTCGGCGATGACCTGCTTCAACATGCGGCGGGCATCGGCGTAGAGGTTGCTCGCCGCCTCGCCCACTTTGGGATCGGTGAGTACCTCGGGAAACTTCCCGGTGAGCTCCCAGGCGTTGAAGAACGGCATCCAGTCGATGTAGCCGAGAAGCTCGCCGAGCGGATACTTCTCGAAGGTGCGCACGCCGGGAACGCGCGGAATCGCGGCCGCGTACCCCGGCCAGTCGATGCGCCGGCGGTTGGCTCGCGCTTGCGCGAGGCTCAGCTCCGGCGCCTTAACCTTCTTGCTCGCGTGCTGCTCGCGCCGGCGCTCGTGCTCCTCGTTGACTTTGGCGACGAACGTTCCGCGCTGTGCCGGATTGGCGAGGGTCTGGCAGATGCCGACCGACCGCGAGGCGTCCTTCACATAGACGACCGGCGAGCGGTACTGCGGCGCGATCTTCACCGAGGTATGCGCCGGCGAGGTGGTCGCGCCACCGATGAGCAGCGGCAGCTCGAAGCCCTGACGCTGCATCTCGCGGGCAACGCTCACCATTTCATCGAGCGAGGGGGTGATGAGTCCGGAGAGGCCGATGTAGTCGGCGTTCTCGCGACGGGCGGTCTCGAGGATCTTCTCGCAGGGAACCATCACACCGAGATCGATGACCTCGAAGTTGTTGCACTGCAGAACGACGCCCACGATGTTCTTGCCGATATCGTGCACATCGCCCTTCACGGTCGCTATCACGATGCGCCCGTTGGTACGCTGGCCACCCGAGTGGCCCTTGCTCTGTTCGATGTAGGGAATGAGGTGTGCAACCGCACGCTTCATGACACGTGCGCTCTTGACCACTTGTGGCAGAAACATCTTCCCGGCTCCGAAAAGATCGCCGACGATGTTCATGCCGTCCATCAGCGGTCCCTCGATCACCTGCAGCGGGTGCTCATAGGCGAGCCGCGCCTCCTCGGTATCTTCGATGACGAAGTC
>DATFCZ010000134.1:0-16521 GCA_035252605.1 Steroidobacteraceae bacterium
CCGAGATAGAAGGCGAGCTGCACGAGCAGCGACTGGGCGTAGTCGAGATTGAAGGCCGACTTGAAGTGCGGCACCAGCGTGTCGTTGAGGACGGTCGCGAATCCCCAGATGAAGAACACGCCCGCGAGCACCACGAGCGCCGCGGTGTAGCCCTGCCTCGGACCTGCGCGACCGTGCGCGAGCCCGGATTCGGCGCCGAAATTCACTGACATCGTGCAGGTTTCCTCGGTGTGCCGGTCACCATAGATATCGGCGGGGTGCGCGGCTGTCAAGGGCATTTACTCAGACAAAAAAGCGTCGCCTGGTCTATCATCGCAGGGGCGTGTCCACTTCATCGTTCGAAGGCGCGGAGTTTGCATGTCGCTACGACTGTTGCAGGTGGAGCGTGCCGGCGGAAGGAGGATCGTCGCGGCTCTCGAGGAGGATGGCCGCGCGGTGATGCTCGACGGCATCGCTTCGACATACGAGCTTGCGGGCGCGGCGCTCGCCGAGGACGCCTCGCTCGAGGAAGCGGCGCGCAGGCGCATGACGACCGAGGCCGTCGAGATCGGCGGCGCGCGCCCCGAGGTGCGGCTGTTGCCGCCGATCGATCATCCCGACCCGGCCCATCTTCATCTCACGGGCACGGGACTCACCCACCTCGGCTCGGCGCAGAGCCGCGATCGGATGCACGGGCTCGCCGCGGCGCACACCGATTCCATGCGGATGTTCCTCGAGGGAGTGCAAGGCGGCAAGCCGCCCGCGGGGCAGATCGGCGCTCAGCCCGAGTGGTTCTACAAGGGCGATGGCTCGAGCATCGTGCCGACCGGCGCGCCGCTCGAGATGCCGGCCTTTGCCCTCGATGCCGGCGAGGAGCCGGAGATCGCCGGCATCTACCTGATCGACCCGCGGGGAGTGCCGGTGCGGCTCGGCTTCTGCCTCGCCAACGAGTTTTCGGATCACGTGATGGAGCGGCACAACTACCTTTGGCTCGCGCACTCGAAGCTTCGCCAGGCCGCCCTGGGTCCGGAGCTGCGGCTCGGGCAGTTGCCCGCGGAAGTTCGCGGCACGAGCCGGCTTTACCGCGCTGCTAGCCTCATCTGGGAGGCGCCTTTCCTCACCGGTGAGGTCAACATGTCGCACACGATCGCGAATCTCGAGTACCACCACTTCAAGTACCCGAGCTTCCGTCGTCCCGGCGATGTGCACGTGCACTTCTTCGGCACCTCAACGCTGTCCTTCGCCGATGAGGTGCGCTGCGAGCCCGGCGATCTCTTCGACATCAGCGCCGATGCCTTCGTTCTGCCGCTGCGCAACCAGCTCACCCGAAGCGGCGCCGAAGGCTTCGGCCGGGTGCGGGTCCTGTAATCCATCGGGAGACGATGATGCGTAAGTTGAGGTCCGGATGCGCTGCCGTTGCCTGCCTCGCCACACTCTTCGTGACGCAGTCGGCGGCCGCTGCGCAGGCAGAGCGCGCGCAGTTCGGTCGACTGGCCGACGGCACCCGCATCGAGTCCGTGGAGCTCGCGAGCCGCTCGGGCGTCCGTGTCCGCATCATCACCCTCGGGGCGCGCATTCAATCGCTCTACACCAAGGATCGTGCCGGCACGCTCGGCGACATCGTGCTCGGGTTCCCCACTCCCCAGCAATACTTCGATGATGGCAATTACTTTGGCGCCACCGTCGGCCGGTTTGCCAACCGCATCGCCAAGGGCCGCTTCATGCTCGGCGGCCGCACCTACCGGCTGTCCGTCAACGACCACGGCAACAGCCTGCACGGCGGTGCTCGCGGCTTCGACAAGCGCGTCTGGAAGATTGACTCCATCACGAGCGGCCGCAGCGCCTCCGTCGTGATGTCGTACTTGAGTCCGGACGGAGAGGAAGGCTACCCCGGCACGATGCACGTAACGGCGACGTATACGCTTTCGGAGGGTGGGGAGCTGCGGATCGATTATCGCGCCACCACCGACAAGCCGACCATCGTCAACCTGAGCGGGCACTCCTACTTCAATCTTGCTTCAGGACCCGCGCACTTCTCGACCATGCGCGACCTGCTGCAGATCCCGGCATCGCATTACACGCCGGTCGATGCGCTGCTGATCCCGACCGGAGCGATCTCCCCGGTCGCAGGCACGCCCTTCGACTTTCGCAAGCCCACTGCCATCGGGCTGCGCATCCGCGACGGCAATGACGCGCAGATTCGCTACTGCCACGGCTATGACATGAATTTCGCGCTCGATGGCCGGGCGGGCACGCTGCGCTTCGCGGCGCGAGTCGAGGACCCCGGCTCCGGACGGGTGCTCGAGGTCTACACCACCGCGCCCGGGCTTCAGTTCTATTCGGGCAACTTTCTCAGCGGCACGGTGATCGGCAAGCGCGGTATCGCCTACCGCGAGGGCGATGCCATCGTCCTCGAGCCGCAGGATTTCCCCGACGCGCCCAACCATGCCAACTTCCCGTCCGCCACGCTCGATCCAGGCGCGACCTACCACAACGTCATCGTGTATCGTTTCTCGGTGGCGAAGTGACCGGTCGTTCCCGGACGATTGCCGCAGCCGCGTTGGCTTCCAGCACCCAGGTCGCCGCGGCATCCACCGTGTACTCGTCCTCGAACCAGAGAAATCCGAAGTCGGTGATGCACTCGGGGAAATCCGGCTGGATCACGACGTAGCCGGGGATCATGCCACCGGGGATGAAGGTGTCGTCGGCGCGGTTGTTGCCGTACGCCACCTGCTTCGACTCCGCGCCGATCGCCGAAACATACGACACGCTCGAGACAGGATGAGTGCCGAGCAGGTAGTTGGCGGCACGCAGCGTATAGTCGGGGCCTACGAGGTCGGGAAACGCCTCGTGGAGAAAGTACATCTCCGCCCCGAACTCCGCCACCTGGGCTGAATCGCCCCAGGCACCGAGCGATGGCGGTACGCCGAAGGGAGTACCGGCCAGATAGCGGTCCAACTCGGGAACGAACGCTTTGACCGCCGCTCTGAGGCGCGCGCGGTAGGTGGGATCGAGGTAAGGCAGGACCCGCACCGCCGACCAGCCACCGAAGGCGATCTCCCGGGCGGTGGCGGGAAAGAGCTTCTCGACGCGCTGCCTATAAGGGTCCGCGCCGCGGGTGGCGATCGTCAGCTCGACTGCGGCCGTCCACTCCGGCGCGCCGAGGCCGAACTCCCGATATCCGCCCTCGCCTTCGAGATGGCGCGGGCGGTGCTCGTGAACGGGATGGGCCTGCGCTCTCTTCCAGAGCTGGATCGCCGCATCCAGGCATCGCGTGGACAGCGAGTCGTTCCAGCCCTGCAACGCGCGCGAGGCGGCTGCCAGCGAGGCGGCGGCGGCATATTCCATGGCGGGGGAGGTCATCGTCCAGGCCCAGCGGGGAGAGGGGTTGTTGGAGTAGGCTCCGGTCTGCGAAGCGGCATCGCCGATGAAGGTGTATCCCCGCAGATAGGGTGATTGAATGCCGGTGAAAGGATGTCCGACCGCCTGGATCTGCGCGAGTGTCTGCAGGACACCGTGCTGCACCTGCTCGAGCAGATCGGGGACGCCGTCCGGACGGTGCATCTCGACCGAGCGCTCCTTCTCGTTGACTGAAAGCTCGTCCCACTTCGGGTGGAAGGTCTCATACGTCAGGGCGAGATTCTGAATGGTCCCGTATTGTCCGAAGGCATCGTTGTCGAAGTCGCCCGCATCGAACCAGCCGCCGACGTTGAGTCCCGGGATGTGCTCGCCGGCTTTGTAGGGGGACTCGGTGTCTGAGCCCATCCAGTAGCCATCGAAGTGGCTCGTGTTGGGCGGCGCCTGCAGCGCGTCGGTCATGTGCGCGATGCCGTGCCAGAGCCGGTAGGCGTCGCGCACCGACACGTGATCCATCTGCACGGCGAGGAAGCCGTCGAGCGTAGTCTGCCAGCTGTTGCCGTAAACGTCCCTCGCAATGGGGAACAGGTCCGTTCGCTCACCCGCGTATTCGATGACGTACAGCCCCGGCGCTCGCACCGCCGAGAAGTCGAACGTGGCGTAGGTATAGCGCAGCCACGGCTGCGGGGGCGATAGCGGGCCTTCGAAGACCTTGCGGTAGGTTCCATCCTGCGAAAGTCGCAGCACCGCTGCCGTAGCGGGCGCCTTGAATCTCGGGTCGAGCTCGATCACGGCGACCTTGCGGAAATCCGCCGCATAACCGATCTGGCTGTGGGCAATCATGGGCGGCCGGGTCCAGTTGGGGATGTAGCTCGGCCGGATGTGCCAGACCACGGCGCCCTGGGTCTTGCCCGCCGGAATAAAAGTGCGCAGCACGTACCAGCCGTTCTGCGCCTCGTCACGCCCGTCATATAGAAGTAGCGGACCTGTTTCCGAGGTCACGCTGATTCGATGAAGAGGATCCGCCGGGGCCAGCGTGATGCTCGTGCCCTCGGCAAAGGGAAGCGGCTGCGTGTAGCCCTTCTCGCGGTGCCATTGCTGCACGTACCAGGGGCCCTGCGGATCTGCCGGCTTGGGCGGGACGCTGATCATCCGATCCTCGGGGCTTCGCGGCAAAATCCCGAACACCTTGCCGTCCGCCTCGTAGGACCTGCCCATGTAGATGGAGGGCAGAAACTCCAGATTGAAGCCCGCCCGGCCGAGCAGGCCCTGCGGCAACGGCTCATCGAGATCGACGCTCACCCGTACCCCGCCCGGCTCCGCGGCGACCACCACCTGGTATTTCAGGTGGTACGCCGGATAGGAGACCCTCGCGGTGAGGCGTTGGTGTTGCTGGTCGGCCTGCCGGGAGATGAGGTGCGGAATGAGATCCCACTGCTCGGGGGTCGGCAGGAGACGCACGCTGCCGTCGGTGGCGATGCGCGAGCCGTGCAGAATGATCTGCATGGCCGAATCCTTCTGGTCGAAGAAGATCGGACTATAGGTGTCGCTGTACAACATCACGCTCACACCCGGCGCATCGAGGTAGCCCTTGTCGCTCACCCGCATCGACAGCGCCGGGCCCGAGGCCGCCACCCCTCGCAAACCCAGCAGAGCCGCGGCGGCGAGAATCGCCGCCGCGAGCAGGATTTTCGCTCGCTTCATGTTCATCGACCTACGGAACGGTAGCGCTACCAATTCTGCTATGATAGCGCAGCAGGCTGGTCACTGAAGGGGAGCTGCGATGAGGACCCTCCGTCCATGGCAACCGGCGGCGCTGATCGCAGCCCTCGCGCTGCTGGCCGGTGCAGGCGATGCCCGGGGCGCGACGCCGGCGTACCTCAATCCCAAGCTCCCGGCGCCGCAGCGCGCCGCCGACCTGGTGCACCGCATGACCTTGAGGGAAAAGGCCTCGCAGCTCGTCAACGGCGCGCGCGCCATCCCGCGACTCGGCGTGCCGGCATACAACTGGTGGAGCGAGGCTCTGCACGGGGTGATGGTGAACGGCACAACGGAGTTTCCCGAGCCCATCGGGCTCGGCGCCACCTTCGATACCGCGGGGATTCACGGCATGGCGCACGACATCGGCGTCGAGGCCCGTGTCGTGCACGCGGAGGCGGTGCGCGCCGGCGGCTCCTCGATCTTCCACGGCCTGGATTTCTGGGCACCCAACGTCAACATCTTCCGCGACCCGCGCTGGGGGCGGGGACAGGAGACCTACGGCGAAGACCCGTTCCTGACTGCACGCATGGCGGTCGCCTACGTCACGGGAATGCAAGGCTCGAACCCGCGGTACTACCTCGCGATCTCCACCCCGAAGCATTTCGCCGTGCACAGCGGCCCCGAGCCGACCCGTCACTTCGCGGACGTCGATGTCAGCAGGCACGACCTGGAAGACACCTACCTGCCGGCATTCCGCGCCGCGATCGTCGAGGGTCACGCCGGCTCGGTCATGTGCGCCTACAACGCCGTCGATGGCGAGCCCGCGTGCGCCAATCGGTTCCTGCTGCAGCACACGTTGCGGGACGCCTGGCAGTTCCACGGCTACGTGGTCTCCGACTGCGATGCGATCCGCGATATCTTCGCGGGACATCACTTCCGTACGACCCAGCCGCAGGCCTCGGCCATTTCCCTCGAGCGCGGAATGGATAACGAGTGCGCGGATTTCCCGCAGGCCGGCCGGGACGGGAGCACGGATGACGGCGACTACGCCCCATTCATCGCGGCCGTTCAACAGGGCTATCTCTCCGAGAGCGCGATCGATACGGCCCTCGTCCGCCTTTTCACCGCGCGCATCCGGCTCGGCATGTTCGATCCGCCGTCCATGGTTCCCTACAGCAACATTTCGCGCAAGGAGCTCGACAGTCCGGCACACCGCAAGCTTGCGTTGCAGCTCGCCGAGGAGTCCATGGTGCTGCTGAAGAACGACGGTGTGTTGCCGCTGAAGCACGTCAGACACATCGCGGTGGTGGGTCCCCTGGCCGATCAGACCGGGGTGCTCCTCGGCAACTACACCGGCACGCCGACGCATACGGTGAGCTTTCTCGAGGGCCTGAAGGCGGAGTTTCCCAGCGCTCAAATCACCTACGTACCAGGGACTCCATTTCTCGAAGCCCATCCGCGGCATCCGGCTTTTCCGGCCGATGACACGCTCGATCCGGCAGCCCTCGTCGCGGCTCGCAACGCCGACGTCGTGATCGCGGTGGTCGGCATCACGAGTCGTCTCGAGGGCGAGGAGATGCGGGTCGACCTGCCGGGATTCCTCGGCGGAGATCGCACCAACCTCGCCATGCCCAAGCCCGAGGAGAGCCTCGTGCAGGCCGTGTCGAAGGCCGGCAAACCGCTCGTCGTCGTGTTGATGAACGGCAGCGCACTGGCGGTCGGCTGGGAGAAGGCACATGCCGACGCCATTCTCGAAGCGTGGTACCCGGGCGAGGAAGGCGGCTCGGCCATCGCTGCGACACTGAGCGGCAGAAATGATCCGGGCGGGCGGCTACCCGTCACGTTCTACTCGGGCATCGCGCAGTTGCCCAACTTCGCCGATTATTCGATGGCGGGCCGCACGTACCGCTACTTCGGCGGCAAGCCGCTTTGGCCGTTCGGATACGGTCTTAGCTACACGAGCTTCCAGTACGGTGATCTGGCGCTGCCCTCGGCGCCGATCGAAGCGGGCGATCCGCTGAACGCCTCGGTGAGAGTCACGAACTCGGGAAAGACCGCGGGAGATGAGGTCGTGCAGCTGTATCTCGAGTTTCCCGACGTGGCGGGCGCCCCGTTACGCGCGCTGCGCGCCTTTCGACGCATTCACCTCGACCCGGGTCGCAGCGAGGTGGTGCGCTTTCGGCTGAAGCCGCGCGATCTCAGCATGGTCACGCAGGACGGCGACACGATCATCGCCCGAGGCAGGTACTCCATCTCGATTGGCGGCGGCCAGCCGGGAACAGGCGCGCCGTCCGTAGCCGGAACGTTTCAGGTGAGCGGCCAGGTGATGCTGCGGCAGTGAAGGCCAGCCGGGCCGCTACGCCCTCAATCCATGACCCGCGGATGGCCTTGCGCGGGTAGGCGCGGCGGCCCGGCCGCCTGACTATCGGCCGCGCCCGCCGCCGCGATTTTCCGGCGGACGACGCTCACCGCCGCGCTGCTCACGCGGCGCGGGGCCGCGCCCCTGGGGAGGCCGGAAGTTCTGTTGCGGCCGGAAGTTCTGCTGCGGCCTGAAGTTCTGTTGGGGCCTGAAGTTCTGTTGGGGCCTGGAGTTCTCTTGTGGCCGGAAGTTCTGTTGCGGCCGGAAGTTCTGCTGTGGCCGGAAGTTCTGTTGCGGCCTGAAGTTCTGTTGCGGCCTGAAGTTCTGTTGCGGCCTGAAGTTCTGCTGCGGCCTGAAGTTCTGCTGCGGCCGCTCCATGGAGCGAGGCGCCCGCTCCTGGAAGTTGGGTTGCCCGCGCAGGGGCGCGCCGCGCTCGATCGGACGACCCGCGCGATTCTGACCGCTCGCCCACGAGGGGCGGTCGGAGCGCATGGGCGCCGCACTGCGGGCGGGCGCGTAGCGACCGCCGGCGGCTCGGGCGGCAATGGCGCCGCCGCCGTGGAATACCGCGGGACGCGCGGTGGCGGCGACCGGAGGTCGGCCGTGATTGTAGTCGGCGCGCAGCGAACGATCGGCAAACGCCATGCGCTGCTGTCGCTCCTGCGGGCGAGTGAAGGCAACATGGTGCTCGCGCTCAGCCATCCGCTGTTCCGGGCTCGGACGGGCCCTGATTCCGCCCGGTCCGCCATTGAAGCTGACATGCTCGTAGTTGCGCTGATGTCCGGGGTGGTAGTACACATCGCGTACGAAAGTCGGTCCAACACGCACGACCGCGCGGTTATAGAAAAACACGCCTCGGCGCCAGTAGCCGCCGTCGAAACCGTCGCCGTCGTATCCGTAGCCGTAATGAACGCCGCCGTAGAATCCGACGTGCGGGCCCCAATAGCCCGCGTGCCATAGATATGCGCCTTCGTCCCAGCCCCAGTAGCCCGGCGTCCAGAGGAGCCCTACCTCAGGCGGCAGTACCCAGGTCCCCGGCACCCAGTAATAAGCGCCGTCGTTCCAGGCCCAGTATCCCGGAACCCACAGGTAGCCGGGCTGCGGGCAAGGCGGCTGCACATATACGGGAAGCGGCGGCGGCGCGAGGTTCACCGAGACGCCGACGAAAAGCCCGGCCGAAGACATGGCCGGCAGCGCCGCGAGCGCCAGCGCCGGGATCAGACCACGGAGAAATCGGTAGCGCATGAAGGCTCTCCAGTTTGTACTCAGACTGGATCGACGGGGCTGAACCGTCGCTGAACCCGCAGGGTTCTGCGGGGAGCTGCCGTCGCATCCATGAATGGCGAACGGCGCCGCAACTCATCGGTTGACCGCTGCTAGAACCAGCTGTAGTTGAAGCTCACGCTGATGCGCTCGCCCGCTACAACGTTAGCGGGCACCTCGTGACGCAGCCAGCTCTCGAAGAGCAGCAGACATCCGGCCTCGGCGGGAAACTCCACCCACGGCCGGTTCTCGCGCGCCGCCTTCGGCAGGCGCGGGGGCGCAGCCATCATGCGCTCGAGCCTCGGGTCCTCGACCTTGAGGCCCGGACAGCCGCGCGGGGTCTTGACGTAATAGGTCCCGCTCAGGGTCGAGAGCGGGTGCAGGTGCAGTCCGTGCGTCACGCCGCGCGGCATGATGTTGACCCAGCAATCCGTCATTGCGAGTCGCCGCCCCGCGAGATCCAGCTCGAGGGTGCGGACAAACAGCGCGACGTGCCGATCGATCGCGCGCTCGAGCGCCGCAAACGTCGGCGACAGGCGGTGCATCCGATGAGCCGAGCCGTAGGAAGTGTAGCCTCCGGGATAACCCTTGGCCGACCAGCGCCGCCCGGCCGCATCATCCAGGCTGAGCTGCCGGCACTCGCGCAGCAGGCGCGCGTTGAGTCTGGCGCCCGTCGAGGCGCCCAGGCGCGCCGAGTACACGAGTGTCGGAAAGAGCTTCTGCACCGTCACCCGTAGAGTATACCGGCGCCGAGCGGCGCCCCGGGTTAGGTCAAGCGGCTCATGGATTAGCGCTGGATCCGGGCGTCATTGCCCGGTCCAGCGCAGCACCACGTCCCTGCTAATGGTGTAAGGGCGCGCTAGGACGCCCGCTCGAACTGCTGCAGCTCGGTGCTGCCTTTGAGCGCCGTGAGGGAGGAAGTGCCCCCGGAGACCGCCTGAGTCACCTCATCGAAATAGCCCGCTCCCACTTCCCGCTGGTGCTTGGTCGCCGTGTAGCCGTGCTGCTCGGCGGCGAATTCCGCCTGCTGCAGCGCCACGTAGGCAGACATCTGCTCGGCCTTGTAGCCTCGAGCGAGCTCGAACATCGAGAAATTCAGGGCATGGAAACCCGCCAGGGTGATGAACTGGAAGCGGTAGCCCATCGCAGCGAGCTCGCGCTGGAATTTCGCGATGGTGTCATCGTCGAGCTTGCGCCTCCAGTTGAAGGAAGGCGAGCAGTTGTAGGCGAGGAGCTTCTCGGGAAAGTGCTCGTGAACGCCCTCGGCAAAGTGCCGCGCCTCCGCCAGATCCGGCTTCGCCGTCTCGCACCAGACGAGGTCTGCGAAAGGCGCGTAGGCACGGGCGCGGGCGATCGCCTGCTCGAGGCCGGCGTTGACATGGAAGAAGCCCTCCGAGGTGCGTCCCTTGCCGGTATCGATGAAGGCGCGGTCACGCTCATCGACATCGGAGGTGAGGAGATTCGCCGCCTCGGCATCGGTGCGCGCCACGAGGATGGTAGGCACGTTGCAGACATCCGCGGCGAGGCGCGCGGCGGCGAGCTTGTTGATCGCTTCCTGCGTCGGTACCAGCACCTTGCCGCCCATATGGCCGCACTTTTTCGCCGAGGAGAGCTGGTCCTCGAAATGAACGCCCGCCGCGCCGGCATCGATCATCTGCTTCATGAGCTCGAAAGCGTTGAGCACGCCGCCGAAGCCGGCTTCCGCATCGGCGACGATGGGCTTCAGCCAATCGATGCCGTCCTTGCCCTCGGCATGGTGGATCTCGTCCGCGCGGCGCAGGGTGCAGTTGATCCGCCGCACCACGGCCGGCACCGAGTCCGCCGGATACAGCGACTGGTCCGGATACATCTCGCCGGCGAGGTTGGCATCGGCCGCGACCTGCCACCCCGAGAGGTAGATCGCATCGAGCCCCGCCCTCACCTGCTGCATGGCCTGATTGCCGGTGAGAGCGCCGAGCGCGTTGACGAACGGCTTCTCGTTGAGATAGCGCCACAGCTTTTCGGCCGTCAGCCGGGCGATGGAGTACTCGACCGGAATCGTGCCGCGCAGACGCACCACGTCCTCGGGGCGATAGGGCCGTTCGATGCCACGCCAGCGCGGGCTCTCGCGCCAGGCGGATCGCAGCTCCTCGGCGGTGGGAAGCGGTCGGGTCACTGTCATAGTGGAGTCTCCGTTGGAATCAGTCGAGCAGGTCGTAGGCGGGAAGTGTCAGAAACTCGTCGAACTGCTCCTGCTTGGTCATCTGCTCGAAGAGGCGCGCCGCGGTCGGGAACACGCCGTTCAGCAGTCTGACCGGCCCGACCTCATCGTGAATGCGGTCGATCTCCTCGGTGAGCATCCGGTCGAAGCGCTCCGGCGTGACCGGCACGCCGTCGCTGGTGCGCGCGCGGTGGTGCAGACATTGCCAGAGCTGCGCCCGGCAGATTTCCGCGGTCGCGGCGTCCTCCATGAGGTTGTAGAGAGGCACGCAACCCGAGCCTCGCAACCATGCCTCGATGTACTGCACGCCGACTCGGATGCAGTGGCGCAGGCCGCTCTCGGTGATCTCGCCCTCGGGAACCCGCAGCAGGTCATCCGCCCGGACGCTGACTTCGTTGCGCAGCACGGTGAGCTGATTGGGACCTTTCATCACGGCATCGAACGCGTCCCGCGCGATGGTCGCGAGGCCGGGATGCGCGATCCAGGTGCCGTCGTGTCCGGCGCGTGCCTCGCGCAGCTTGTCGGCGCGCACCCGGGCCATCGCCTCATCATTGGCCTGTCTGTCGTCGCGGATCGGGATCTGTGCCGCCATGCCGCCCATGGCATGCGCGCCGCGGCGGTGGCAGGTCTTGATGAGCAGATCGACGTAGGACTTGAGAAAGTGCCGGTCCATGGTGACGCCGGCCCGATCGGGCAGCAGGAACTCGGGACGATTGCGGAACTTCTTGATGAAACTGAAGATGTAGTCCCAGCGCCCGCAGTTGAGTCCGGCGGAGTGCTCGCGCAGCTCGTAGAGGATCTCGTCCATCTCGAAGGCGGCGAGAATGGTCTCGATGAGGACCGTCGCCTTGATGGTGCCGCGCGGGATGCCGAGGGCATCCTGCGCGGCCACGAACACATCGTTCCAGAGCCGCGCTTCCAGGTGGCTCTCCATCTTGGGCAGATAGAAGTAGGGACCGGTGCCCGCGCGCGAGAGCGCCTCGTGATTGTTGGCAAGATACAGGGCGAAATCGAACAACCCGCCCGAGACCGGCTCGCCGTTCACGAGCACGTGCTTCTCGGGCAAGTGCCACCCGCGGGGGCGCACGATGAGGGTCGCCGTTCTGTCGGCCAGCCGATAGATCTTCCCGGTGGCCGGATCCGCGTAGCTGATGGTGCGCCGGATGGCATCGGCGAGGTTGACCTGGCCGCGCACGATGTTTTCCCAGGTCGGCGAGCACGAATCCTCGAAGTCCGCCATGAAGCAGCGCACCGGCGCATTGAGCGCGTTGATGATCATCTTGCGGTCCACGGGACCTGTGATCTCGACCCGCCGGTCCGCGAGATCCTCGGGCACCGCGGCGATGCGCCAGTCGCCCGCGCGTACGTCCGCGGTCTCGCGCAGGAACTGCGGCATGGCGCCCGCATCGAGCTCCCGTTGGCGGCGCTCGCGCGCGGCCAGGAGCTCGAGGCGCCGGCCGTTGAATCGGCGGTGCAGGTGCGCCAGGAGCTGCAGGGCGAGCGGCGTCAGCACCTCCGCGGATCGCTCGATCCGCGCTCCCAGGATGTCCACCGGGGAGCCGGCCGGCTCCCGGGAATAGACGAGCTCGTCGGGTCTGGCGTTCATGGGGGGAGCATACCCCTCCTTTTGGCGCAATTTGACTAAAGAAACTTCACAATGTAAATTTCACACCGAACCGCCGCCGGGACGCACCGCCATGACACCACTGCTGCGCAAGGGTCACTTTCTCGGCGCCAAGCTGCGCTCGATCCGCAAGCGTAACGGCCTCACGCTCGAGGAGCTGTCGGCGCGCTGCATACAGCGTAACGCGGAGCACGCGCCCTCGGTTTCCTACCTGAGCATGATCGAGAGCGGCAAGCGAGCCCCTTCGAGCGAGATGCTCGAGCTCCTGGCCGGGGTGTTCCAGCGCGACATGCAATGGTTTCTGGACGAGAGCGCCGATCTCGAGCTGCCCACGCCCACGATGCCCTCGGGCGGGGCCGCGAAGGTGCCGCTCGAGCCCGCATTCCTCTTCTCCAAGGACGTGCTGCAAGCGGCCATCCCGGAGCTCCTCGCCCAGACCGGCACCAGCGGCCGCCAATTCGCGCACCTTCTCATCCGCTCGCATCAGGAGATGTCGCGCAACGACTTTCCCGATCTCGAGCGGGCGGCTGACGGGGTGGGCGAGCGCCGGTTCCCGCTGTCGGTGGATGACCTGCAGCGCCTGTGCAAGCGCCACGGGCTCGAGATCCGTTGGTTCGACCGAAAGCCGGTACTGGCCCGCGACAAGGACCGCGAAGTCCGCAGCATGGTGCGCTCCTTCTTCGAGCCCCCGCGCGTCATCTATGCCAACCGCGCGCTGCAGTCGGACCCGGCACGGCTCAAATTCGATTTGGCAGCACACATCGCGCACAAGGTGCTGCATGGCGGCGACGGGCTCAAATCGGCTCATGCCACCGGCGGGGAGATGGGCGGCAGCCCCGAGGGCGGCTCCGACACCGCCGGCATGAACGCCCAGGACGTGCTGCACGCCTGGCGGGACTTCGAGTGCAGCTTCTTCGCCGGCGCCCTGCTCGCCCCACGGGTCCCCTTCCGGCGTTTTCTCGCCCGTGAGCGCTACCGGGTCGAGCCCGGCATGCGTCTCGAGCTGACACCGGCGGTGATCATGCGGCGCATGACCAAGGTCTCCCCCTACCCCTACTGGCACTTTTTCGACGCTTACCCGCCCGGGTATCTGCGCGCCGTCTATCGCGGCAACGGCATTCCGCTGCCCTGGGGCAATCTCGCTCAGGTGAGCGATCCTTGCCCCAACTGGGCCGTGTTTCGCATGATCGACGGGCCGCGCGGCGAGCCCGGCTCACAGATTTCGGTCCTGCGCGACGGCGAGCGCTCCCTGCTCTACTGCTGCCACTCGCGCCGGGTGAGGGACATGGCGGGCAACCCCCACGTCCTTTCGGTCGGGGTAGACCTCGCCCCGGCGCTCGCTGCCAACGGCGTGGCGAGTTCCGCGGTGATCGAGAGCATCTTCACCGCCTGTGCCCATCGGCGCGGCGAGGGCCGCATTCCGAGAGGCGCCACCGACGCGCTGATCGCGGTCGCCAACGTTCTCAACATCGCCTGGATCGAGGAGGCTCTCGAGCAGCCCGCGCGCATCATCTGCCCTCGAAGCAGCCGCTGTCCGCGGCCGGAGCGGTGCGAAGGCGCCAGAGCGCGACCCTCGCGAGCGCGCGAGATCGACGATGTCAGGGATGAGATCCTCGGCAAGGAGCCGGCGGCAACGAGCTGATTTTTCTGCGCGGCAAAGCGCCGCGCTCGCGCTCGCCCTTGCACCGGCCCGGCAATCCTGTGCTTGATTCGCCTCGCCCGCGCATTACCTCTCCGGAGCAGGACCACGACAACTTCAGTCGAGCAGCAATTGGATGCGCTCTCCGGCTGGCTCCGAGAGCGCCGCGAGCGCTTACTGCAACTCTGGCGCGATGCGGTGCGCGCCGATCCTGAGCTCACCACGAGCTCCGGGCTTTCGCGCGGCGCGCTCGACGATCATGTTCCCAGCATCATCGATGATTTCGCGCAGCGGCTGCGCGCACGGGATGCGCGCGATCCCTTGCAAGCCGAGCACCAGCAGCGCCGCGATGCGGCCGAGCACGGCATGCACCGCTGGCAGCAGGGGTACGACATCCGCGAGGCGATGCGCGAATGGGGTCACCTCGACTCGGTGATACTGCGCGAGCTCGATCGCTATGCGACGGAGCATCCGCAGATCGCCCCCGAGGCCATGTCGATCGCGCGCGAGGCGCTCGTGAAGCTCTGCATGGAGGGCACCTGCGAAAGCGCAACCGGCTACGTGCGACTACAGCAGGCCGAGGCGGCGAGCCGCGTGCGCGACCTCGAGTCCTCGCTCCGTGCGCTGCAGGCGCTCGAGGACGAGCGCTCGAAGCTGCTGCGCGAGACGGCGCACGATCTGCGAGGCAGCGTCGGGGTGCTGGCGAGCACCACTGCTCTGCTCGCCAAACCGCAGGTCGCAGGTCCCGCGCGCGATCACTTCCACGGCGTGCTGCAGCAGCGCATCCGCTCGATGGGAGCACTGCTGACCGATCTGGTCGAGCTCGCGCGTCTGGAGGCCGGTCAGAACCCGGTGAGGATCGAGCCGTTCGACGCCGCGGAGCGGCTGCGCGAGTATTGTGAGAGCCTGCGTCCGGCGGCGGCGGAGCGCAACCTGTTTCTGAATTGGAAAGGACCACGCTCGCTGCCCGTGCAGGGCGATCCGGTCAAGCTGCAGAGGATCGTGCAGAACCTGTTGCTGAACGCGCTCAAAGCGACGCAGCGGGGCGGCGTGGTCGTGCGCTGGTCGGTGGGTAAGGACAGGAGCCCGCAGCAGTGGTGGCTCTCCGTCGGAGACACCGGGCCGGGATTCGCGCTGCAGGCGGCCGGCCCGCTGCGGCACGCGCTCAAGCGGGTGACCGAGGTGGCCCACCGGGTGGATGCCGGCGCGGCGGATCGCCAGCAGGGCTCCGGCGAGCTCAACCCGATCGATGTGCTCGTCGCGGGCTCGGGTCCGGGCTCGGCCGAGCTGCCCTCGGGCGAAGGCATCGGTCTCTCGATCGTCAAGCGGCTGTGCGAGGTGTTGGGGGCGACGCTCGAGCTCGAGACCGCTCCGGGTCACGGCACCACGTTCCGCATTGCGTTCCCGATGCGCTACGTCGCCGCCGACACGCGCTCCTCGCCTACCTAGACCGGAACGCGGAGTCGTCGCTCACCCTCACCCGACGAAGATCGTCGCCGGGTGCTCGATCCGCTCCTTCAGTGCCTGGATCATCGCGGCCGCATCGTAGCCGTCGACGAAACGATGATCGAAGGATGAGGAGAGATTCATCATGCGCCGCACCGCGATGGCACCGCCGATCACCATCGGCCGCTCGACGGCGCGATTGATGCCGATGATGGCGACTTCGGGCGCGTTGATGATGGGGGTGCTCGCGATACCGCCGAGCTTGCCGAGGCTCGTGAGCGTGATGGTCGAGCCGGTGAGCTCCTCGCGCGTCGCCTTGTTCGTGCGCGCCGCCTCGCTCACCCGCCGCATCTCCGCCGCGATATCCCACAAGGATCGCAGCTGCGCGTCACGGACGACCGGTACCTTGAGACCCTCCGGAGTCTGTGTCGCAACTCCGAGATGCACGGCGCGATGGCGCACGATCACGCCGCGCTCCGCATCGTAATGCGCGTTGCACTGCGGGAATTCCTCCAGCACCCGCACCAGCGCGAGCGCCAGAAAGGGCAGATAGGTGAGCGCGGGCGCCCCGGACTCGAGCTTCGCGTTGAGATGACGGCGCAGCGACTCGAGCTCGGTGACGTCGACCTCCTCGACGTAGGCGAAGTGCGGAATGTTGCGTTTGGCATCGCTCATGCGCTGCGCAATGAGGCGCCGCAGGCCGATGACCTTGATCTCCTCGGTGCCCTTGCGGCTCTCAGCGGGGCTTCTGGCGAAGGCCGGCGCCGCCGGCAAGCTCGCCACCGCCGCGCCGGCGCGAGGGGTGGAGCGCGCCGCCGCGTACGCCTCGAAGTCCTGCCGCCCGATGCGCCCCTGCGGCCCCGAGCCCGCAACCTGCCGCAGATCGATGCCCGCCTCCTTCGCGCGGCGGCGGATCGCAGGAGAAGTCAACACGCGGCGATTGGGATCGGAAG
>DATFCZ010000135.1:0-34702 GCA_035252605.1 Steroidobacteraceae bacterium
CTCAACCGGCCGCTCACCTACCGCTCGGGCGGCGAAGTCGGCGCGGCACTCGGCGCCGCGCGGCTCGCGCGCCTCGCCGCCGGCGAGGGGAGCGAGGAGGAAGTCTGCGCCGCCCCGGCCATCGAGCGGATCGTGCAACCCGACAGCGCGCTCGCCGCGCTCCTCTCGAGCCGCCGCCGCACTTTCCAGCGTCTTTACAGGGATCTCAAGAACACATTCGTGGAGTTTCGCTCATGAGCTTGTTTTCCAGCATCGAGCCCGTCCGCTACGAAGGGCCGCAGACGGCGAATGAGTTCGCCTACCGCGTCTACGACAAGGATCGCAAGGTCCTCGGCAAGCGCATGGAGGATTGGCTGCGGTGCGCCGTCTGCTACTGGCACTCCTTCAACTGGCCGGGCCAGGACATCTTCGGCGGCGGCACGCTGCCTCGCCCGTGGCTCGCGCCGAAGATCACGCAGGAAATGGCGGATGAGAAGCTCGAGGCCGCCTTCGATTTCTTCGAGCGCTTGGGTCTTCCCTACTTCACCTTCCACGACGTCGATGCGATGGCGACGGCCGCCACCGCGAAGGAGCACGACCGCAATCTCAAGCTCATCGTGGACAAGATCCAGGGAAAGATGGCCGCAACGGGCGTGAAGCTCCTCTGGGGCACGGCGAATCTCTTCTCCCACCCCCGCTACGCCGGTGGCGCGGCCACCAGCCCCGATCCCGAGGTCTACGCCTGGGCCGCCGCGCAGGTGCGCGGGTGTCTCGAAGCCACGCATCGACTGGGGGGCGAGAACTACGTGCTCTGGGGTGGGCGCGAAGGTTATGACTCGATCCTCAACACGGATCTGAAGCGCGAGCTCGATCACTATGGACGGTTCCTCTCCATGGTCGTCGAGCACAAGCACCGCATCGGCTTCAAGGGCACGATCCTCATCGAGCCCAAGCCCTTCGAGCCCACCAAGCACCAGTACGACCGCGACGTCGCCGCCGTGTATGCGTTCCTGCAGCGGTACGGACTCACCCAGGAAGTGCGCGTCAACATCGAGGTGAACCACGCCACGCTCGCAGGCCTCGACTTCGAGCACGAGGTGACCGCGGCGCGCGCCTACGGCATCTTCGGCTCCATCGACATCAACCGCGGCGATCCGCGCAACGGCTGGGACACCGACCAGTTCCCGAACAACGCGCAGGAGCTCGTGCCCGCCTTCATTCAGCTCATCGAGGACCAGGGCTTCGCCACCGGCGGCTTCAACTTCGATGCGAAGCTGCGCCGCCAGTCGGTCGATCCGGCCGATCTCTATCTCGCTCACATCGGCGGCATCGACACGCTGGCGCGCTCGCTCCTCGCGGCCGCCGACGTCGTGACCGAGCGCAAGCTCGCGCAGCTCAAGGAGGCGCGCTATCAGCGCTGGGACGGTGAGTTGGGCTCGCGCATCGAAAGCGGCGCTCTCGATCTCGCGACTCTCGCCGATCTCGCCATCGAGAAAGGCTTCGATCCGGCGCCGAAGTCAGGCCGGCAGGAGCTCGCCGAAAGTCTCATCGCGCGCCACTGCAGGCACTGACGCCTGCGGAAAATCGCGGCGGCTTTCAGCCCATGAGCCGAGACGGCTTTCAGCCCATGAGCCGCGGCAACGCGGCCTCGAGCGGCTGCGGCAAGTGCGCGCTCGCCATGTCGAAGTGCAGCTCCTTGCGACCGTAGTCGATCGAGACACGCGCGCAGCGCCGCAGGCAGTCCATGCCGATGAGCAGCGCCGGCTGCTCGTTCAGGCCCCAGAGCTTGAACACCGGGAGGTCGGCGGCGACGGCGGTGGTGAAGGTCATCACCATGCTGCCGAGGCGCACCATGTTGAGCATCGTGGTGGTGCCATCGATGCTGCCGCCGGTCACGCCGGTCAGTGTCTGGGTGGTGGGCAGCGCGCGCCCGTCATCGCGCTGCTGCAACGCCGCGTACAGCGCCTGGTTGATGATCGATATCTGGGCGCCCGTATCGACGAAGGCGGCGGCACGGACCCCGTCGATGAGGCAATCCTTGGCGCGCAGCCGTCCTGAATTGCCGAGCGTCGGCACGCGCACCTCGTCGGTGTTGAAGCGCGTCCAGAATTCCGAGAACACGCCCCGGGGCTTGGTGACCGTGAGCGTTCCGGCGATGAAATCGAAGATGACCCGCCGGTCATCGAGGACATCGAGTCCGAGATAGCCGTCCGCGGACAGTTCCGAGCGCGGCAAGGTGGGCACCTGCAGCCGCGAGCACACGAGCGAGCCCATTTTGAGGTCATGGATCTCGACGAGGTTCGCAGGCTCGCCGCGCACGATACCCTCGACCATCACCTTACGGCCGTGCGGCAGCGTCAGGCGCTCGGCGAGCTCGCTCGCAATGAGGGTGCGCTCGGAGCCGGTGTCGACCAGAAAATGAAACGGCCCGTGACCGTTGATCCTGACGGGAGTCGTGAGCCGGCCGCCGAGCGCGCTGTCTGCGGTTACCGCGCCCGATCCATCGGTGATGTTCGAGCCGGTGGGGGCCGTGCGCTCGGCGCCGAAGGCGCTCGGCAGGCTCAGCGCGGCGGCCACTGGCAGGAAACCCTCAGTGAGGACGCGGCGCCGTGACCAAGTGATACTCATGGCAGCTACCTGCCGCCAGCATGCGCCTTCGCCGCGCGCTTGTCATGGTCCACTCGCGCACCGTCGATAAGACCACTTTAGACGCCCCGCAGCATGTGCATGATCCGGGCTCGCAGACGCGCGTAATTGTCGGGTTTCAAAGGCCCGAGCAGCCCATGCTGCTCGGGCGGCAGGTGGCCGAGGGGGTGGCCGCTCCCACGAAAGACATAATGATCGAAGAACGCCTTCCATGCCTGGCGCTCGGCGGCCGGGCGCTCGGCGATGGCGATCATGGCGAGCAGCATGCTGGTGTAGGGCGCATCGGGACCTGAGCTGAAGGCGTCCCACCAGTAATTGACCAGGCCGTTGAGCGGCGCGAGCGACTCCACTTTGTGCCACCAGAGCTTCGGCAGGTAGAGCGCATCTCCCGCCTGCAGCTCCACCCGCAGCGCCTGGTCCCGGATCTCCTCGAACAGCGGGTACCTGCCCTCCTCGGCGCCTTCCCCGGAGCCCTCATCCGTGCCGCCGGCCGAGGCGGCAAGACTTACCGGCGCGCCCGCCATGGTGTTGTCGATCGGACCCACATAGAGCTTGCCGATGAGCTCAGGGGCGAAGAGCGTGAACCGCCGGCTGCCGGCGATCACGCAGGCGAGATTGTCGAAGGTGTCGTGGTGGCAGGAGACATTCGAGCGGGTGCCGAGCCAGATCCGCGGGCTCACACCCTGGGGCAGGAGCGGCATCGCATTGGCGGCCGCGAACCCCGGGAGCGCCTCGCCCGCCGGCACCGAGCCGACATAGATCGAGGGCGCATCGGTGCGATCCAGCGACTCCACCATGATCTCGAGCGCATCGAGCAGCTTCATCATGCGCCGCTCGAAGTTGAATCCCTTCAAGTCAGGCGCGTAGTAGTACTTGCCGGCGATGGCGGGAGCGCCGAGAAAAGCCTCGACTCGGGTGCCGACGTCGAACGCCGCCAGATAATCCTTCAGCCGCGCGGGCGAGCCGTGCGCGGCCTGCACCGCCGGCCACTCGCCGATGAGGCCGCGGAGGATGACCGGCCGGCAGCCCTCGACCACCTCGCGCTCGAAGCGCTCGCGGGAGAGGTCCCGGCCGGCGATCTCTTGGGCGAGAGTCATGGGGGTCACCGCGGAGATCGCCGCCGGGGAAGGTCAGCCGAGAGCCGATGTGCGCAGGCCCGCCAGGGTCTCGGTGGCTTTGAGGATGCGTCCATTCTTCTTGCTCGCCAGCACGGGAACCTGCTTGAGCGAGGCGATCATGTAGTGGATGAGGCGCATGTAGCCGCGCCGGTAGAGCTCCACCACGACCGCATCGGGCAAGATCCGCAAGGTCTCCTGGTTGATGGTGTAGAGCCCGTCGCAGTTGAGGATCCTGCCGTCGTCGAATTCGACCTCGATGTCCACGGGCTCGATGAGATTCAACTCGAGGAGGCGGGCAATGAAGTGTCGCGTCACCTGGATCCCGGGCTCCAGGTCCTGGAACGCCCAGATGATGCTTTGCAGGTAGCGCGTCGGTTGGCCGTGCTCGGTGAAGAGCGGCTTGCCGTCGGCGACGCCGACCCGCGGATGATCGAGGTCGATCGCGACCTCGGGACCGCGCGCATAGAAAGGCACGCGCTGCAGCCCGAGCGGCCGGTAGAAGCGCAGATCCCGCCACTCCTCGAGAAAGAGGTTCTCCCCCTCGTCGAACCCCAGCATGACCCCGCAGTAGAACTCTCCCGTATTCCTGTCCTTGGAGAATAGGATCGGATAGTGCACGAGCAGCTGCGGGAACTCGTTGACGATCACATAGGTGAAGCGTTGATTGTCGCCGTAGGCCGCCGAGGCGCGCGCATCGACCTTGAGGGACTTGTGGGTTTCCTTGTTGAGTGGAACGATGCGAGTCATCAGCGAACAACCCTTGTCAGACTCTCGGCACGGACCTCAAACGGGCTGCAGTCCGTACTCGTAGATCTTGTTCAGTAGCTCGCGGTTCTTCGGCAGCCGCGCGCGCATCTCGCCCGTGATGCGCTCATTCTCCCTGAGAAACCGCGATGCAGCCAGTGCGGTATCCACGTTCTCCTCCGCCACCACTTCGGTCTGGAAGCCCATGCCATAGAGCACGTATTGGTAGCTCGCCGCCGGGAAGACCTCCTCGAGCCGGTCGAGCTCGTCGAAGAACCAGGGCGACTGGTACTTCCAGAGGGTGAGCAGATCGCGCAGCCGCTCCGGAATCGTCGCCGGATCGACGTTGTCGCGCCAGAAGGCCGTATCGGTGCGCTTGGTCAGCACGTAATGGAGCTTGAGGAAATCGATGATCCGCCCGAAGCGATACATCGTCACCTCGTTGAAGCGCCGGGCGACGATGTCCATCACCTCGCGGCACGCCGGCATCTGCTCGGCGAGGAGCTTGGCGGAAAGCTCGACGAGGACGATGGCCGAGGACTCGAGGGGCTCGAGAAAGCCACTCGCGAGCCCGACCGCCACACAGTTCCTCTTCCAGAAGGTCTCGCGATGGCCGGCGCGGATCGGGATTTTGCGGACCGGCAGGTCCTTGTGCTCGCGCCCGATGTACTCGAGCAGCGTCTCGCGCGCCGCCTCCTCGCTCTGATGCCGGCTCGAGTAGACGTAGCCGACCCCGCGCCGGGTCGGCAGGCAGATGTCCCAGGTCCAGCCGGCCTCGTGTGCGGTCGCGATGGTCTGGGAAGCCAGGGGCGCGTCCGGGCTGTCGAACGGCACCTGCACGGCAAGCGCCGTATCGCAGAAGAGAACATCACCGCACTCCTTGAAGCCGACGCCGAGCGTCTTGCCGATGAGCAGCGCCTGAAAGCCGCTGCAGTCGATGAAAAGATCGCCGTGCACTTCCCCCGCCTGCTTGGTGAGCACGCTCTCGATATCGCCGGATTCGTGCTGGTTCACCTGCACGACATCCGCCAGTACGTGCCGGACTCCGAGCTTCTCGGTGCAGTGCCGGGCGAGGAACGGCGCGAACTTGCCGGCATCCAAGTGATAGGCGTAGTTGGCGAGCGCGCGGTACTCGCCGTGGGTGATGGTCTTCGGCGCCAATCCCTCATCACAGAGCCGCCCCTGGGGCGTCACGAAATCGCAGAAGCTCACGCCTTGGCCGGCCTTGAGCCAGTGCGGCACGAGATTCACCTGGGAGAAGCCCTGCGGAACCATGAGCGGATGGTAGTAGGCGTCATCCGGCTCACCGGTGGTCCAGCCCGTGAACTTGCCACCCTGCTTGAAGGCGGCATCGCACTCCCTGAAGAGCGCGGTCTCCGATACGCCCATCCTCTCCAGCGATGAGCGCATCGTCGGCCACGTACCTTCCCCGACGCCGATGATCTTGATGTCCGGGGACTCGATCAGCGTCACCGAGAAGCCGCCCGCCTTCATCCGAGTCTGATGGCGGGCGGCGATGATTCCGGCGGTGAGCCAGCCGGCGGTTCCTCCGCCGACGATGACGACCGCCTTGGTGGGTTGCGTCACCTTAGAACTTGGCGCGTACCCCCAGCGAGAAGTCGCGTCCGTAGTTGATCAGGTTCAGGGTCTGGTTCGAGAACCGTCCGTAGCTGTGGTAGATGGTATCGGTAAGGTTCGATGCCTGGAAGTATACGTTCAGGTTGCTGTTGACGTCGTACTGCGCGCTCAGATCGAGCTCGGTCCCGGAAGACAGATACACCGGCTCGTTGCCGAACGCGGCGCCGCCCTGCTCCTGGCCGAGATTGATGAGCTGACTGCCCTGCCACTGCACCGCGAGCCGCGCCTGGAATCCGTGCGCCTGATAGAAGCCGATGAAGTTGGCCGAGTTGCCGAGGCCCGTCACCGCGAACTGGTTCGAGGTGAGGCTGTAGTTGTTGAAATTCCCGTCGGTATGCACGTAGGTGCCGTTGATCTGCATGCCGAAGCCGAGCCACAGCATCTGCTGCCACGTGATCTCGACGCCGTCCACCTTGGCCTTGCCCGCATTGGTGAAGGTGCTCTCCGAGAACACCGCCGGCTTGCCGCAGGTGGGATCGACGAACGTGGCGGTGCCGGAGTACGAGCACGGCGCCGGATCGTTGATTCCCGGAACCGTCACCGGCACCACGCTCGAGGTCGGGAAGTTCTTCACGTCCTTGTAGAAGCCTTCGCCCGAGAGGTAGTCGTTCGGGGCGTAGTACCACTCCGCGCCGAGCAGGAAGTTGGTGGACTCGTAGGGCATCAGGAGCGGATTATTGCCGGTCGCGCCCAGCGCGTTTACCCGTCCGTTGTAGGTCGTGTTCGGGATCAGATCCTGGTTCGCCGGCGCGGATTCCGTCCGTGAGATGTCGAGCCGCAGCTTGAGGTCCGGCGTGACCAGCAGGTTGAGGTCCAGCGCCGGCAGGAAGTAGCTGTAGCTGTGGTTGACGGAGGTATAGACCGGGTTCGGACTGGTCGAGAACTTGTACGCGGTCGGGTCCCCGGCACCCTGCCATGCCATGGCGATGAGCGGCGCCGAAAGTCCCGCGATCGTCTCGTCGGTCTTCTGCCAGCGCAACCCGAGCCTCGCGTTGAGCGTCATGCTGCCGAGCGGGAACTCCTGCGTCATGACGACGAACGGCGCGTAGTTCTTGCGATCGACGTGCTGCAGCGAACCCGGCTGAAACGCCACCGGATCGCCGTCGGCCGCGCCCGACCAGACGGGATATCCGCCCGAGGGGCTCCAGCCCGAATCGGCCGGCTGATTGAGCAGGTAGTTCAACACCGCGTACGGGCTGTACACCACCAGGCTCGAGGGCAGGTTCCCCTGGCCGCTATAGCCCGGCATCCAGCTGCCGGTGTTGACGGTCGAGAAGAGCGAGGACGGCAGCGCGACGCCCTGCGTGTTGCCCGAGGCCGGTCCGTAGCCGCCCCAGATCTGCCAGTAATTGTTCTGGAAGGTGCTCCATTGCGAGGAGTTCCACAGGTCATCCAGGTACTGGACGCCGAAATTCGCCTTGGTGCCGCCCCGATGCCAGGTGGCATCGAGCTTCATCTCGTTGATGCGGTCCGAGTTCTCCTGAACCTGGATCGGCAGAACGTGCGAGCCGATGATGAACGGGCTCAGGCCGTTGTAGTTCGGGGAGATGACCGCGCTCGAGCCCGCGGCCGTGACGTTCGGACCCACCGCGCTCCAGTACGGCAGCACGTTGCTGTTGTTGTTGAGGACGAGCCCGCCGGTGTAGCCGTTGGTCGCGCCGCCATAGCCGGTATCGGCATCGATGTCGGTATAGCCGCCGTTCGGGTTGTACTGCGACTCCGACTGGTCGGCATCGAGCTCCGCCGTCCAGTCATCATTGATGTCCCAGAGCACGTTGATGCCCGGAGTGTTGGTGACGATGTATTCGTCCGACACGAAGGAATTGAAATCCGTCGGACCCGGGTTGTTGAAGTTGACGATCGTGCCGTTGCTGTCGAGCTGCGCGTCCGGAAACGCCCCGAACCAGGTGCTGCGCTGATAGCGCACCCGATGCTCGTTGTCCGAGGAGTAGTTGTCATCCACCGTCACCAGCACGTTGTCCATCGGACGCCACTGGATCGAGGCGCGCGCGTCCTTGCGCCTCGAGTCGATGTACTCGAGGTACATGGCCATGTCCTGCGGATACCATACCGGCACCGCGCTGCTGCCCGTGTAGTTGGCGGCCGTCGCGGCGGCCCCGGTCAACGTGCAGCCGGTGCTGCCGAATGCGGTCGTGTAGTTGCCGGCAAGCGAGGAGCAGGGGAAGGCCGTGTTGCCCTTCCAGCCGACGATGTCCTGGTGCTGGTTCTTGTACTTGTCATCGAGATAATCGCCGTCGAGCAGTAGGCCGAACTTGCCGTCGCTCGAGGTGTCGCTCCAGAGCGCGCCGAAGTTGGGCGACCCCTGGCCGGCGTTGGAGTTCATGTCCTCCTGGTAGTAGCCCTGCATGTGCAGGCCGGGGCTGTCGAAGGGATTCAGCATCTTGACGTTGGTCGTCGAGGCGATGTTGCCCGAGGACAGGCTCATGTCCGGGGTCTTCATCACGTCGATCTCACCGACGTAGATGGAGCTGAAGTCCGAGAAGTTGAACGTCTGGCCGTTGCCCGAGGCGACCTGCCGGCCTTCCACCAGCACCTCGTTGAAGGAGCCGCCGAAGCCGTCGACGTTGAGCCCCTGCACCCGGCCCGTGGCCGTCGGGGCACCCGCCGCGCTCGAATAGTTGAGGCTACCGCGATTGACGGTGACGCCCGGCAGCCGGGCGATCGCCTCGCCGATGTCGCTGTCCGGGAACTGGCCGATCTGCTCCGCCGACATCGCATCGACGACGCCGATGGATTCCTTCTTGATCTGCAGACCTCTCATCAGAGATCCGCGGATGCCGGTAACGACGATTTCCTGCAGCTGATTGGCATTCGATTCCGCGGGTGCGCCGGTGGTCTGGGCCGCGGCGGCGGTGTCGGCGCCCTGATCGTTCTGCGCCAGCAGGCCCCGTCCATCGGCGGGCAGCGCGAAGTCCATCCTCGTGACCTTGGAGCGCAGGGACTTCGTCTGCTGGGCGTTCGGAGCGGCCTTCGGCTTGGCAGCGCCGGCATTGGCGTCCTTGACCGGCGCCGCCTCTTGCGCGTGCAGCGCGCCGGCAAAAGCCATGGAGCTCAACGCGAGGCCGGAGAGCCCCAACGTGCCTCCGGTGCCGAACGGCAGGCGAAGCGCAGCGTTTCGCTCGGCCTTGGCGGCGTTCTTGGAAATATTTCGCCTAGACTTGCGGCTCATCAGACATCTCCCCCTCAAAAAGATCTGGACGTTGCGTGAAAACAACACACGGCACGACCACAGAGCGGCCGATGCCCAGAATCAGAATTCGGAAGCCCCCTTGCGCCCTGGCATTCATCTGCTACCGCCTCACTATGGTAGCGCTACCTTAACGCGGCCCGAGTATGTGCCTGTTCTTTGGCCCATGTCAACTGCCGTCGCATACACCTAACGGTCCAGCCTTTCCCGCCCGCGATTTCCCGGTATCGGCCGTCGCGCCGGATCGAGAAAACGTTCGCCCAGCGTCGAACCCGTCGCGCCCCGGTCGGGACATCACAGCGTTGTGGTTGCGTGAACACAGTCACCGCTATCGTTCCGTGGGCGCCGGCCGGCGAGCCCCTCGATCACCCCTTGACGACGGCTCGACGGCGATTGGTTATCGGCCTCGACGTTGTTCGCGAGCCACGTAAAGTCCGCGAACCGTTGACAGCGCTATCATTGCTCAGCTCGTGACGCTTTGCAAGGCGGGGCGATATCCTTGAAGGATACCCAATGCGTGCTCACACATCTTTTCCGGCCGCCGCCGTCTCCGCCGTCGCCTTGGCCCTGGCCGTCCTCCCTGCGGGCAACGCCTCAGCCGGTACCGCTAACCAGGCCGACGCCATTCGGCCGCGACTCGCGGCCGAGCATTTCAACACCGTGTTGGTACCCCAATGACCGCCGACCCTGAGGCGCAAGCGGCGCTGCGCAACGCGCAGCGGCTGCATCGGGCGGGGCGGCTCGATGAGGCGCGGACGCTCTGCCTGCGGGTCCTGCAACTTCGGCCACGGCAGCTCGAGGCGTTGAATCTGCTCGGCATCATCGCGGCGCAAACAGGCGACCCGCAGCGGGCCGCTGCGCTCTTTGGCGAGGCGCTGCGGCTCGAGCCGGGAAACCTTGCGGCTCTCATCAACCACGGCAACGTTCTGTGCGCGATCCAACAGCCGCTCGAGGCCCTGGCGAGCTTCGACAGGGCGATCGAGATCCAGCCGGATCACGCGCCGAGCCATCACCACCGCGGCAAGGCGCTCTTTGAGCTCGGGCGCTACGCGGCGGCCGTCGCGAGCCACGATGCGGCCATTGCGCTCAAAGGCGACTACCCGGCGGCTCATTTCGAGCGCGCCCGAGCGCTCATCGAGCTGATGCGATATGAGGCGGCGCTCGAAAGCCTCGATGCGACGATTGCGCTCGCGCCCAACCACCCGGGCGCCTGGTACCTGCGCGGCAATGCGCTCTATGCCCTGGAGCGCTTCGAGGCGGCCCTGCAGAGCTATGACCGGGCGATCGAGCTCAAGCCCGACGATGCGAACGCCTACCATAACCGCGGCAACACGCTCACCGGGCTCGAGCGGCCGGAGAGTGCGATAGCAAGCTACGGCAAGGCGATCGCGCTCGACCCCGAGCGGCAGCGCTCGTTGGGCGCGCGACTTCACGCCCGGATGCAGATCGCCGACTGGCACGACTTCGCGCCGGAACTCGCCCGGCTCGCCGCGCGCATCGAGCGCGGCGAGGCCGCCTCGAACCCCTTTGCCCTGCTCGCCCTGGTCGGCTCCGCGGCCCTGCAGCGCCAGGCGGCGCAGAGCTGGGTGCGAGAGACCTGCCGGCCGAACCCCGGGCTCGGGCCGTTCCTGCCGCGAAAGCGGCACGAAAGGATCCGCATCGGATACGTGTCGGCGGATTTTCGCAACCATGCGACCGCCTACCTGACCGCGGAGCTATTCGAGATTCACGATCGCTCGAGGTTCGAGTTGACCGCGTTTTCCTTGGGGCCCGATACCCGGGACGAGATGAGACACCGGACCCAGGCGGCCTTCGATCGCTTTCTCGATGTGCGCAAGGACTCCGATGAAGAGATCGCGCGGCTCGCGAGGAGCCTGGAAATAGACATCGCGGTTGATCTTGGCGGATTCACGCGGGGCGGCAGGCCCGGGATATTCGCCGCGCGGGCCGCACCCCTGCAGGTGAGCTATCTCGGCTATCTAGGCACCATGGCCGCCGAGTACATGGACTACCTGATCGCGGACGAGACCATCATTCCCGAGACCCATCGAGAACACTATTGCGAGAAGATCGTCTACCTGCCGAGCTATCAGATCAATGACTCCAAACGGCCGCTCGCGCAGCAGCGGTTCACCCGGGAGGAGCTCGGGCTGCCCCCGATGGCCTTCGTGTTCTGCTGCTTCAATGCCACCTACAAGATCACGCCGGACACTTTCGCGGGTTGGATGCGAATACTGCGGCAGGTACCGGGCAGCATTCTTTTTCTCCTCGGCGGCCACGAGTCGGTCGAGAGAAATCTCAGGCGCGAAGCGCAGGCCAGGGGAGTCGCCGCCGATCGGATCGTCTTTGGCGCAAGACTGCCGCTGCCCGAGTATCTCGCCCGCTACCGCACGGCTGACCTCTTCCTCGATACCCTGCCCTACAACGCGGGCACGACGGCGAGCGATGCGTTGTGGGCGGGATTACCGGTGCTCACCTTGACCGGTGAGACGTTCGCCAGCCGGGTCGGCGCGAGCCTGCTCGAGGCCGTCGGCTTACCCGAGCTGATTGCTTCGAGTCAGAAACAGTACGAGCTGTTTGCCGTCGACTTGGCCAGCCGCCCGAAATTACTGACCGGAATCCGCACGAAGCTCGCCAACCAGCTCGCGAGCTCACCTCTCTTCGACGCGGCCGCCGCCGCCCGGCATCTGGAAGCCGCCTACACGCAGATGCTCGAGCGCCATCGGGCCGGCCTGCCACCCGCGACCCTGCGCGTCGGGAACTGAGACACAGCGCCATCGGTCGGTGTTCTAGTGGGATCGCTATCGCTCGGACGATAATCGTTATCGCTCTCGATTGACAGCGCTATCATGGCCGTGGGATTCTTGCGCGCGAAATGAAGAAGCGGAGTCTCAGGGGGTCTCGGCGCGTTCCGGCGCTGATCGCGGCGCTGCTCCTGGCTCTGCCCTGGGGTTCGGCGAGCGCGACCGACAAGCCGGCGACGGTGCACCCGAGCGAGTGGCCGAGCGCTCGGCCGCGGCTGCCGGAGGATCCCGAGCTCGAGACGCGGGTGAGCGCGCTCCTCGAGCACATGACTCTCGAGCAGAAGGTGGGTCAGCTCATCCAGGGCGACATCTCCACCCTCACCCCCGCGCAGCTGCGCGATTATCCCCTGGGCGCGGTCCTCAACGGCGGCAACTCCAAGCCCGGCGGCAACACGCGCTCATCACCCGCCGACTGGCTCGCTCTCGCCAACCAGTTCTATCTCGCATCGATGGCGAGCTCGCACGGGCCGCATCCCATTCCGGAGTTCTGGGGCATCGATGCCGTGCACGGCAACAACGATGTCATCGGGGCCACGGTGTTTCCACAGAACATCGGCTTGGGCGCCGCGCACGATCCGAAGCTGATGCGGCTCATCGGCGCGGCGACCGCCGAGGAAGTGCGGTCGATCGGGCTCGACTGGACCTTCGGGCCGACGCTCGCGGTCGTGAGCGACGATCGCTGGGGAAGGACCTACGAGAGCTATTCGCAGGACCCCGCGATCGTGCGCGCGTACGCGCGCGCCATGGTGTTGGGTCTTCAGGGCGAGCCCGGCACGCGCCACTTCCTCGATGCCCATCACGTGATCGCAACGCCCAAGCACTACCTGGGCGATGGCGGCACGGGCGGCATCGATCAGGGGGATAACACCGAGAGCGAGATGCAGCTGCGCGACCGTGATGCGGCGGGCTATCCCGTCGCCATCGAGGCCGGCGCGCAGTCGATCATGGTCTCGTTCTCGAGCTGGCAGGGCATCAAGATGATGGGCAATTACGGCCTGCTCACCCAAGTCCTCAAGGACCGCTGGCACTTCGACGGCTTTGCGGTCGGCGACTGGAATGCCCAGGGCCAGGTGCCGGGCTGCACGGATGCGAGCTGCCCGCAGGCCGTCAACGCCGGCCTCGACATGTTCATGGCGCCGAATGACTGGCAGCCGCTCTTCGCCAACACCTTGGCGCAGGTGCGCGCGGGTGCGATTTCGCGCGCGCGCCTCGATGATGCGGTGCGGAGAATCCTGCGGGTGAAGCTGCGCGATCGGCTCTTCGAGGAAGGACCGCCCGCCTCGCGCCCGCTCGCCGGCCATTTCGATCTCCTCGGCTCGCCGGAGCACCGCGCGATCGCGCGCCGCGCCGTGCGCGAGTCGCTGGTGCTCCTGAAGAACGAGCATCACCTGCTGCCGCTCAAGCCCCGCGAGCGGGTGCTGGTCGCCGGCGACGGTGCCGACGATATCCCCAAGCAATGCGGCGGCTGGACGCTCACCTGGCAGGGCACGGGCACGACCAACAAGGACTTCCCGCACGGGGAGTCGATCTGGCAGGGAATCGATCAGGCCGTGCGCGCCGCGGGCGGCGAGGCGGAGTTGAGTCCCGATGGCAGGTTCAAGCAGAAGCCGGACGTCGCCATCGTCGTTTACGGCGAGAATCCCTACGCCGAGTTCCAGGGCGATGTACCCAACCTCGCCTTCAGCCCCGGGAACGACGCTGATCTCAAGCTCCTGCAGCACCTGCGCGCGCAAGGCATCCCCGTGGTGTCGGTCTTCATCTCCGGGCGCCCCCTCTGGGTGAATGCCGAGCTCAACGCCTCGAGCGCTTTCGTCGCCGCCTGGCTCCCGGGCTCCGAGGGCGAAGGCGTCGCCGATGTGCTCTTCCGCAAGAAAGATGGCGCCATCCGCTATGACTTTCGCGGCCGGCTTTCCTTCGCCTGGCCGCGAACGCCGCTGCAGTTCGGCAGCGACACGCCGGGCCGACCGCTCTTCGCCGTCGGCTACGGATTGCGCGATGCCAGCAACGGCGATCTGCCGCAGCTTCCCGAAGCCAGTGGTCTCCCGGCTGCCGCCACGGTCGACAAGTCGGTGCTCTTCGCCGACGGCCGCACCGGCTCCGGCTGGCATTGGGCGGTCGCGGATGATGCCGGCGCGAGCCCGCTGGCGCGCGGCATCGGCGCCTCCCAAAGCGGCCGGCTCACTTTGAGAGCGCTCGACAAGGCGAAACAGGAGGACGCCCGGCGTCTTCGCTGGTCGGGCACGGGCCAGGCCACGGCGGAAATCACCGGCCCCACCGCCATCGATCTCACGCGCGAGACCAACGCGCAGATCGCCCTCGGTTTCGACTACCGCGTGGAGCAGGCGCCGAGCGCCGCGGTAGTGCTCGGCATGGGCTGCGGCGCCTCGTGCTCCGGCACGGTGCCCCTCACGCGAGCGCTGAGGTCAGCCCCTCCCGGGCAGTGGCAGCACGTGGATGTGCCGCTCGCCTGCTTCGCTGCAGCGGGGACGAACATGAGTCGCGTATCGACACCATTCACGCTCGAGACGAGCGGCAAGCTGACGCTCGGCCTCGCCGATATCCGCTTCGAGAGCGGCGCGGCGGGCAGCCTCGCCTGCCCGCATTAGGATCGGGGCGCTCACGGAGCGGGCGGCGCGAGGAGTCTCAGCCTGAGACCCCGAAACGACCTGAAGCCGCGATCGAAGGTCACCAGCTCGTAGTCCATTGACAGGGCCAGAGCCGCGAGCCACGCATCCGCCCAAAGGTTGGGTGTTGGCTCGCGCGCGCTGACGAGCGAGGCGAAGCGATGCTCATGAGCCGAGGGCTCGGCTTCGATGTGAAACGAACGCGGATCGTCCGCAAGCTGCTGCCACGCTGCCAAGGCTTCTTTCGGCTTGACCGGATCGCCGTTCATGGCAAAGCGGTTGCTCAACAGGCGTAGCACCGCCAGACGCGTCAGGAGGCAGGTGCCCACCTCGCCGTCCGCCTGCTCCTGCCACCACTGCATGGACGCCTGGTGCGCCGCATGTCCCTCCACGAGCAACGGGAAGAGGACGTTAGCGTCCGCGATACACGTCATTCACGTGCGCCACTTCTTCCTGCTCGAGCAGCTGGGCGATCTCGGCATTGGATCTGACCGGGATACGGTGCCCGGCGGGTAGCTTGATGGGAGCCTGGTCCATACGTCTGCGCTGCGGCGGACCCTGGTCCGCCAGTAGCTTCCTCAGGGCTTCGGCCATCAGATCCCGCAGCGTCGAACCGCGCTTTACGGCCGCAATCTTGGCGCGCTTCATGAGCTCGTCCGGCAGATCGAAGGTGGTTCGCATAAATACAGCAATATGCTTTTAAGTGCGCATTCTATCCCCCCGGGCGTGCAGCGGCAACCGCCCCGAGGTTTGCCGCCACTGGACCTACGACCCGCGACTGGCAATCATGGACGCGTGGCGATAATGCCGAACAAACGCGCGCACGGTCGGCGGGTCGTGTCGATCGGAGCCCGCCAGGTGCTTGCCTTCGGGCTACCGCGCCGGCCGTGGCAGGACCTCTATCATCTGCTCATGACCATGAGCTGGCCGCGGCTGTTCGCGAGCTATGCCGGCTTCTTCGCGCTCTTCAATCTCCTCTTCGCCGCCGCCTATCAGCTGCAGCCCGGCGATGTCGCGAACTTGAATCCCCCCGACTACTGGGGGCGGTTCTTCTTCAGCGTCGAGACGCTCGCGACCGTGGGCTACGGCGACATGCACCCGCAGACCGTCTATGCGCACATCATCGCCTCGACGGAAATCTTCACCGGCCTCATGAGCGTCGCGCTCATCACCGGCATGATGTTCGCGCGCTTCTCGCGCCCCACCGCCCGCATTCTCTTCGCCCGGCATGCGGTGATCCGCCCGTTCGATGGGCGCGAGACCCTCATGCTGCGGGCGGCTAATGAGCGGCAGAACGTCATCATGGAGGCGAGCGCGCAGCTGCGGCTCATCCGCGATGAGTATACGGTCGAAGGCTATCGGATCCGCCGCATCTACGATCTGCCTCTACGCCGCAGCGAGCAGCCGGTCTTCCTTTACGGCTGGAACCTGCTGCACATCATCGATGAGTCGAGCCCGCTCGCCGGTGCGAGCCTCGAATCGCTCAAGGCGGCGAAGGCGTTCCTCCTCCTCACCATCGGCGGGATCGATGAGACGACCGGGCAGACCCTGATGTCGCGCCAGGAATACCCCGCCTCGAGCCTGCGTTGGAACCACAGCTTCGCCGATGTCATGTCGAGCGGCGAGGACGGCATCGATCGCTTCGACTACTCGAAATTCCACGACGTCGAGCCGCTGGCCGAGAAGAGATCGCCGTGAGGGACGCCGACCTCCTCTTCAGCCCTCGAGATACTGCCGCGGCGAGAGGATGTCGAGTCCGCGGAATGGATGGAGCACGAGCAGATCCCGATCGCCGGTCACGATGAGATCGGCGTCCCCATGGAGAGCGACTTCGAGAAATTTATCGTCTCTTGGATCGCGACAGGCTTTGACCGGCGCGGTGATGGTCACCCACTCGGCGATGCGGTTCAGGACGCGAATGAATTGCTGCCGGTCTTCGAGGCTGACGTAGGAATCGAACTTCGGGCGTGACAAAACGTCCGCGAGCTCCTCGAGGGTCGCATCGGAGATGAGGAGCTGGCCCTCTGCCACCGCCTTGCGCACCGCCTTGGCAGGCAAGGACTCGGGAAGCAGCAGGCGGCTTATGAGGAGGTTAGTATCAGCGACGATGCGCTCGGGCACGAGGAGCATCGTCGTCGGCCAGGAGTGCGGCGAGCTTCTTCTCGGTCAATCCCAGTTCCTCGGCCTTGCGACCGATGCGATCGCAGAATTCCTGAAACTCCGCGACATTGAGTCCACGGAGCCGGTCGTATTCCGCGCGCGAGAGCACCACGGCAATGTCCCGCTTCTGTCGCTGGATGACGATGGGCTCGCGCTGCGCGGCATCGAGTAATGCCGCCAGTCTTTGCTTCGCGTCGGTGGCGGAGATGTAGCGCATCGATCAGCCTCTGCGGTGAGTTCTATTATGGACGAAATGGATGAAATGGACAAATAGGACCATCATCGCCGCCAGACCGACGCCAGGCAGGTCCTCGTGCCGGCCAGCGGCCACTATATTCAGCTCGACCAGCCCCAGGTCGTGATCGATGCGATCCTGCGTGAGTTGTCGAGACAGGGGAACCGTGCGCCATGAGGCCCGCGAGCGGGCTCAGCCTTTGAGCCCGGCCTGCGTCTCGCGGATCAGGAAATCCACCACCGCCAGCAGCGCCTCGCGAACGCTCGCGCCGGCGGCGCGCGCATCCTCGTAGGTCTTGAGCTGCCGATGCGCGCTCGTGCCGCGCTCGAGGATGGTCTTGAGATGCTCGACCTCACGCAGGCAGCCGAGCTCCTTCGCGTCCTCGCGCACGAGCTCGAGCAGCTCCCGGACGAGCTGCGGGAAGGCGACGAGCTCGCCGCGGGCGAGATCGAGCAGTTCCCCGTCGATGCTGTAGCGCACCGCCCGCCAGCGGTTCTCCGCGATCAGCATGTTGGGATAGAGCCGCCAGCTGCGATTGTCGAGCTTCAGGCGATAGAGCCGCCGCAGGAGCGATACGATGAGGGCCGCGAGGCTCACCGCATCGTCGATGCTGGTGCAGGTGTCCATGACGCGTGTTTCGATCGCCGGATGGAGCGAGTCCGGCCGCACGTCCCACCACATCTTGCCGGCGTGCTCGATCATGCCGTTGCGCACCAGCATGTCGATGTTGCGTTTGAGCTCCGCATAGCTTGCAAACCGCTCCGGGAGACCCGTGCGCGGCAGGGAGTTGTAGAGCGTCATCCGAAACGACATGAGCCCGGTGCGCTCCCCGTCCCAGAAGGGCGATGAGCAGGAGAGCGCGAGCAGGTGCGGCACGAAGTACGTAAGCTGGTTCATGAGATCGACGCGCAGGTCATCGTCATCGATCCCGACGTGCACCCGCATGCCGCAGATCATGATGCGCCGGGCCGCCCCCTGCATCTCGTTCGCGAGCGCGAAGAACTGCTCGCGCTCGGTCGTGATCTGGCGGGTCGCCTTGGCGAAGGGGTGGGTGGAAGCGGCGATCGGCGCGCATCGGTAGCTCGCCGCCACCTCCGCGATGATGGCGCGCAGGCGCGCGAGATCCGCGCGCGCATCGGCGATCGAGCGGCAGACGCGGGTGCTGGCTTCCAGTTGGCTGCGCAGGAACCGCGGGCTCACCTGCCCGCCCGAGCGGCGGGTGCATTCCTCGAGCAGCGCCTGCGGCGGCTTCTCGTCGACATCGCGCGAGTCGAGTTTGACGAGCAGATATTCTTCTTGGATGCCGACGCTGAACGGCGGCTCTGTGGTGCTCATGCCACGACGCTCCGCTTCCCAAGCCGGGTCTCAGAGCAGTGAGTGTACAGGTTTACAGCACCAGCCTCTCGATCGGCTCGGGTCTCGCCAGGAAGTAGCCCTGCGCGTAATCGATCCCGATGCGGCTCAGCTCATCGAGCATGGCCTGCGACTCGACACATTCGGCCACGGTCTCGATGCCGAGCGCCCGGCCCACCTTGCAGATCGCCTCGACCATGCTGCGGTCCACCGGGTCATCGGCCACATGGCTGATGAACTGCCCGTCGATCTTGAGGTAATCCACCGGCAGGGTCTTCAGGTACATGAAGGAAGAAAGGCCGGTGCCGAAGTCATCGAGCGCGAAGCGACAGCCGCGTGCCTTGAGCTCACGCATGACGAAGGTGGCGTTCGACAGGTTCGTCACCGCGGCGGTTTCGGTGATCTCGAAGCACAGCGCCTGCGCGAGCGTCGCATCGCCCACCTGCTGCAGCACGAAGTCGATGAAGGATTGCTCATTGAGCGAGGTGCCCGAGAGATTGACGGCAAGGAGCGGCAACCCCGCCGCCTCCGAGAGCCGACGCGGCTCCGGTAGGACTCGCGCAACTGCGCCGTGCCACTGCCCCTCCATGGCGGCCACCGAGGGGACCGGTCCGCCGGCCATCCCGGGCGGCCGCGCCCGTTTCCCGGCCCCTGGTCCGGCTTCGTGGATGCGGGTCTCCGAGGGCTCGCCCGCGCGCAGCTGCCCGCGCGCCGCCCACTCCTTCAGCCGCTCGATGGCCCGCTGCACCACCCAGCGGTCGATGACCGACATGACGTTGTAGCGCTCGGCGGCGGGGATGAACTCGCCTGGTGAGACGAGGCGCCCGTCATCATCGCGCAAGCGGACCGTGAGCTCGTGAAACGCCGTGGCTCCGGTGCGGCCGATCGGGCGGATGGGCTGGAAAAAGAGCTCGAGGCGATTCTCCTCCGCGGCGCGGGTCACCCGCGCCACCCAGTGCATCTCGCGATGACGCGGATGCGAGATGCCGTCCGACTCGTAGAGGTGCACGCGGTTACGGCCCTCGTCCTTGGCGGCATAGCAGGCGATGTCGGCCGCGCTCATCACGTTGGCGACACTCTCGGTCTCGTGGGTGATCTGCACCACCCCGACGCTCGCCCCGACGGAAAGGGTCGACGCGCCCCAGACGAAGCGGTAATCGCGGATCGACTGGCGCACCCCTTCCGCGATGCGCGTCGACTGCTCGACCGTGCAGCCCTCGAGCAGCACCCCGAACTCATCGCCCCCCAGGCGCGCGATGGTGTCGGAGGCGCGCACTCGCGACTGCAGCAGGCCCGTGACATCGCGCAGCAGCCGATCGCCCGCCTGGTGGCCGCAGGTATCGTTCACCACCTTGAACTGATCCAGGTCGATGTAAAGGAGCGCGTACGTGCCCTCGCCCCGCTGCGCGCTCAACACCGCCGCGTGCAGGCGGTTGTCGAACTCGCGGCGGTTGATTAGGCCGGTGAGCGCATCATGGCTCGCCTGATAGGAGAGCGCGCGCTTCAAGCGCCGCTCCTTGGTGACATCGTGAAAGACGATGACCGCGCCGATCACCCGTCCCGCGCGGTCACAGATGGGCGCGGCCGACTCCTGGATGGCGACTTCGTGCCCGGCGCGGGTGATCAACACCGAGTGGTCGGCGGGCGAGCTCGTCTCGGCGCCCCCGAGCACGCACAGCAGCGGATTCTCGATCGGCTCGCGGGTGATCTCGTTGACGAGGCTCAGCACCTCGCCGATCGGCCGCCCGCGCGCATCCTCCAGCGTCCAGGCGGTCAGGCTCTCGGCAACGGGATTGATGTACTCGATGCGCCCGTCGGCATCGGTACTGATGACGGCGTCGCCGATCGACTGCAGCGTCACTTGCGCGCGCTCCTTCTCGGCGAACATCGCCTGCTCGGCCCGCTTGCGCTCGGTGATATCCGCAATCGTGCCTTCGTAGTGCGTGATCCGGTTGGCCGCATCGCGTACGGCGCGTGCATTCTCGAGTATGACGACCTGCTCGCCATCGCGCCGGCGGACTAAGAACTCCGCATTCCGGATCTCCCCTTCCGACTCCACCCGGCGAATGAACTCCGCGCGATCTGCCGGGTTCCAGTAGAGCGTTGCAACGCTTGGCAGCGCGTACAGTTCCTCGGCGCTGTCGTAGCCCAAGATGCGCACGAACGCCGGGTTCACCGAGCGCAGCCGCCCGTCGCGGCTGCTCTGATACACACCCTCGATGATGGTCTCGAAAAGCCCGCGGTACTTGGCTTCGCTCGCCCGCAGCGCCTCTTCCGCGAGTCGCCTTGCAATCGCGATGCCAGCGATCTGCGCCGCGTGATCGATGATGCGCAGCTCCCGCTGACCGGGCAGCCCCGAGCTCGAGTGGTAGACCCCGAGCGCCCCGAGCACCCGGCCGTCGCCGGCCTTGATCGGCGTCGACCAGGCGGCGCGAAGTCCCGCCTCGAGCGCCTGCTCGCGCCGCTGCTCCCAAAAAGGATCGGTGGCGATGTCGGCCACCAGCACCTGCCGCCCGAGATACACCGAGGCTGCGCAGGAGCCGTTACGGATATCCACCGCGCAGTGCTCGAGCGCCGTACGCAGCTTGAAGGGCAGCCGCGGGGCGACGACGTACGAGAAGACCTGGGACTCGGGAGCGAGCACCGCGATCGAGCAGATCGTGCCGACGCCGACCGACTCGATGAAGCGGGTGATCGAGGCCAGGATGTCGGCGAGCGGCGCACTACCGGTAAGCTGCTCGAAGACCGCGCGCTCGGCGAGCGCCACCCGCTCGATGAGCTCGGAATCACGCGCCCGGTAGCCGAGCTCGGCGGCCTCATCGGCCATCAGGCGCATCGACTGGACGATGCCGCGTCGCTCGGCGTCCATGGACTCGAACTGCAGGCTGACGAGCTTCAGCAGGAGCGCGAAATCCGGCACCTCGAGTCCGGTGCGCAGCGTCGCCTCCTTGAGAATCGCCCGCACCTGCGGGTGAAGGTCCTCCGGCGCCGGCATCGCAAGACCGAGCTCCGCCCGCACGAGCGTGGTGGTGGTCGTGGAGCTCGGCTGCGAGTCCTCGGTCTGGGGGGCCGGCAGGGCTGTCTGCGGAGTTGACATATTGTGCGCTACGGCTTCGCGGCCACCGTCTGCGCCGGGCCGTCTGCGGTGATGATCGGAATCCTGAAAATCCAGGCGCGCGACTGGTTGTTCGACTGCACGCCCACGGCCGCCGTCAGCGTGAAAACCCCCGTCTGACGAGGCCGGACGGTCACCGAGCCGAAAATCGGCGCGCCGCTCGCAGGCTTCACGGCCGCGAGTATCGGGCCGTGGTTCGTCACCTCGAGTCCCTCGAGAGCGCCGAAGGCGAGGTGAATCTGCTCGATCCCCTCGCCCTGCGGCACGAGGGCGTAATCGATCTCATCGTCCCGCCCGACCTCGGGGCGGTTGCGGATCGAGAACTTGAGCTCGACCGGTACCTCCGAGCTACTCGGACCTACGGCGTCCACCATGCCGGCGAGCGCCTGGGCGGCCGGATCGAGTGACTGGGCAGCCTGGGCGTGGGTCGGCGGGTGGGCGGCCTTGCCGGGCTGTGAGCCGCCAAAATAGCCACAGGCGGCGATAAGGCCCATCGCCGCCCAAGATGAGGCTCTGAGACCTACCGCCGCGAGGGACTCACACCCCCGAGACCTCCCGCGAGACCCTCCAGCAGACCCCCGGGAAACGGCGGAAATTTTTCTTGCCATCCGCGGGCTTCCGAGCAAATTGCGACCAATTTTGGACAATAGCGCGAGCGGGGCGCTTCGCGCACGCGAATGAATGCCATTTCGTGAATCTGCCCGCACCGCGGACCTCACAGGGCGAGGATCGGCGGATCATCGACCGCCGCGAGCTGCTCCGAAAGATCATTGAGATACCCCTCCCAGTAGCGCGGCTCGCCGAACCAGGGGAAGGCTCTCGGAAAGGCGGGGTCGTGCCAGCGATGGCAGACCCAGGCGGCGTGATGCAGCATGCGCAGGCTCCGGAGGGGCTCGATGAGCCGCAGCTCCCGGAAGTCGAATTCGGCAAACTGCTGGTATCCCTCGAGCAGCGCCGCCCACTGCCCCTGCTGGTCGGCGGGGGGACCCGAGAGCAGCATCCAAAGGTCCTGGATCCGCGGTCCCATGGCACAGTCGTCGAGGTCGACGAAAAGCGGCCCGCGCTCGTTCCAGAGGAGGTTCCCCAGGTGACAATCGCCATGCAGGCGCAGCCGCCCGACCGATCCCACTTCCTCATAGACCTGCAGGATCCGCTCGAGGAGCATGCCGCTGACGGTTGCGTACTGGAGCTTTAACGCATCGGGGAGGAGCTCGGCCTTCAGGACCTGAGCCCGGGCCTCGGCGCCCAAGCGCTGCACGCCGATCTCCGGCCGGCACTCGAACGGACGTAGCGCCCCCACCTGATGAAGGCGCGCGATCGAGCGGCCGAGAAGCTCCCGCGCTCCGGGAGCGTCGAGCTCGGGCGCCGAGCCCCGAAGGTAGGGAAAAGCCGCAAAGCGGAACTCCCGATGCCGAAAGAGCGTCTGCCCCGAGATCGACACCGGTGCGGCGACCGGCAGCTCGGCTGCCGCAAGCTCGGCCGTGAAGCGATGCTCCTCCAGGATCTGGGCATCGCTCCAGCGCGCCGGCCGATAGAACTTGAGCACGAGCATCCCCTGGGGGCTTCCCAGCTGATAGACCCGGTTCTCGTAGCTATTCAAGGCAAAAAGGCGCCCGTCGGGGTCCAAACCGACGGAGCTTGCGGCATCGAGGACGCACTCCGGGGAGAGACCGGCGAAAGGGGTCTCGTCCCTCTCAGATCCACCCGCGCGAGCCGAAGAGCCCCGGTGAGATCCGCTACCGCCAGCGGAGGAGCCCCGGGATACGGTTTTGTTTATCATCGCCGGCGAGCCTCATCTGCCATTCATATCCTCTGAACGTTACTCAAACTTTGCATGAAACAGGCCACCATCCTCGTGACCGGCGGCGCCGGCTACATCGGCAGCCATACCGTGCTTCAGCTTCGCGCCCGGGGCGAGCGGGTGGTCGTGCTCGATGACCTCTCGCGCGGCTTTCGCCAGGCCGTCCTCGATACGCCGCTCGTCGTCGGCCAGGTGGGCGATCGGGACACGGTGCTCAAGGTCCTGCGCGAGCACGGCGTCGATACGGTCATGCACTTTGCCGCCTACACCATCGTGCCGGAGTCGGTGAGCGATCCGCTCAAATACTACGGCAACAACACCTGCTCCACCCGCTCGCTTCTGCAATGCTGTCTCGAGAGCGGCGTCAAGCAGTTCGTCTTCTCCTCCACTGCGGCGGTGTATGGGATTCCGGCGGATGGCATGGCGGCGGAGACGAGCCCCACGGCTCCCATCAACCCCTATGGAACCTCGAAGTTGATGTCGGAATGGATGCTGCGCGATGCCTCGGCCGCATCGGCCCTGAAGCACGTGGCGTTGCGTTACTTCAACGTGGCGGGCTCGGACTCGAAGTGCCGCATCGGGCAGGCCACGCCCAAGGCGACCCTGCTCGTCAAGGTGGCTTGTGAGGCGGCGGTCGGCAAGCGCTCCCAGATGTCGATCTTCGGCACCGATTATCCGACGCCGGATGGGACCGGCGTGCGCGACTACATCCATGTGGAGGATCTTGCGACCGCCCATCTCGATGCGCTCGATTACCTGCGCGGGGGCGGCGCCTCCACCGTGCTCAATGTCGGGTACGGCCACGGCTACAGCGTGCGCGAGGTCTTAAAGAGCGTCGAGCGGGTGGCGGGCACGAGGCTCAAGGTCGTGGAGGAGCCCCGGCGCGCAGGCGATCCTCCGGCCCTGGTTGCGCGCGCCGACCGCATCCGCCGCGAGCTTAACTGGAGACCCAAGCTCGATGATCTCGACACCATCGTGCGCACCTCCCTGGAGTGGGAAAGGCGCTTGCTCAAAGAGCCTTGGGCGTAGAATCACAGGCAATGCAGTGGGTGCGCCCCAAGTCCCTGAGCGGCCTGATGCTCTTCGGGCTGTTGCTGCTCGCCCTGCCGCTCCTCGTTGCGATCATCACCGCGGCCCTGCAGATCCGCACGCTCGCGACCAAGGGCCAGCAGATCGTCATCGAGGGCGTCACCTCGGCGCGCGCGAGCCAACAGCTCTTCAGCCAGATCGCATCGCTCGAGCGCACGGCGCGCCTCTACGACGTCTTGAGCGACCCCAAGCTCCTCGATACCTATAAGGAGCAGGACGAGACATTCTCCGCCACCCGCGCCAAGCTCTACGAGGACGCCACCGCGGCGACCCGGCAGACGCTGAGAGAAGTGGCCGCCGTGCAGCACGCCATCCGCACCGCGGTGCTCACCACGCCCGCCACCGCCGCGGCCGCCAACCCCACCGGCCTCACGCAGCAGTTCTCGCGGTTGAGTGGGCTCGTCGACAAGGTGGCGGAGCAGAGCAACGAGCAGATCGATGCCGAGGTGGCCTCGCTTCAGGTGCGGACCGATCGGGCGCGCGAGCGGCTTTTCTGGCAGGCCGCGCTCCTCCTGCCGCTGACGCTCATCGCAATCATCACGCTGACGCTCATCGTCGGCCGGCCCTTGCGGCACCTCGACCGCGCCATCAACGAGATCGGTCACGGCAACATCAGTAATCCCATCACGGTGCGCGGCCCGCACGATCTCGTGCGATTGGGCAAGCAGCTCGAGTGGCTGCGGCTCAGGCTTCTCGAGCTCGCGCAGGAGCGGAACCGCTTCCTCAGGCACATGTCCCATGAGCTCAAGACTCCCCTCGCCAACATCCGTGAGGGTACCGAGCTCCTGATGGATGGGGCGGTGGGCGAGCTCGACACCGCGCAGCGGGAGGTCACCGCCATCCTGCGCGATAACGGCATCAAGCTGCAGCGCATGATCGAGAACCTGCTCTCCTTCAGCGCCTGGCAAACCTCCAGCGTCGGGCTCGAGGCAACCGAGTTCCGGCTTCGGCCGGTCGTCAAACAAGTGCTCGAGAACCAGCAGCTCACGCTCTTGTCTCAGCGCGTGCGGCTCGATGTGCAGGTGGAGGATGTGACGCTGGTGGCCGATCGCAGCAAGATCCGACTCATTCTCGAGAACCTCGTGTCGAATGCCGTCAAATACTCCCCCAAGGGGGGCACCATTCATATCAAGGCTGCAACGAGTGCGAATTCGATCGTCATCGACGTGGCCGACAACGGCCCCGGAATCGCCAAGGAGGAGCGCGATCACGTGTTCGAGGCCTTCTATACCGGCCGGGCCGCCAAGACCACGGCCGTCAAGGGCACCGGCATCGGCCTCTCGGTGGTGCTCGAGTTCGTCGCCGCTCACGGCGGCACGGTACAGATCGTGGATGGCGAGTATCCGGGGGCGCATTTCAGGATCAGCATGCCCATCACCCGCGCGCGCGGCGGCCGCCCGGGCGACAGCCCCGAGCGCAGGACCCAAGCACATGCGGCCTAGGCACATGCGGCCTAGGCTCATGCGCCCGAGGCCCCTGCTGCCGGCGGCAGTGGCCCTCGGGGCAGTGCTCCTTGCGGGCGGCTGCGCCGATCTCTTCCCGCCCAAGGCCGCCCCGCCGACGCCGCAGCCCCTCATCGACCGCAAGGCCGCCTCCTCACAGGCGCTCGCCGATGACTTCGCGGTGCTCGATAAGCTCATCCTGGCGGCCCCCGAGCAGCAGATGGAGATCACCGGCACGGCCGAGGAAGACTTCCAGAAGACCCCGACCCCGAGCCGCAAACTCCGGCTGGCGCTCATCCTCGCGACCCCGCAGCAGGCGGGCTCGGACCTGCCGCGGGCGCAGAAGATGCTCGAGGAGCTCGCCTCCGACTCGAATTCCTCGCTCCTCCCGGGGGAGCGCTCGCTCGTGGCTCTGCAACTGAAGCAAATTGGCGACTATTTGACGTTGGAACAGGAAAACCGCACGCTCAAGGCTGACGCCTCCCGGGCTGAGCAGATCGCGACCCTCAAGCGCCGCCTCGATGGCGCCGCCGGAGAGAACGCGAAGCTGAAAAAGCAGCTCCAGGAGGCACGGGCCAAGCTGGCCGCCATCGCCAACATCGAAAAGTCGCTCAACGAGCGCAAACCCGGACGACCCAAGTGACCCTGACCCCCGCCAACGCATTGCCCGAGCAGCGCAAGATGACCACTTCCCCGAGCACGTTAAGTCAAAGCGGACGGCGCAAGGCGCGCATCCTGGTCGTCGATGACGATCCGGGGCTGCTGCGGCTCCTCACCATCCGCCTGCGCGCCGAGAACTACGACGTCGAGGCCGTGGAAAGCGGCGCTCAGGCGCTCGCCGCCTCGAGCCGCTTCCGACCCGACCTCGTCATCACCGATCTCAAGATGGATCAGATGGATGGCATCGGGCTCTTGAAGGAGCTGCAGAACCGCTGGCCCGGGTTGAAGGTCATCATGCTGACCGCTCACGGCACCATTCCCGATGCCGTGCAGGCCACCCAGATGGGCGCCTTCGGCTTTCTCACCAAACCGGTGGACAAGCAGGAGCTCCTGGATCAGGTGCAGAAGGCGCTGCGCATCTCCGGGTTCGGGGCTTCGGATGAGGACTGGCGCTCCGAGATCGTCACCCGCAGCGCCGTCATGGAAGAGAAGCTCGCGCAGGCGCACATGGTGGCCGGGACCGATGCCCGAGTGCTCATCACCGGTGAGAGCGGCACGGGCAAGGAGCTCCTCGCCCGCGCCATTCATCTGGCGAGCCCGCGTCGCAACAAGCCGTTCGTCGCCATCAACTGTAGCGCGATGGCGGAGAACCTCCTGGAATCGGAGCTCTTCGGCCACGAGAAAGGCTCCTTCACCGGCGCCACCCGCGCCCACCGCGGCCTTTTCATGGCGGCCGACGGCGGCACGCTCATGTTGGATGAGATCGGCGATATGCCGATGCGCCTTCAGGTAAAGCTCCTGCGGGTCCTGCAGGAGAACGTCATCCGCCCGGTGGGCAGCACCGATGCGCTGCCGGTCAACGTGCGCGTCATCTCGGCGACCCACCGCGATCTTCAGCAGCTCATGAGCGCCGGTCAGTTCCGCGAGGATCTCTTCTACCGCTTGAACGTCGTGCACATCGAGATGCCGCCGCTCAATCGCCGGCGTGAGGACATCCCGCTCCTGGTCGCGCATTTCCTCGCCACCATCGCCAAGGAAACGGGTCAAAGAAAGATCTACGCGCCCGAGGCCGTGGAGCTCCTGGCCACCGCCGACTGGCCGGGAAACATCCGCCAGCTGCAGAACGTCGTGCGCCAGAACGTCGCGCTCTCCCAGACCCCCATCATCCCCGTCGAGCTCGTGCAGCAGTCGCTCGGCGGCTCGCCCGGGCGCCTGCCCTCCTTCGATGAAGCGAGGGATGAGTTCACCCGCAGCTACCTGTCTCAGATTCTGCAGATCACCGGCGGCAATGTGAGCCAGGCGGCTCGGCTCGCGAAGCGCAACAGGACCGACTTCTATAAGCTCCTGGCGCGGCATCAGTTGACGCCGGAAGAGTTCAAGCAGCGCTGATCAACTCTGCTCAAAGGTCCGAGAATTGCCGCGAGCACCCACCGCGCATCGTGCGTGAGCCACAGCACGAGCGTGAGGAGCCCAAGCGCGAGCAACGGCCGCAGCGCCTTCAAAGGCACGATCCCTGCTCCGGCTTGGCATGGCACGCACCATTCTCGTCACCGGCGCGACCGGATTCACCGGCGGGCACCTCGCCCGACGGCTCGTCGCCCAAGGAGATCACGTCCGGGCGCTGCTCCGGGATGAGGCGAAGGCCGAGGCGCTTGCCGCCGCCGGCATCGAGCCGCGCATCGGGCAGCTGACCTCGCTCGAGGATGTGATCGGCGCCGCGCGCGGCTGCGAGCAGATCCATCACATCGCGGCCGTCTTTCGCACCGCAGGTCACCCCGACAGCTACTACCGCGACGTCAACGTCGGCGGTGCGCGCAACGTGCTCGAGGCGGCCCGCCGCCTGGGTTGCGAGCGTGTCGTGCATTGCTCGACCGTGGGCGTGCACGGGCACATCGAGGATCCGCCGGCGAGCGAGAGCTATCGCTTTGCCCCGGGCGATGTCTACCAGCGTACCAAGCTCGAAGGCGAGCTCGCCGCCCAGGCCGCCGCTCGGCGCGGCCAGCCGGTCGTGGTCGTGCGTCCGGGCCCGATCTACGGCGAGGGGGATCTGCGGTTCCTGAAGCTCTACCGCGCGATCGAGCGCGGCGTCTTCGTGATGATCGGCCCAGGCACGCCCAGGCTGCACATGGTGCACATCGATGATCTCGTCGAGGGCTTCGTGCTCTGCAGCCACTCGCCGGCGGCACTCGGCGAGGTGTTCATTCTTCCGGGGCCCGATGCGCCGACGTTGAATGAGCTCGCCCGATATATCGCCCACGCGCTCGGCGTCTCCGAGCCGCGGTGGCGCATCCCGGTCTGGCCGGTGACGGCCGCGGGCCTTCTCTGCGCATCCCTCTGCGTGCCGCTTCGCATCGAGCCCCCGCTCCATCGGCGGCGCGTCGCGTTCTTCACCCATCATCGCGAGTTCGACGGCTCGAAAGCCGCGCGCCTCCTGGGCTATGCGCCCAAGGTGAGCGCGGCGGCGGGCGTCCAGCGCGTCGCGGACTGGTACCGCGCCGCCGGGTACCTGCCGCCATCGGGCTCGCGGCCGCTGCAAACCGCGCCGGTCGCGGAGACCGGACAGCGCAGCTCGCTCTCGAAGTAGCGACGCACTTCGCCTACGACTTTCAGGCCGCTCCCTGAGTGTCGAGCGTTCGGTAGGCCGCACAAACCTTGCGGCGGAACGCCTCGATCGAGTACCGCTCGATCGCCCGATGCCGCGCCGCGGCGCCGAGCCGCGCCCGCAAGGCCGCATCCGCCCCGAGAGTCGCGAGTCCCTGCGCAATCGCCTGCGGATTGGGCTCCACCAGGAGCGCGCAACCGTCATCGAGCACCTGAGTGTGCGAGGCGATGCGGGTGGCGAGAATCGCGCGTCCCGAATTCATGTAGGAGTAGACCTTCATCGGCGTGTTGCTGCCCGTGAGGCGAGGTGAGACGAGCAGGTCCGCCTGCGCGAGAAAGCTCTCGAGCTGCGCGAGCGGCCGCGGCCCGAGGAGATAGACCCGCTCCTCGAGATGAAGCTTGCGCACGAGCGGGCGTACGCGGCGCACATCATCCGGCCAGCCGCCGATGATGACGAGGGTGAGATCGCGCTCCTTCGGCACCAGCGCCATCGCGCGCACCACCTGCTCGATGCCCTGATAGCGCTGCAGGTTGCCGACATACAGCGCAAGCTCGCCGCAGACTCCCAACAGCTCGCGCAGCGGCTCGGCGCCGCCGCAATGCTCCTGCGCGGGAAGCGCCACGTCTTCGATCAGAAACACCGGCACTCCGGGCGCATCGACTTTCACGTGCCGCGCGAGATCGTTGCAGACCGCGAACACGGCATCACTCCTTCTGATGACGGCGCGCTCGAGCGCCCGAAGCAGCCGCTGAACGGGCCGCAGCAGTCGCCACTTGGAGACGAGCGACTCCCCGAGCATCGAATCCATGTCGTAGACGACCCTTGCACCCGCGGAGGAGCGCAGCAGTATTGCCGGAAACACCGCCTCCTCGACGGCGTGGATCACATCGTAGCGGCGCGACAGCGCGAGCCCGAGGAGCCGCGCCGAAATGAGCAGATCACAGACGAGCTTCTTCCACGAGATGCCGATCGGCACGTGCGCGAGCCCGGGGAGCGCGGGCGTGCGCAGGATTCTCAAGCCCTCGATGTCGAGGTCCGCGCCCTCGTGGTAGGTAAGCAGATCCACGGCATGACCTTGACCGCAGAGCACTTCCGCGAGCATGCGCACGGCAATCGGGGTACCCCGCTCCTGGTAGAAGGGCTGCGGCGCTACGAGCAGGATTCGCATGCTCGATGCGCTCGAGCAAAGCCCATACCCAGGCCGCGCCCAACATGTCTCCAACCGGAGACGCGCAGCCGCGACGATGCTCGATCACGGGCACGGCATTTTCGGTACACCGAAGGTCCAGACGCTGTTGCCGATGAAGTTGAAGAAGAGCACCACCGCGCTCGCGCAAAGCTGCGCGACGAGATACGGCACGGCCGCCTCGATCAGGACATGCATGATCGCCGCATTGACGAGCAGCCCCGCGGCCGCGAGCGCCGCAAACTTGGCTGCCGCCGCGGCATGCGGTCGATCGCTCTCGAAGGTGAAGCGGTAGTTGAGAAGGTAATTGACGACGGCGCTCGCGAGGAACCCTAGGGAGGAAGCCGGCGTGGGCGCCATGCCGAAGGCACGCACGAGGAGAACGAGCAGCGCGTACTGAACGGCGGTCGCCACACCGCCCACCAACACGAAGCGCACGAAGCGGCCGAGATGGCCCCTCAAAGCACCTTCTCGATGAGATAGCGGGGCCGGCGCTTGGTCTCCTGATACACCTTGCCGAGATACTCTCCCAACACCCCGATGCAGAGGATCTGCAGTCCTCCCAACACATAGATCGGCAACAGCGTCGACGTCCAGCCGGGCACCGCCCTGGCGGTGAAGAGCCGCACCGAGATCGTCCACACCCCCATTGCGGCGCTGAAGAGGAACACCAGGAAGCCCAGCACCGAGATGAATCGCAGCGGCACGATCGAGAACGAGGTCACCGCATCGAGCGCCAGCGCCAACATCTTGCGCAGCGGATACTTCGACACGCCGGCGAGCCGCTGCGTGCGCGTGTAATACACCACCGAGGACTTGAAGCCGATGAGCGGCACGATGCCCCGGAGGAAGAGGTTCACCTCGCGAAAGTCCTTGAGCGCCTCCACCGCCTTGCGGCTGAGCAGCCTGAAATCGGCATGGTTGTAGACCGACTCGACGCCGAGCGCGCGGATCAACCGATAGAAGGTGAGCGCGGTGGCGCGCTTGAAGAGCCCGTCGCTCGAGCGGTCATCGCGCACTCCGTAGACGATCTGAGTGCCGATCGCGTGCTGGGACAACATCTCGCCGATGATCTCGACATCGTCCTGCAGGTCCGCATCGACGCTCACCAGCACATCGCCCTCGACGGTGAAGAGTCCCGCGAGCAACGCGTTCTGATGACCGCGATTGCGCGAGAGCTTGATGCCCCCGAAGCGCTCGTCCTCGCGCGCGAGCCGCTCGATGAGCTCCCACGTGCCATCGCGGCTCCCATCGTCGATGAACACCACCCGACTGCCGGCCGCGATCTGCCCCTGCTGGCGCATCCGCTCAAGAAGAGCGCCGAGCCGCCTCGCCGTCTCGGGCAGCACCTCCTCCTCGTTGTAGCAGGGAACGACGATCGCGAGCCTAGGGAGCGTGCGCGCAGCCGCAGATGCCGCTTGAGCTTCCGTTGGCTGCGGAAGCGGCTCTCGAAGCAACGTGGCCATTGCCGTCCATCCTCAAACCCTCACCGGGCGTCCTGCCGCTGTAGCAACGGCCGCACCGTGTCGCGGCTGCGATCACGGTGATATGGCCGGCGCGCGGCCCTCGTCTATGAGGAGATCGCCGGCTGCGCCTGAGGTTTTGGCAGCGCCTCCGGGAGCTGGGCCGGCAGCTGCCCGGCCGATGAGCCCACCGCAGGTATTGGGTAGCGCACCACTTCCTCGATCTGATAGTCCTTGATGTCCCGGGCATGGGTGAAAATGATGAGCTCACCCAGAAGCCCAAGGGCGAAGAGTTGCATGCCGAGCACGACGAGGAGCGAGGAGAGGAGCAGCGCCGGCCGATCCCCGAGCGGCTGGTGGAAGACGACCTTGTCGATCGCGAGCCAGGCGACGAGCGCCGCGCCGATGAGGAACGTGCTCACCCCCACCATGCCGAAGAAGCGCAGCGGCTTTTTGGTGAAGCGCACGAGGAAGAACACCGTGCAGATATCGAGCGCGCGGCGGACGTACTCTCGCGGCGTATAGCCGCGCTCGAAGCGATCGAGCGGCGACTGCTGCAGCTCGACCTGCAGCACCCGAAAGCCGTTGCGGCTCGCGAGCACGGGAAGGAAGCGGTGCTGATCGCCGTAGAGGTTGATCTCTTTCAGCACCCGGCGCTTCATCGCCCGCGCGCCGCAGCCAAGATCGTGGAAGCGTTGGCCCGTGACCGAGGCGAGCAGGCGATGAAAGAGATCCCGCCGGTAGCTCTCGAGACGACTGCCGGCGCGCGGCCAGCGCCGGCCGATCACGAGGTCGGCGACGCCCACCGCCCGCACGAGCTTGCCGATCTCGCTGCCACGGATCTGGTGATACGCGGGGAGCGTGAGAATGATGGGGCCGCTCGCGCGTTGAAATCCCGCCACCAGCGCCGTCGCCTCGCCGAACTTGCGGGTGAGGCTGATCACCGAGATGCGCTCGCCCGAGGAGAGCAGCCGCTGCACGTCGGCGGCCATCTCGGGCTTTGGCCCGTCGAGCACCACGATGACCTCGTACGGCGCGCCGAGGGCATCGAGCCCCTCCTTGTACTCGGCGCAGAGCGCCAGCATGTCGCTCGCATGGCGGCTCCCCACCGGAATGATGACCGAGAGCTCAACGCCCCCGGCGATCGGGTCACTCATGGCTGTCACTCATGGCTGTCACTCATGGCTCGGCGCTCCTCCGACGAGCAAATGTTGGGTCAGGCCGGAGAACTGATGCTCGCGCAGGTCTCCGAGCTTGTAGATGAGCTCGCCGAGCGCTCCTGCCGCAAGCAGCATGGCGCTCGAGACGAGAAAGATCACGCCGGTGCCGGCGATCGAGAGCGACATCCGGCCTTCGCTCGCCAGGGTGAAGCCGGTCCAGCCGAGGGCGAAGGTCGCCGCGGCCAGCATGGGGAGCGAGAGCATGCCGAACCAGAGCATCGGCCGGGCGGTGAAGGAAGCCACGGTCTTGATCACCATCAGATCGAGCAGCACCTTGTAGATGCGCGACAGGCCGTACTTCGAGCTTCCGAAGCGGCGCGCGTGATGGCGCACGCGGATTTCCGCGATCCGCGGCCCCGCGATCGAGGCCATCGCCGGGATGAACCGGTGCATCTCCGAATAGAGGGGAATGTGCTTGATGAGGCAGGCGCGATAGGCCTTGAGCGAGCAGCCGTTGTCGCGGATCGGAACCCCGGTCACCCTGGCGATGAGGGCGTTGGCGATGCGCGAGGGGACCTTGCGCGTCCAGAGCTTGTCCTGGCGCTCATGACGCCAGCCGACCACGATGTCGTTGCCGGCCTCGATCTGCGCGAGCAGCTGCCCGATGTCCGCCGGATCGTTCTGCAGATCGCCGTCCATGGTGACGATGATCTCTCCTCTTGCCTCGGCGATGCCGGCCGCCATGGCGGGAGTCTGTCCGTAGTTGCGGCGGAACCTAACGAGGCAGACCCGCGCGTCGGCGCGCGCGATCTCATCGGCGATCCCCGCGGTGCCATCGCGGCTGCCGTCGTCCACGAACACGATCTCGAAGGACACCCCGAGCGGCTCGACGCCCTGGAGGATCGCGGCGTAGAGGGGGCGCACGCTCTCCTCCTCGTTGAAGAGCGGGACCACCACCGAGAGATCGAGCGCCATCAGTAATAGGGACTGTCGTTGTGCTCGGTGGAACGATTGAGAACCACGCCGAGCACGTTGAGCTCGGAGAGCACCTCTTTGGCGTTCTCGAGCGTGCGGCGGGCGGTGAGCCCCTGTGAGGCGACGAGGAGGAAGCTGTCGACTCTCGGGGCGAACGCCAGCACGTCATCGCTCACGTTGAGCGGCGGCATGTCGAACACCACGATCCGCCGGGGCGTCTGCGCCTCGAGCGCGTTGATGAAATCGGCCATGCGCGCCGAGCGCAGATGCTCGGATGAGGTCTCGACGGGGCTCGCATTCGGGATCACCGCCAGGCGCTTGATGCCGATGTCGTAGACCACCTGATCGAGCTCCGCGTGACCGGTGAGGAAGTCGGTGAGCCCGTACTCGTAGCTCATGCCGAGATAGGAGCCGAGCTGCGGCCGCTGCAGGTCGAGATCGACCAGGAATACCCAGGCGTTCGGGTCCTGAGCGAGGGCGAGCGCAAGGTTGATCGCCGTAAGGGTCTTGCCCTCCCCGGCACAGGTGCCGGTCACCCCGAGGGTGAACCAGCTGTTGGCCACCATCCGGCGCAAGACCCGGGTCCGCAGGATCTTGTAGGCGCGCGATACCGCGACATCCTGCACCCGCAGCAACACGCGGTTGCGCTCCAGCGATGCCGGGTCGATCGGCGCGGCGCGATACTCCTGCGGCGCGGTCT
>DATFCZ010000136.1:0-6388 GCA_035252605.1 Steroidobacteraceae bacterium
GGCGCGGGCGCGGTGCGCTGGCGTTCGCTGCCGCGCGCATCGCCGCCGCGGCACTTCTCGCGGGCGTGCCGGCAATCGCCGGCGTGCTGCCGGAAGACCGCGCCGACGTTCTCTATCATCGCTATCAGGGCGGCGGCATCACCATCCAGGGACCCTCGATCCTGGTACAGAAGAGGATCGGCGATCACTTCGCCGTGAATGCCAACTACTACCAGGACATGATCTCGAGCGCATCGATCGACGTGCTGCTCTCGGCGAGCCCCTACAAGGAGACGCGCACGCAGAAAAGCATCGGTGCCGAGTACCTTCACGGCAAGACCACCTACAGCGCCGGACTCATCAACAGCGTCGAGCCGGACTACAAGGCGAACACCGCCTACTACTCGATCAGCCAGGACATGTTCGGCGACCTCACCACCGTCACGCTCAGCTACAGCCGCGGCTGGGACGAGATCTTCCGCGACATCAAGGTGAACGGCACGATCGTGAACGATCCGACCTTCCGCCAGCGCGCCGATCACCGCGTCTACGGGCTGAGCATCAGCCAGATCCTGACCCGCAGCCTCATCGGTACTCTCAACTATCAGTTCTCGAGTGATCAGGGATATCTCGCGAGCCCCTATCGGCTGATTCGTTACGCCGATCCGAATAATCCGGTCGGCTACTCGCTCGCCCCGCAGATCTATCCCGGCACGCGCACCATGGACGCCCTGGCGGCATCACTCAAGTACTATCTGCCCTACCGGGCAGCGCTCACCGGCAAGTATCGCTTCTTCAGCGACTCCTGGGGCATCGTCGCCCACACGCTGCAACTCGATTACGTGCAGCCGATCAGGCACCACTGGACGCTCGACGGCAACATCCGTTACTACCGCCAGGGCGCGGCCAGCTTCTACAGCGACCTCTTCCCCTACGCCAATTACTCCAACTACATGGCCCGCGACCGCGAGCTGGCGGCGTTCCACAGCATCACGATCGGCCTCGAAGCGTCGTACGCGTTCTCGATCCCGCGCGCCCGATGGATTCAGAAGAGCACCGCGACGCTGAAATTCGATCGCATGATGATCAACTATCTCGATTACCGCGACGCGCTCTACTCGAAGTACGATGCCGCCGTGTTCAAGGGTGGCGCGGAGCCGCTCTACGGCCTGGACGCCAGTATCTTTCAGGCGTACGTCTCGCTCTGGTTCTGAGCGAGTCGCCAGCGCGCTCGCTTCGCACACGGCGGATCTGCGCGGGTCTCGTTCAGCCGCAGTTCAGCCGCCGGCCGTTCATCGGCGCCGACTCACTCCAACCTGCCGATCTGCGGTAAGCTTCGCGCGTTCGTTGCCGCCGGCTCCGGCTTGTCGGTCCCCGGCGACAGCAGAAGGGGATCTCAGGCATGCGTATTCGTACTCTATTACTCACCACTGTTGCCGGCGTTGCTCTCACCTTCACGGCCATCGCGGCGCACGCGCAGGCTCTGGAGCAAGGTCGCCTTCTCCTTGCGACGCAGGTACTCAACGATGCCCGCAACGGGCGCGACCAGGGCATTCCCGATCGCCTGCTCGAGCGCGCCTACGGCATCGCCGTTATTCCCGATTTCACCAAGGTCGCGTTCTTCCTCGGCGGCGCGCGCGGACACGGCGTGCTCGTCGTGCGAAAGGCCGACGGCCACTTCTCCAACCCGATCTTCGTCACCCTGACGGGTGGCAGCTTCGGCTTCCAGTGGGGCGTGCAGAAGACCGATCTCGTGCTGGTGTTCACTTCGCGCAAGGGCATCGAAGGCGTCGAAGGCGGCAAGCTCACGCTCGGAGCCGATGTCTCGGTGGCCGCCGGCCCCGTAGGCCGCCAGGCCTCGGCGGCCACTGATCAGGCATTCAACGCCGGCGTTTATTCCTACTCTCACAGCCGCGGCATCTTCGCCGGTGTGGCGCTCTCGGGCGCGGCACTCACCATGGATGACGCCGCGAATGCGGAGCTCTACCACCGCCCGGGCCTCCTGGCGACGGACATCATCTCGGGCGCGGTACACACGAATGACTATGAGGCGGCGCGCTTCGAGACCGCCGTGTCCCAGAGCGCAGGCCTCGAGCCGGCCTCCTCCTCGATGACGAGCTCGGCCGCAGCTGCCGGCGCGAGCGCGCCGTCGGCTATGCCCGGCAAGCCAAACGGACCGGCAGCGCAGGCATTCCCGCTGCAGGATACGAGTCCCGGCAGTAATCCGAACGGTAACCCGCCGAAGTAACCCACCGAAACGCGAACTCCGGTGAGGCGCCGGTCAGGCGCCTCACCGCCCTGGCCCCGCCAACCCATCCCGGGCGCCGAGCTGCGCCGAAGGAGAGATGGGATTCGCCCCGAGATTCCGGCAAAGTGGTGACCGGAGATTCGGGAGCCACCCTTGAGCCAAGCCGCAGCAGACATGAGCCGGGCGGGCGCCGTCGGCCGCACCGCCTTCTCGGTGCTGGCCGCAATCAGCTTCTGCCATTTGCTGAACGACATGATGCAGTCGCTCCTGCCGGCGCTGTATCCGATGCTGAAGACCTCCTACGCGCTGACTTTCGGACAGATCGGCATTCTCACGTTCACCTACCAGATCACCGCATCGCTCCTGCAGCCGCTCATCGGCCGGTACACGGACAGTAAGCCGCGCCCCTATTCGCTTGCGACCGGCATGAGCTTCACGTTGTTCGGTCTCGCTCTCCTCGCCTCGGCCCGCAGCTACCCGCTGCTGCTGATTGCCGCCGCGCTGATTGGCACGGGCTCTTCCGTGTTCCACCCGGAATCCTCGCGTGTCGCGCGCATGGCCTCGGGGGGCCGTCACGGCCTGGCGCAGTCGGTGTTCCAGGTCGGTGGCAACTTCGGCACGGCCATCGGGCCGCTGCTCGCCGCTTTCATCGTGTTGCCTCACGGCCAGTCGAGCGTCCTCTGGTTCTCGTGCGCGGCGCTCCTCGGTATTTTCGTGCTCTTCCGCGTGGGCCACTGGTACCGGCACCACGGAATGGCGCGTCTCAGGCCCCGTGGCGCGGACGGCGCCGCGCACGCGACTCCTACCCGCCGGGAAGTAACCGTCGCCATGAGCGTGCTGCTCGCGCTCATCTTCTCCAAATACTTCTATCTCGCGAGCCTCACCAGCTATTACACCTTCTATCTGATCAGCCGCTTCCACGTCTCCGTGCAGGCCTCGCAGGTGTACCTTTTCGTGTTCCTCGGCTCGGTGGCGCTCGGCACCATTCTCGGCGGACCGGTAGGCGATCGCATCGGACGCAAGTACGTCATCTGGGGCTCGATCCTCGGGGTATTGCCATTCACCCTGCTGCTGCCGCACGCCAACCTCATCTGGACGGCGGTTCTGACCGTCCCCATCGGCGTCATCCTCGCCTCGGCGTTTCCCGCAATCATCGTCTACGCGCAGGAACTGCTCCCCGGGCGTACCGGGACGGTGGCCGGACTTTTCTTCGGCCTCGCCTTCGGCATGGGAGGCATCGGCGCCGCGGTGCTCGGCAAGGTTGCCGACTCCTTCGGCATCAATCTGGTCTACGAGATCTGCGCCTTCCTGCCGCTGATCGGCCTGCTCGCGGGCTTTCTACCCGACGTCGATGCGCACGGGGTGCGACGCGCCCGCGCGCCCGCGTAGACGGTCAGCCCGAAGAGCCGCTGGCCGACGGCATCAGCACCTCGGCACTGAGATGAGTCCCGAGCGTCACCTGATGCGGGATGCAAGTCGATTCGTATTTGACGTTGCGAGTGGTGAAAAGCGGCAGGAAAGTCTCCTTGAACTGCTCGATCAGCTCGCAATTGCCCTGCTCGTTCACCGGCGCATTGGTCGGCATCAGCACCACGTCCTTCCACTGGGCCTGAACGGGAGATCCGGCGTTCTTCTCCTTGGCCGCCTCGGCCGAGGAAGCCGGCACCAGCACCCGCATATTGACCCGGACGCCGGGGAAGAGCGTGGGCCCTGACGGGTTGACGCACGAATACTGCTGGACCTTGAGATCCTTCGCGCCGAGCTTCTCCAGCATGCTCCTGATCTGGTCCCGCAGCCCGTCGCAGGAGTAGTAGCTGGTAAAGCCCTGGTAGATGAACTGGACATGCTTCGGCACCCAGACGGCTGCCACGCCGTCCTGAGCCGCGGCCAAGCTCGGCAGGGCGGCCAGAAGGGTCATGGCCGCTGCCGCTGAAGACCATCGCGAGACGAGTCGGAGGACGCTCATGACAACCTCTATGCTTTGAGTGGCTGAAAGACGCCGGCGGCGCTTTCGACATCAACGCGCCACCCGGGTTCCGGGTTTACCCCGTCAGATATTGCTGACGCTGCGCCACCGGCGGCGGGGCGTACTGATACATCCAGGTCTCGGTCAAAGCCTGTCCGTCCAGCGATAGGTAGAGCCTCAAATCGATCGGCTGATCGCTGTCGTCCGGCACGAGGTCGAACATCGCGCGCCAGCCCTTCAGTGGCAGGAGCGGCCGGGCCGAAGTGATCTCCACCCGTCCGCGCGAGGCGCTGATGACCGGCATTACCTGGGCGCCGGGCCCCAGCATCCGCAAGTTCCCACCCACGAAATCGACCACGAAGCGCCACGAGAAATAAGTACGCTTGCGACCGACCACTCCGCCGATGCCATCGCGCGTCGCGTGCACGTGCGCGAGGTGGGAGGCGAACGGGTTGTTGCGGCACCAGTACAGACGGTAGCCGTAGAGGTACTCGCGTCCCGGCTCGGTCTTGTCCGCCGGACTCCAGAAGGCGACGATGTTGTCCATGGTCTCATCGCCCGTCGGAATCTCGACGAGCATGACCCCACCTTTGCCCCAGGGAGCTTTCGGCTGCACCCAGCAGTCCGGGCGCAGGTTGTAGAAGACGCCGTCATCCTGGTATTGCGAGAAGCGCCGCTCCCGCTGCATGAGACCGAAACCGCGCGGGTTCTCATCGACATAGGTGTTGACACGCAGCACGCTCGGGTTGAGCAGCGGACGCCAGATCCATTCACCGGCGCCGGTATTCATCTGCAGCCCGTCGGAGTCGTGGATCTGGGGTCGCCAGTCGTCGGCGACGCGATGGTCGTTCTCGCCCACGAGGAACATGCTGGTGCAGGGGGCGATGCCGAGGCGCTGGATCTCCCGGCGGGGATAGAGGGCCGAATCGATGTCCATCACCAGGGTGTTGGCGACGTCGATGATGAAGCGATAGGCGCCCGCCACGCTCGGCGAATCGAGCAGCGCGTACACCGTGAGCTGCGCTGAATCCTTTGCCGGCGTCTCGAGATAGAACGCGACGAAATCCGGAAACTCCTCCGGCTGAGACATTCCGGTATCGATCGCGAGGCCCCGCTGCGACATGCCGTACTGTCCATCGCCGTCGACCGCGCGGAAATACGAGGCGCCCTGAAAAACAGCCCGATCGCTCGTCCACTCGGTATGAAAGAGCACGTTGAATCCCGAAAAGCCGAGATCCTTGGGCACATCGGTGGGCTTCAGGCCCGATTTGCTGTAGTCGAACATCGTCGGGTCGAACAGGATCTCCCGCGCCTGACCGTTCTCGACGATATACATGCGCACCGGCTTGCTGAAGCTGTAGCCGAGGTGATCGAAGCGGATGCGGTAGAGGAGATCCTCCCCGTACCAGAGCGCCCGATCGGGTCTGAACGTGATCGACTCCCACTGATCCCAGCTCAGGTGCTGGAGCGCCGGCGGCAGCGGCTGGTAGGACTCGCGATAAGTGGCGATCGCCATCGAGCGCGCGACCCCCTTGAGATCGGCATAACTGAAGGGCTCGGGCTTGCCCGTCAGCGTCACGCCCTTCGCAGGAGGCGCCGGCGGCTTGCGGCGGAACATCCACGGCCAGGGGGCAAATCCCGCCATGCTGGAGCCGCTGGCGCGCAAAAACTGACGTCGATGCATCACCTCTTCCTCGGTTGTTGTAGCCCGGCTCAGGAGCCAGCATGTTCGGCGCCTGAGCTTGCCGCCTATTTTAGACCGAGCTTGACCGCGACTTTGCCGGCGGCTGCGCTCTGCGCAGCCGCGGTCGTGATACCGATGCGTCCGGCCTCAATCCCCCCGGCCGAGAGAATCGCCGAGCGGATGACCTGCGCCCGACGCTCTCCCAGCGCCTGCAGGTCCGCATCCGAGACCTGCATATGCTTGAGCAGCATCGATTGCAGCTCGACGATTGCCGGCTCGAACGGCGGCACTTTCTGCGCCCCGGCGGGAAGCGGCGCCTTCGATCCGAAGGTGTTCCGGTACGCTGCGCTCAGCAGCCGGAAGTGCGCGGCCGGCAGCTCCAGCAGTTCCGGGCCGCTCGGCGGCGCCCGATCCTGCTGCCCGCCCCGCACCGCTCTTCGCTCGCCGCCGTGGGCGGCCCCACTGCGCGCCAGGGCGAGCAGCTCATCGCGCAATCGGCGCTGCGCGAGCG
>DATFCZ010000137.1:0-49723 GCA_035252605.1 Steroidobacteraceae bacterium
CGCGTAGCGAGGTGCCGTGGAAGCCCTTGCGGGCGAAGAGCTTCTCCGCGGCATCGAGCAGCTTCTCTTTGGTCGTGCGTTTTGAGCGAGCCATCTTCCCCCCTTGAGCGCGCCATTCTAGCCCATGCCCGCGCACCGGCCAGGGCCGCCATCAGGGGCCCATGGACCGCCGCCCGCCCCCGCCCCCGCCGCCCGTTGCCATTCAACGACCGTTGCACTAGACTTCAACGGTCGTTCAATACAAGCTGACGACGCAACGTAACAACGACTGTCTGGTCAGAGGGGGCTCGGCCATGTCGAACAGGCTTTCAGGCGTTTTCATCGTCGTATGTGGTCTTCTCGCCGCCGGTGCGGCGGGCGCGCAGGAGGCCAAAGATGCGGCAAGTCCAGCGGAGCTGCAGGAGGTCGTCGTCACCGCCCGGCACCGCGCGGAGAACCTGCAGAACGTGCCGCTCACCGACACCGCAGTGACGGCGGCGGCGATCGAGACCTGGAATGTCACCAATCTCGAGGACCTCAACGCCTTCGTGCCCAACATGAAGATCTCCCAGGATCGGGCGACGAGCAGCACCATCAACGTCTACATCCGCGGCGTCGGCCAGAGCGATCCGCTCTGGGGGTTCGATCCGGCGGTCGGCGTCTACATCGATGATGTCTACCTCGCCCGCCCGCAGGCGGCGCTCCTCGACGTGCTCGATGTGCAGCGGCTCGAGGTGCTGTCGGGTCCGCAGGGCACGCTCTACGGCAAGAACACCATCGCGGGCGCGATCAAGTACGTGACGCGCGACATCGTGGGTCCCATGGACCTCACCGCCTCGGTGACCGCCGGCAACTTTGGCGAACACGATTTCAAGCTCAATTTCTCCACGCCGATCATCGAGAATCACGTCTACTTCGGCGTCTCCCTGGGCGAGCTCAGGCACAACGGCTACGGCGAAGTGGTCGCGCAACCCGGCGTGCCGCTCGCCGATCAGCCCTACATCGGCGAGCCACTCTCCAACAAGGACATCTTCGCGGGCCGCGCCAACCTCACCTTCCTCTGGGGCGAGAGCTCGAAGCTCGTGCTGGTGGCCGACGACATCCTCGACAACTCGAACGCCTCCGGCGGCCAGCGGCTCAACAATTATCTCGTGCCGCAGCTCTCGAACCCGTTCGACATGTACGACGACATGCCCCCGGGCAAGGACAACTTCCACCGTAGCGGCTTCTCCGCCACTTACAGCCAGAACCTCACCGACCAGCTCGACCTGAAGCTCATCGGCGCCTACTACGAGGGCCACGGCCAGCAGTTCATCAACTTCTCGGAGATGGCCCAGAACCTCTTCCAGGTCCCCGGGCTCTACAAGGATCAGCAGGCCTCCGGCGAGGGGCGGCTCACCTTCACCAACGACTTCGTCAAGGGCGTCGGCGGCGTCTTTTTCATGAACAGCACCGCCTGCGGCGACTACAACGCCTCGATCGGAACGCTGACCCTGCTTGGCATCCCGGCATACGATCTCTACATCACCGAGCTGGTGCAGGGCTGCGTCAACACCAAGAGCTCCGCCGTTTATGGCGATGGCTCGTGGAAGCTGACCGACAAGCTGAACCTCGACACCGGCATCCGCTGGAACGAGGACAAGAAGACCGCGCACGTTTACCAGGCCGACTACGCCAGCATCGCGCCCACCCAGCTCCTGCCCACCCAGCAGTTCTTCGACCCGAATGCGGTTCCGGCCGGCTTTTTGCCCGATCCGGGCGTCGTCACCGACTACAATCGGGAGCGCGCCTTCGTCAACGTCACTCCCAGGCTCGGGCTCGACTATCACTTCACGCCGCGCATCATGGGCTACGTCATGTACAGCCGCGGATTCCTGAGCGGCGGCTTCGACATGCGCGGCAACGCCACGGTGTATCCCGGCACCGAGAACGGCTACAACTCGGAAGTCGCCAACAACTACGAGGTGGGACTCAAGTCCACCTGGCTGGATGACACCCTGCTCCTCAACCTGACCGCGTTCTACGACCCGTACACGGACGCGCAGATCGGCGTGCAGCAGTTCATCAACGTGGGCGGCGCGCCGACCAATCTCACCGCGGTGCTGAACGCCGGCAAGCAGATCAACGAAGGCGCGGAGCTGCAGTCGGTCTACCGCGCGAGCCGCTCGCTCACCTTCGGGCTCAACGTCGGCTATCTCGATTCCTACTACCAGGACTATCTCATTCCCTGCAGCGTGTTCACGGCGGCGCCCGGTTGCGGAGCGAGCGTCGGGGCAATCAACGTGGCCAATGAGAATACCCCGCTCAACGCGCCGCGCTGGACGGCCTCGGGCAACGCGGCCTACACCTGGTTCTTCAACGCGGGCTCGCTGCTTGCTCGCATGGATTACGATTACCGCAGCTTCGCGCACGTCGCCAACACGACCCCGAGCGTGACCGATCAACCGGGCTTCGGCCTGCTCAACGCCGGCCTCGCCTTCACGACCGAGGATGGCCACTGGCGCTTCTCGATCGACGGCAAGAACCTCACCAACAAGTACTACCGCGTGGCAGGCTATGACTTCGGGGATCCGCCGATCGGACCTACCAACTCCTTCATCGGCGGCATCAGCCAGATCGGGTTCTACGGGCCGCCGCGCACCTACTCCGCGACCGTGACCTACCACTATTGAGATCCGGACCTCGATGCGGCTCAAAGATCAGGTCGCGGTAATCACGGGGGCGGCGAGCGGCATCGGCCTCGAGATCGCGCGCACCTTCCTGCGCGAGGGCGCCAAGGTCGCCATTGCCGATCTCGATGCGGGCGCGGCGGCCAAGGCCGCCACGGAGCTCGCCGGCGGCGGCGCTAAAGCCATCGCGATCGTCATGGACGTCACGCGCGAGGATGAGGTCGAGGCCGGCATGGCGCGGGTGGTGGCGACGTTCGGCCGGATCGATGTTCTCGTCTGCAACGCCGGCATCCAGATCATCTCGGCCCTCGAGGCGCTGTCGCTCGATGACTGGCACCGCGTGCTCGCCGTGCACCTGGACGGCGCCTTCCTCACGACCCGCGCCGCGCTCAAGCACATGTATGCGCGCGGCAGCGGCAGCATCATCTATATGGGATCGGTGCATTCGAAAGAGGCCTCGGTCCTCAAGGCCCCGTACGTCACCGCCAAGCACGGCCTCATCGGCCTCGCCCGCGTGGTCGCCAAGGAGGGAGCCCGGCACGGCGTTCGCGCCAATGTGATCTGCCCGGGCTTCGTGCGCACGCCACTCGTCGAGCGCCAGATCCCCGAGCAATCGAAAGCGCTCGGCATCTCCGAAGAGGCCGTGGTTCGCGATGTCATGCTGAAGGAGACCATCGACGGCCAGTTCACGACCACGGATGATGTGGCGCAGGCGGCCCTCTTCTTCGCGTCGTTCGAATCCGCGGCACTCAGCGGCCAGTCGCTCATCGTGAGCCACGGCTGGCACCTGCAGTAGCGCGCGCGCCATTGCGCCGCCAAAAGCACTCAGCGTAGGCTTGGCTGCTTTGGACGGGCAGCGCGGCGCATGTGGAAATCGATCGTGGCGATCAGTGTGGGCGCGAGCGCCGGAGCGCTCCTGCGCTGGTGGCTCGGCGACCGGCTGAATGCGCTCTTTCCGTTGCTGCCGCCCGGCACCCTCGCGGCCAACGTCCTGGGCGGCTATGTGATCGGCGTCGCCGCCGCCCTCTTCGCGAGCTTCCCGGCACTACCGGCCGAGTGGCGCCTGCTCCTCATCACCGGATTCTGCGGCGGCCTCACCACCTTCTCGACCTTCTCGGCCGAAGTGGTCGCGCTCCTTCAGCGCGGCCAGGGACTCTGGGCGCTGCTCGAGATCGGGGCGCACGTCGGCGCCTCGCTCCTCATGACCTTCGCCGGCATGGCGACCGTCTTCTGGGCAAGGGGCCCTTAAGCCTGAGCTGCAGCTCGGGGCTCCGCTTCCGGGTAGAGGAACCAATCGACGCAGCCGAACACCGTCGACGGATCGAGGGCGGGTAGCGTCTGTCGCGCGCGGCTCCGTGCGCCGGAGGCTTCGGCAGCGGCGGGCACGATGTCTGCGGCCCGGCTGCGTGTGCTGCTGCCATCCTCGACCGGGGAGATGCTCGCGCGTGTCTGCGGTAGTGCTGTCATATGGAATCCCCTCCGGATGCGCACTGCAGGATACAGACCGATTGTGACGTTTCGATGATGCTCCTCGGCGGCGGCGGAACACAAGTCCGAAATGGCAACGCGAGTGTTTGCGAATGGCGACTCGAGCTGAGCAACTCTGGAATGGTTCTTGCGGAAGCTGCAGCTGGAAAGTCATGCGAGCCTGCAATCCATCCCGATGAAAGTCAGCATCTTCGGCCTCGGATACGTGGGAGCGGTATCAGCGGCCTGCCTCGCCGACCGCGGCCACGTGGTGATCGGCGTCGATCCGAACCCCGACAAGGTGGAGCTCATCAACTCCGGGCGCGCGCCCGTGGTCGAAGCCGAGCTCGCGGAGCTAACCCGCCAAGCCGTGTCGGCGAAGCGCCTGCGCGCGACCACCGATCCGGTGAGCGCAGTGCTCGAGTCCGAAGTCACCTTCGTCTGCGTGCCCACCCCGAGTCAAACCAACGGCAATCTCGATTTCCGCTATCTGGAGAAGGTCTGCACCGAGATCGGCGCGGCGCTCAAGGAGAAGCGCGACTTTCACGTGGTGGTCGTGCGCTCCACCATTCTGCCGGGGACGTTGCAGGGGCTCGCCATTCCCACGCTCGAGCGCGCGAGCGGCCGGCGCGTCGGGCAGGACTTTGGCGTCTGCCACAACCCGGAATTCCTGCGCGAAAGCACGGCGGTGGCGGACTTCCGCAATCCGCCGAAGACGGTGATCGGCGCAACCGACTCGCGCTCGGGCGACATCGTCGAGAGCCTCTATGAGGGCGTTCCGGGACCGGTGATCCGCTGCGCGATCGAAGTCGGCGAGATGGTGAAATACGCCGATAACAGCTGGCATGCCACCAAGATCACCTTCGCGAACGAGATCGGCAAGATCTGCAAGAGCCTGGGGCTCGACAGCCATGCGGTGATGGACATCTTCTGCAAGGACGCAAAACTGAATCTGTCGCCGTATTACCTCAAGCCCGGATTCGCCTTCGGCGGCTCGTGCCTGCCGAAGGACCTGCGCGCCATCACCTATCACGCGCGCAGCCACGATGTGTCGACGCCGCTGCTGAATTCCCTCATGTTCTCGAACCGCGAGCAGATCGAGCAGGGAATCGCGATGGTGCTCGCCTCGCGGCACAAGAAAATCGGCGTGCTCGGATTCAGCTTCAAGGCGGGCACGGATGACCTGCGCGAGAGCCCGCTGGTCGAGGTGATCGAGCGGCTCATCGGCAAGGGCTTCGACTTGAGGCTCTACGACCGCAACGTCAACCTCGCCAAGCTCACGGGCGCGAACCGCGAGTACATCATGAAGAGCATCCCGCACATCGAGCGGCTCATGGTGAGCACGGTCGAGGAGGTGCTCGAGCACGCGGATGTCATCGTCATCGGCAACCGCGGCGAGGAGTTCACCGCGCTCGCCGACAAACTGCGCCCCGATCAGCTCGTGATCGACTTCGTGCGCATCCGGCAGATCGAGGAGCGCCATGCGAACTACGCCGGCATCTGCTGGTAGACGCGTTCTCATCATCGTTCAGAACCTGCCCGTGCCTTTCGACCGGCGCGTGTGGCAGGAAGCGCGCGCGCTCAAGGCGCAGGGCTATCAGGTGGCGGTGATCTGCCCCACCGGCCGGGGCTTCAGCGCGCGCTACGAGTGCCTCGAAGGCATCCACATCTACCGCCATCCGCTGCCGCTCGAGGCGCGGGGCGCGCTCGGCTATGCGCTGGAATACGCCTGCTCGCTCTTCTGGGAGCTCGTGCTCTCGGTGAAGGTGCTGCGCCGCCACGGCTTCGATGCCATCCACGCCTGCAACCCTCCCGACAACATCTTCCTCATCGGCGCGCTCTACAAGGCGCTCGCGCGCAAGCGCTTCCTCTTCGATCATCACGACATCAACCCCGAGCTCTTCGAGGCGAAGTTCGGCCGCCGCGGCCTGCTCTACTGGCTGGTGCGGCTTGCCGAGCGGCTCACCTTTCTGGTCGCCGACGTCTCGATCGCAACCAACGAGAGCTACCGGCAGATCGCGCTCGAGCGCGGACGCATGGCGCCGGAGAAGGTGTTCGTGGTGCGCTCCGGGCCGAGCCTCGAGCGTTTGAGGATCCTGCCGCCGGCGCCGCAGTGCAAACGCGGGCGCAAGTACCTCGTGGGTTACGTGGGCGTGATGGGGGCGCAGGAAGGGATCCCCTACCTCATCGAGGCGGCTCGGCACATCGTGCGCGAGCGGGGCCGCGAGGACGTGCACTTCGTGCTGGTGGGCGGCGGCCCGGCGCTCGAGGACATGCGCCGGCTCACCTCGCAGCAGGGGCTCGACCCCTATGTCGAGTTCCTGGGCCGAGTGCCCGATGAGAAGCTGCTCGAGGTGCTCAACAGCGCCGACGTGTGCGTCAACTGCGACGAAGTCAACCCGATGAACGACAAGTCCACCATGAACAAGATCATGGAGTACATGGCGTTGGGCAAGCCCATCGTGCAGTTCGAGCTCACGGAAGGGCGCTTTTCCGCCCGCGAGGCTTCCCTCTATGCGAAACCCAACGATGCCCGCGACTTCGCCGACAAGATCGTGACCCTCCTCGATGATCCGGAGCGGCGCCAGCGAATGGGACAGTTCGGGCGGCATCGGGTGGAGCGGCAGCTCGCGTGGGACTACGAGGTACCGAAGCTCCTCGCCGCCTACGAGGCGCTGTTCGCGCCGGTTGACGGTATACCGACCCTCGGCGCGGCGGATTTCAGCGCACCGTTGCGACCTCCGGCGGGCGCCGGCGCGCGACAGCCAGGCGCGACTCGAGCCGGGTATTCCCGCGGATATCGCCCGCAAACACGACGGTCGTCGCCGCCTCCTTGAGATCGAAGCCGCGCGAGACCCAGCCGCGGGGAGATTCACACCCTCGCTCCGGGTTGCGGCCGCTCACGAGATCCACCGCTAGAGCCGCGGGCGCCTCGAGCTCGAGGAGCGCGCCCTCGCGCTCGGCCACGACCCGCCCACTCTGGTAGCTAACCCGACACTCGGGGGCGAAGTGCCAGAGGATCTCGATGGCGTGGCTGCCCGAGCAGAGAAGCTCATCGATGATGGTGAGCGTCGCGCAGGCAGGCTCGTAGCGCCAGGTGCGCCGGTGCCGAAGCGGATCGGCGAGCCGACGGTAGCCATCGTGATGAGCGACCAGCACCTGCAGGTCCGGCGAGCACACGAACCTCTCGACCACCGCATCGCCGTGCTGCAGCCAGAGGAAGGGACCTGCGAAGAGCGACTGGTCCTCACCGTCCACCACCACGGTGTTGTGTGCCGAGGTGCCACGGAAGTAGTGACGCCAGGCGCGATCGGTGTGATAGGCATACGTGCCGGGATCGATGAGGAACGGCTTACCGCCCACCGTCAGCGTGAACGCGAGCGCATCGGCATGGCCGTGGGCGGCGATGGAGAGATATCCGAGCGGGCCGGCATCGGCGATGATCCTGACTTCCTCGGCGCTCTCGAACCGCTCCCCGAGAACATAGTAGCCGCCGCGCGGAAACGAGCGCCGCACCGGCAGCCGCGCCTGCGACCCATCGAGCGACTCGAATACGCGGGCAGCCGCATCGCCCAACAGCCAGCGGGTCTTCTCATCGTAGCCGCCGGCCTTGACGCGAAACTCGGGGCGGCCGAAGAGCACGGCGCCGGTTGCGAGGAGCGAGCGGTAGACACTCTGGCGCTCCTGCACCAGCCGCTCCGGCGCCAGCCGTACCAGCACGCCCTCATCGGCATCCCCGATGGCCGGCACGCCGCCCTCGACGTCCATGATGCTCGCAAGAAAATCGAGCATCGATTCGAGAGTGCTCCAGTACCCGGCATCGAAGTCGCAGCCGCTCGCGCGGGCGTGAAGGCCCGCCAGAGCCAACATGTCGGCCACCGCATGGTGATACCAGATCGCCTGCTCCTTGTTGACACCGTCCTCGAAGGTCTGCAGGCGCGCCTCGCGGCTCAGCTCGGCGCGCGAGAGCGCCTGCCAGCGCCGGCTCGCGGGCCAGAGCGGCCAGGTGAGCGATGCGACGAAAAGGCCGGTTGCCTCGCCGAGGAGATGGTTGTTGGCCGAGGAATGTCGGGACCAGTGGCCGGCGATGAAGTGGCAGTGCCGGAAGACGCCGTCGAGCCAGCGCCGGCGAAAGGCCTGGCCGTCCTCGCCCGCGAAGAGGAGCGAGCCTTCGGATCCCAGGAGCTGCCAGGCGAATGACCAGTTGACGAGCCGGATGGCGTGCTCGAGGCTCGCGCACCAGTTGACGCCTCGAGGATAGGGGCATTGCTCGAGCCAGGAATCGAGCAGCAGCCGCGCGCCGTGCGCGTAGCGATCATCCGCGCTCAAGTGCCAGGCCTGCGCCAGGGTCACCAGCTCGAGGTGGCGGTTGATCTCCCAGAGATATTTGATGTCGCCCACCCGGGCCGCATCGCGGTAATCGATGTCCTTCCCGAAATCGAGCGGCGCCTCAATGCCGGACTTGGGATCGACGTTCCAGCGGGGCGGGAAGCCGAGCCGCGCATCCTCGAGAGCAAACACATCGAAGCGGCCGGCGAGGATCCTGTCGGCCGCCTGAGTGTAGCGGCGCGTCTCGAATTCACGGGGGAGCGGCGCCACCCAGGCGGGACCCGCGACTCCCACCGGCTCCGGCGGGTGAGCGAGACCCAGACCTGCGCGCTCCGCCCTTCCCTGGAGCTTGCGCCGCAGCCTGAAACCCACTTCGCTCGCGCTCATGGCGCGCAGCCGGCTCAATGTCCATTGCAGCCGGCGTTGTCCGCTGCCGGAAGCGCTCTCGCCGGTGTCCGCTCGCGTGGCAGCCATCGCGAGTCAACGCTCGTGCGATGCTTCAGGTTCCGCCCGGCGGCCGCCCGGATGACTTGCCGAAGAACGCCTGCGCGGCGGCGGCGAACTCCGCCGAGCCGAGGCGCGCGGCGAATACCGCGAGCTCCTCCTGGATGCGAGCCGCGATCTCGGCGCTCTCACCCAGGCGCATCAGGCGCTTGGTGGCCCCCACGGCTTCGGGCGGCTGGCGCGCGGCGGCCTCCGCGAGCGTCCGCGCCTGCTCCATCAACCCCTCATCATCGACGACACGGTTGACGAGGAAGCACTCCTTCGCGGCCGGGGCGTCGAGGGACTCGCCGAGCAGGAAGAGCTCCGCGGCCCGTTGATGACCCACGAGTCGCGGCAGGAGCAGCGTGCTCGCCGCTTCGGGAACGAGCCCGAGCTGCACGAAGGGCATCATGATCCGGGTGCTGCGGGCGGCTGCGATCACGAGGTCACAGTGAAGGAGCAGCGTCGCGCCGATGCCGACGGTCGTTCCATGAATCGCGGCGATGAGAATCTTGTCGAACCCGCTCAGCGCCTTGAGAAACCGCGAGATCACGTGATCGGGCCCCACTACTGACGGAGCATTCAGGAAGTCCTTGAGATCGTTGCCCGCGGTGAAACAGGCGCCCTCGCCACTCAAGAGGAGCACCCGGATCTCATCATCCGCCTCGGCCTGCGCGAACGCCTCGATGAGGGCCGAGTACATGTCGGCCGTGAGCGCGTTGCGCTTTTCCGGGCGATTCAAACGCACTTCGCACACGTGTTGCCTGCGCGTTACCAACACCTGCTGCGCGGCACTCATCGGAGCACCGTCGCTTGCCGCGTGAGTCTAATAGTCATATTATATTACCCTCAAATCACCGCTTCGCCGGTGAATGATAGCGGGCCGACGTCCATGAACGCGCAAGCGCATTACCGAGCCACACGCCCCTCCGTTCCCCGACCCATGCCGCGCCTCAGCCGCCTCGCGCTCGAGCGGGCGAAATCGAGCCACGATCAGATCGCCGCCATCCTGGGGACGGAGCTCCTCAGAGGCAGCTACCCGCCCGGCACCAACATGCCGTCGGAGCCCGAGCTGATCGAGCGCTTTCAGGTCTCGCGCACCGTCATGCGCGAGGTGATGAAGACGCTCGCCGCCAAGGGATTCGTCATCTCGAAGACGCGCGTCGGCACGCGCGTGCGCGAGCCGGTGTACTGGAACTATTTCGATGCCGATGTGCTCGCCTGGCGGGTGCGCCTCGGTCTCGATGATGACTTCATGAAAAGTCTCACCGAGGTGCGCCGGGCGCTCGAGCCGAGCGCGGCCGCCCTCGCCGCTCAGCGCCGCTCGAGCGCCGACATTGCGCGCCTGCGCGATTGCGTGCGGCAGATGGCGCGCACCGATCACACCCGCCAGAGCTTCGCCGAGGCCGACCTCGATTTTCATCTCGCGATCGGCAGCGCCTCCGGAAATCCGCTCATGCGCTCCATGGCGAGCGTGATCGAGACGGCGCTGGTCGCCTCCTTCGCGCACAGCTCTCCGGTCGATGATCCCGCGGACCACGAGGCGACCGTCAACGGGCATGCCGCCGTGGTCGATGCCATCGAGGCGGGCGAGGAGCGCCTGGCGGCCGAGGCGATCCTGAAAGTGATCGACATCGGGGTAAGCCGGATCGATATCACGCGCAAGCGCCAGCGCGGAGCGCCGAAGAGATGACCCGCTCCAAGAAGCCGGACGGACACCGCCTGCGCTCGCGCGCCTGGTTCGACAACCCGGCCAATCCCGACATGACCGCGCTCTATCTCGAGCGTTACCTCAACTACGGCATGACGCTCGAGGAGTTGCAGTCCGGCAAGCCCATCATCGGCATCGCGCAGACGGGCTCGGACCTCTCGCCCTGCAACCGCCATCACCTCGTGTTGGCGGAGCGCGTCGCCGCCGGCATCCGCGCGGCGGGCGGCGTGCCCATCGAGTTTCCGGTGCATCCCATCCAGGAGACGGGCAAGCGCCCGACGGCGAGTCTCGATCGCAACCTCGCCTATCTGGGCCTGGTCGAGGTGCTCTACGGCTATCCCTTGGATGGCGTGGTGCTCACCATCGGCTGCGACAAGACGACACCCGCGTGTCTCATGGCGGCCGCCACGGTCGACATTCCCGCCATCGCGCTCTCCGTGGGACCGATGCTGAACGGCTGGCACCGCGGCGAGCGCACGGGCTCGGGCACCATCGTCTGGAAGGCCCGGCAGATGCTCGCGGCCGGGGAGATCGATTATCCCGGATTCATCGAGCTGGTCGCCTCCTCCGCCCCCTCCACCGGCTACTGCAACACCATGGGCACCGCGACCACCATGAACTCGCTCACCGAGGCGCTCGGCATGCAGCTTCCGGGGTCGGGCGCCATACCGGCGCCCTACCGGGAGCGCGGTCAGATCGCCTACCTCACGGGCGAGCGGATCGTCGCGATGGTGCGCGAGAACCTCAGGCCTTCGGCGATCATGACGCGGGAGGCTTTCCTCAACGCCATCGTGGTCAACTCCGCGATCGGCGGCTCGACCAACGCGCCGATCCACATGGCGGCGATCGCCCGCCACGTGGGAGTCGAGCTGACGCTCGATGACTGGCAGCGGTACGGCTACGAGGTGCCGCTCCTCGTCAATCTGCAGCCCGCGGGCGAGTACCTGGGCGAGGATTATCACCGCGCCGGCGGCGTGCCGGCAGTCATCAACGAGCTCATGAAGCCGGGGCTGATTCGCGAGGGCGCGCTCACCGTCAACGGCCGCACCATCGGCGAGAACTGCCGCGGGCGCGAGATCGTGGATACGGCGGTCATCCGCCCATTCCATCAGCCGCTCAAATCCAACGCCGGCTTCCTCGTCATGAAGGGCAACCTGTTCGATTCCGCGATCATGAAGACGAGCGTGATCTCGGAGGATTTCCGGCGGCGCTATCTCGAGAATGCCGCCGATCCGGAGGCCTTCGAGGGACGCGTCGTGGTGTTCGACGGTCCGGAGGACTACCACGCCCGCATCGACGACCCCGTTCTCGCCATCGACGCTCGCACGATCCTCTGCATCCGCGGCACAGGTCCGATCGGATACCCGGGCGCCGCCGAAGTGGTTAACATGAGACCGCCCGCATACCTGATCAAGGAGGGGATTGCCTCTCTGCCCTGCATCGGCGACGGACGTCAGTCAGGCACATCGGCCTCGCCCTCGATTCTCAATGCCTCACCGGAAGCGGCGGCGGGCGGCGCCCTCGCCCTCCTCAAGACCGGCGACCGGGTGCGCGTCGATCTGCGCAAGCGCGAGGTCAACATGCAGGTGCCGGAGGCGGAGCTCGCCGCGCGCCGCCAAGCACTCGAGGCCGGCCACGGTTATCGTTATCCGCCCTCGCAGACGCCCTGGCAGGAGATCCAACGCGGCATGGTGGAGCAGCTCGCGGACGGCATGGTGCTGAAGCCCGCGGTGAAGTACCGGAAGATCGACGAGACCTTCGGCGTGCCCAGGGACAATCACTGAGCGAGGGAAGTCAGGATCTCGTAGCCCGCGGTGACTCTATCCGGTATGGGATAGCTCCTGTTGGCCAGAATGACGATGCCGAGCTTCCTTGCGGGAATGAATGCTACGTATGCCGAGAAGCCGTCGGTCGAGCCGGTCTTGTTGAGCCACACATTCGCCTGAGGCTCCTGCGGCGGGCGCAGTGCCGTGGCCCGCACCGCATCGAACAGCATCATCGGTCCGTTTCCCCCGAGCAGCCTTTGGAGCGCGACCGGATAACGGTATTGCTCCCATATCAGATCCTGGGTGAGCGCACCCGCTGTGAAATAGGCAGTATGGGTAGCCAGGATTGATCGCTCGAGCACGCGATCCACTCGAATCGAGCCCATGTTTATCTCCAAGAACCGAGTCATGTCGCCGGCCGTGCTTCTGATGCCATACGCCTCTTGCCAGAGATACCCCGGTCGCAGGCGGGCGGGCCTGCCCCCGCTGCTGTACCCCTGAGCGTAGTCCGGCATCCTCGCGACCGGAACATCCACGAAGGTATTTCTCAATCCGAGGGGCTCCAGCAGCCGCTGCTGCATCAGGACGGTGAAATTCCGATGCAGGCTCCGCGCCGCCAACAGGCCGAGCAGTCCGACTCCGACATTCGAGTAGGTCCGATAGGTTCCAGGCGGGTATTTGGGCCGCCAGGCCCTGAGATACCGCAGCAATTCGGCTCGCGTGCGGATATCAGCCGGCACCTGCAGCGGCAGGCCGCCGGGAGTGTGCGTGGCCAGATTGAGAAGGCTGACTTCATCGCCAAAGTGGGTGTGCCGCAGCGATGGAAGGTACTTGCTCGGTGTGTCCGCCAGAGCCATGTGACCGCTCGAGACGGCATAGGAAGCGAGGGTCGCAGTGAAGGTCTTGCTGACGGAGCCGATCTCGAACAACGTATCCGCTGTTACCGGCTCGTGAGTCCGCAACGACCTCTCTCCGTACACGAACACCCGCGAATGGCCATCGATGGCGATGCCGACCGCCATGCCGGGAATCCGATCCTTGGTCATCAGCGGCGGCACTACCGCATCGACTGCCTGTCGAATCCGATCGTGCGAGAGGCCGGAGAGGGGCCCGACGGCGAAGCTCGCCGCGGCGAGCAGCGCGGGGATTCTCAATTTCCGTCGCAAGCCCAATGTCGCGACCGTCCTAAGCCCGCATGTGCTCCTCGAACCAACCGACCATCCGCGCCGCATAGTCGACCGTGGCCGGCCACTTGCGCACGCCGTGTCCCTCCTGCGGATACGTGACCAACGCCGACTTCACTCCATTCTCGAGCAGCGCGTTGTGAAACTGCACCGCTTCCTCGGGCGGCGTGCAGCGATCGAGCACGCCGCAGGTGGAGAGCGTCGGGGTCTTCGTCTTGTGGGCGTGCATGATGGGGCTGCGCTCGAAGTACCTGCCACCGGGGTTCGCATAGCTGTCCTTGAGGAAAAGCGCCACGAAGTGCCCGATGTTGGAGATCAAGTGCTCCGTCACCTGATTGGTCACGGGTGAGACCGCGACGGCGGCGGCGAAGCGCGGATCCTGCGTGATGAGCCAGGCCGACATGTAGCCGCCGTAGCTGCCGCCGGTCACGCCGAGCCGCTTGGGATCGGCGATGCCGCACTCGATCAGGTGATCGAGCCCGGAGAGATAATCGTAGGTGTCGGCTCCGCCCATATCGCCCAACACCGGGCGCACGAATGCCTGCCCCCGGCCGGTGCTACCGCGCGGATTGGGCAGGAAGATGGCGTAGCCGCGCTTGAGCAGCATCAGCGTCGCGGCGCTCCGCCGTCCCAGCCAGAACGGCCGGTAATGCCACACCGGGCCGCCGTGGACCATCATCACGAGCGGGTGCGGCGCGCGGCCCGCGGATCCCGTTGTGGGCCCTGATGCAGGCAATAACAGCAGACCCTGGATCTCGAGACCATCCGGCGCCTGCCACTTCACGGTCTCGACACCGCCGAGCACGGAGAGCGCCTCGGCGGCGCCGGGATCGAAGGATTTGACCGGCTGGTATTTCCCGCGGCGGATGACGGCGATCTCCGGCGCTCGCCGGAATCCCTCGCCGATGAGCGCGCAGTCACCCGGCTCACCGCAGCCTGCAACCGCGGTATAGAAGCCGCCGGTCGTCACCTCCTCGCTTCGCCAGATTTCCTCGAGCTCACCCCGCTCGAGGTCGTAGAGCGCAACGACGGTCTCGAAGCCCCGATGTCCGGCGAGGAGGAGATGTCGGTCGGAGCGAAACTCCGTGTAGGTGACGTCGATGCCGCGGGTCGCCGGCTTGCGGACCTCGCCGCTGCGCGTGTCGATCAGTCGCAGCTCGCCCGCGACGATCCAGCGATCGCTGCAGAGCGCCTCGACTACGGCGATGTGACGGCCCGAGGGCGAGGCGCTCGGCCAGCCGAGCTGATCCTGCGGCGCGTAGAGCTCGCGGCCACCCTCGGCTCGCCGCGCGACATCCTCCGTGCCGATGAGCTCGAGTCGAGCCGTATACCAGAGTCCCTCGCCCGGTCCTGGGGAGACGATCGCGGTGATCGCCTCGTTGCCGCACCAGACGGCCTCCCAGATGTTGGTATGAGCGGCGTTCACCTGAGCGACGCGATTCTCCTCGAGGTCGTAGACCCAGGCGCGCCGCCACCGGTAGGACTCCTCGCCCGTATCGATGAGCGGCATCCACGCGGGAAGATCCTGCGCGGCGGTCTTGCTCGTCGCCGCACCCTGCGCGCCCGCGAGATCCGCGCCGTGACCGGCGACTCCGAGGAGGATGCGGCGACTGTTGGGAGACCAGTGCAGATATTCCACCCAACCATCGACCGCCGGTGCGGCGCGACACTCCCCGCTCTCGGCATCGAGCAGGTAGAGCTGGAAGTCGCCCGCCTTCCTGCGGTCGGAGAGGAAGGCAATGTGCCGGCCGTCGGGCGAGAGCTTGGGGCAGCGGTCGGTGTTGGGACCGAAGGTGAGCACCCGGGTGTCGCCGTGATCCAAGTCGGTGAGGCAGACGCGCGACACCGATTCGTTGGCGGCATCGACGAGCGTCCCGGTGAAAACCGCCCGCCGGCCGTGGGCGGAGATCTCGGTCGCATCGGCAATGAGTCCGCTGCCCGAGCGGCGGAAGCTTCCATAGAGCGCCTCGGCTTCCCGATAGAGCGGGCTCTCACGAATGTCTCTTTCCACGACTATTCCCCTTCTTTGTTGAACCGGGCGAGCGCGTACGCCTCCGGCTCGACGGCCGGTGATCCTCCCGTGAGGAGATCCGACAGCAGTTGGCCGGATCCCGCGGCCATGGTCCAGCCGAGCGGCCCGTGGCCGGTGTTGGTCCAGAGGTTGGCGATGGGTGTGGGACCTATGATCGGCACGCCATCGACGGACATGGGGCGAAGGCCGCACCACGCCTGCGCGGCCGAGCGCTCGAAGCCGCCTTGCGGCAGCACCTGCCTGACGAGCGTCAGGAGATTCTGGATCCGCGCCTCCGTCAGCCTGAGGTCGTAGCCGGTGAATTCCGCCGTGCCGGCGACGCGGATGACGTTCTCGAGCGGCACCACCACGGCGTGGAAGTCATCATCCGCGACGGGTAGCTGAAAGGGCGGATCGAGCGGCGGACGCGCAAAGGTCACCGAGTAGCCTTTGGCGGGCTTCACCGGCAGGTGCAGTCCCAGACGCTTGAGAAGGAGCGGACTGTAGCTGCCGGCCGCCATGACGTAGCGGTCCGCGGTGAAGCGCCGATCGCCGCTCACGACCGCGGCGATGCTCCCCTGCCGCGCCTCGAGGGCGGTGACGGGTGTCCGGAAGCGGAACTCCACGCCGGCGCGGCGGGCATGCTCGGTGAGCGCGACGCAATACTTATGGGCGTTGCCGATCTCATCGAGCGGATAATGGATGCCGCCGGCTAGCTGACCATCAAGATGCGCGAGCGCCGGCTCCATGGCGACGATCTCCTTCGCGGTCAGGCGCCGAAAGGTAAGTCCGTGGGGCCGCAGCCGCTCCGCCCACGCGAGCGCGGCTTCGAGCGCCGCAGCGTCGCGAATGATCCGCAACGAGCCGCGGAAGGCGCCTCCATACTCGATCCCGATCTCCCGCCGCAGTCTGGCCAACACCTCGGCGGAATGGAGCGCGAGCTTCAGGTTCTTGACGGTGTTGCGCTCGTACCGCGGCGGACTCGAGTTGCGCAAAAAGCCGATCCCCCAGCCCGCGAGCTGCGGCAGCGCCTTCAGGCGCAGCTTCAGCGCCGAGTCGGAGCGCGGCAGGGATTTCAGCAGCACCCGCCAGCTACCGGGCGAGTTCCAGGGCTCCGGCATGCTCGGCGTCAGGAGCGACCCGTTGGCGAAGCTCGTCTCGAGGCCGGGGCCCTCCTGACGGTCGAGCACCGTGACTTCCCAGCCGCGGCGGGCGAGAAAGTAGGCGGAGCTGGTCCCGATCAGCCCGCTGCCGATGATGACTGCCTTCATGGGTCTGCGGACTTTCCCTATTTCCAGACTTGGGTGGCGATGCGCAGCCAGTTGTGCCCGAGAATGCCGCGGATCTGCTCGTCGGTGAGATTATCGCGCGCGAGCCCTTCGGCGATCTCCCCAAAGGCCTCGGGCTCGAGCATCGGCATGCCGGCCGCGGTACCGAGCCCTGGCGGGAAGAGCGTCGGGTTGTGACGCAGGAATTCATCGAGCTCGGCACGATCGAACGCGTAGTCGAGACTCAGGCCCACGTGGCTCGGGCCCACCCGATCGATGACGTAACGCAGCTGACGCAGCAGCTTCTCCACGAGTCGCTCCGTGGCGCCGAGGAAGGCGCCGATGCCGCTCAGCCCCACCACGCCCCCCTTGCGGGCGCAGGCGCGGATCAGATCATCGGAGATGTTGCGCGGCTGTGCCGTCTCTCCGTACGGGTTGGAATGGGAGAAGATGACGGGGTTGCGTGCGTAGTCCAGGGCCTCGGCGGCCGTGCGCGCGCCGGTGTGGGAAACGCAGAGCACCATTCCGACCCGCTCCATCTCATCGATGATGGCGCGGCCGGTCGCCGTGAGACCGCCGTCCTGCCCATCGAGGCAGCCACCGCCCGCGACGTTGCCGTTGTTGTAGGCGATCAGCATCCAGCGCACGCCGAGCTCGTAGAAGGTCTGTACGAAGCTCAGGTTATCCTCGACCGGACACATGCCCTCGACGTCGAAAACGATGCCGAGCTTGCCTTCTCTCTTACAGACGTGGACATCGTCCGCGGTGCCGATCAGGCGGTAGCTCTCCGGCCGGCGGGCGATCCACTGGCGCATGAACGAGAGCACCCGCAGGTGCTCGGTCCAGGGAATCCTCGCAAAGCCGACATTGATCGATGCGACCGTGACGCCCGCCCTGCGGTAGCGCTCGAGCTGCGGCAGGAAACGGTCGTCGGCGCGCAGCGGCATGCAGCCGTGGTTGTCCCAGACGACCGTCGAGCGTAGCAATGCCGCGGTCCGCGGGCTTATGTCGTGTGCTTCGGGCAAGCGGCTAGTTTAAACCCAGCCCCCATCCACGATGTAGTGCTGGTTGGTACAGGCGCTCGCCTCCTCCGAAGCGAGGAAGACGATGAAGCGGGCGATCTCGGCCGGCTCGAGCTTTCTCTTCAGGCACTGGCGGGCCAGGATCTCGGCCTCACCCTGCGGGGTGACCCATTTCTCGAGTTGGCGCCGGGTCATGATCCATCCGGGAGCCACGGCGTTGACCCGTATGCCGTGGACACCGAAATCGCGGGCGAGAGAGCGCGTCAGACCCAACACGGCGGACTTCGAGGCCGTATAGGCCGCCATTCCGCCCTGGCCGATGATCCAGGAGGTGGAGCCCAAGTTGATGATCGAGCCCTTGCCCGCGGCCTTCATGTCGGCAAGCACCGCCTGGGCGCAGAAGAACTGGTGCTTCAGGTTCACCGCGATGCGGCTGTCCCAGATGGCTTCCGTCACTTCCTCGGTCGCATGCCGCTCATCGTTCGCAGCGTTGTTGACCAGCACCTGGATGGGCCCCAGGAGCTTGCGGATCGCGGCGACCGAGCGCTGCAGCGCCGCAACATCGGTGAGATCGCAGGGCTCGAAATGCACCGGCGTGCCGACGGTCTCGAGCTCACGCACGAGCGCGCGCGAGGGCTCGATGGCGATGTCGATGAAGGCCACCTTGGCGCCCTGCATGGCGAACTGCCGCACGATCGCCTCGCCGATCCCCGAGCCGCCGCCGGTGACCAGCACCACCTGGCCCTTCAGATCAGGATAGATGGCCGTCATCGGGGAATGATACTCACTTCCTCGCTCGAGAGGCCGGGCGCCGGAGCCTCGAAGCTGAAGAGGTCTCCCGCCAGGGGCTGCGCCGCACGCTCCTCTGGCGTCAGACCCTTCCATGCCGTGGTCACGTACGCGGTGCGCAGGTCCGCTCCGCCGAAGGCGATCTTGGTGGCGTTGGCGCACGGCAGGCGTACGGTGGAAAGCAGCCGCCCCGAAGGCGCGTACCGGCGCACCGCCCAGCCGCCCCAGAGCGCGATCCACACGCAGCCTTCCTGATCCACGGTGCTGCCATCGGGATAGCCGGCGCCCTCCTCGATGCGCGCGAATACGCGCTTGCGCTCGAGGAGGTGCGGCTGCGGCCGATCGAAGGCGTACACCGTCCGCCCGCCGGTATCGGTGTGATAGAAGACACGCCCGTCGGGACTGAAGGCCGGACCGTTGGTAATGACATAGCCCGCATCGAGGGTGATGCACCGGCCGTCGGCCTCCAGGCGATAGAGAGCGCCGCTCGGCTCGACTTCCGGATCGTGCATCGAGCCAAACCAGAGCGCGCCTTCCGGGCTCACGCAGCCGTCATTGAGCCGGTTGGCCGACAGGTGCGGCTCGACCTGCGTGAGGCGCACGAACTCGCCCCGTTCGGGCTCGAAGCGGTAGAGCCCGCTCTTGAGGCCGGCCACGAAGCCCCCGGCACGTAGCGGCGCGAGAAATCCCGGCGGCTCGGGCGCCACCCAGGATCGATGCTCGCGATTCTTCGGATCCCAGCGGTGCGCGCGCCGGCCCTTGATGTCGACGAACCAGAGCGCCGACTCGCGCGCCACCCATACCGGCCCCTCGCCGAGCTCGGCGCCGACCTTACAGACATGGGTGACTTCCGCGATCATTGGCTTACGCGGATGGCGCATCACTCCCGGCAGCGATAGTTTCCTCGGAAACTATCAGCATGACACGAGCCTCGAGGCGCTCCCCGGGCTCGAGGAGCTTGACGCCCGTGACCGAAGGCGGCTCCGGGCGGTTGACCGCATCGGGCATGTGGCTCACCGGCTCCACGCAAAAGAAGTCCTTGTCCGGAGGACTATAGATATGGAGCCAGCGCAGCGGGAGGCTCGCCGCAAGGCCGAGGCGCAGCCGCTCCTCGGGCAGCCGGATCACCGCTCTCCCGGACCAGCCCGTATGGCAGTGATCGATGAGCTCGGGCCTATTGAGGTCCCCGCCCCGGCTCCAATCCCCGAAGCGCGTCCCTGGAGCGAGCCGCGCGGGCAGGCACTCCTTGTCGCTGAGCCACACCCCTTGGAGCTGCGCCTCGAGCCGCGCCCCGGTTCCCTTGTGAAAGTAAGGATGCCAGCCAAGGCCCGCGGGCATCGGCGTCGAGTCGCGGTTCTCGACGGCCAGGGCCACCTCGAGCCCCTCGCTCGTGAGGGTGAGGGTTTGCGCGGCCCAATAGCGCCACGGCCAGCTGTCGGGCGGATGCTCGAAGGAGAGAGACACGCGCGCGTGTTCCACCGACTCGATGCGCCAGGGCCTGCGCCAGGCATGTCCATGGAGCGGATGCGTCTGACCCGGCCCATTGCGCTCGATCCTCACCTCGCGTCCGCCCACCCGGAAAATGCCACCCGCGATCCGGTTGGCAAAGGGTACGAGAGCGAACGCCGCCGTCTCGAAAGGATCGGTGGTGCCGGGAGGCGTCGGCCGCAACACATTCCGGCCCCGATACCGGAAAGTCGAAACGGCCGCCCCGAGGTCGGGCAGGAGCTCGAGCCTCAGGTCCTCATGCGCGAGCGAAATCACCGGCCGGACGCGGTCCGAGGCTCAGCGCTGGGCGGCCTTTGGGGAGACGAGCTCGGTTTGCGGCCGGTGCCGGTGCCAGAGCTCCTGGATCGACTCGAGCGTGCGGCCCTTGGTCTCCGGCAGATAGCGGATGACGAAGAGCGCCGCGAGGAACGAGCAGATGCCATACACCCAGTAGGCGAAACCATGGTTGAAACGCGCGTTCAAGTAGCTGCTGCCGTCCATCACCGGGAAGGTGAGCGTCACGATGAAGTTCATGATCCATTGGGCGGCGACCGCGATCGACATCGCCTTGCCACGGATCGAGTTGGGAAAGATCTCCGACAACATGATCCAAACCACCGGGCCCCAGGAGAAGGAGAATCCCATGATGTAGACGATGACGGCCGCGATGGCGACGTACGATGAGCCGGTGGTCGAGGCCGCGCCCACGTGCTCGACCGTTGCGCTCACCAGATGCCGGTCGAAGAGAAATCCGAGCACGATCATGGCGGCGGACATGGTGAAGGCGCCGACGACCAGCAGCGGCTTGCGGCCGAGCTTGTCCACGGTGAAGGTCGCGCCCAGCGTGAACAACGTCATCGTGACACCGACCACGGTGGCCGATTCCCAGAAGGCCTGATTGGTCGGGGCGCCCATGTTCTCGAACATGTGCGGCGCAAAGTAGACCACTGCGTTGATGCCGACGACCTGCTGAAAGATCGACAGCATGACGCCGACGACGAGGACGAGCACGCCGAAGCTCAGGAGCGGCCGGGTGTGCTCGATGAGGGTCGCTTTGATCTCCTGCAGAGTCGACTGCGCTGCGCCCTCGCCCACCAGGCGCTTCAGCAGCGATGCCGCCTCCTGATCGCGATCCTTGAGCACGAGAAAGCGCGGCGTCTCCGGCACGATCAACATGAAGATGATGAGGAGCAGGGCGGGGATGGCGGCCGAAGCCAACATGTGACGCCAGGCCGTCGACATGAGATAAGCGCGATCGTGACCCGCTTGCAGCAGCCAGTTGACGAAGTAGACGAGGTTGATGCCGACCACGATCGCGATCTGCTGGAAGGAGACCAGCATGCCGCGCCGATGCGGCGGGGCCACCTCGGCGATGTACATCGGGGCGAGCATCGAGGCCATGCCGATCGCCATGCCGCCGAGCACGCGGTAGAAGAGGAAGGGAGCCAATGCCTTGGGGCCGACGGCCCCGAAGATGCTCCAGAAGAACTCAGGATACCCGGCGCCGAGGGAGGAGACGAAGAACAGCACTCCCGCGATGAGCAGTCCCGCCTTGCGGCCGAGCCGGGTCGAGATCGGACCTGCGATGGCAGCGCCGAGCGCGCACCCCAGGAGCGCGATCGAGATCGCGAACCCGGAGAGGAAATCCGCGGTGCTCTCCGAAAGATGCAGCGGCGTGACGAAATTGTGCGTGATCGCATCGGTGACACCCGAGATGACCGCCGAGTCGTATCCGAACAGCAGTCCCCCCAAGGTCGCCGCGACCGTGAGCGCCGCCACCAGCCCCGGATTGCCCTTATTCATTCGCGTACCCCTATTCGTTTATTGGCGCAAAATCGGCCTCGCCGCTTCGAGCGGCCAGCCTTTTTACCGTAAAAGCCCTCGCTGCGCGAGGTTATGCATGAGCGCGCCAACCCCGAAGACCCAAGGCGGCGCGTGCTCGCAGTGAGTGACACGGTTCTCGAGCGTCCCGAGCCGCTCGCTCGAGATCCTCACCCGATCGCCCCGGCGATGGGTGAAGCCCGATCCCGGCTCGCCGCGATCCTCGACCGGGGCGAACATCGTGCCGAGAAAGAGCGCGAAGCCATCCGGATACTGATGATGCCGCCCGATGGTCTGGCCGATGAGCTCGAGCGGATCGCGGCTGATGAGCCGCATCGAGCTCGCGCCCTCAAGCGCGTAGCCCTCCTCGCCCCGCACCTCGAGCGACAGTTGCGCCGAGCGCACCTCATCGAGCGTGAAGCCGGCATCGAAGAGACGGATGAAGGGACCGAGCGCGCACGAGGCGTTGTTGTCCTTTGCCTGGCCGAGAAGCAACGCGCTTCGACCCTCGAAGTCGCGCAGATTGACGTCATTGCCGAGAGTGGCGCCGACCGCGCGCCCGGCCGGATCGCACACCAGCACGACCTCGGGTTCCGGGTTGTTCCACCTCGAATCCGAGCGCACGCCGATCCAATCCCCCCAGCCGACCGAGGACAGCACCGGCCCCTTGGTGAACACCTCCGCATCGGGCCCGAGGGCGACTTCCAGGTACTGCGATCCGAATCCGGCGGCCAGCAACGCCGCCTTCAGTCGCTCAGCTGCCGGCGATCCGGGCCGCACCGCGCTCAGTTGAGTGCCGAGGCGCTGCTCGAGTGTCTCGCGGACCCGCTGCGCCGCCTCCGCATCGCCCCGGGCGCGCTCCTCGATGAGGCGCTCGACGGCAGATACGGCGAAAGTCACGCCGCACGCCTTGAGACACTGCAGGTCGACGGGCGAGAGCAGGCGCGGGAGTCTGTGCTCATTTACCTGCTCCCAGGCAGGCGCGAGCGCCATGGCCTCGAGCTCGCCCAGATCCTTACCGGGCAGCTCCGTCTCGCCCCGCCAGCGGGCAGCGAACTCCGAGGTGGTCGGCGCAAATGCCGAGACATCCAGCACCCGAGCGCGGCGGATGAGAACGGGAGTCGGTCCCTCGGCGGTGAGGAGCCGCCCGAGCAGCGTCGCCTGGCGCCAGTCTCGCGGCAGCGCATCGAGCAGGGTAAGGCTACCGTTCACCACCCTTCATCCTCGCTCACGCGGCGCGGCCGCCGACTGGCGCGAGATTAGCGCATGCGGAATGAGCCGGTGCACGCGCTGGGCGGGGTCGGCGGCGCTGCGCCTCATCCTGCGGACCGCGCCAACCAGGAGATCGATCGCCTCCGCCGCCATGCGCGCGATCGGCTGTTGGATGGTGGTGAGCTCGGGCCAAATGGTCGAGGCGATGAGCGTGTCGTCGAATCCCACGACCGTGAGGTCGCGCGGCACCTCGAGCCCCCGCCGGTGCGCCTCGGCGATCACCGCGGCCGCCATGTCATCGTTGCTCGCGAAGATGGCGGTCGGCGGCGGCTCGGCGGCAAGGAGCTTGCGCGCGGCATCGAGTCCGGAACGGAAGCTGAAAAAGCCCTGCTCCATGAGAGGCGGCCGCTCACCCTGGCCCGCGAGGCGCGCCTCCTCCAGCGCCGCGGTGAACCCGAGCCAGCGCTCCTCGCTCGCGCTCTGGTTGGGATGACCCTTGATGAACGCGAGGCGCCGGTGCCCGAGCCTGATGAGGTAGCGGGTCATCTCGAGCGCCGCGGTGTAGTCATCGATGCGCACTCCCATGGTGTCGGCAGCCGGACGTCCGGCGGCGACCGTGACTACGGGCAATCTCGCGGCGTTGAGCTCGGCGCGCACCACCGATGACTCGCAAAGCGGCGGCGGCAACACGACACCGACGACCGCTCCCGCGAGCAGCCGGCGCACCGCCCGGCGCGAGGCGCCCGGCGTCGGCTCGCATTTCTCCAGCACGAGCTGCACGCCGTGACGAGCCGCGGCATCGAGCGCCCCGACCAGGAACTCGCTCAAGTACGCCGAGCTCGGGTTCCCGTAGAGAAGGCCGAGGCGCTCACCCCGCTCGCTCGCCAGATTTCGCGCGGCGAGATTCGGTGAGTACTTGAGCTCACGCACGGCGCGCTGCACCGCCTGGCGCGTCGCATCGCTCACGTACCTGCTGCCGTTGACGACCCGGGAGACGGTCATCGGCGATACGCCGGCCTGCCGGGCGACGTCCTTGATGGTGACCCCGCCGCGGAGCCGGCGCCGCGTGCTGCGCGCGGACTTGCTCACCGGATGGAAAACGCCCGGTAGGAGTGCGGCGGCAGCTGCACCACGAAGCTCGTCTCGTGCGCTTCGCCCGGCGCCGGTCCCGGAACCGTCTCCGGGGCCGGCAGCACGCTCTGCCCGGAGGTGAGATCGATGAGCCTCGCGGCGCCTTGCTTGACGAAGATGCGCACGGTCGCCGGGTCTGCGCGGTAAGACTCGACGATGAAGGTATGGTTGTCATAGGCGAAGAGGCTCACGAGCGCCGGCGCATCGATCCGCAGCGCAAAGCGCGCGAGCAGATATCCTCTCAGCTCATCGAGCACCGGCTGCGGCAACCGATAGAGGTCCCCCATGTTGGCGGGCACGTCGAGCACGTAGAGCTCGCCGCGCGCGTAGGGCGTCTCGAGCAGGATCGGCACGGCATTGGCCGAGGCCTCCCCGCGAATCAACGGCCAGCTGTCGTTGGTGTAGAAGTGGATCTGCGGGAAGATCACCGGCCGGTTGTCGCGGCCGGGCACGTCGAGCTCACCGCCCCCGTGCGCCCCGAAGGTGCCGTAGTAATGGCGCGCGGCGATGGGTAAGCCGCCGTAGCTGATCTCGGCGACGTTCTCTATCCCCTTGTGCTCGAGCGCATGCAGGAGCCCGGAGGTGATGATGACCTGACCGCCTGCCTCGAGATTGGCCTCGATTTCCTTCACGAGGTCGGGATCGGAAGCCGCCTCTTCGGTGAGCAGGACGATCGGCGCGCCGCGCGGGAAATGCGGCGTGAGATCGATCGGAATGCCGATGTTACCGAGATAGTTCTGCAGGAAATCCTCTGCCGAGGAAGACTGGAACGGCTTATAGCTCTCGATGCCGAGGGGAGTGCCCAGCTTGCCGAGAAGATCGTCGACTTCCCTCAGGGAATAGCCCGCCACGTGCGCCCAGCCGGGTACCGCCTGGCTGCCCGCGGGGGCGTGGAAGGAGTCCTCCATGGCACCCCAGTCAAAGCTCGTGGAGTCGCCCGCCCAGGGCCGATCGCCCGCAATCGCCGGCGCCGAAGAGGCGAGCTGCGTCCAGCTGAAGAGCGTGATCTCCGGCGCCTTGGCGAACATCGTGTCCCAGAGCTGCTCGGCGTAACGGTCGGCGTAACGCGTCTCGAAGGTGTCGACCCAGCCGCCCAGGTCGCCGCCCTTCGGTCGGATGTTGCTGTAGTAGCGAAAGACGAGATAGCTCTCGTATTGTTGCAGCAGCTGATAGGTAGCGACGGGATCGCGCGTCTCGGTACCGGTGTAGATGTAGTCGAACATCTGCGCTTCGCGATCGAGATCGAAGCCGAGCCCCTGGAAGTGCTCGTACCAGTTCGGGTATTTGATGATCATCTTGACGCGCGGATTGGCGCTGCGGGCGGTCGCGAGGATCACGTGCTGCGCCACCCAGCGCATCTTCTTCAGGCGGTACTGCGTCCAGGAGAGCTCGCCCTTGGCGCGGATATCGGCTGCAGTGCGCGTGTTGTAGAAGGTGAAGTCATCGAGAATCACCGTGTCGAAGTGGCTGGCGGCGATGCGCACCGCGCGCTCGGCGGTGGCGAGGTCCTGCGGGTTCTCGTAATCGAAGGTGCGGAACTGGCCGCCGACCTCCGGCGCCGTCAGCGTGATCCCCCCATCGACGGTGATGCCGCGGGAGCGGAAGAAGCGCGCGATTCGATCGAGCGCGGCCGGGTCGACGAAGACGCCGCTGCGATAATCCTCGAGATACACCTTGTCGAAATGGACCTGGCTCCAGATGCGCTCGAACTGCTGCTGCAGCACCTTCGGATCGGCGAGCTCCCGCGTGGATTGCACCGGGATGTAGATCGCGACGCTGAAGTTATGGAACGGACGCTGCGGCTGGGCGGCGAACGCCGAACCGGCTGCGAGCATCAGACACAATAGCGAAGCCACCCTACTCATCACGCCCTCCCCGCGCGCGCGGCGCACGAGCCACAGTGGATCTCGAGCGGAGCGCCCGAGTACTCGACGCGCTCGTCGGCGGGCGCGGTGAAATCATCCCCCGGCGGCGCCTTGGGCCTCATCCAGCGGATACGGAAAGTTCGCTCGTGTTGCATGCCTTCAAACTCCCCGGATCTTTGTCCGATGCTGAGCGTGCTGCTCGCCCGGTCGTAGGAGAAGGGAATGGTGGTGTACTTGCCCTGCTGGTAGCCGAGCGTGAGGCCGTCATCCTCGTAGAGCGTGAAGCGGCCGCTCGCGCCCGTGTACACGAGCAGCGTCAGCGGCGAATCGGGTTTCTCGCCCGTGTACTCGATCGCAGGTCCCACCGGTACGATGGAACCCGCGCGCACGAAAAGCGGCATGCGCGCGAGCGGTGCCGGCGCCTCGATGCGCTCGCCACCCCCGAAGAGGCGGTTGGTGTAGAAGTCGTACCAGAGCGCCCCCGCGGGTAAGTAGACCCGACGCTCGCGGGCACGATATTCATAGACTGGGCTCACGAGGAACGCGGGCCCGAACAGATACTCATCGGCGATGGCGCGCACTTTCGGGTCTTTCGGGAAGTCCATCTCCAGCGCCCGCATGATGGTCGAGTCGTCGAGCCAGGTGTCGCCCGCCAGGGTGTAGATGTAGGGCATGAGCCGGTAGCGCAGCTTGTCGTAGTAGACGAGCGTGGCGTACACGGCGCTGTTCACGGGCGCGAGGTTGTAGATTTCCCGGTGCGGCGCCTGACCGTGGGAGCGAAACACCGGACAGAAGGCACCGAACTCGAACCAGCGCGTATTGAGCTCGCGCCATTCCTCGAGGCTCTTCGCATCCGGATGGAGGTAGCGCGCCTCCGGCTGATAGCCGCCGATGTCCATGGTCCAGTTGGGCAGACCCGAGAGCGAGAATCCGACACCGGCCGCGATCTGGTTCTCGAGATCCGACCAGCGCGGCGCGATATCGCCGCTCCACACGGCCGCGCCGTAGCGCTGAAGTCCCGCGAAACCCGAGCGCGAGAGGATGAAGACCCGCTGACCGGGTCGCGCGGCGAGGTTGCCGCGATACACCCCGCTCACGTGCTCGAGCGCGTAGGCATTGAAGAGCGCCGCGCCCGGTCCCAAAGGCGTCGGCGACATCAGGGCTTGCCGCTCCTTCAGGCTGGTGTTGGAAATCATGTCGGGCTCGTCGGCGTCCAGCCACCACGCGTCCACCCCCAAGCTCGCGAGTCGGGTATCGATCTGCTGCCAGTAAAGCCGCCGCGCGGCCGCCGAGAAGGGATCGTAGAAGCCGAAGGTATACCCCGGTCCCACCCAGTCCTTGACACCGAGCTTCACACTCAGCGGGAAGATGTCGCCGCGCGCCGCGAGCTCCTGGTAGTCATCCGTGCCCGGATAGAACTTCGGCCAAACCGAGATCATGAAATGCGCATGGAGCGCATGCACCTCGGCGATCATCGCGCGCGGGTCGGGATAGCGGGACGGGTCGAATCGGTGCGACCCCCACGCCTCATCCTTCCAGTAGCGCCAGTCCTGCACGATGTTATCGAGCGGCACGCCGAGCGCGCGGTACTTCGCCACCACCCCGAGAAGCTCCTGCTGGGTCTCGTAGTGATCGCGGCTCTGCCAGAACCCATAGGCCCAGCGAGGCAGCAGCACCGCCCTCCCCGTCACATGACGATAGCCGCCGATCACCTGATCGAGGCTCGCGCCGCGGATGAAGTAGTAATCGATCGCGCGGCCGACCGCGGAGTACAGCGACAGCCGCTCGCGCTCCACCTGAGGAGCCGGCGGACGGTGCAGCAGGGCGAGATAGCCGCCCTCGCGATCCCATTCGATGCGTAGCGGCAGCGGCTTTCCGGGCGACATCCGCACGCTGAAGTTGCGGAACCAGGGATTCCAGTTCTGCCGCCACGCATCGACACGCAAGCGTCCGCCGATCCAGAGCTTCTGGTAATCGCTCCCGTAGAGGGTGAAGGTATGCAGGCCCGCGGCGCGCGCCTCGATGGCGCCGCTCCAGATGATCTTCACCTTGGGAAGGTTGAGGAGCGAGCGCGGAAAGGACGACGGGAAATGTCCGTTCCAATCGAGGTATTGATAATCGATGTTGCGCTCCGTGCGCTCGAGCACCCGCTTGCCGTTCACGTAGTAGCGCGCGGTGAGTCCCCCGCGCACGCCGTGCGCGTCATACAGGATGAGGCTCCGTGAAAGCGGCTGCCACGGCCTCGGGTCACCGAAGCGCGTCACCGAATCGTTATCCCAGAGGATGCCGTAATCGCGGCTCGAGACCACGAACGGCACGGCGACATCCATGTTGTGCTGCGCGAGCGTGAGGTCGCGCCCGGCGTAGTCGATGAGGCCCGTCTGGTGCTGGCCGAGCCCGTAGAGCGCCTCGCCCGATCGCAGGCTGAACTGCTGGCGGATGGCGTAGTAGTTGGCCCCGTCGATCGTGAGTGGTCGAAAGGACCGGCCGTCCGCCACCTCGCCGGTGAGAACGGCACCGTTGGCGGTCTCGAAGACCACCTGCCCGTTGCTCAGGCGCACGACGGCGCTGAGCGCGCTCGTCGAGAGAGTCACCATCCCCGGCGTTTGGCGCACGCTGAAGGCGACCTGCGAGCTTCCCGTCCGCACCGCCATCAGGCTCGGCGGCAGCGACAGGTCATCGCCCGGAAATGCGGTCACGTGAATGATGCGCGGGGAGATGACTTCGAGCCGTAATTTGCGGGCCGGACCCGTCGCGGGAGTCACCAGCAGGCCATCCGGAATCCTGAGGACAGCGCTGTCTTTCCGGCTACCGAGAGAAGCCGGCGAGAGGGGCGCGGCAGCGGCCGGCGCTGGCCGGCAAGCGCCGAGCGCGGCGAGAAAACCGGCGATGCCGAGAGCGAGCGGGTGCGCCGCGCAGCTGCGATTCATGGGCGTTCATGGTAACGCTCCCAGATGTGATGCGCCAGCGTGCCGTCCCGCCCTCAGGCGCGCAAACCAGGCGGGAGATCCGCCTCCGCTCCGGGTGCGAGTGTGGCGGAACCTCGGAACGGAGGCGGACGCTGAGCCACTTTGACTGCGGCGCCCGCCGTATGATGCCTCCCTGCGCCAGCGGGTATCGCCCTGCCGGCGGGCACTGACGGTAACGCTATCATAGACCGCATGCGAAATCCCCTGATCTTGATGGCACTGTCGCTGATGGCGATAGCCGGGCTTTCCGCGGGGCGCATCGCTCGCGCCGACGACCTGCCGAGCGGCCATGCCGCCGCGCCGAGCGAGGACGGCTACCGCCTCTGGCTGCGTTACGTCCCCGTGCGAGGCGCGTGGCTCACCGCCTACCGCGGCTCGGCGACCGAGCTCGCGGGCGTAGCGTCCTCCCCGACCCTGCGCGCCGCGCAGGCCGAACTCCTTCGCGGGCTCACGGGCATGTTGGGCAGGATGCCGGCGCGCGCAGGGGCGGTGACTCAGGATGGCGCGATCGTCTTCGGCACGCCGGCCTCGTCCACCCTGGTGAGGAGCCTACCCCTCGCGCTGGCCATCGCTCTGGGCCGCGTGGGAGATCAGGGCTACATCATTCGCAGCGTCCTCATCGACGGCCATCGCACCACCGTCATCGCGGGCAATACCGACCTGGGCGTGCTCTACGGCGCGTTCCGCTTCCTGCGGCTGCTGCAGACGCGCGCGCCGATCGCCCATCTCGCGGTCGCCTCGAGCCCGAAGATCCGCCGCCGCGTGCTCGATCATTGGGATAATCTCGATGGTACGGTGGAGCGCGGCTACGCGGGTGATTCGCTGTGGAAATGGCAGAGCCTGCCGGAGCATCTCTCCCCGCGCTACACCGATTACGCACGCGCCTGCGCCTCGATCGGCATCAACGGAGCGGTGCTCAACAACGTCAACGCCAGCCCCTTCATCCTGACACCGCTTTACCTGCACAAGGTCGCGGCACTGGCCGGTGTCTTTCGTCCCTACGGCATCCGGGTCTACCTGTCGGTTCCGTTCAGCGCGCCCGTGAGCCTGGGGAAGCTTAAATCCGCCGACCCGCTCGATCCCGGAGTGCGCGCCTGGTGGGCCGCCGAGGTGGCGGCCATCTATCGCGAGATTCCGGACTTCGGCGGCTTTCTCATGAAAGCCAACTCCGAGGGGCAGCCGGGACCGCAGGACTATGGGCGCACCCAGGCCGAGGGCGCGAATCTCCTCGCGCGCGCCCTCGCTCCTCACGGCGGCATCGTCATGTGGCGGGCGTTCGTCTACTCGACCGGCGCTCAATCGGAGGACCGCGCGCGCCAGGCCTACGATACCTTCAAGCCCCTCGACGGCCAATTTGCCGACAACGTCTTGGTGCAGGTGAAAAACGGCCCCATCGATTTTCAGCCGCGCGAGCCCTTCCATCCGCTCTTCGGCGCCATGCCGCACACCCATGTGATGCTCGAGCTCGAGGTGACTAAGGAGTATCTCGGCCAAAGGACGAGCTTCGTCTATCTCGGACCGCTCTTCGAGGAAGCGCTGCGCGCCGACACCTGGGCAAGGGGCGCAGGATCGACAGTGGCCCGCGTGATCGACGGCTCGCTCTATGGGCAGCGGCTGACGGGGATCGCGGGCGTGGCCAACATCGGCTCCGACCGCAACTGGTGCGGATCGATCTTCAATCAGGCCAACTGGTATGTCTTCGGCCGGATGGCCTGGAATCCCGATCTCTCGGCACGCGCCATCGCCGAGGAGTGGGTCAAGATGACTTTCAGCAGCGACCCGCGCTTCGTCGAGCCGGTGGTGAAGCTGATGTTGGGGTCGCGCGAGGCCGCGGTGGATTACATGACACCGCTCGGACTTGCGAGCCAGATGGCCGCCGGCACTCATTTCGGGCCCGGGCCCTGGGTGGCCCCCTCGAGCGGCATGCCGGCCGACTGGAGCAGCACCTACTACAGCCGCGCCGATGCGTCCGGCATCGGCTTCGACCGCACCTCAACGGGGAGCGATGCGGTCGGGCAGTACTCGCCGCAGGTCGGCGCGCGGTTCGCAAGTCTCGCCACCTGTCCGCAAGACCTGCTCCTCTGGTTCCATCACCTCTCCTGGGATTACCGCCTGCGCTCGGGGCGAACGCTCTGGAATTCGCTGCTGTTGCACTACGACCGCGGAGTGGCGTGGGTGAGAAACGCGCGTCGGACCTGGCGCGGCCTCTCGGGCTACATCGATCCTCGGCGCTACCGGCTGACCGCGGACTTTCTCACCATCCAACTCAAGGACGCCGAGTGGTGGCGCGATGCCAGCATCGCCTATTTTGAGTCGATCTCGCGCCGGCCGTTACCGGCGGGCGTGGCGCCGCCGCCCGATACGCTCGCGCATTACGAAGCCTTCTGCATCCCGTACGTCGAAGGCTCGCCCGCGGCCGCCCCGGCCTGCCCGCCCGATGATGCCGCGGTGCCTCGATGAGCGAGGCGCCCTGCAGGACGAGCTCACCAATCCCACATCGAGCCGTCGGGAAGACGCGCGATCGGCAGCTGCTTCGGGCTATAGGGAAAGCGTGCCGCGAGCTTCTCATCCAGGGTGACGCCGTGTCCGGGGCTCTCCCCACAATGCAGCCGGCCGTCGCTGAAGGTGTAGTCGTGCGGAAAGACTTCGTCCGTCTCCGCGGAATGGCGCATGTATTCCTGGATGCCGAAGTTGGGGACCCAGGTGTCGAAATGAAGCGCTGCACCCAGGGTGACGGGCGAGAGATCCGTGGCGCCGTGAAAGCCGGTGCGGACCTGGTGCAACGCCGCGAAATCCGCGATCCTGCGCACGTGGGTGATCCCTCCCGCATGCACCAGGGTCGCGCGGATGAAGTCGATGAGGCGCCCCTCGATGAGGCGCTTGCAGTCCCAGATGGAGTTGAACACTTCGCCGACCGCGAGCGGCGTGACCGAGTGACGCCGGATCAGCTCGAACCCGTCGGGATTGTCCGCCGGAGTGGCATCCTCCAGCCAGAAGAGCCGGTGCGGCTCGAGCTCGCGCGCGAGCCGCGCCGCCTCCACCGGCGTCAGCCGATGATGCACGTCGTGAAGCAGCTCGAGCGCGCGTCCGTGGTCGGCCCGCAACCGCTCGAAGAGCTTGGGAACGATCTCGAGGTAGGACGGCGTCGACCATTCGGTCTCGAGCGGCAGCTCGCTCTCGGCAGGCTCATAGGCATTCTTGAGGCGCGAGACCCCGTAGGGCTTCTTCACTCCCGGCACGCCGCACTGCGCGCGCACCGCGCGATATCCGAGCGAGACGTAGCGCGCCACTTCGGCGCTCGCCTCCTCGATATCCCGGCCGCTGGCATGGCCATAAACCAGCACGCCTTCACGCGAGCGTCCGCCGAGCAGCCGGTAAAGCGGCAGCCCCGCCATCTTGCCGAGAATGTCCCAAAGCGCCACGTCCACCGCGGCAATGGCCGTCATGGTGACAGGTCCCCGGCGCCAGTAGGCGCCGCGATAGAGAAATTGCCAGGTGTCCTCGATCCGTCCGGCGTCGCGCCCGATGAGGTTGGGAATGAGGTGATGCTCGAGGTAGGCGGCCACTGCGAGCTCCCGGCCGTTGAGCGTCGCATCGCCAAGCCCGAAGACTCCCGAACGCGTCTCGATCCTCAAGGTCACGAAATTGCGTCCCGGAGAGGTGACGATGACGCGGGCCGCGGTGATCTCCCGCTCGCGCGCGGAGCCGTTTCCTTTGGCCTCGGCGCCCGCAGATGCGGGTCTCAGCGACGAATCTTTGGATCGGGCATTTGCCATGAACCATGACTCCCCAGGGGAAAGCGCCGGCGTGTTGCATCCGGACCGCCTGTTTCCGGCCGACCCCGGCACGCGGGCCATCGCGCGCAGACTCTACAACACCGTTCGCGCCCTGCCCATCGTAAGTCCGCACGGGCATACGGACCCGCGCTGGTTTGCGGATGATGCGCCGTTCGCCGATCCCGTCTCCCTCCTCCTGACGCCCGACCACTACATCACGCGCATGCTCTACAGCCAGGGCGTGAGCCTCGAGGATCTCGGCATCGAGCCGCTCGCCCGCTCCCCGGTGGGCGAATCACGCCGCTCGATCGCGGACCCGCGCGCCATCTGGCACAGGTTCTCGCGCCACTATCATCTCTTTCGCGCTACCCCGACACGGCTCTGGCTCGATTGGGTGCTGAGCGCGGTGTTCGAGGCCGAGGCGCCGCTGACGCCGGAAAACGCCGATCGAACCTATGATCGCATCGCCGAGCGCCTGGCGCAGGAAAGCTTCCGTCCGCGCGCGCTCTTCGAGCGCTTCGGCCTGGAGGTGCTCACCACGACCGAATCGCCGCTCGATCCCCTCACCCACCATGCCGCCATCCGCGCCAGCGGCTGGAAAGGGCGCGTGCTCAGCGCCTATCGGCCGGATCCGGTGGTCGATCCCGAGACCCGTGATTTCGCGGCGGGCCTCGTCCGATTGGGGGAGCTGACAGGCGAGGACACGCATTCCTGGCGCGGTTACCTCGCCGCCCATCGCAAGCGCCGCGCGTTCTTTGCGCAGATGGGCACGACCTCGACCGACCACGGCCATCCCACCGCAAGAACGGCGGATCTCGCCGAGCGCGAGGCGCAGTCGCTCTTCGAGCGGATCCTGCGCGCTGCGCAGCGGGGCGCCGTGCAGCCCAAGGATGCGGAGGAGTTCCGCGCGCAGATGCTCACCGAGATGGCGCGCATGAGCCTCGATGATGGCCTGGTGCTGCAGATCCATCCCGGCTCCTGGCGCAATCACAACACCTCCCTTTACGAGCGCTTCGGTCCCAACATGGGCGCGGACATTCCGACGCCGACCGACTACGTGGGCGCCCTGCGTCCACTCCTCGAGCGCTTCGGCAACGAGCGCTCGCTCACCCTCATCGTCTTCACTCTCGATGAGTCGACCTACAGCCGCGAACTCGCGCCGCTCGCCGGCCATTACCCGGCGCTCAAGTTAGGACCCGCCTGGTGGTTCCACGACAGCCCGGAGGGCCTGATGCGCTTTCGCGAGCAGACGACCGAAACGGCCGGCTTCTACAACACCGTCGGCTTCAACGACGACACCCGCGCATTCCTCTCGATTCCGGCGCGACACGACGTCGCCAGGCGCATCGACTGCGCCTTCCTCGCGCGCCTCGTCGCCGAGCACCGGCTGCCCGAGGGCGAAGCCGCGGAGGTTGCACGGGATCTCGCGTACCACCTACCCAAGCGGGCGTACAAGCTTTGAGCTCGCAAGCCTCTATGGCTGCAGTCCATCCCACCCCCAGCGCGGGATGGTGAGGCCGCTCGGGACCTCATCGGCAGACTTAGGGTAGCGGGCCATCGTCGTAGTGGTTGCCCAAGCGAAGTAGTCGTGGAGCACCTGCCTCAGGGGATCGTCTGCAAATCCGACATCGGCAAGAGCCAGATCGAAGCAGAGAATGGCGCGGCGATCCATTTCCTCGTGCTCGCCGTTACCGCTGTGCATCTTGACGACCCGGGTCTCATCGCCGTAACGCTCGGAGTACGTCCTCGGGCCACCGAGCGCCTCGGCCCAGTAGGCGGCAAGACGCTCCACGTGCAGAGGGTGAAAGCCGTGGCTGAAGGCATGACTCACGATTTCATCGGCCATGACTCGTCGGTGCCACGCCTCTGCCAGCCGACGCAGGCCTTCACTGCCGCCCGCCGCCTCGAACACAGTACCCATGGTTGCATGATGACGAGCGCCTCGCGCCGGCGCAAGGCGGCCGGAACCCGTTATGCGCCCGGACTCATGCCGAAAACGCCTTGGCGACCTCGACCAGCCACTTTCGGATCGCGCCCTCGGCGTTTGCATTCATCCTGGCTTTGAGCGCAGCTTCGATCGGCGCCGTCAGCGCGCGGCAGCGCCTGTTGAGTGCCCGCCCTTCCTCGGTGATCATCAATCGCAAGATCCGCCCGTTGACGCGATCCGGCACCTTTCGGATGGCACCCCGTTTCTCGAGCGCGCGCACGATCTCGTTGATCGTCTGCGGCGTCAGCATCGCGAGCCGCGCCAGATCGGCTGCCGAGATCGCCTCATAGGCGCGGATCATCGTCAGCGCCGATTGTTGCGGATAGGTCATCTCTTCCCTGGCGAGCGCGCGATCGAGCGCGAGCCGGACCGACGCATTGGCCTGTCGCAGCAGATAGGTGAGGTAGCCCTCGGGGCCGCGCTTCGCTTCCCCCACGGCAGGCAAGTGCGGCAGCCCTTCGCGTGTATCCTTGATCATTATCAGGGTCCTGATATATTAGCAGGGCCCTGATGATATCAAATGCGCCCAGCCGAGACCGATGATCGATCCTGTTCCCGTTGTCCTTGAGCTCGGAACCGTCCGGCTCGAGCCGATGAGCGAGCAGCACGTCCCCGCGCTGCAAGAAGCGGCTGCGGATGGCGCACTCTGGGAGCTCTGGTTCACCGCGGTGCCGGCACCCGATGAGACCGCCGCCTATGTTGCCAGCGCTTTGCGCGGACTCAGGGACGGGCACATGCTTCCCTGGGTGGTGCGTGACCTCGAATCAGGCGCCGTGGTGGGCAGCACGCGCTATCACGACATCGTCGCCGAGATCGACCGGGTCGAGATCGGCTACACCTGGTACGCAAAGAGCCGGCAAAGAAGCCACGTGAACACCACCTGCAAGCTCATGCTCCTGGCCCATGCGTTCGAGACGCTCGGCTGCAAGGTGGTGGGCCTGCGCACCGACAACTTCAATTTCCGATCGCAGAAAGCGATCGAGGCGCTGGGCGCCAAGAAGGACGGGGTGATCCGCCACCACCTGGCCCGCAAGGACGGCACGGTCCGCGACTCGCACATCTACAGCATCCTTCTCGGCGAGTGGCCGGACGTGAAGCGCCATCTGCAATCACGCCTGAAGCGGCACTCCGTCGCCGCCTGAGATCGGCCGCTGCGCCTGCGGGCAGCGGTTTGGCTCAGTGATCGCGCTGGTGGGAGCGGCGGTCTTTTTCGGGAGCAGGGCGTCCCTGCGGGTGACCGCTCGGGCCGCCGCGCGGCGCGAAACCCTGGTGAGGCTGCGGCTGCTGCACAGCCGGTCTCTGGCCATGAAACGCCGGAGGCGTTGGCCGCCCTACACCCGGATGCGATGTCGCCGCACCGCGATCCTGGAACTGCTCCGGATGCGATGTCGCCGGACCTCGATCCTGGAACTGCCCCGGATGCCATGTCGCCGCACCGCGATCCGGGAACTGCCCCGGACGCGGTGTCGCCGCACCGCGATCCTCGAAGCGCGCCGAATGCGGTGTCGCCGGCCCACGATCCTCGAACTGCCCCGGACGCGATGTAGCCGCGATCGGCGGGCGTCCGTTGTTTGCTCTTGCGAAGAAAGCTGGGTTCCGCTCCGCCTGCTCGATGTGCGCACGCTGGGACGGCGTGGCAGGCAGATGCTCTTCGTGCTCGTAGCGCAGGTCCTCACGCGTCGGGTAGGCGACCCTGCCACCTCGGCCCCCCTCATAGCTCACGCGGTCATCGTCGAATCTGCGGTCCACCCTTTCATCATAGGTGTACCGAACGACGTGTTCGTCGACGTGGGTGACGTAGCGGTTGTAGGCAAAGTGACGACCTTCCCAGCGGCCGCCGCGATAGCCATCGCCGTCGTATCCGTATCCGTAATGGACGCCACCGTAGAAGCCCACGTGGGGGCCCCAGTAGCCGGCGTGCCAGACATACGCCCCGCCTGCGTATCCCCAGTATCCCGGCGTCCACAAGAATCCGACCTGCGGCGGTAGCACCCAGGTCCCAGGCACCCAGTAATACCCGCCCGAGTACGCCCAGTATCCCGGTACCCACAGGTAGCCGTCGCCGGGACAGGGAGGTTGCCCGTAATCCGGCAGCGGGGGCGGCGGCTGGTTAATCCCGTCTCCGGAGGTCGCGTCTCCGGAGCTCACTTCGTTGTAAGGCGGTTGGTAACCGACCTCCGTGACACAACCGCAGAGTAATAACGCGGCACCGACCAGCAGTGCGCCTCGAAAGACGGGCGCGGCAACGGATTTGGGCTGAAGCATGGCGATCCTCCCAAAAAACAGCGTACCCGCCTCGTGGCGTAGAGAGCGCGTGCCACGTCGCAGATTTGAATGGCACCGGGGGTTATCGAGCGCCTCGATATCGGCAGCCGTCGTCAAGGTCTCCTCGGTACGAGCATTGCTGGTTCCGGGATGCGATCGAGCGCATCGCAAAGGAGGTCCCATGAAACGGCAGCTGATCGCCGCTTGTGCGGCTGCAATTGCGGGGCTTGCCTGCTGGTCGAGCCCAGGCTCGAGCGCTTCGATGAGCTCGATGAACTTGACGAGCTTGATGGGCTCGATGAGCGCTTTCAAAGCGCTCGGCGGCAAAGAGAAGGTTGCGAGCCTCGCCAACCGGTTTGTTGACTCGTCGCTCAAGGATCCGCTGCTCGCACGCCTCGCCGCCGGCAAGAACATCGATCCGGCGGCGACCTCGGGCAAGGTCTCGAGGCAGCTCTGCGCAATGCTCGGCGGCGGATGCACGGCTCCGCTCAGCGATTCCCAGGTATCGGCAGCGGCGAGCAAGGTTTCGCCACAGGAAGCGACCGCGATCTCGGATCACTTCAGCTCCGCGCTCAGGCGCGTGGTGTCGAATCCCGCCGTCCGCACCGCGTTCATGAAGGCGCTCGGAGGCAAGCTCCCCGGCGTCCTCACCGGGTTCTTGTAGATCTCAATGCCCCATGTCAAAAAGGTCACGGTACTGCCGCGGCTGGGAGCGCAGGTACTGCACGGGCGCCCGCACGCGCGCGCCGAAGTGCGCTGCTGCATGCCAAGGCCAACGGGGATTGAAGAGAATCGTGCGCGCCAGGGCAATCAGGTCGGCGTCGCCGGTTGAGACGATCGCTTCCGCCTGCTCGAACTCGGTAATGAGTCCGACAGCGATGACGGGTACCCGAACGGCAGCCTTCACGGCGCGCGCCAAGGGGACCTGGTAGCTGGGACCCAGGGGAATCCTCTGTCCAGGGTGTAGTCCACCGCTCGAGACATGAATGGCGGCGCAACCACGCGCCTCGAGTGCCTGGGCGAACTTGACGGTCTGCGCGATATCCCAGCCGCCCTCGACCCAGTCCGTACCCGACACTCGCACACTGACCGGCCGGTCCGCCGGGAAGGCCGCCCGGACGGCCTCGAATACCTGGAGCGGAAAACGCATCCGGTTCTCGAGGCTGCCGCCGTACTCGTCCGTCCGTTGATTCGAGAGAGGAGAAAGGAACTGATGCAGCAGATAGCCATGTGCCCCATGTATTTGCAAGGCCTCGACGCCCACTCGTGCGGCACGCCGGGCCGCGTTCGCGAAAGCCTCGCGCACGCCTTTCATTCCCTCATGATCGAGCGCGAGTGGCGGCTGGCTTTGGGGCAAAAAGGGAATGGCCGATGGAGCTACGGTCTGCCAACCGTTGGGCGTGCCCGGTGCGATCTGCTGGCCGCCCTTCCACGGTACCTCGGTGGATGCCTTTCGGCCCGCATGGGCCAGCTGTAGCGCGATGGGAATGTCCGACCACCGTCGCACGCTCGCGAGCGTGCGCGCCATGGCCTGCTCGCTGGCATCGTTCCAGAGGCCGACGTCCGCGTAGGAAATGCGGCCTTCCGGCACCACGGCTGTTGCTTCGATCGTGAGCAGAGCAGCCCCCGAGAGCGCGAGGCTTCCGAGATGAATGACGTGCCAGTCGGTCATGCAGCCGTCAACGGCGGAGTACTGGCACATGGGAGCGATGACGATGCGGTTGGCAAGCTCGAGCCCACCGACCCGCAGGGGAGTAAAGAGCGCGCTCATCAGACTACCTGTTAGTTCTCCTCGAGGGCGGACCAGGTTTATGGGTGGCAATCTGCCAAGTGTTTCCCCATCCATCTCTGACCATGGCCCGCCTGTCGCCATACGGCATATCGGCCGGCTCTTCGATCGAGATCGCGTTCGCTGCGATCGCACGCTTGTAGGTCGAATCGGCGTCCTCTACGTAGACATATAGAAACGCCGGGACTTGCTCGCGAAGGCCGCCCCCATCGCTGACCATCAGCACGGAATCCCCAATTCTAATCTCCGCGGGTCGTCCTCGACGAAACTCGCCGCGTCCGCCGAAGACATGCTTGATGAAGGCGATCAGATCTTGCGGATCATCCACGATTATCCGGGGCGTGACGGTATGCCATCCATCCGGCTGGAACCTGGCCATGTTTGCTTGCCTCCCGTGAGAGTCCGAAGGCAAGTGTCGCTCGGGCGTCGGATGTCCGCAACCGGCCGCCGGCGGCCCTTTGATCGATGTTGGCCCGCTCGGGCGGATCGCGACCGGCCTGAACAGGCGATCAGGGCGCTCCTATCCATCCGGCCGCATCAGGACGCCTCTTAGATACTTCAGCCGCGCGAGATCGTCCCTGTTCCGCCGTCCAAACAGATAAAGGGCGATGACAAGCAAGGCGAGCAGCACGAGGGGTTCGATCGGCGACATCGCAGGAGGGCGGTAGAAGTGAACGCGAATTCCGTACCCCAGCAGACCCAGCACCGCGGCCACCCCACATGCCCAGCATCCCGCCCGCACGGCACGTCTGAATCTCTCGGCCTGCACGATCCCAAGATCGAGCATGTCCGCCAGCGAGCTCGAATCCACTCGCCCGCTGCCGCGGCGCGAGAACGCCGCTATCGCCAGCAAAGACGAAATCGCGATGATGGCCACGCCGCGGGCAATAAAGTTCCAGATGCCGTGCGACCACCCGATCCAGGCCGTGGAGATGCCGAGCACGAGACCGCCAATGCTCAAAGGAACGCCGACAACCATGATTGCGAGCACAGCGGCCGCCTGTCGGCGCAATCGGGTCTCGAGTTTCGGCGCAATGACACTCGGCTCCGGATTGATTGCGCGCCATGCGACACCGAGCTCGTCCCAGTAGACATCATTTGATGACATTGCATTCACCCTCGTAGTCGGACTCTAAGCATGTCCTTCGCTCGGGACATCCGTATTGCCACCGCATTCGCAGAAATTCCGAGCACGCTCGCGATCTCCTCCCCTTTCAATCCCTCCAATGTCAGCATCACCACCTGGCGATATACGAAAGGCAGCGACCGAACGGCGGCGAGCAGCCTCGCATTCTGATCCAGCGCCACCACCCTGGACTCCGGAGTCTCACCGGGCATCGGCAGTTGCTCGGTGATTTCTCCGCCCTCATTGAGCCTGATTGCCTGCTTCACGTGGCTGACCGCCCGATTGGTCGCGATTCTCGCTACGAAGGCTCGCATGGAGCCTTCGCCCCGGAACGAAGGCAGCGCCTTCCATAGCGCGAATAGAATCTCCTGAATGAGGTCCTGCGCCAGATGGGTATTGGCCTCGTGGCTCGCGGCGATGCGTCTGATCATCGGCGCATGTTCTGCGGCGACTTGCTCGAAGGTGAACCTCGAGCGTTCGGATGACTGTCCTCGACTGCGGGTGCCGTCGCCGCTCGCAGGGTCCGTGGGTCGCTTGGCGTCATCGCCCGAGGTAATCGTCCGATTCACCGTGGCATACCCTCATGCTTCGACATAGCCGACTATCAGTCTCGGGGCGGCGCTTTTCCTTTCAGAAGATGATCAGGGGCCGCCTGAGGGCGCCCGCCGCCCTATCGCAGAATGAGAGTCACGGCCGAGGCGCACACGATCAGCTTGACCAGCCATCCCAAGCAGTACGTCATGCTAACCCCTCAGCTGGCAGGAGTTTCCACGCGCGAGCTGCGCCCATGCGCCTCTTGATGAAACCGCGCATCGCGCGGTCGGGTACCAATCGCGTGACTGTGACTGGTTGCCATATGAACACGGAATCGATCGGGTCGGAGCCCTTGGGGTGCCGCCACGCCGCGTTGGGCGCTACGCTGTTGATAGCGCTCTCTTGGATTGTCCCGACGCACGCAATGGCCGACCGGCACGCGGTAACAACGACCGTCAGCCGCGATTGCCGCGAGCTTGCGAGACCGAAAAGCCCTACAGGTCTTCGGGAGTCCACTGGTGGCGGTCCAATCCGCAGCATGGTGGTCACATACGCCGACCTCAACCTGGCGCTTACCGACGGCGCGTCAACTCTGTATCAGCGTCTCAAACTGGCCGCTCGGGAGGTCTGCAAGACACCCGACGGCGGGTATGGCGATCCGGCGGTGTGGCTGCACTGCTATCACGCTGCGCTCGTTGGCGCCGTTCGCGACTTGGGCAACGACAGGGTCACCGCCCTGTACAACGGGGAGCACAAGGCGGGAATCCCCGCGGCGACCGCCAGGTCAACCCAGTAGCCGTCTCATATGAGCGCGGCGGGCGTGAGCCGCGGCACCAGGACGTGAATGACGCCGAGCGCGATCAGATACATGGCTCCGGCACTGGCAAAGAGCAGCGCGTAGCTGCCGGTCGCCTGCAGGAGATATCCGACAGCGGTCGATACCAGGGCCCCCGAGACCGCGCCCGCGAAGCCGCCGAGCCCGACGACCGAAGCGACCGCCGCGCTCGGATAGAGATCCGAGGCTGTGGTCATGAGGTTCGCTGACCACCCTTGGTGCGCTGCCGTCGCGAGTCCGATGAGCGCGACCGAGCCCCAGAGCGCATGAATGTGTGGCGCCCACACGATGGGCACCACCGCCACCGCGCAAAGCAGCATCGCGCCCTTGCGTGCGGCATTGAGGCTCCAACCTCTTCTCATGAGCCTCCCCGCGATCCAGCCGCCGGCGATGCTGCCGATGTCCGCCATCACGTAGATCGCGACGAGCGGCGGTCCGAGCTCGGTGAGATTCAAGCCATAGCGATGGTGCAGGAACTTCGGCAGCCAGAAGAGCAGAAACCACCAGACGGGGTCGGTCAGGAATTTCCCGGCCGCAAACGCCCAAGTCTGCCGATAGCGCAGCAGATGCAGCCAAGGCACGCGCCTCGGCGGTGAGGATGGCGGGCATGGGGTCACTGACTCTTCGCCGCGGATGGTGGCGAGCTCGCCCGCCGTGACTGCGGTGTGACGCTCCGGCGGTCGGTAGTAGAGGAGCCAGGTCACCAGCCATAGGGCGCTCAGTGCGCTCGTGAACAAAAATCCCGAGCGCAGACCCCAGACCGATGCCACGACCGGAACGGCGAGCGGCGCGAGCACCGCCCCGATGTTGGAGCCCGCATTGAAGAGTCCGGTGGCGAACGCCCGCTCGCGCTGAGGAAACCACTCGGCGACCGTCTTCACCGCCGCGGGGAAATTTCCCGCCTCCCCCAGGCCCAGCACGAAACGCGCCAGCGCGAACTCGAGCACCGTGCGCGCGAGCGCATGACCTGCCGCGGCAAGACCCCACACCGCGATCGAGAGCGCATAGCCGAGGCGCGTGCCCAACCGGTCGATGATCGTGCCGGCGAACACGAGCCCGATGGCGTACGCGATCTGAAAGGCCGCGGCGATATGGCTGTAGTCGAGCTGCGTCCAGCCGAGCGCGTGCCCCAAGCTCGGCGCGAGCACTCCGAGCACCTGCCGGTCGATGTAGTTGAGCGTCGTTGCCCAGAAAAGCAGTGCGCAGATGCGCCACCTGACGGTGCCGACGCTTCTCATGCGTTCACGGCCTCACGCTCCCCGCACAGGCTTGTGGTATCGTTATCATATCGGAATCGGCCGAACGAGCAGGGGGAAGATCGTGTCGCGTTGCCGCATGTCCCGCGCCCGGCGTACGGGCCCGCGCCCCTTGCAGGCGCTTCTCCTGGCATCGTCCCTCCTCGCGGGCGTCGCGAGCTCCGCGGCAGCCGCGGCCGGCCAGCCCCTTTATAAGAATCCGCGCGCGCCCGTCGATGCGCGCGTCGACGACCTCCTCTCCCGGATGACCCTCGGGGAGAAGCTCGCGCAGATCTCCTGCATCTGGCAGCGCAAGGGCGAGGTGGAGGACGCTCGCGGGAATTTCGATGCCGCCAAGGCGAGCCGGGTCTTTCCTGATGGCATCGGGCAGGTCGCAAGGCCGAGCGACCGCGTTCCGCTCGAGAGCAACGATCCGCTGCAGAATGTCTTTCGTGACGTGCCGCAGACGGTGGACTTCGTCAACGCGGTGCAGCACTACTCGATGGATCACACGCGCCTCGGGATCCCGACGCTCTTTCACGGGGAAGGCTTGCACGGCTACATGGCGCGGGATGCCACGAGCTTCCCGCAGGCGATCGCGCTCGGCAGCACCTGGGACCCGTCGCTCGTCACTCGCATCTATACGGTCGTCGCGCGCGAGGCCCGGGCCCGCGGCGTGCAGTTGCTGCTCACCCCGGTCATCAACCTGGGGCGCGATCCGCGCTGGGGACGGATCGAGGAGACTTTCGGCGAGGATCCCTACATCGCAAGCCGCATGGGTGTGGCCGAGGTCCGCGGGCTCCAGGGCGATACCCTGCCGCTAGGTGCGAACCGTGTGTTCGCGACTCTCAAACACATGGCGGCGTATGGCGTGCCGGAAGCCGGCAGCAACGTAGGTCCCGCCGAGATCACGCGCCGGACGCTGCTGCAGATGTATCTGCCGGCCTATCACGCCGCCATCCGCGAGGCGAATGCCCAGGTGGTGATGGCCTCATACAACGAGATCGGCGGCATTCCCTCGCACGCCAATCACTGGATGCTCACCGACCTCCTGCGCAACGACTGGGGCTTCAAGGGAGTGGTGTTGAGCGACTACGAGGGCATCGAGCAGCTCATGTCCCTGCACCACGTGGTCGGTAACCTCACCGATGCAGCCGCCCTCTCGCTGAAGGCCGGCGTGGACGATGACACGCCGGACGGGGAAGCCTTCGCCCATCTGCCGCAGGCGCTCGCGCAGGGCAAAGTCACCGAGGCGCAAATCGATACCGCGGTGCGCCGCGTGCTGCGCTTGAAGTTCCTGGCGGGGCTCTTCGAGCATCCCTACGCGGATGTGCGCTACGCCGAGAAGGTCACGGACGATGCCGAAGCGCGCTCGCTCGCGGTGCAGGCGGCGCAGGAGAGCATCGTCCTCCTCAAGAACGACGGCACATTGCCGCTCAAACCCGAGCGCATCAAGACGCTGGCCGTGATCGGCCCCAATGCCGCCGTCGCGCGCCTCGGAGGCTACTCCGAGGTGCCCGCCCATTCCGTCAGCATACTCGAGGGCATCCGCTCGCTCGTGGGTCATCGCGTGCGGGTGGTGTATGCCAAGGGAGTCAAGCTGGTCGAGCGGGGCGATCAGTACACCGATCAGGTCGTGCTCCCCACGCCCGCGGAAAACCGCGCGCTCATCCGGCAAGCCGTACAGGTCGCGCGCCAGGCGGATGAGATCGTGCTCGCCATCGGTACCCGGGGAGCCCTCTGCCGCGAGGGCTGGGCGGACAATCACCTGGGCGATCGCGACAGCTTGCAGCTCATCGATGAGCAGCAGCAGCTCGCCGATGCGATGTTCTCGCTCGGCAAACCGGTGGTCGTGGTACTCATCAACGGCTGTCCGCTCGCGGTGAGCGAGATCGCGAACAAGGCGAACGCGCTCATCGAGGGCTGGTACCTCGGCCAGGAAGGAGGCACCGCCATGGCGAAAGTCCTCTTCGGCAAGAGCGACCCCGGCGGCAAGCTCACCGTCACCATTGCGCGCTCGGTGGGGTTCGTGCCCTACAACTACGATGAGAAGCCGAGCGCTCACCGCGGCTATCAGTTCGCGGACAACTCGCCCCTCTTCCCCTTCGGCTACGGACTTTCCTACACCACCTTCGAGGTGGGTGCTCCGGTGCTGTCGGCGGCGAGTGTTCCCGCAACCGGTTCGGTAACCGTCACCGTCGAGGTGCGCAACACCGGCAAGGTCGCCGGCGATGAGATCGTGCAGCTCTACCTCCACGAGCTCGTCACCTCGGTGACCGAGCCGGTGAAAGTACTGAGGGGATTCAAGCGGGTGTCGCTCGCGCCCGGCGCCTCGACTCACGTGCAGTTCAATCTCGGCTGGGACGACTTTGCCATCTGGGATGAGAACATGCACCACGTCGTCGAGCCCGGCACATTCGACATCATGGCGGGCCCGAGCTCGGTCGATTTGAAGACCGCCACTCTCGAAGTTACCCGCTGATCGCCTGACGCTGCGCGGCTCGAGTGAGCGCAACGCGCCCGGAGTAGGACGCCGCCACCACCCAGGCGGCCGCGGTCTCGGCGCTCGAGATGAGGAGGTTCACCCAGTTCTGGTGATCGGCCGGCTTCGACGCGATGGCGCTCACCCAGACGATCAGCGTGATCAGACTCTCCATGCTGGCTTCGGTCATCGCGGCGAGAGGCGGCACGATCCCCAAGGCGATGGCGAGACCCGCGGCGATGTGCCCGCCACCGGCAAGGAGGGTCAGCGGCACGTGATACGGCATCCATGCCGGTATGAAATTCGCGGCATCCTTGAGGTAAACGAAGTGCGAAAGGCCGATCGGCACCAGCGCGAGCCCAAAGAGACGCCGTGCCATCCGGATGGTGGCGTCGTCTCGTTCCGCCGCGGCCTGCGAGCCGAGACTCGCCGAGGGGTCCGCGCGATAGATGAGCCAGCCTCCCACCACGAGCGTCAGGTCTTCTCCCACCCCCAGCCAATTTGCCTCGACGCCGGGATGAGTCAGAACCTTCGGGATCCAGAGCGCAACGATCCAGAGCGCCACGAAGCCGGTGAGTGTCAGCGCCGAGCCCTTCGCGGTCGAAGGAAAGAGAAGGCCCAGAGCGGGAAGCAGCATGAGCGCCGCGGAAACCAAAGCGAGCGGCTCTCGCCACGGCAGCCCCGCGGGTACCGGCTGCTGAAAGAGCAGAAAGTCATGGAAGCCGAGACTCATCGCCCCGATGAGCGCGAAGCTCACCGCATAAAGCAAGTGCCCCACACCGACTCTGCGCAAGTACATAGATCGCCTCGCATGGCTCGATCGGAGCGACATCGTAGGCCGACCATTATTCAAAGTATTGGACCATTTCCGGTTCAGTGGTCGTGCCTTCCCATTGCTCGATCGAAATGACTATAATGACTATCTTGACCAGAACGGAGGAAACACGCGTGGACAGCGATATTTGGACGGTCGCCGAGGCCAAGGCGAAACTGAGTGAGCTCATCGAGCACGCGCGCACGCGCGGTCCGCAGACCATCACCCGTAACGGCCGTCGAACCGCGGTCATCATCGATGCCGAGGAATGGGAGCGCAGGACGCAGCGCAGCGGGTCCCTCGCCGATTTCTTCAGGGCCTCGCCGCTGCGCGGCTCGGGATTGAAAAGTCGGCGCTCCAGGGATCGTCTGCGCTCGACAGGCTTGTGAGCTTTCTGCTCGATACCAACGTCGTCTCCGAGTGGACTAAGCCTCGGCCCAACCCAGGCGTCGTCGAATGGCTGGCCGAAGTCAACGAGGATGAGGTCTTCCTCAGTGTGGTCACTTTCGCGGAGCTGCGGCACGGAATCGAACGCCTGGCTCCAAGCGCCCGCCGCCGTCGTCTCGAGGAATGGCTGAGCAACGATCTGCCATTGCGATTTGAAGCTCGAATCATCGCCGTGGACGGGGCGATCGCCGATGAATGGGGCCGCTTGCTCGCCCGCCGCGAAGCACGCGGTGAGCCCATCCATGCCATGGATGCGCTCATTGCGGCTACCGCGCAAGTTCATGGCCTCACGCTGGTGACGCGGAACGAGGTGGACTTTCAGACCTCAGTGAAGTCCGTTCTCAACCCCTGGACATAGCCGCCGCGCCGCGCGGCATGGCGCGCAGAATCGAGCCCAATTGCGCGACCCCTCGCCGGATGGCGCGCACATCGGTCGCGGCCGGATACAACACCATGGCGGGCGGCAGCACCCGCTCGATCGCAAAGCGGGAGAGGGGAGCCGCGTAGATGCCCTGAGCCAGGGCGGCGCGACAGACCTCGACATCGTCGATTCCGTTGCCGAGCCAGCCCACGATCTGCAGGCCGGAGCGGATCGGTGCGAGCCGGATGACATCCGGGATATCGCGCTGGGCGGCTCGCACGAGTGCCTCGAGCCGCGCCGTGTAAAGCTCGCGCATGCGGCGCATATGCCGCTCCATGTGCCCGGCCGAGATGAACTCCGCCAACACCGCCTGCTCGAGCACCGACGGAAAGCGCTGCAGCACCGAGCGCGCGGCCGTCACCGCATCCAGCAGACTTTCGGGAGCCACGAAGAACCCGAGCCTGAGCGAGGGAAAGAGCATCTTGCTGAAGCTGTTGGAGTAGACGACCGACCCCGTGCGATCGAGGCTCTGCAGCGCCACGAGCGGACGATCGGCAAATCCCAACTGACTGTCGTAGTCGTCCTCGAATATCAGCGCCCCGACCTCCCCCGCCCAGCGCACGAGCTCGAGCCGCCGCTGCAGCGACATCGCATGCCCCAGGGGAAACTGGCAGCTCGGGGTCACGTAAGCGAGCTTGGCGAGCCGGCAGCGGCGATAGCCGATCGCGCAGTCGATCCCCTCCTCGTCCACCGGCACGCCTGCGACCTGCGCTCCCGATGCTCGCAGGAGCAACGTCGCTGCCGGGTATCCCGGGTCCTCCATCCAGGCGCGATCCCCGTCATCGAGCAGCAGCCGGGCGAGCAGATCGAGCGACTGTTGGGTTCCCGAGGTGATGACGACCTGCTCGGGGGTGCATCTCACCCCGCGGGTGAGGCCGATATAGGCGGCGATCGCCTCGCGCAGCGCCGGCAAGCCGCGGGTCGCGCCGTGCGCGAGCAGGCGGTCGGCAGTGGCGCGCCGCAGACAGCGCCCGCTGATGCGGCTCCAGGTCGCCAACGGGAACGCTTCGAGCGCAGCCCGATCCGGCAGGAAGCTGTGGACCTCACGACCTGCCCAGGGAAGCGGAAAGGGATGACCCGCCAGTCGCTGACCGCGTACCGAGAGGGTCGGTCTTGCCGCGCCCGGCCGCTGGCGTATCCGTGGTTTCGGCTCTGCCAACGCGGCGGGCGGCATCCGCCGCACGAAGGTACCGCTGCCGACGTTGCCTTCCACGTACCCTTCGGCGGCCAGGTGATCGAATGCGGCCACCACGGTGCCGCGAGCCATGTGGTAGTGGCGCGCGATGCTGCGGCTCGAGGGCAAGCGGGTGCCGGGCGCGAGCCTGCCCTCGATCACAGCCAGGCGAATCTCATCGTAAAGCCAGCGCAGCAGCGTCACCTCCGGGGCGCGCGGTCCCAAGGCGAGAGTGACCGAGGCTGCTGTCTTTGACACGTCAAATGGCCCAAAGGATGGGGCAATGGTGGACCGCTACATGAGTCCATTGCAAGCCGACCGCGCCTCTGAGCCGCATTGACACCCGCTCTCTGATACCGCTACCATCGCGGCGCACTCTACTTAAGACCGGAGCGCCGCCTGTACCTCGGCATCGACATCGGCACCTCGAGTGTCAAGGCCGTGCTCCTCACGGAGCAGGGGTCGCTCTTGCACTCCGCCTCCGCCCCGCTCGAAGTCAGCCGTCCCGCGCCCGGATTCTCGGAGCAGGACCCCGAGGCCTGGTGGCTCGCGACCTTGCGCGCAGTCAGTGCCCTCCCGCGCGCCGAGCGCGCCGCGGTCCGGGCCCTGGGGCTCTCGGGTCAGATGCACGGCGCGACGCTGCTCGATGCGCATGAGCGGCCGCTGCGGCCCGCAATTCTCTGGAACGACGGGCGCTCGGCCGAGGAGTGCCTGGAGATTGAGCGCCGCGAGCCCGCCTCACGCACCATCACCGGCAATATCATGATGCCGGGATTTACCGCGCCGAAGCTCCTCTGGGTGGCGCGGCACGAGCCCGACGTGTTCCGCCGCACCGCGAGCGTGCTGCTGCCCAAGGACTACGTGCGGCTGCGCCTGACCGGCGAGAAAGTGAGCGACCTGTCCGACGCCTCCGGCACCGGCTGGTTGGACGTTGGCCGGCGGGAATGGTCCGATGCCATGCTCGCGGCCACCGATCTCGGCCGCGCCCACATGCCGCGCCTCGTCGAAGGTTCGAGCGCCTCCGGCACGCTCACCGCGGCGGCCGCCGATGCGCTCGGTATCCCGCGAGTGACCGTCGCGGGCGGCGGTGGCGATAACGCCGCGAGCGCGGTGGGGTTGGGCGTCGTACGAGCCGGCGACGCGTTCCTCTCGCTCGGCACCTCGGGCGTGCTCTTCGTGGTGACGGATCGCTTTCGCCCGAATCCTGAGCGGGCGAGCCACGCCTTCTGTCACTGCCTGCCGCATCGCTGGCATCAGATGTCGGTGATGTTGAGCGCGGCGAGTACGCTCGATTGGGTGGCGCAGCTCCTGGGCGCCAGCGACCTGCCGCAGCTCGTCGCCGGCGCGGAGGCTCGGGGCTTGAGCCGTCACTCACCGCTCTTTCTCCCCTACCTCACCGGTGAGCGCACGCCCCACAACGACCCGAACTGCCGCGGTGTTTTCTTCGGCCTGCGCCCCGACACGACTCCGGCGGAGCTTGCCGGAGCGGTGCTCGAGGGTGTCGCCCTCGCCTTCGCCGACGGACTCGATGTGCTCACAGAAGGGGGCGATCCGGCGCAAGCGCATGACCCCGCCGGGCGGCCCGTGAGCGACATCAGCGTGACCGGCGGCGGCGCGCGCCTGCCCTATTGGGGGCGGCTCATCGCCGCGGCGCTCAACCGGCCGCTCACCTAC
>DATFCZ010000138.1:0-6441 GCA_035252605.1 Steroidobacteraceae bacterium
AGCGCGGCTGGCGGTGGCGCCGGTGCGGCCGGCGCCGCAGCCGATGTGCCCTACGACTTCCGCTACTATCAGGAGCTCGAGCAGACGGTGGCCCTGCCGCCTGGCTTTCGCCCCGCGCACCTGACGGTCGAGGTCGCCTCAAGCCACAAGAACGTTGCCCCGCTCAGCCAGACTTTCCCCTGGAGCGCCGTCGATGTCCCGTAGCGAGAATGTCCGCATCGATACCTTGATTGCGAAGTCGGTCAGGGTTCACGGCGACGTCGGGTTCGCCGGTGGCCTGCACCTCGACGGCCATGTCCAAGGGAACGTTCGGGCCGATCCCCAGAGTCCCGCCTCCTTGTCAGTGAGCGATACCGGCTCCATAGAAGGATCGGTAGAGGCCACCGAGGTCGTTCTGCATGGAACGGTGCGTGGTGACATCGTGGCTCGCGGGCGCGTCGTCCTCGGGCCGAGCGCCCGCGTCGAAGGCGACGTCTATTACGGAGTCATCGAGATGACCATGGGTGCCCAGATCACGGGCCGGCTGGTCCGGCTCGCGCCCGAGGAGCAGACCCAAGGCGCCGCCTAAGCCTGAGAACTGCGCCTTTGACCTTTGAGGCACCGCCCTTCTAGACTCATCCTATGAGCACCCCTGAAGCCGAACTGGAAGCCCCCGCCCTGCTCTTCACCGATGCGGCCGCCCGCAAGGTGGGCGAGCTCATCCGGGGCGAGGGCAATCCGAGCCTCATGCTGCGGGTTTTCGTGCAGGGCGGTGGATGCTCCGGGCTGCAGTACGGCTTCGAGTTCGACGAGCAGATCCAGGACGGGGACACCTGCATCGAGAACCTCGGGGTGAAGCTCCTGGTCGATCCCATGAGCGTGCAGTACCTCATGGGCGCGGAGATCGATTACCGCGAGGGGCTCGACGGGGCGCAGTTCGTGATCCGAAATCCCAACGCCACGACCACCTGCGGCTGCGGCTCCTCCTTCTCCGCCTGAGCCGCCTTTCCTAGCGTGCGCCCGGCCGCCTCTCCCCGCGACAGCCAGAAAGCTTCCGCGGAGCCGGCAGCACGTCCGGTCCCCGATGTCCTCGCCGCGGTAGATCTCGGTTCCAACAGCTTTCACCTGGTGGTGGCGCGCTACACCCACGGCCAGCTCGTCATCATCGACCGGTTGCGCGAGATGGTGCGCCTGGCGGCGGGCGTCGAGGAGAACGGCCGTATCGACAAGGAGGTGGCGGCGCGGGCGCTCGCGTGCCTGCAGCGTTTCGGCCAGCGGCTGCGCGACATGCGCGCCGACAGCGTGCGGGTGGTCGGGACGAACGCGTTGCGCGTGGCTCACCGCAAGCAGGCCTTTCTCGAGCGTGCCCGCGAGGCGCTCGGGCATCCGATCGAGATCATCTCCGGCATGGAGGAGGCGCGGCTCATCTACGCCGGTGTCGCCCACACCATGCCGAGCGAGCCCGGCAAGCGCCTGGTGGTGGACATCGGCGGCGGCAGCACCGAGCTCATCATCGGCGAGGGGCTCACGCCGCTCGAGCTTGAGAGCCTGCAGATGGGCTGTGTCAGCTTGAGCGAGCGGTTCTTTCGCGACGGCAAGATCTCCGCCAAGCGCATGGCGGCCGCGCGCGTGGCGGCGCGTCTCGAGCTCGAGCCGGTGCAGGCGGCATTCAAGCGCCGCGGCTGGGATCGCAGCGCGGGCAGCTCGGGCACCGTGCGGGCGATCGGCGAGTCGATCCGTGAGCTCGACCCGCAGGCGATGGCGATAACTCCCGCCGGCCTCGAGCGTACCATCGACTATCTCGTGCAGGCGGGACACGTACGGGAGCTCAAGCTCGCGCCCCTGACCGAGGAGCGCCGGCCGGTATTCCCGGGCGGCATCGCCATTCTCGCGGAGATCGTGGGCGGGCTCGGGATCAAGGAGATGCGCATCGCCGATGGCGCCATGCGCGAGGGGCTCCTCTACGACATGGTGGGCCGCTATACGGACGAGGATGCGCGCGAGCGCACCGTGCGCGGCATGCAGCAGCGCTATCACGTCGATTTCGCGCAGGCCGAGCGCATCGAGACGACGGCGCTCGATTTCCTCGAGCAGACCCGGGACGTGTGGAAGCTTCAGGCGGATCCGCCCGCCGACCTGGTGTTGAAATGGGCGGCGCGGCTCCACGAGATCGGTCTCGATGTCTCCCACAGCGGCTATCACCGGCACGGCGCCTATCTCCTCGAGAACGCCGACATGCCGGGATTCTCGCGCGATGAGCAGCGGCTCCTCGCCAGAGTGGTGGGGGCGCATCGCCGCAAGCTCGCGCTCGAGGGGCTCGAGGAGCTGGTCCCGCCCTGGGACCGCAACTCCATCCCGCTCATCGTCATCCTGCGGCTTGCGGTGTTGCTCAATCGGGGCCGAAGCCCCACCGCGGTACCCCCCATCGAGGTCAAGGCGGCGCCCAAGTCGCTCGAGCTCCTATTCCCGGCGCGCTGGTTGAAAGAGCACCCGCTGACCTCGGCCGATCTTCAGCAGGAGGTGGACTACCTTCGGGCGGCGGGGCTGCGGCTGCGGGTGTTCAGTAGGGGTCGATAGCGTCTTCGGGCGGCGCGGGCGGCGTGAAGCCCGGCCCGGCCGCGTAGGCCGCGAGCAGCTCCATCTGCGCGTTCCGCGGCCGCTCCTCGCCGGGGGAAAGGCGCTGGTAGCGGCCGTCCGCGAGGAGCCGCCACGCCTGCGAGTTGTCCTCGAGGTAGCGCGTCAGGTCCTCGAGGATCCGCTGCCGGTGCGAGGCGCGCTCGATGGGGAAGGCCACCTCGACGCGACGGAAGAAGTTGCGTTCCATCCAGTCCGCGCTTGCGCAGTAGAGCTCGCTCTCGCCGCCGTTCTCGAAATAAAACACGCGCGAATGCTCGAGGAAGCGCCCGATGATGGAGCGTACGCGAATGTTCTCCGACACCCCGGGCACGCCCGGGCGCAGCGCGCACACGCCGCGCACGATGAGCTCGACTCTCACTCCGGCGCGGGAGGCGCGGTAGAGCGCCTCGATGGACTGCTGCTCGACCAGGGCATTCATCTTCAGGATCACGCGCGCAGGCCGGCCGGCACGCGCGTGCGCCGCCTCCCGATCCAACTTGGCGATGAAGCTCTCGTGCAGGCCAAACGGCGACTGAACCAGGCGGTTTAACTTCGGGGTCTGCGTGAGGCTCGTCAACTGCAGGAAGAGCTCGTGCACGTCCTGTCCGACCTCGTCATTGGAGGTGAAGAGGCCGTAGTCGGTGTACTGACGCGCGGTGCGCGGATGGTAGTTGCCGGTGCCGAGATGGCAGTAGCGGCGGATTCCGCCCGGCTCGCGGCGCACCACCAGGGTGAGCTTCGCGTGGGTCTTGTAGCCGACGACCCCGTACATGACGTGCGCGCCCGCCTCCTGCAGGCGGTTGGAAAGCTCGATGTTGGCTTCCTCGTCGAAGCGCGCGCGCAACTCGATGATGACGGTGACGTCCTTGCCGGCGCCCGCCGCCGACACCAGCGCATCGACGATGGGCGAATCGCTCCCCGTCCGATAGAGCGTCTGCTTGATGGCGAGCACGTTGGGATCGCTCGCCGCCTGGCGCAGGAAATCCATGACCGGCGCAAAGCTCTGATATGGATGGTGCAGCAGCACGTCCTTCTGGCCGATGGTGGCGAAAAGATCGGTGCTGGCCGCGAGGCGGCGCGGCATGCCGGGGGTGAACACCGGATATTTGAGGTCCGGCCGCTGCACCAGATCGTACACGGCCTCCAGGCGGTTCAAATTCACCGGGCCGGGCACGCTGTAGGTGTCGACTTCCTTGAGCGCGAACTGTCTGAGCAGAAACTGCACGATGTCCGCCGGACAGTCGCGCGAGGTCTCGAGCCGCACCGCCGCGCCATAGCGCCGGTGGGCGAGCTCGCCTTCGAGCGCGCGGCGCAGATCGTCGATCTCCTCCTCGTCGACGAAAAGATCGCTATTGCGGGTGACCCGGAACTGATAGCAGCCGACGACCTTGATGCCGGCGAAGAGCTTCTGTACGAAGGCCTGAACGATGCCGGTGAGCAGAACCAGCGTGCGCCGCCCGCCTTCGATCGGAACCGGCACGACGCGCGGCAGCGAGCGCGGCGCCTGCACGATGGCAAGCTCGCTGTCGCGGCCGAAGGCATCCTTGCCCTCCAGGCGCACGATGAAGTTCAAGCTCTTGTTCTGGATGCGGGGAAAGGGGCGCGCCGGATCGAGCCCGAGGGGACTCAACACCGGCTCGACCTCGAGTTCGAAATACTGCTCCAGCCATTTTTCGGCCTCGGGGCTCCAGTCGGTGCCCCCCAGGAGCAGGATGTCGCGCACCGCGAGCGCCGGCAGCAGCACCTCGTTGAGACAGCGGTACTGCTCGGCCACGAGCTCGGAGGCGCGCTCGTGGATGGCGGCGAGCTGCTGCTCGAGCGACATGCCGTCGGCGGCGAACTGGCCGGAGCCGAGCTCGAGCAGCTGCTTCAAGCCCGACACCCGGATCTCGAAGAACTCATCGAGATTGCTCGAGGAAATGCAGAGGAAGCGCAACCGCTCGAGCAGCGGCACCGACTCATCGAAAGCCTGGGCCAGCACCCGCCGGTTGAACTCGAGAAAGGAGAGCTCGCGGTTGAAGTAGAAGCCGGGTGACTTGAGGTCGGGGGCATCCATACCCTCAAGTACAGCAGACTACCGGCGCGGATGCACGGCCTGGCGGCTCATCGACTACACTCGCTTGATCGATTATTACATTGATTGTTACAAGGCTACGGGATAGCCCGGAGAATCATGAACTTTGACGACCAGCTCGCCGAGCTCGAGCGCGGCGCCCAGGAGGTGCTGCTCAAGAGCGACCTTGCCCGCAAGGTGGCCCGGGGCAAGCCCCTGCGCGTGAAGGCGGGCTTCGACCCGACCGCCCCGGACCTGCACCTGGGGCACACCGTGCTGCTCAACAAAATGCGCCAGTTCCAGCAGCTCGGCCACGAGGTGATCTTCCTCATCGGGGACTTCACCGGCTTGATCGGCGATCCGAGCGGCCGCAATCAGACCCGGCCGGCGTTGACGCCCGAGGAGGTGCAGGCGAACGCCCGCACCTACGAGCGCCAGGTGTTCAAGATCCTCGATCCCGAGCGCACCACGATCGACTTCAACTCGAGGTGGCTCTCGCCCATGCAGGCTGCGGATTTCGTGCGTCTGGCGTCCCACTACACGGTGGCGCGCATGCTCGAGCGCGACGATTTCGCCAAGCGCTACAAGAGCGGCCAGTCGATCTCCATCCACGAGTTTCTCTACCCGCTCGCGCAAGGCTACGACTCGGTCGCGCTCAAGGCGGATGTCGAGTTGGGCGGCACCGATCAGAAATTCAATCTCCTCGTCGGGCGCCAGCTGCAGACCGCCTACGGGCAGGAGCCGCAGGTGGTGATCACCCTGCCGCTGCTCGAGGGGACCGACGGCATCAACAAGATGTCGAAATCCCTCGGCAACTACATCGGCATCGCCGAGCCGCCCACCGACATGTTCGGCAAGGTCATGTCGGTCTCGGATGAGCTCATGTGGCGGTACTACGAGCTCCTTTCCTTCCGGCCGCTCGCCGAGATCGCCGCGCTCAGGAAGGCGGCCGCCGAGGGGCGCAATCCCCGCGACATCAAGCTCGAGCTCGCCAAGGAGATCACCGCGCGCTTTCACGGGGGGACGGAAGCCGAGCGGGCCCAGCGCGAGTTTCTCGCCCGGGTGAGCGATCGGACCGTGCCGGCGGACCTCCCGCCCCGGGTGCTTCAGGTGGAAGCCGCGGGGATCAAGCTCCCGAGCCTCTTGAAGGCCGCCGGGCTCGCCGCCAGTACCTCGGAAGCCACCCGCAAGATCGAGGAAGGGGCGGTACGGATCGCCGGCGAGCGGGTCACCGACCGGGCGCTCCTCTTGAATGCCGGGGCGGACCTCGTGCTGCAGGTGGGCTCGCGGCGCTTCGCGCGGGTGCGGCTCGAGCCCAAGGGGTGAGCCGCCATGGATGGGGAGTGGTAGGGCGAAGCGGATCGGTTCCAAGCCATTGAAAGATATGGCTTTCAGCCTCAAGTAGGACGGGGACCGAAAGAGGCGCCGCCCGGCGCTTTACATTTCATTGACAAGCCTTGCCCGGGGGCTATACTGCGCGCCCCTTGCAGCCTCGGCCGCGATGCGGAGAGGCGGTGGAAAATACGGGTTGACCGCAGTGAGCCGACGGCTATACTGCCGGCCCCTTTTCGAGAGGGCGCGCCGAAATGCGCGACTCGCGCGCAGCGATGCGCGCCACTCCCTTGGCCTCAAGCGCTGCGGGATGCTCTTTAAAAATTTGGCAGGTAATTTGTGTGGGGACTCGTGTCAATGAGCCTTTGGGCGCAAAGACCGAGTGACCAAAATGTCCAGCAGTAGTTGGAGCCATTTTGGATTCGCTCTCGTTTGATGATTCTCAAAATCTTCAAGTGAAG
>DATFCZ010000139.1:0-4005 GCA_035252605.1 Steroidobacteraceae bacterium
CGGACCCGCTCGGCCGGTTGCGCCGGCAGAAAGGCCCCGAGGCTCTCGTCCCAGGTGAGCTTGCCGCGCGATTGCGAGAAGAGGTGTACGCTCGGGGTCATTCCGCCTGACATGAGGACTGCATCGCAGCGGATGCGCCGCGCGGCTCCGGTCGGGCCACCCGCTGAATCCAACTTCTGAATGCGGATCGCGCGCACGCGCAGGCGCCCCAGCGTACCGAGCACGGTCGTCTGCGTCTCGATGGAGAGCCCCGCGCGCCGTGCCGCCTCGGGCAGCGCACCGTCGCCGGCGCGCGCACGCACATCGATGATGCCGGCGATGGACACTCCGGCCCGATGCAGATCGAGCGCGGCGCGATAGGCCTCATCGCATGCGGTCACCACGACCACTCGGGAGCCGGCCCGCACTCCGTAGCGGTTGAGATAGGTTCGGGCCGCCGCGGCCAGCAGGATTCCGGGCCGATCGTTGCCTGGAAAGACGAGCGGCCGCTCGATCGCGCCGGTCGCGAGCACGACTTCCTTGGCGCGTACCTGCCACTGGCGCTCCCGCGGCTGGTGGGGAGCGGGCTTTTCGAGATGATCGCTCAGGCGCTGGTTGAGTCCGAGCAGATTGTGGGGAAAGTAGCCGAAGGCAGTCGTTCGCGTCAGAACCGTCACCCGGGGATGGGATGCGAGCCTCTGCAGGGTGCGAGCGAGCCAGGCCGCGGCCGGCTCGCCCTCGATCGCTGCCTCCGAGTCCACCGCGGGCTCGGAAAGCAACGAGCCGCCGAGCTGTGGCTGCTCGTCGCAGAGGATCACCCGCGCGCCGCTTGCCGCCGCGGCCGTCGCGGCCGCAAGTCCCGCCGGCCCCGCTCCGACGACGAGCACGTCGCAGTGCGCAAACCGGTTGGAATAGCTGTCGGGGTCCGGCTGCTCGGGAGCACGCCCGAGACCTGCGGCGGCGCGGATCTTCGGCTCGTAGAGCCGCCGCCAGGCGCTGCGCGGCCACATGAAGGTCTTGTAGTAAAACCCGGCGGGAATGAAGGGTGACAGGAGACCATTGATCGCGCCGAAATCGAGCCCGAGGCTCGGCCAGCGATTCTGACTCTCCGCCTCGAGACCCTCGTAGAGCTCGACCTGAGTGGCGCGCAGGTTGGGTGTGAGCCGGGCGGAGTCCCGGCGGACGGTGACGAGCGCGTTCGGCTCCTCCGCGCCGGCACCGACGATGCCTCGCGGTCGGTGATACTTGAACGAGCGCCCGAGGAGGTGCACTCCATGGGCGAGGAGCGCCGAGGCGAGCGTGTCGCCGGCGAAGCCCGTGTAATCGCGTCCGTCGAATCTGAAATGCAGCGCGCGGCTGCGGTCGATGCGGCCGCCGCTTGGCGTGCGGAACAGGTCGCTCATGGCTGCGACCCTCGCGCCCGCTCGAGCAAGGGAGCGGGCGGCTGTTCGCCGATCTTGTAGGTGGCGAGGAACTGATCGGTCGTCGTATCGCGCACGGCGTTGAAGAACCGGCCGCAGCCGTGGGTGTGGCGCCAGCGCTCGGCATGCACGCCCTTGCTGTTATCCCGCAAGTAGAGGAACTCGACCCACTGCTCGTCGGTACACTCGGCGGGATGAGCCGGGCGTGCCACGTGCGCCTGCCCGCCGTAGACGAACTCGAGCTCGGGGCGCACCCCGCAGTAGGGACACTCGATCAGCAACATCTCGCGGTGGTTCCCATTTCAATGTGCGACCGCCGCGGCCGCCGCCTCATCGATGAGGCGGCCCTCGCGGAAGCGTTCGATCGTGAAAGGCGCGTTCACCGGATGCGGCCGATCGCGGGCGATCGTCCAGGCAAAGAGGTGCGCCGACCCGGGAGTGGCCTTGAATCCGCCGGTGCCCCAGCCGCAGTTGACGTACAGCCCCGGTACCGGCGTCTTGCCGATGATCGGCGAGCGGTCGGGACTCACATCGACGATGCCGCCCCAGCTCCTCAGCATCCGCATGCGGCGGAACATGGGGAAGAGCTCGCATATCGCCTCGAGCGCGTGGCTCGTGATGTGCAGCCCCCCGCGCTGGGTGTAGGAGGTATAGGCGTCGGTGCCGGCACCGATCACCAGCTCGCCCTTGTCCGACTGGCTGATGTAGGCATGGATGGTGTTGGACATGACCACGCAGGGAAAGATGGGCTTCACGGGCTCGGAAACCAGCGCCTGCAGCGGATAGCTCTCGAGCGGCAGTCGCACACCCGCCATCTTCAGAATGACGCTCGAGTGTCCCGCCGCGCAGACGCCGATCCTGCGCGCCTGGATGAGGCCGCGGGAGGTCTCGAGGGCCTCCACGGCGCCGCGCGCGTTGCGGCGAATGCCGGTGACCTCGCAGTTCTCGATGATGTCGACACCGAGCGCATCGGCGGCACGCGCATAGCCCCACGCCACCGCATCGTGCCGCGCGGTTCCCCCGCGTTTTTGGAAGGCGGCGCCGAGCACCGGAAAGCGGAGGTCATCCGTCTGCAGCAGTGGGCAGATGGCCCGCGCCTGCTCGGGCGTCAGCCATTCGTTGTCCACCCCGTTGGCGCGGTTGGCGTGCACGTGTCGCTTGAACACCTGCACGTCGTGGACCGTATGCGCGAGCATCATGACGCCGCGCGGGGAGAACATCACGTTGTAATTGAGATCCTGTGAAAGGCTCTCCCACATCGTCAACGCGTGGTCGTACAGCGCGGCGCTCTCGTCGCGCAGGTAGTTCGAGCGGATGATGGTGGTGTTGCGGCCGGTGTTGCCGCCGCCGATCCAGCCCTTCTCGAGCACCGCCACGTCGGTGAGACCATGCTCCCGCGCGAGGTAATAGGCGGCGCCGAGTCCGTGTCCGCCTCCGCCGACGATGACGGCGTCGTAGCCAGCCTTCGGCTCGGCTCTGCGCCATTGCGGTTGCCAGCCCCGCTGACCGGACAGGCCCCGCCGGAGGAGCGAGAGGGCGGAGAAGCGCTGCATCGTCTGATCCTTCGAGAGAGGCCGTGGCGGTCGCCGGCAATGATGCCGACCCCGGCCGGCCCCTTACGAGTATGTGGGCGCCGGCTCCCTTGAACGAATGCGACATCACGCGCGCCTCGTCGCACTCGCGCGCCGGATCATGGCTTCGCGACTTGACGGGGCGCCGTCCCCATTTCATGATCCGGCCGTCTTGAACGCTTATTCAAGCGCTGGCCGCGACAGACAACAACACCGGCAACTCTCTGAATCCCCAGGAACGATGTACTCGCAAGCCCTGTCGCACGCGGCTCCCCGGCGCCCTCGCAAAGCGTCCTTCGGAGCATCGAATTGAACAGGCAATCAAGCCCTCGCCGCAATGCGCCGCAGGACTCTGCCGGAGCTCGCGACGAGCCCGAGGAGGCGCGCCGCCGACAGCTCATCGAGGTCACGATCGATAGTCTCGCGGAGGTGGGATACGTGGGCAGCACGCTGGCGCAGATCGCCCAGCGCGCCAACGTCTCTGCGGGCTTGGTCGCGCATTACTTCGGCGACAAGGACGGCCTGCTCGAAGCCACCTTCCGCACACTGGCGCGGCGCATCGAGGAGCGCGTGCGCGAGCGCCTGCGGCTCGTGCACACCCCTCGCGGTCGTGTGCAGGCGGTGATCGACACCAACCTCTCGCCGGAGGAATTCGATCAGCGGACCGGCACCGCCTGGCTCGCCTTCTGGGGACAGGTGCTGCACGTGCAGGGCCTCAAGCGCGTGCAGACGGCGTACCAGCGCCGCATGTTGTCGAATCTGCGGCATGCGCTGAAACGCCTGTTGCCGGCCGAGGAGGCGCGCAGCCTTGCCGCGATGATTGCCGCCATGATCGATGGAGTCTGGCTGCGCGCGGCGCTCTCGCGATGGCAGGAAGCCGACAGCGAGAGCGCCCGTGCGATGCTCACCGCGTTCGTCGACAGTCGTCTCAGGGAAAGCGCGGCGTTGGACCATGACCTGAGGACGAGGACGGAAGAGCCGCCGCGCAACCGTACCGCCTCGAAGCGGCCGACGAGCTTCACCACCATCAATCC